>JAVVWR010000056.1:0-1459 GCA_036652035.1 Burkholderiaceae bacterium | reverse complement strand
CTCGTTACTAACGACAAGGGCGAAGTCATCGGCGCCATTGCCCAGCGCAAGGGCAAGCCTTTTGCCGTTCGCGCCCGCCGCGCCGTGATCCTCACTTGCGGTGGCTACGAATACAACAAAGCGATGCGCAAGGCCTTCATTGAAGGCCCCGGGGTCGAAGGCTGGGCTTTCTATGGCACGCCCGACAACACCGGCGACGGCATCGAAATGGCGCTCGCCATCGGCGCCGGCATGATGAAGGCCGGCAAGGCTGCCAGCCGCGTCATCTTCGCTGCACCGATTCGTCACCATGGCTTGAAGATGGGCGTGATCACGCCGGTGGTGGGAGCTCCCAACTCACTCATGGTCGACAACTTCGGCAAGCGCTACGCCGCCGAAACCAAGGTCACCGACGACCCAAGCCGCTACTTCTTCTACAAGGAAGCGGTGCGGTTTGATATCAACCAGTTGATCTACCCGCGCTCACCAAGCTGGTTGGTATTCGACGAAACCCTACGGACATCTCGAACCATCACTGACCTGGGAATTTCCACCGCTGGTTACGACTTCGTGCCATGGAGCAAGGACAACCAGGATGCGATTGACCGCGGCTGGATTCTCAAGGCCGACAGCATCGAGGAGCTGGCCGGCAAGATCGCCGCTCACCCCGAAAATCGCAAGCTGATGAACAAGGACAACTTGGTTCAGACCGTGGCGCGCTTCAATGACTTCTGCGCCAAGGGCAAGGACGAGGACTTCGGGCGGCGCGACAAAACCCTCGCGCCGGTTGCCAAGGGGCCGTTCTATGCCCTGCCCCTGATCGCGGGTGGCCCCAACACCAAGGGCGGCATCTCGGCCAACGCCAAGCGCGAAGTGCTCAACTGGAAGGGCGAAGCCATTCCGCGCTTATTCACCGCCGGAGAGCTGTCGTCCGCGCTGAAGTTCGTCTACCAGGGCGGTGGCAATCTGACCGAATGCATCGTGATGGGTCGCATTGCCGGTCGCAACGCGGCCGCGCAAAAGCCGCTCGCCTGATCACCGCGGGGCCGCACGCCTGAGCGCGCCGCGGCCCCGCGCATCCGGAGATTTCGATGGAATCACTTTATCCACCGTGGCGGCGTTGGTTACGGTCTGGTACCGGCTGCGCCCTGGCTGGCCTGATGGGCTTGCTCATCGGCGCAGCACCCGCCGCGAGCGCTCCGCTCGCCGATCGCCATCAGGCCCGTGGCGTCGGGTGCGAGGCCTGCCACAAAACCCCAGCCCCGACCACCGCGCCCGCCTCCAGCAAACTCGCCACCCAACAGTGTCTGAGCTGCCACGAGAGCTACGAAAAGCTCGCCGCCAAAACCAACCAAGAACGCCACAACCCACACCAATCACACGAGGGAAAGATTCCCTGCGGCGACTGCCATTCCTCGCATCAATCCTCACGCGATTACTGCGCTGAGTGCCATCAGTTCGGATTTAAGGTGCCATAAAC
>JAVVWR010000055.1:15871-20569 GCA_036652035.1 Burkholderiaceae bacterium | reverse complement strand
CGCCATGGATCATTTCTCCGGCCGCGGCGAGCGGCCCGGAAAATGGCTTGGATCTTGTGCGAGTCGAGGCGGTCGATCTTGACGCTGACGCGCTTCGCTACGTCATCGCGGGCGGGGCGGATGCCGCGCATTTTGTTCTGGATGAAACCAGCGGACGTCTGCGTTGGGCACAAGCGCCAGATTTCGAGCGTGCGCGCGATGCCGATGGCGACAATGTCTATGTGCTTGAGATCGAAGCCCGAGATACGACGGGCGCGGTAGCGCGGCAGCGCATGGCGATCCGGGTGCTCGATGTCAATGAAGCGCCCTACGTCATCGGGCCATCGGAGCTGAGCGTGGAGCGTGCGTCGGCGATGGCAGGCCTGCTCGCGACCGTGCTGGCGGCCGACCCGGATGCCAATTCGCACCTGAGCTATGCCCTGCTCGATGACGCGGGCGGACGTTTTGCCATGGACCCGCGCAGCGGAGCGCTGCGCGTGGTCGATGTGGCCCGGATCGACTTCGCCACGCCGACCCGCTACGAGCTGCGGGTTCGTGTCGTGGACGAGAGCGGGCTCAGTGGCGAAGGCCGTCTCAGCGTGTTGACGGTTCGCGCCGGCGCTGACATCGCGCCCCCGGTTCCGGACCCTGGATTGCCTCCGGTGGTGCCGCCCAAGCCAGAAATTTCCAAGCCGCCCTCAGTGCTGGTTCCGGTGGAACCCGCCCTCCCCGCTGCGCCGGCGATCGTTCCGGGTGAGGGGGCCGGTGCTCATGCGCCACTGCCGCTCGCGCCTGAAATCAGCGGGCTCTCTCTGGTGGGGGCCTACGAACCTCTGGTCTCGGTGTTTCGTACAGGCCTGGGGACGGACACGGAATCCAATGCCGGGCGTCGCGGCTCCAACGCGGGGGAAGCCGGTTGGCTGAGTGAGCTCGAGGCCTGGCGCGGAACTCAGTGGGCTTCGTATGAGCGGGTCGGGCTGGGCTCCGAGAGTGAATCGGAACTGCGGGGAAGACGGAGCGCGCACGACGCGGCTGAACCGGTGGCACGGTCGTCGCCGAGCGAGATCGACATTCTGCGCGACGTTCAGGTCGGTGGCGGCCTGGTTCTGGTGGCGGGCTTTGTGTGGTGGGCTTCGGGTTTGGGCTTGTTTGCCACGCTGTTGGTTGGCACGCCGACCCTGCGCCACGTTGACCTGCTGCCGATCTTGGCCGGGCGTCGAGACGAAGACGACGGTGACGACGATAACGACGACGACGACGGGTATGACTCGGTTCCCGGTCGCGCCGAAGCCGCGTCCTGGGTCAATGACTTGCGGCCCGACAGCGCGAAGGAACCCGGAATATGAAACGGCTCTCACCCTTGATGCAGATGACCCTGGCGCTGGTGACGATCACCGTGGTGCTGGTGCTGATGGCCGATCTGCTGTTCGGTGTGCTGCGCGATCCGCGGACCCAGGAGCAGGAGTTCCGCACGCGGTACTCCGAAGCCTTGGCGGTGCAGTTGGCGGCCTCTCTCGGGCAACAGGATCCGGCGGCGGTGCAAAAACTTTTTGACCAGATCCGGCTGCGCACGCCGGGGCTCGAGTCGGTGGCTTTGCTGCGTGTCAATGGCGGCGTATGGGCTCGCAGTGGCCGCGACAACACCGGCCGCGAGGTTTTGTCCGCCGATGCCGCCGAGCGCGTAGTCGTGCCCCTGAAACGCAGCGGTGAGTCCTGGGCGCAGCTCGAACTGGTGTTTGCTCCGCGCGCTCCTCACGGGCTTGCCCGGTGGCTCGACGAGACCTGGCTGATCCTGCTGGTTTTCGTCCTGATCTTTGGCGGGATGATGTTCTCGCTGTATTTGCGGCGGGCGCTCAACTACCTCGATCCGAAGTCGGTCATTCCCGAGCGTGTGCAGTACGCGTTCGATGCCATGAGCGAGGGCGTGGCCGTGGTGGATGCGCGCGGCCAGGTGCTGCTGGCCAATCAGGCTTTCCGGGCGATGGAAGGGGCGGGTGCACCGGTCATCCTTGGGAAACCTCTGGCGAGCCGATCCTGGCTGACCGAAGCCTTGCCGTCCGACCCGCTGCAAATTCCCTGGATGCGGGCGATGGCAAAGCGCGGCAATGAATCCGGCTTCCCGCTTCACAGCCGCGACGCCCAGGGCGAGGCGCGTGAATTGATCGTCAGTTGCGCGTCAATCGCCGATGCCAAGCGCGTGGTCCATGGCTGCCTGGTGACTTTTTCCGATGTCACCCCCCTGGTGCAGGCCAACGAGAAGCTCAAGGCCGTGGTCAATGATCTGTCGGTGGCCAAGGCGGAGATCGAACGCAAGAACGAGGAGCTGCAGTCGCTCGCGACGCGCGATCCCCTGACGGGCTGCCTCAATCGGCGGGCCTTGTTCGACCGCGGTCCCGCCCTGCTGGCGCAGGTTCGAGCTAACGGCGCGGCGTTGGCGTGCGTGATGGTCGATATCGACTACTTCAAGCGCGTCAATGACAGCTGGGGGCACGGCGTGGGCGACCGGGTGATCCGCGAAGTGGCCCAGCGCTTGCTCGCAGAAATGCGACTGCAGGATTGGGTCTGCCGCTACGGCGGCGAAGAGTTCTGCGTGGTGCTCGAAGGCGAGGCCGCGATCCGGGCCCGCGAAGTGGCCGAACGGCTGCGGCAGCGGGTCGAATCCGATGCCGGGCGCAGAGTCCGCGAAGTCAAGGATTTACGCATCACCATCAGCCTGGGCGTCGCCAGTTTGTGTGATGCCGATAGTGATCTGAGCGCGGTGATCGACCGCGCTGACCGTGCGCTCTACGTGGCCAAGCGTCAGGGGCGCAATCGTGTGGTCGAGGCCGGTGCGACCACCTTGCCGAGGGAGGAGAACGTACATGCGTGAAGCGTCCAATATCTCCCTGCCTGCGCGGGGCTTGAGCAGCAGTCAGATCCGGCGTTGGTTGTCATTGCTGCTGCTGGTGCCGGCCCTGACGGCGGGCGGTTTTGAGTGGTGGCGCGAATACGACCGGGCGCAGTACGCGGCGCGCGCGGCGCTGGCCTGGACCGACGAGGCGGGGCGCGAAGGGGCTCTCGCGCTCGGCGGGCGTGAGCTCGGGCGGCGGATTCATGACCTGGGCTCCTGTGTCGATGCCGGGGCCCGCTGCGCCTGGGAACCCAGGCGCGGCGAGCCCTTGGATGAGCGTCGCGGCAGCCCCTGGCGCGTGACTCAGGCCTTGGATCTTCCCGCGGATGGACCCGGCTGGCTGGTGATCGATCTGCCGTGGTTCACCGGGCTGCGCGCAGCCTTGGGCGCGGTCGTGCTCATGAGCGGCTTGCTGCTCGTGCTCTGGCTGGGTGGCTTGCGCCAGCCGCTGGCCGAGCTGCGGCGCCGCGAGCGGGTTCTGCGCCAGGCGCATGCGAGCGACGCCATGACCGGCTTGCTGAGCCGGGTCGGCCTGCTGGCCTCGCTCGATCCCCTGCGCGAACGCGCTCGCGCCGCCCGCCCCTGGGTGGGAGCGGTGGTGTTCGATATCGACCGCTTCAGCCTGCTCAATGAAGCGCTCGGGCCGGTGGATGCCGACCAGATTCTGCGCAACGTGGCGAGCCGGGTTCAGGCAACGACGCGGGAATCCGACCGGATTGCGCGGGTGGCGGGCGATCAGTTCGTGGTGCTGGTGGGGTCGCTTGCCGGCCCCGAGCCCGCCGACGCGCTCGCGCGCAATCTGCTGCGGGCCTTGCTGCCGCCGTATGTGATCGGTGGCAAATCGACCCGGGTGGGGTTTAGCGTCGGCGTAGCGGCGGTGGACAGCCGCCTGGGCTCGCTCGCCGAGTTGATCAAGAACGCCGAGCTGGCCATGCGCGCCGCCAAGCACGAGGGCGGGGGACGCCTCAAGCACTACGATCCGGCGATGGCCGACGGCTTGCACCGCCGCATGGAAGTGGAAGTGGCGGTGCGGCGGGCGGTGGAGGCGGGGGAATTCAAGGTCCACTACCAGCCAATCATGAGCGTGGACGGCCTGCGGGTTGAGGCGGTCGAGGCTCTGTTGCGCTGGGACGATGGGGCGCGCCTGGGTGTCGATACCGCCAGCCTGGTCAAGGCGCTGGAGACCACGGGCCTGATCCACGGTGTCGGTCTGGATGTGCTGGAGCAGGCCTGCCGGCAGGCCTTGCTCTGGAGCGACGCCGGCCATCCCCGCCTGGTGTTGTCGGTCAATGTGTCCGCGCTTCAGTTTGACCGGCCGGATCTGGCGCGTTCGATTTTCAGCGTGATCGAACGCACGGGTTTTGCACCCAGGAACCTGCAGCTTGAGCTGACCGAGAATCTCTTGCTCGATCCCTCGCCGACCACGGTCGACGCTCTGGGGCAGTTGAGTGCGCGGGGAGTCCGGCTGGCTTTGGATGACTTTGGCATTGGCTACTCGTCGCTGGCCTATCTCAAGCGCTTCAATCTGACGGTGCTCAAGATCGATCGCGAATTTGTGCGCGACATGGTGGATTCAAGCCGGGACGTGGCCATTGTGCGGGCCGTGATCGATCTGGGGCACGCGCTCGACATGCACGTGATCGCCGAAGGGGTGGAAACCAGCGAGCAGCTCGAAACTCTGGCCCAGCTCGATTGCGATTCGATTCAGGGCTTTCTGTTTGGCGCACCCATGGATGTGGCCCGGTGCGATGAGTTTCTCGCCGCCTACGGCCAGGCGCCTGCCATGACGGCGATCGAGCCCACGGTGTCGCTGGCGGCCTGAGACCCAG
>JAVVWR010000055.1:0-15771 GCA_036652035.1 Burkholderiaceae bacterium | reverse complement strand
CGCCTGCCATGACGGCGATCGAGCCCACGGTGTCGCTGGCGGCCTGAGACCCAGAACCCAGCCATCCGGACGCAGCCGGGCGCTCCTTGCGCTTATGCGTGAGGGGTGAGGTGGACGTGCTCGTGCTTGTGGTGATGGCTGTAGTGGGCGGCCACCGTCACCAGATTCAGCTGCCCGTGCTTGACGCCGCGCTCGGCGCAGACCGAATCGGAAAAGCGCCGCACTTCGCTCGCATGCCCTTTGAGAATCACGGTCTCGATGCAGTTGTCGTGATCGAGATGCGCGTGCATCGACGACACCGTCAGGTCGTGATGAGCGTGCTGCACGCCCATCAGGCGCTCGGCCAGCTCGCGCTCGTGGTGGTTGTAGACGTAGGAGAGGACTGCCACGCAATGCGCATCGCGGTCTTCGCGCTCGCGCAGCCGGTCGAGGTGGCTGCGCAGGATGTCGCGCACTGCCTCGGAGCGGTTGCCATAGCCACGGGCTTCGATCAAGGCGTCGAACTCGCGGGCCAGCTCTTCGTCGATCGAAATCGTGAATCGTTCCATCTCGCAATACTCCGGCAGTCAAGGCCTGGATTATCGCTGCGCGCCGCTCGCCTGCGATGATTCGCCCATGCTTTCCATCATTTATCAGGACGATCATCTGGTCGTGATCGACAAACCGGCCGGCCTGCTGGTTCACCGTTCCGAGATCGACCGTCACGAAACCCGCTTCGCGGTGCAGTTGCTGCGCGATCAGATCGGCCGCCGCGTGATCCCGGTCCACCGCCTCGACAAGGGCACCTCCGGCCTGCTGGTGTTCTGCTTCGATCCGGGCATGGCGGCTCGATTGGGCGAGCAGTTCGCCAGTCGGGTGGTCGACAAGCGCTACCTGGCGGTTGTGCGCGGTCACTCACCGCAAGATCTGCTGATCGACCACGCCCTGGCGCCGCCCCTCGACCCGTATTTGCGTGCTCCCGAGAAAGCGGCGCAGCCGGCGCGGACTTGGCTGGCTCGTGTTGCCACGATCGAGGTGCCGGTGGCGGTGGACCGCTACCCCAGCAGTCGCTACGCGCTGGTCGTGCTCGAACCCGAGACCGGCCGCCGCCACCAGTTGCGCCGGCACATGAAGCACATCGCTCACCCCATCGTTGGCGACGCCACGTACGGCGTCGGGCGGCATAACCGGATGATCGCGGCCGAATTCGGCGTGGCGCGCTTGCTGCTCGCAGCGGCCCGATTGCGTTTCGCGCATCCGGCGAGCGGGGTTGAGCTCGATCTTCGCTGCGCCCCTGGCGACGGCTTCGCGGATCTGCTCGCCGCCTTCCAATGGCAGGGTGCGGCCGCGGCCGCTCTGGCCGCGCCCTGGCGTGAGCCGCCAGGCGCGGAGTGAGAAAAGGCGGCCCGGTGAGCGGGGGTCAGCGCTGCCAGCAGTGGGCCACGGTGCCGGTGCCGCTGATGGCCCGTGCGCCGGTGTTGGCGAGCAACAGCGTGCCGCACTCGGTGTCGGTGTAAGGGTCGGAGCCCGCCGGGCAGGCGCTGCCGCTGCCGCACGGCGTGGCGCTCACGGTGAAGGCCTGCCCATTGCTGCTTGCCGAGTAATCCGCCGTGATCGAGTGGCTCGCCCGCCCCTCGCTGGGTGCGACCGTGTGGGGCAAAGCGAACGCCGTTCCGGACTGCGCCTGGCAGTTCGCCACCGAGGTGAAGTTGTAGCAACCGTTGGTGGTGTAGTTGCGCTCGAGCGCCTGCGCGGTGTTCATCAGTTCGGTCTTGGCCGCGGCGCGCTTGCCGCGCGCCACATAGGCCGAGTAGTTGGGGATGGCGATCGCGGCCAGAATGCCCACGATCACGAGTGTCACCATCAGTTCGATCAGGGTGAAGCCGGCGGCAGTTGGGCGGGAGCGAGGTGTCATCGATTGAGTTCCTTCCAGGAGTCGCGCCCCAGGCCTTCGCTGAAGCTGCGATTGCGTTCGAGCTGGATTTCGCCGCTGGTGCCGCTCATGAGTTTGCTCGCGGTGCTGGCGCCGTCGAGCACCAGCGGCTGCTTGACGATGCCGACCGAGATCGGTACCCCCGCGATCATCTGGTCGTTGTCGTCGACCAGCTTGTCGCCATTGGTGTCGAACACGGCGTAAGGCAGTTGGGCGCCGGTCTTGGCGTCGACCTCCATCAGCCAGCCCGAGCCGCCAAACGCGCACGGATCATCCGAAGCGATCAGCGTGCTGAAGATCACGCGTCCGCCACGCACCGCCGCCTGGCCGATCACGCGTTCGCCGGGCGTCGGCAGGTTCATGGTCCAGCCGCGTTGGCGAGCCCAGTCGATGCGGTTCTGGCTGAGCTTGCGCACGTCGGTCATCACCCCACGCAGAGAAATCCGCTCGGTCGAGATCACTTGCTGCTGCAGTTCGCTGCGGGTCGCGGCACTGCGGTTGTTGTCGAGCACGGCATAGAAGCTCTGGATGGGGGGAATGTCCTTGTCTTCCGTGGCGAAGAAGCGGCCGGTGCCAAACAGCAGCAGAACGCCTGGCACGCCCTGCGGCGGGCGGGCCAGTTCGATTCGCGCCTGGATCGGCTGCGCCGGATTGCGCGTGCTCGGGCTGGTCGCGGTAAAGAGCGGTTGGCCGGTGAGAGCGATTTTCCAGTGGTCGGCGCTCGCATTGGCGAAATCGAACTTCCACACATTGCCGAGCAGGTCGGGCGCGTAGACGGTGTCGTAGATGTCGTCGCCGTTGGTGTCGTAGAGGGTGGGCGTGCCCAGGCCGTTGGGAGCGGCCGCGCTGCCCGCGCCGGTGTCGAACTTGCGGATCAGGGCGCCGGTGCTGAGGTTGACCACATACAGCACGCCGCGCTGGTTGACGCTGCCGTAACCGTTGCCAAAGATCGCCGCCCAGTCGCCATTGTTGAGGCGGGCCACCACGGCCTGGCCCAGGGTGCGGCCGAGGTCGTTCTTGTAAGGCTCGCCCGACGTGTCGTTGATCTCCCACAGCACGCTGGCGCGACCGAACTGGTCGGGGTCGGTCACGTCGAGCGCGAACACCGACTTGCCGCCGGCGCCGGTGGTTCCCATCAGCACGGTCTTCCAGGCCTTGGCAGGCTTGAAGTAGGCGTCCCATGCCGAGGGCGAGCCGTCGACGAAGTAGCGGTGCGCGTACTTGAGGTCGGCCAGCTGAGCGAGCTCGCCCAGCAAAGCCTGCGGCACATAGGCGAACTTCTCGACCCCGGTGGCGGCGTCAAAGGCATGCAGCATGCCGTTGTTGGCGCCGACGTAGACGGTGTTCGCCCGCTTGGCCTTGTTGGCGACGAAGACGTCGTAGCGGCTTGCCATGTCCCTGCCTTCAGGCAAGGAGGTGTAGCCATAGTTCTGCCGGCCGACAAAGGCGGGATCGGAGTTGATGATGTCGCCCACTCGCGCGCTGCGGGCGCGGAATCCGCCGCCCTTGCCTTCCTCACGGCTCGCGTCGCCGCGCAGGTAGGCAAGCAGATCGTCGTTGTCGATCAAACCCCACAGCCCGGCGTTGGCCAGTTCGGTCTTCTTGAACTCGATTCCCTTGTTGGCTCCGCCCCAGGTGTAAATCTTGCGCAGGTCGTGGCGCGGGATCTTGTTGGGTTCGCCCGTGTCCCACTTGGCCTTGCCCTTGGAACCGTCGGTCTCGAGGTTGAAAGCGGTCATCGAGCCGGTCCAGTCAGCGGTGTTGAAGCGGGCCTGGAACACCAGCGAATCGGCGCCGATCTGGGTCGAGTTGGCGGTCAGTGCTGCGGCCGAGCTCTGGCTCTCGCCGATCCGGTTGAGCGCGGCCTGCAAGGCCTTGGTCAGCTCCTCCGGGTTCTCGGCGGCAAAGGCCTGGCCGCGGCTGTTGATCGCGGCGTGCCAAAGGTCATAGACATTGCCGGGTGAGCGGTCCGATCCAGTCTGCGGCCAGGGTTTGGCGCCGCTGCGGAGATTCGCATAGCCGCGACCTTCGTGGGTGTCGCCTTCCCATTCGAGACCGGACAGGTTGAGCGTGTCGCGCAAGCCCAGGCCGACCGTGAAGGTCACCAGATGCTGCCAGGTCGCGGGGTCGTTCTTCGGGTTCCAGTACTTGAAGTCCTCGGTGCCGCTGCGATCGCGGTAGTAGGGAATCAGCAGGTTGTCGAGGTCGGTGCGCAGGTCGGTTTTCCAGTAGTGGAAGACCACGTCGGACAGGTTGTTGCCGTAGCTGCTGCTGTAGACCTGCGTGTCGGGCGTGTTGGGGTTGAAGCGCCGGCCGTCAGGCAGGGTGCTGCTGCTGTTGTCCTGCTCGCCGCAGTTGCTGCCACTGCAGGTGCCGGCGTTGCCGTTCCAGATCCCGTCGGTCATCAGGATGTGGAAGTTGGGGCGGCAGGCGTATTGCGTGCCGCGCTGGGTATCGGATTGATTGGGGTCGATGCCGTAAGGGCCATCGTGGCTGGTGCTCTTGAAGTACTCGCCGACCTGACCCGCGGCCTGGCGCAGCGGCGTGCCGCCGCTGGCCGGCAGGCGCATCAGCCAGCGGTAGAAGTTGTCGCGATGCTCGGTGTTGCCGGCGTCGCCGGGCGAGCCAACCCAGCGCCGGATCCCGTTGCGGATGCTGTTACAGCTCGAAAACGAGGTGCAGTTGTTGAGCGTGCGCCAGGCCACTCGGGCGTCCTCGGGCAGATTCTGGAAGGCGCTCGCCGCCGCGCCGATGGTGAGCAGGTTGCGGGTTCGATAGAAGGAATACCAGTTGGCAAAATTCTGGCGCTCGTCCTGGTCGGCCGCGTCGATCCGGCCGTCGCCATTGATGTCTCGGGTGCCGGGGCCGGAGCGGCTGCTGACGGTCACGAGCTTGTAGCAGCTGTCATTGCCCTTGGACGCGCGGCACGGGGTGCCGACCGGGTCGTAGACGTAGTAGTAGGCGGGAACGCCGCTGGTTTCATCGCCGCGGAAGTCGGCGGTCGGGTTCTGCGCCCAGTACTCGCTCGCCTGGCAGCCGCGGGAGCTGGAGGTGCTCGGGTACTCCATGTTGCTTTCGGTGTTGGCCGAGTTGTACGACCAGGTGACCTTGTAGTTGTCGCTGAGATCGCGCGAGCCGCGAGAGGTGTTGTAGCCATTGACCCAGGCCCTCTCGAAGCGGGTCGACAGCGGCGTGCCGTTGGCCTGCGGTGGTGGGGTATAGATCGTGTTCGGGTCGTAGTAGATCGGGTTGAAGGTGGACGACTTCACGCGCCGGCTGATCCACGACGGATTGCGGTCATCGCTGTCGGTCACGCACACATTGTCGGGCGCGTAGGCCCAGCGCATCGAGCCCGAATCGTCGAGCGTGACCGCGATATTGGGCGGCATCGGCGTTGGCAGAAACGGCGGGGTGTCGGCGATGGTGAACGCGGCGGCATTGCCCGCGGTCAGAGCGGTAGCGAGGACAGCAAGGGCAGCGAGGGCAGCCGCGGTCAGAGCCGCGTGTGGCCAGGGGCGAGCGGGGGGGCGGGACTTCATGGGGCGCGTTCCTGCAGCTTGTTCTTGTGGATTCACGACGGGTCAGCGACGGTAGGTGGATTGCACCTGCGCCTGGCTCGAGAGTTGGACGCCGTAGCCGGTGGCGGTGGTGCGGTAGACGGTGGCGAGTTCCATCGCCTGCGGGCCGCTGACGGCGCCGCCATCGGGGCGGACTTCGATGTCGATCACGCGCTCGACGATGCAGCGCGGTTGGCGTGCGACGTCGGCGAGCGGCTTGGCCAGAACGCGCACCGCGGCGTCGTTGCTCCAGTCGACGGTCTCGAAGAACTGTGGCTGGTCGACGTCGGGGGCGGTGTACATGCCGCCGTGGTCGTCAAAGGCGGGCAGGCCGCCGGTGCGGGCCAGGACCGATTCGCAGTCGCGCAGAGCGGTTTCGGCGGCTTCGAAGGCGCGGATGCGGTCGCGCGTATTGCCGGCCATGCGTTCTTGCTGGCTGGCGATCAGGTAGGCCGAGACCCCGAGCAGCGTGAGCACCACCAACAGGATCAGACCGACGACCAGAGCGGCACCCGTTTGGCGGCGTGCTGCGCGCGGAGGGAACAGGGGTTTCATCGGGGCCTCAGAGAACTCGGTTGCGCAGGGCGATGGTGGTGGTGAAGACCTGGTAGAGGCGGCGGTCGGGGGCGGTCTCGGTGTCAGGCTCGCCATCGCCATCGAGGTCGCGCAAGACGTAGCTCATGGGGTTGGCGGCGAGGCCGTCGTCGCCGCTGGCGACCAGCAGGCTCACTCTCACGCCGATCGCCTTGCTCCATTCGTTCGGTGCCGTGGTCTTGATCGCACTGGCCGGCAGATAGCGGTCGGCCACGCCGTCGGCCGGGATCGAATCGTCGAGCGCGAATTGCAGTTCCATGTCGATCACGCCGTCGACGATCGCCTCGGCCACGCTGCCATCGGTGCGGTAGAGAGCGCTTTCGCCGTTGGGGCCGCGGCCGACAAAAAACGAATAGGTGCCAAAGCGCAGCACTTCGGCGCGCGAGGCCTGGTTGAAAGGCGGAACGTTGAGCGCGGCGAGGTTGCCGGCGCTGCCAAACGCGAGTGTGGTGGGGTGCTTGCCGGGCGCGGTGGCGGGCGGGTTGTTGGTGACGCGAAACAGCATGGCGCGTTCGCAGTTGGCGAGCAGCACCAGATCGTTGCGACCAAGGCCGAGCGAGTTGTTGAGCATGCTCAGTGTGCGGGTGTCGAAATCGGCATTGGCCGTGAGCGGGATCGCCAGGCTCGAGGCGCGCCGCACCGTCATGACATCGCCCGCGCTGCGCGCCACGGTGCCGGGGTTGGTCCAGCCCGTGCCGTTCTCAAAGCCTTCAATGCCGTTGCTGCCATCGAAAGCGGCCGCCGGGTTGGCAGTGATGTTGAACAGCGTGTCCTTGTCGGCGGCGAGGTTGCGCGAGCGGCAACCGGCATAGCTGCTCATGCGCAGATCCTGGCTCAGGTACTCGAGCGCAAAGCGGCCCGATTCCTGCACCCGGGCCAGGTTTTCGTTGATGCGGTAGGCGCTGCGCGAGCTGGTGTACACATAAACCAGAGCCGACAGGATGATCAGCCCGAGCGTCATGCTGATCATCAGCTCGACCAGGGACACCCCGCGCTGTCGCGCGCACTTGAATTTCAGTTGTTCCACAGCCGGGTCTCGGTGGTGTGGCGGGCGTTGACCGGGCCGCCGGCACGGGAGTCATCCCACTCAACGGTGATGGTGACGAGCGTGTTGCTGGGGTTGACGCTGACCGCGCCCCGGCCGGCCGGCAAGGCGGCCACGCGGGCGAGCCAATCGGCCAGGTCGGCCGCGCGCACGTGGGTGCCGGCGGGCGGCGCGGCGCCGAGTGCGTGTTGGTAGTTGCGGGCGTCACCCAGGTTGGTACGCATGCGTTCGGCGAGATCCGCCACCAGCGTGGCGGCTTGGGCGCGGTAGAGCGAGCCCTGGCTGGCTCGCATGGAATTGGCTTGCAGGCCCGCCAGACCAAGCAGGCCGATCGACAGGATCACCACGGCGACCAGGATTTCGACCAGGCTCAGACCGCGTTGGCGGTGGAGGGCATGGCGACGGCGATTCATGGGACGGGGGCTCGATTCGCTCATGGCTGGGTGCAGCTGCTGACGGCGCCAGTGTCGGTCTCGATCACGCCGTCCTGGTTGGCGTCGGTGCCGAGTCGGATGCGGCCCGCGGCGTTGATCAGCACCGCGCGCGAACGCGACTGGCCGTCGATGGCGAGATCGTCACCGTGGCACAGGACAAAGCTGCCGCCACCGCTCGCGGCGCGACCGCGGCCGTCGAAGGTGAGCGAGGACGCGAGCTTGTCGCTCGAGTAAAGCGTGAGCGGAGCGGGCAGAGCGGGGCTTTCACGCAAGACCACGTCGGAGCTGTCGATGACGCCATTGCCGTTGGCGTCTGAAAAGAGTGTCCAGCCCGCGCTCCAGTTTCCCGTGCCAGTGGCTCCGACGCGCCGCAACGTGACCGGCGCATTGCGCCGTAACGCCTCGCTGCGAGCGAACTGCAATGCTGTGTGCAGATCGTTGGCCTGGGTGCTCAAGCGATGCTTGATCAGGAAGGACTGCAGGTTGGGCACGCCGATCCCCAGCAGGATCGTCGCGATGGCAATCACCACCAGCAATTCGATCAGAGTGAAACCGTGATTGCGGTGCGCCGTGGCGCGCGTGAAGCCGGGCATGTCCGTAAAACTCCAAGGGGGACTTCTTAATAGAGTGCCCAAAACGAACAGAGTTGCATGGCCGGCCTGCCGCGCAGAGGGCGAGAGGGACCGGTCGTCCCGATGGGAGTGGCGGGTTGAAACGAGCCGAGGGTTTATCCCTAGCGACTGTCCGGGAGCTACGGCTCTTGTGCTTTTGTGGCGAACCAAAATGCAAGGGGCGCACCGCGGTGCGCCCCTTGGAACGTGATGGCTGGCCGGGTCTTAGCGCTGCCAGCAATGGGCGAGCGTGCCGCTGGCGCCATCGCCAACGCCGCGCTCGCCAGTGTTGGCGAGCGTGAGCGCGCCGCATTCGGCATCGGTGTTCGACTCGGATCCGGCCGGGCAATTGGCGCCCGCTGCGCCACACGGTGTCGCTGTCAGCGTGAAGGTCTGTGCGCCACCCGCGGTGAGGTCGATGCGGTATTGGGCGCGACCGTCGGCGGGGGCCAGGGCGAACGCCGTACCGGCGGCGACAATCGGCGCGCCGCTGCCGGCTTGGCAGGCCGCCGCCGTGGTCTGGCCGTAGCAGCCATTGGTGGTGTAGTTGCGCTCGAGCCGTCCGGCGGACTCGAGCAGGATCGCCTTGGCGGCCGCGCGCTTGCCCCGCTGTACATAAGCCGAATAGTTGGGAATGGCGATGGCTGCCAGCAAAGCCACCACGGTCAGTGCCACCATCAGTTCAATCAGGGTGAAGCCGGTGGCCGGGGAGAGTCGGCGGGATGTCATTTACTTTTGCCTCCAGGCATCGCGGCCGCGGGCTTGACTAAACGAGAGGTTGCGTTCGACCTGGACCTTGCCCGAGCTGCCGCTCATGAGCTTGACCGCGGTGGGCCCGTCCATCGCCAGCGCCTGCTTGGTCAATCCCACCGTGATCGGCAGACCGGCCAGCGCCGTGTCTTTGTCGTTGACCAGCTTGTCGCCGTTGGTATCGAAGAGCGGGGTCGGCAACTGCTGGCCGGTGCGGGCGTCGAACTCCATCAGCCAGCCGCTGCCGCCGAAATCGCAGGCGTCGCTCGACGGAATCATGGTGGTGAAGATCACTCGGCCGGCCTTGAGCACCGGCGCCCCGATCACGCGCTCGCCTTCGTCAGGGGTGTAGACCGGGGGCGAGGCGCTGGTGTCGCGGGCGCGAAAGTCGATATACCAGCCGCGCTTGCCACTGTTCCATGCCACGGGGTTGGCGCTGAGCTTGCGAACATGGGTATCGGCCGCACCGCGCAAGTTGATTTTCAGCGTCTCGATGGTCTGCTCCTGGAGCGCGCTGCGGCCGGTCGCGGTGATGCGGGTGCCGCTGTCCAGAATGCCGTAAAAGCTTTGGCGGGTGAGGTCGGCACGGTCGGTGGTGGCAAAGAAGCGGCCGGTGCCAAACAGCAGCATGACGTCGCCCGGCTGGCCCACGGTGGCGGGTGGGCGGATCAATTCGATCGTGCCCTGGATCGGTTGCGGTTTGCCGTCGGCGCTGGTGGCGGTAAAGAGCGGTTTGCCGTCAAACGCCACGCCCCAGCGGGCCGGATCGGCATCGCTCAAGTCGAACTTCCAGACATTGCCCAGCATGTCGGCGGCGTACACCGAATCGTAGACATCGTCGCCATTGCGGTCGTGCAGGCTGACCGTTCCCAGGCCGTTGTGCGCGTTGGCCGAGCCGATGCCGGTGTCGATCTTCTTGATGAGCTTGCCGGTAGCGAGATCGACGATGTAGAGCACCGCCTTGTTGTGGTTGCTGCGATAGCCGTTGCCGAACACGGCGACCCAGGATTTGTCGTTGAGCTTGGCGATGGTGCCCTGGCCGATGGTGTAGCCGAGGTCGTTGGAAAATTCCGGGCCGCTGGTGGCGTTGATTTCCCACAGCACCTTGTCGGCATCAAAGCGCTCGGGGTCGGTGACATCGAGCGCGAACACCGACTTGCCGCCCGCGCCGGTCGAGCCCAGCACCACGCTGCGCCAGCGCCTGTCGATGAAGGCGTCCCACGCCGTGGGCGAGCCGTCGACGTAATAGCGGTGGCTGTAGTCGGGCGCGGCGAGCAGCGGCAGATCGCCGAGCAGCGCGTTCGGGATGTAGGCGAACTTCTCTTCACCGGTGAGGGCGTTAAAGGCGTGCAGCATGCCGTCGTTGGCGCCGACATACAGCATCGGGGTGCGGGAGACACAGGTCCGGATGCCGTTTTCAACCGTGGTTCGGACGCACTTTTTCTGGTCACGGATGAAGTCGTCGTAGCGGCTGGCGGCGTTGCGACCTTCCGGCAGCGAGGTGTAGCCAAAGCTCTCGTTGGCGACAAAGACAGGATCGGAATTGATGATGTCGCCCAGGATCGACGCGCGCTGCCGCAGGCCGTCGGCGTCATCCTCTTGCGATTGGTCGCCGCTCAGGTAGGCCAGAACCTTGTTGCTATAGCCTGCGGTCCAGAGATCGGCGTCTTTGAGCGCCTTGCGCTCGAACGGGATGCCGGTGCTGCCGTTATGCGTGAAGATTTTCCGTTTCTTGGCGTTGAAGGTGGTGGTGCGGGTGTTCCACTGGATCGCGCCGGGCTCGCCGCTGTCTTGCATCGCGTAGGCGATCAGTTGGCCGGTCCAGTCACCGCTGTCGAACTTGGCCTGAAAGAGCAGGTTGTTGGTTTGCAGGCGGGTCGAGTTCGCGACCAGGGCTGCGCTTGCCGTGTCCTGCGTGTCGATGCGGTAGAGCGCGGTGGCGAACGCCTGGGCCAGGTCGCCCGGTTTTTCGGCCGAGAAGAACTGCCCACGGCTGTTGATCGCCGCGTGCCAGAGGTCGTAGACGTTGCCGGGCGAGACGCTCTCGCCCGTGTCCGGCCAGGTCTTGGTGCCCGCGCGCAGGTCGGCATAGCCGGCGCCGGCGAAGGTGCTGCCCGCCCAAGGTGGATTGGCTGCGCTGCCCACCAGGGTGTTGCTCAGGCCCAGGCCGACGGTGAACGTGGTCAGGTGTTGCCAGGTGGCCGGATCGTTCTTGGGGTTCCAGAAATTGACCTCGGCGTCCTGGCTCGAGGTGTCGGGCATGTAGGGCAGAAGCTTGTTGCCGAGGTCGGGGCGGAGGTCGGTGGCCCAGTAGTGAAAAGCGATGTCGGCCATGTTGTTGGTCCCCTGGCCGCGGTAGATCTTGGTCAGCGAGCTGTCTCGGTACTGGTAGGACGCGCCGGGCAAGGTGATGTCGGTGCGGTCTTTGTCGCCGCACAAGACCAGGTTGCCGCTGCTATCCGTGCAGTTCCTGTTGTTGGTCGAGTTCAAGACCGAGTTCCAGATGCCGTCGGTGAGCATCAAGTGAAAATTGGGCCGGCAGGCGAGCTGTTTGGCTGCGCCGCCCACCGTCTTGACCGGGGGTGACTGGTTGGGGTCAAGGCCGTACGGGCCGTCGTCGCTGGTGGAGATGAAGTACTTGCCGGCGCGGGCGGCGGCGGCTTGCAGGGGGGTGCCGCCGCTGGCGGGCAGATTGAACAGCCAGCGATAGAAGTTGTCGCGGTGGCTGGCGTCGTTGTCGCTGGTGCGCACCCATTGCCGGATGTGATGCTTGACATTGACCGAGCCGCAGGGGCCGCTGAAGTTGTCGTCGGCGCAGGAGTTCAAGGCTTGCCAGGCCACGCGGGCACGATCGGGCATGCGCTGGAAGGCATTGGCCGCCGCGGCAACGGTGAGCAGGTTGCGGGTGCGGTAGAACGAATACCAGTTGGCAAAGTTCTGGCGCTCGTCACTGCCATCGACGCCAGAATTTTTGGACACGAACACCAGCGTGTAGCAGTTCTCGTTGGTCGAGTCGGTGCAGCCCGCGGTATTGGTTTTGTAGCGGTAGTAATAGGCCGGTCCGGGGGTGATGGTCAGGAAGATTCCATCCTTGCCATCGCGGCGCCGCTTCCACTCGGCCTTGATCAGCTCAAGATCAGCGCTGGTGTGCTCGGCAAAGGACTGCATCATGCTGGAGGGATCGTAGGCGAGGGTGGGTCGATAGCCGTTATAAAGATCGACCGTGACCGCTTGGCCGCCAAACTTATGGGCGCGAAAACCGTTGATCGGCGCCGCGCCAAAGGCGGGCGCGGCGGCAATCGGCTGGCCGTTGGGCCCCAAGGGAATGGGGTATTGGACCTCGGGGTCGTAATAGAGCGCGTTGTAGCGGGACGATTTGAATCTTCTCAGCCGTTCATCGATGTCTAGCGAATCGGGCACGAAAGCCCATGACATTGAGCCCGAGTCATCGAAGGTAACGACGATGTTGGGGTCGACCGTGGCGCGCAAGAACGGCGGGACTTGGGCAATTTCAAAACCAGCCGCCGGGTGCGCGGCCCATACGCCCGCCAGCAGCACGGCGAGTGCGAGACGGCGGCGGGTGGCGGGTGCTAATCCGTGATGCACGAGCAGGGAAATGGCAGAGGCTGTCATGGCTTATCGGCGCAAGGTGGATTGCACGGTGGCGGTGGTGTCGGTCCGGCTGCCATAACCGGTGGCGGTGATGCGGTAGACCGTGACCGATTCCGTAGTCAGGGGACCGCGGTCGGAGTCCGTGGGACGTTCCTCGACGTTCTCCATTTGCTCGACGATGCAGCGCGGCTGCCGCGCCACGTTGGCCACGGCATTGGGCAGCACCCGGGTGGCGGAGTCCTGGCTCCAGTTCAGCGTGTCGACGATCTGGGCCTGGTCGCCTGGGGTTGCGGTATACATGCCCCGAGTGCCGTTAAACGCAGGCAGACCGCCCTGGACGGTGAGCAGCGACTCGCAGTCGCGCAGAGAGGTCTCGGCGGCCTGGAAAGCGAGCAATTGGTCGCGCGTGTTGGCGGCCATGCGTTCTTCCTGCGTGGCGGTGAAATACGCGGTGACCCCCAGCACGCTGAGGACGGCCAGGAAAATAAGGCCGACCACCAGCACGGCGCCGCGCTCGCGCGGGCGGTGGTTGGACCGAAGGCGATGGAGAAAGGGCATGGCAGTTCAGACGCCGAGATTGCGGATCGCGACCGTGGTCGAAAAGACCTGCCGCAGGCGGCGGTCGTTGGTGGTCTGCGCGTTGCGCTCGCCGTCGTTGTCGGTGTCGCGCAAGGCATAGGTCTGGGCCTGGGGGGCGACGCCGTCTTCCGGCCCCGCCACCAGCAGGCTGACGCGAACCGCCAGCACCCGGTTCCAGGCGGTCACATCGGCAGCGGCGACATAGCGGTCGATGGTGCTGTCGGGCACGGCGCTGGTGTCGATGCCGTAGCGCAGCTCGATGTCCTCAATGTTGTCGATCAGCTCTTCGGCGGCATTGCCGGCGGCGCGGTAGAGCGCGGGGCGCCCGGCCGGGTTGAGGCCGATGAAATAGCTCAGGTCGGTGTAGCGCATCACCTCGGCCCGCGATTCGGCCGAATAACGGGGGATGTTGACGGTGGCTGAGTTGTTGCCAACCGGGCCCACCGCGGCATAGGCCAGAACCGTTGGGAAGTTGCCGGGGCCGGTGAGCGCCGGGGAATTGGTGATGCGGAACAGGAACGCGTTCTCGCAGTTGCCGATGAGCGCTACGTCGCCGGCGCGAAAGCCGAGTGCGTTGTGGCGCAGGGTGACGGTCCGGGAAACGCGATCGGTGGCGTTGAGCAGCGCGATGCTCATGCCGCTGCCATGGCGCACCTGGATCACGTCACCGCGCACGCGCGCGGTCGCGGTGGGGTTGGTCCAGCCCGTGCCGTTGTCGTAACCGCGCAAGGCGTCGACGCTGCCTTTGAAAGCGACCCGCGGCGCCTCGGTGATGTTGTAGAGCGTGCCCTCGTTTTCCGACAGCTGGCGCGAGCGGCAGCCCGCATACCCGGCCATGCGCAGGTCTTGACTCAGAAAGCCAAGCGCGAAGCGGCCGCTGTCCTGGACCCGGGCGAGGTTGTCGTTGACGCGCCAACTGGCGCGGGCGTTGAGATAGAGCGCGGCGATCGCCGCCAGAACGCCGAGCCCGATCGTCATCGCGATCAAAAGCTCGACAAGGGTCAGGCCCCGCGAGCGGCGCGCCAGCGGGCTCAGCGGTTGTCGTTCCATATCCGGGCCACGAGAGTGTGAGTGCCGATGGCGTTGCCGCGTGCGGCGCGCGAATCGTTCCATTGGATGAGAACCGTGGCCTGTTCGGTCCCGGTGTTGATGGTGACGGCGCCAACGCCGTCGGGCAGAGTGTTTTGGAGGCGGAGGCGCCAGTCGGCGAGGTCGCGATCGCGGACCTCGGAGCCGGTTGGCGCGGCCGCGTCGATGGTGAGGCCGTAGGTCTGGGCCGCGTTGAGATTGCCGCGCATTCGTTCCACGATCTCGTCGGCGAGCAAGGTGGCCTGGGCGCGATAGAGCGCCCCCTGGTTGGTGGCCATGGCCCGGAGCTGAAGCCCCGCCAGACCCAGCAGGCCGATGGCGAGAATGACGATGGCGACGAGCACTTCGATCATGCTCATGCCGCGCTGGCGCGAGGGCAGAAGAGGCGATCTCATGGCGCGGTACAACTGGCGATGGCGACGCCGGCATCGTCTTCGGGAACGCCGTCGTGGTTGTTGTCGGTCGCGATTCGAACCCGCCCGACCCGGCTGATGAGCAAGGCGCGCGAGCGGCTTTGGCTGTCAACCTGAAGCGCGTTGCCGCTGCAGAAGATCACGATCGCACTGCCGGCGCTGGCGCTGCCGTCGCCATTAAAGGTGATGTGAGTGGCGGCGGTGCCGTTGCCGATTGCCGTGATCGGCGCCGCCGCCGGCGCGCCAACGCGCAGTGTCGTTTCCGTGGCGCCGCTCTGCAGGCCGTTGCCGTCGGTGTCGATAAAGGCGGTCCAGCCGGCGCCCCAGTTGCGGCTGGCGATCAAGCCCGAATGCCTGACCGTCACCGGTCGTTGCAAGCGGATCGATTCACTGCGGGCCAATTGCAGTGCCGTCATCAGTTCGCTGCTGCTGGCTGTCAGTCTTTGTTTGCTGAGGATGGATTGAAAATTGGGCAGTCCTATCGCGACGAGAAGGGCTGCGATGCTGATGACGACAAGCAGTTCAATCAGTGTGAAGCCGTGCGAAGGGCGGGCAATCAACCCGGGTAAACCGAGCGAGAGAGGGGCTGCTGATGTCATGGTCGAACACGGACTGAGCATTGGTCGCGGGGAAATCCCGCAGTTGAGGCGAGTTTATGAAGTCATGAAAAGAGTGACGGGTGAACCCGTCCCGTGAATGCGCGATGTCAAGCGGGGTGGCGGACGAGTGACCTTTGGCGTCGGATGACTGGATGTTGCGACGCTTGGGGCCTGTGGTGATTGCGCGACGCGGGCAGCGGTGTGGCGCATGCGGGCAGCGGCAGTAACGCGCTGCGTTGTCATTGCCGCTCAGTGATGGCTCAACGGGAGACGGCGCAAGGGCGTGCCGAATGGGCGCCCATGACGAGGTAGTCGACGCGTGGCTAGCTGTGGCAGCCGGCGCCGGAGGTGACGTCGTTGGCATGACGACGTGATGGCGTGTCCGACGCGCTCGCCGGGGGAGGGCGCGACCGCGCCAGCCCTGGCGCGGTCGCGTGACACCCCCCAAAAAAACAGGGGACAGGCCGCAGGCCCATCCCCTCTTTTTCACTCCGGTGCAGCGGCCGCGACCGCTGCACCGGCATGCAGTGCGAACTGCTTAGAACATCACGCTCGCGAGGCCCAGGCCAGTGGCCA
>JAVVWR010000054.1:14404-20773 GCA_036652035.1 Burkholderiaceae bacterium | reverse complement strand
AGCAATTCGGCGAAGCGGTCGGGACCGACGTTGCCGCCAGAGACAATGATGCCGACCCGCTTACCGGCGACATCGATCTTGCCCTCGAGCACCGCCGCGGCCGCCAGACAACCCGTGGGCTCGACCACCAGCTTCATGCGTTCGGCAAAGAAGCGCATGGTGCGTACCAGTTCGGCGTCGCTGACGGTGGTGATGCCGCTCACCAGACGCTGGATCACGGGAAAAGTGAGCTGGCCGGCGTGCTGAGTCTGGGCGCCATCGGCAATCGTGCGCGGCACCTCGATGTGGACGATCTCGCCGCGTGCAAAGGACTGCTGCATGTCGTTGCCGGCCTCGGGCTCGACGCCGATCACTTCGCAGCTCGGCGAGAGCGCCTTGGCCGCGGTGGCGCAGCCCGAGATCAGCCCGCCGCCGCCCACGCACACCACCAGCAGATCGAGATCGCCGACCTGTTCGATCAGTTCCTTGGCCGCCGTACCCTGGCCCGCCATCACGTCGGCGTGGTCGTAGGGCGGCACCAGCGTCATGCCACGCGCAGCGGCGATTTCTCGCCCCAGCACTTCGCGATCGACCGTATAGCGGTCGTAGAGAATCACTTCGGCGCCGTAATTGCGAGTGGCCTCGATCTTGAGCGCGGGAGCGTCCTCGGGCATCACGATCACCGCCGGCATGCCCAGCAGGCGCGCCGACAAGGCGATGGCCTGGGCATGGTTGCCGCTGGAAAAAGCGATCACACCGGCCTGCCGCTGCTGCGGGCTGAATTTCGACAGCGCGTTATAGGCGCCGCGGAATTTGAACGCCCCCATCCGCTGCAGGTTCTCGCACTTGAAAAACAAGCGGGCGCCGGTGCGTGCGTCAGCCGTACGTGAGGTCAGTGCCGGCGTCAGGTGCGCGACGCCGGCCAGGCGTTGAGCGGCGGCGTCGATGTCATCAAAACCAATGGCAAGCGGCAAGGCGGTCTCCTTTCGAGGGTTGCCAGTGTAGGTGGCGGCCCGGTCAATGACCGCGACGCGGCAGCGGCGGCGAGCGCGAAACACGATCTTGCTCAAGCTCGAGCACCACGTCGCGCGCAGCGCCGGCTCAAGCCGCCAGAGGACCTGCCGTAACCAGAGCATCGATGCCGGCCATGGCGGCCCGGCATCTGTGGCGGAGCCGTCGCGCCACTTCGGCCACCCGACCTCTACCCACACCATGCGCCTGAACCTTCCTGTCACCGATCAAGAATTTGTCCTGGGCGAGGATGACGTCATCGTCACCCGCACCGATTGCCAAAGCCGGATCACCTACGCCAACGCGAGCTTTCTCAAGATCAGTGGCTTCACGCTCGAGCAGGTGGTAGGGCAGCCGCACAACCTGGTGCGCCACCCCGACATGCCGCCCGCGGCGTTCGCGGATCTGTGGCGCACCGTGGCGGCCGGCCAACCCTGGCGCGGAATCGTCAAGAACCGCGCGAGCAGCGGCGCGCACTACTGGGTGCAGGCCAATGTCACACCGATCGTTCACCAGGGCGAGATCACCGGCTACATCTCGGTGCGAACCCGGCCGACTCGGGCCGAGATCGAGGCCGCCCAGGCCTTGTACGCCCGCATGCGCGCCGGCACCCTCACTTCGCACGAGCTCGCCGGCGGCGAGCTGCTCCGCACCGGCTGGCGCGGCGGGCTGGATACGGCCCGGCGACTGCCGCTTGGCACGCGCTGCTGGCTGGCGCTGGCGCCGGCTGCGCTGCTCGGGCTGATCGCCGCGGCGACCGCGATAAGCCTGGGCGACGCCATTCCCGCCACCGCGCGCGGGCTGATCACGGTCGCATCGCTGCTGACAGCCCTGTTAGCGATCTGCACTGCGGCCTATCTGAATTACGCCGTCTTTGCCCCGCTCGATCAGGCCTTGACTCAGGCCGTGCGGATTGCCGGCGGCGACATCCGCGCCCGTTTCGACGAGAGCGGCGACGCCCAGGTGCACCGCTTGACCCGGCTACTCAACCAGATGAATGGAAAACTGGTCGGCGTGCTGATGGATGCCGGCGTCAGCATCCAGTCGCTGCGCAGGGCCGCCGATGAACTGGCCCGTGGCAATCGGGATCTGTCGTCGCGCACCGAGGAGCAGGCCGCCAGCCTGGAAGAAACCGCCGCGTCAATGGAGCAGATGAGCGCGAGCGTTCGCCACAACGCCGACGTCGCGCAAGAGACCAAGACCTTGTCAGTGGCCGCCGCCGAAGTCGCCCAGCAAGGCGGCGTGGTCGATCAAGTGGTCGCGACCATGAACCGGATCCAGGTGGCAAGCCGCAAGATCGAGGAGATCAACTCGCTGATCGAGGGCATCGCCTTCCAGACCAACATCCTGGCGCTCAACGCCGCGGTCGAGGCCGCTCGCGCGGGCGAGCACGGGCGCGGCTTTGCGGTGGTGGCCGCCGAAGTGCGCCGGCTGGCCCAGCGCAGCAGCGAAGCGGCGCACGAAGTCACTGGCCTGATCGAAGGTTCGGTGCAAACCGTCAACGAAGGCAGCCGTCAGGTGCAGGCAGCCGGGACCCATATGACCGGGATCGTCACCCGCTCGCAGCGGGTGAGCGAGCTGATCGGAGAAATCAGCCATGCGTCTCGTGAGCAGACCGAGGGTATCGGCGAAGTCAACCAGGCCGTGGCGCAGCTCGATCAGGTCACGCAACAGAACGCGGCACTGGTCGAACAAAGCGCTACGGCTGCGGCTCAGCTGAGCGATCAGGCACGCCAGCTGGCCGACGCGGTGAGCGTGTTCAGAATCCGGGCCTGAAGCTCACTACGCCCGGCGCCTTAACGCGGCGCCGGCGCCGCCGAGCAATGAGCGCCGCTGTCGATCTTCTCCTGGCCCAGCGCCCAGGGCGGCGGCTCGGCAAAGCGCTCGTGTGGCGTGGCGGCCAGCCAGTCGGCCACGATGAAGGCCGCCAGCAGCCCCAGGAAGAAGGTGCTCCACCAGACCCGTTTCATGCCTTCAACCCCAGCCGGGCGCGCAGACCCACGCCCAGCACCGAACCCGCAAAAGCCGCGACAAACCACACCCAGCCGTGCAGGCTGCCAGTCGAGATGCCAGAAAAGAACGCGCCGACGTTGCAGCCGAAAGCCAGCCGCGACGAATAGCCCAGCAACAGCCCGGCGAGGATCGCCGCCAGCCATTGCCAGGCGGTGGCCTTGACCTCGGGGTTGGTCGTGCCGCGGTGATGAGCCGCCATGAAAGCGCCCAGCAATAGGCCGAGGTTGGTGATGGTGGTGACGTCGGTCAGAACGCTCGAATGGATCTGCGCCTGTTGCGCTTCCCGCCCCCAGAAAGCATTGGCCGACAGGTCAACGCCGACCCAGGTGGCGAGCTTGGCTCCCCACAGCCCGAAGCCGTAGACGATGCCCCAGGGCTGGCCGGCGATGACGAGGTTGAACACCGCGAACACGGCGAGCAGAACCGCGCCCAGATAGATCGCCCGGCCTTTCCAACGGGTATCGGTGCGGCGGCGGTAGCGCCACAGCAGAAAAGCGAGCAAGCCCAGAGCGGCCGACTGCAGCACCAGCGCCCCGCTCACGCCGACCAGGTCTTGCACCAGCACCGGTGGCAGGCTGCCGAGCGCAAGCCAGGAATCGATGTGAGCCGCGCCGAAGAAACTGCCGCCGATAAAGCCCGGCAGGACCGCCAGCGAAAACAGATTGCCCAGGCCAGATTTGTAGAGCGTGCCCGAGCCGCAACCGTCGGCGATCTGCATCATCGCGCCAAAAACGAAGGCGCCGATCACCAGGCTCACCGACAGCGGCCCGGCCGCGGCCGAGAGTTCCGGGTGCGTAGCGATCAGGGGAATACTCACCAGCATCGCCAGCGCGATCGCCAGAAACTGCGCCAAGAGGCCGGTGGGATCGCGGTCGCGGATCCAGGCCCGCCACCCGGTGGTAAAGCCGAAAGCCACCGCGGCCAGCACTGCGCCAAAGCCGATCCCGACCAGAAACAGCGCGCCCTGGCGCAGGCCGACGCTCCAGGTCACGACCAGCCAGGCGGCGAACGCCAACCCGTAAAGGATCAGAGTGGAAGAACGGACGCCGGTCCGGCGGGTGGAAATGGTCGAAATCGTGCTGCCGATTGCCATGAGTTCAGTTGGCCAAAGCCGCCCGCAGTTGAAGGTAGAACTGGCGCAGGCGCGAGGGCACGTTGGCCATCGGCAAGCCGGCCTGCGACCAGCCAACCATGGATTCGGGATAGAGCTTGACCTCGGGCTGGCCCAGCACTTCGCTCAGAACGAACCAGTTGGTCGCGGCCCAGTGACCGGAATTGCAAAAGCTCACTGTCGGCTGGCGGGTATCGACACCGTTGTCTCGAGCCAGGCGGCGGATCTCGTCGACGGGCAGCATCTCGGCCGTGTCGCCCTTGAACCACACGGCGTTGTCGACGTTTTTCGCGCCGGCCAGCGTGCCGGGCGACTTGGCCGCGCCGTGCTTGTCCTCGCCCGCGAAGAACTCGGCCGGACGCGCGTCGAGCAAGCGCGTGTTGGCCGGCGCCGCAATGATCGCCACCACCTCTTCACGAGTGGCGAGCAGACGCGGATCGAACTTCAGTTCAAACGGGGTGGGCAAGGCATCAACCACCTCGGCCGTAAGCGGCAGGCTCGCCGCGCGCCAGGCTTTCATGCCGCCATTGAGAATCGAGACCTGCTTGACGCCGCCCGCCTTGAGGGTCCAAACCACGCGGGCAGCCGCACCGAAATCGGTGTGGTCCGAGCCCTCGACCACCACCACCACCGGCGTTTCGCGATCGATGCCCAAACCTTGAATCACCTGGGTGAGCTGGGCCGCGGGCAGCAGAGCGCCCGGATTCTCCTTGGGGCCACGCCACACGGGGTAGGGCGCGCTTTGCGCGCCCGGGATATGGCCGTTTTCATACGGCGACTTGCCATTGCTCTCACGCCCGCCGCGGATATCGACCACGCGCAGATCCGGATCGGCCAGCCGCGCCTGCAACTGTGCCGGAGTCAGGAGCGGCTGCGCCGTAGCCAGCCAGGGAATGAAGAAGAGAAAAGACAGCAGAAAACGCTTGGCAGACATGGCGCACCCGAATAAACCCGAAGGAAGCGCGAGTGTGCCGTGCGGCCAGCACCCAGGAAAAGACCAAAACGTCATTCGCTCATGCCGGCCAGCACTCATGTGGCGACGGCACGACGCGGCGACGAGCCGCGATCAGGCTTTATTGGCCTGTTGCATCTGCTCGTATTGCGAGGGCGTGGCGCCAGCGCGGGCAAGAAACTCTCGCAGGTGAACCACCCCGTTGCGATCGAGCGTATTGCCGTGGTGCGGCCGATGCAGGATGCCTTCCATCCGGTTGATGGTGACTCGCAGCCGGGCGCCCGATAGCGGCTCGACATGCGCCCCCAGATGGTTGATCAGCGATTCGACCTCGCGCCAATGGATGTTGCCGCTGATGGGGTCGTGGAAGATCGCTTGCAGCAGTTGCTCGTGCTTGTGGCTCATGATGGCTCGTCCGACTCAAAGCAGTGAGTTCAGATTACTCCGCCCTTTGAACAGCGAGGCCTGCGGCGGATCAATCGCGTTGCGCTCGCACGCCCGAATGTTGCTCAACGGACCCAGGGAGGCGGCGGCGCATTGGGGGGCGGAATCGCGGCATCCGGCGGTGGCGCCATCAGCGTCGTAGCAGGCGGCGGTGGAGCATTGGGCGGCGGTGGCGGATACGCGGCCGACGGATAGACCGGCTGCCGCCGCACCACGTAGCGGCCCGGTACCTGGTTGCCGCGCATGTACATGCACTGCAAGTACGCCGAGTCATAGCGTTGTTGCGCCGACCCGCTTCTGACTTGAGACGGGTTGCTGCCCACCGCCACCCCGGTCAAAAGGCCCAGGCCACCACCGGCCGCAGCGCCATGGCCCCCATTGACCAAGGCGCCGATGGCAGCACCGATCACGGTGCCCAGCGCCGCGCTGTCAGCCGCAGCCTCGTTGCTTGCCTGCTGCTGCGCCGAACCGCCCGCGGCCCTATAGGCATAGCTGCGGCAATGCGCGTCATCGTGCTGAAAGGCTTCGAACGATTTGTTTGAGCCCGGCAAGGCCGCCACTCGCGGCGCGGTAGGAACTGCAGCACACCCGGCGAGCGATGCCGCCAGCGCTCCGACCAGAAAAATCCGGTTCATGACGACCTTAGTTGACCGGCTGCGGTGCAACCCGCTGCCAGCCTTCGGCGCAGGACTTCACATAGGGGTAATAGGCCCTGGCGCTGTCGCACCAGTACCACCACGGCTGCGCCTGCGCGGCCGGTGGCGGCGTATCGCGCTCGACATAGACCGGCGCCTGCGGCTCGATCACCACCGGCGGATAGACCGGCCCCGGCACCACCACGCTGGGCGAGTAGGGATAG
>JAVVWR010000054.1:9319-14304 GCA_036652035.1 Burkholderiaceae bacterium | reverse complement strand
ATAGCCGTAACCGTAGCCATAGGGGTAGCCGTAACGCGGCCTCCAATAGCCCGAATAGCCTGGCCAGACCGGGCCGCCAAAACCGAAGTAAATGCTCGCCCGAGGCCCGCCCCAACCGTGAGCCTGAACTGCCGGAGATAGAGCGAACCAAACCACACCAGCGGCGGCGGCCAGAACCAGAGAGCGCAGAAGTTTCATGATGACCTCGTCAAGCGAACCGGCCGCGCCACGGACGTGTGCGCCTGTCCACTACAACGCGCCAACCGGTCTTTCCGACGACAGTCTGGACCCGAGCGGCCGTCAAAGCCGCTACCCGATGTAAACGGCATTGACGACCGGGCCGGGGATCAGCCTTGAGCAGCCTTGGCCTTTTCTTCCAGCGCGGCCCAGCGCTCGAACTTCTGTTCAAGCAGACGCTCCACTTCGGCCGCGCGCTCGCCGTCGGCGCGCATCTCGTCGGGGCTGCGCTTGTGGTACTCGATTGAGCTCATCGCCGCGGTGAACGCGGCCTGCTCGGCTTCGAGCGCTTCAAGCTCGCCCGGCAGGGCTTCAAGCTCGCGCGTTTCCTTGAAGCTGAGCTTGACCCGCTCGGTCTTTCGAACCGGCGCGGGCGCTGGCGCGGCCTCGGGCTTGGCCTCGATTTTCTCGGCTGGCACAGGGCGCTGGCGCAGCCAGTCGGAATAGCCACCAACGTACTCGCGCCATTGGCCATCGCCTTCGGCGGCGATCACCTGAGTCACCACGTTGTCGAGGAAGGCGCGGTCGTGAGAAACCAGCAGCAGCGTGCCCGGATAGGTCTGAAGCGTGTCTTCGAGCAGCTCGAGCGATTCGATATCGAGATCGTTGGTCGGTTCGTCGAGCACCAGCAGGTTGGCCGGGCGAGCAAACAGGCGGGCCAGCAACAGACGATTGCGCTCGCCGCCGGAGAGCGACTTCACCGGCGCCGTGGCGCGACGCGGCGGGAACAGGAAATCGCCCAGGTAACCGATCACATGCTTGCGGGTAGTGCCGATCTCGACCCAGTCGGAACCCGGCGCAATCGTCTCAGCCACGGTCTTTTCGGGGTCGAGAACTTCGCGCAGCTGGTCGAAGTAAGCGACCTGCAGATTGGTGCCGTGACGCACCCGGCCGGAATCCGGCTCAAGACTGCCAAGGATGAGCTTGATCAGCGTGCTCTTGCCCGCGCCGTTGGGGCCGATCAGGCCCAGGCGGTCGCCGCGCATCAGGCGCAGATCAAGGTCCTTGACCACCGGCCGGCCGCCGAAAGATTTGCTTACACCTTCAAGCTCGGCCACCAGCTTGCCGCTGCGCTCGCCCGAATCGATCGCCAGCTTGACCTTGCCAATGCGGTCGCGCCGCTCGGAGCGGTCAACCCGCAGGCTCTCGAGCCGCCGCACCCGGCCTTCGTTGCGAGTGCGACGGGCCTCGATGCCCTTGCGAATCCAGACCTCTTCCTGCGCCCAGAACTTGTCGAATTTGCGGCGCGCCGTTTCCTCAGCCGCGAGCTCGTCTTCCTTGCGCGACTCGTAGGCCGCGAAGTTGCCAGGGTAGGAGCGCAGAACGCCGCGATCGAGTTCGACGATGCGGGAGGCGACACGATCGAGAAACGCGCGGTCGTGAGTAATTGTCATCAGCGAACGCGATCCGCGGAACTCGCTGACAAGCAAATCCTCGAGCTGGCCAATGCCGGTGATGTCGAGGTGGTTGGTCGGTTCGTCGAGCAGCAATAAGTCAGACTGCAGCGCCAAAGCCAGCGCCAGAGCGGCGCGCTTGCGCTCACCGCCGGAGGCCGTGGCCGGGTCACGCTCGGGGTCGAGGCCGAAGCGGTGCAGATATTCGTCGAGCCGCGCCTCGGTACGCCAACGCTCGCGCTCGTCGTGCATGTGTTCGATGTGACCGCGCCGCACCAGGCTCACGCGGATGGTGCTCGCGGGTGGCAGTTCGGGCTCTTGCTCGACGTAGTCGATGCGAAGTCCGGCGCGCACCTTGCGTTCGCCGTCGTCGAGCTGAGAGCGACCGGCGATCACTTTGAGGAGCGAGCTTTTTCCCGTGCCGTTGCGGCCGATCAGGCCGACCCGTTCCCCTTCGAGCAGGGTGATGGCGGCGTCATCGAGCAGGGGCTGGTCGCCAAAGGCGAGCTGGGCATTGATCAGTGTAAGAAGCGTCATGGCGCGCGCACGATACCCTAGCGCCCGCTCCCGAATGAACCAAGCACCCGCAGGAAAGCCCGATGAAGCCCGATCAGCGGCGCACTCGCGGCGCCAGCGCAATCAAACACACACCGCTGGCGGCCAACACCAACGCGGCCGCCTGCAGACCGCCAAACGGCTCGCCCAGAAACATCACACCCACCACGGTGGCCGCGATCGGCAGGGCCACGGTGAAAACACCGGCCTGGTTGGCTGGCACCTGACGCAAACCGTTGAGCCACAGAGCCACCGAGATCAGGCTCGCCGACAGCGCATAAAAGACGAGCAGGCTCCAGTCGCTCAGGCGCAAAGCCCCAAGCTCAAAATTGGAGAGCTGCCACAGGCCAAAGGGCAGGGTGAGAACCAGCCCCCACAGATTGATCAGGGCGGAGATCCGCAGCGGCGCCCGGGTCGCCGCGAGTTTTTTGCCCGCGATGACGTAGATCGCTTCGCACAGCACCGCACCCAGCAGCAGCAAATTGCCCAGCAGGCTGGCGCGCTGCGATTCGTCGGCCGGCGCCTGAGCGAACTGGAGCAGCGCGATCCCGCCGACGGCCAGCGCAATGGCGGCCCAGGTGCGGCGCGACAAGCGCTCACGCAATATCGCCCACGACGCCAGCGCCACCACCGCCGGCAAGGTGGCAAGAATCACCCCCGCCGCCACTGCCGTGGTGAGTGCGATGCCCGAGAGCATGCAGATCGAGAACAGAAAATTGCCGAAAAAGCTCTGAATAAAGAGCTGCCAGCGCTCGCCGACGGTCAGTGGAGCTTCGTCGCGAGCAGCCGCGGTCCAGGGTGCAAGCGCTACCGCCGCCATGCCAAATCGCAGCAAGGCCAGGGCAAAAACCGGAATCGCCACCACCAGCGGCTTGGCCAGCGCGACATAGGTGCCGACCAGCGCCATCGACGCGCTGAGTTGAAGATACGAAAACCAGGGATGAGGATGCATGAAGCGACTCTAACCGGTCGCCGGCTAGCGCCCCTGCGTCTCAGGTGACCGACGTCGAATCCAGCAACTGCTGCAGCCAGTGATACGAATGCAGAGCGCGCTCGCGAGATATCCACAAGGCGCCATCGCCGCGTTTTAAGTCGCCGCTTTGAATCCACTCGGTCAACACGCGATCGACCACCGCCGGGCTGCAAGCCACTACCTGCGCCACCACCTCGCGCCGTGGCAGAGGCGGCAGACGCAGGTGCGACTCTTCCCCCAAGCCCCCATGCAGATCGTGTCCGGCAGCCAACAAGGCCGATGCCAGAAAGATTTGCAGACGATCGGCGTTGGCGGCGAGATGACCGACCAACAGACCCAGCTTGTCGCACATCGCGCTGCGCTCGCAGTAAGCGGCCAGCTCGCGATGAAGCGCCACATCGCGATCGGCGATCTTGAGCAACAGCTCCTGCGGCACCTCGAGCACCTCGCTGTCGCGCAACGTCCAGTGCCGACGCGGCAGGTGATCGCCGCTGTAGAGGTTCTGGCAACCGCCGCACAAACTTCCCGGCAGCGACAGCGACCACACCAAGGGCTGACTGCGTCCGGGGTGAACCAGGGCACGAGCCACCAGCCCGTTCTTGACAAAGAGCAGACGTGAAACCCGGGACTCCTCACCCACCACAACGCTACCGCGGCGGCCAGGAATGCAATGGCCAAGTTGCAAAACAACGCGCGTGGCGTAGGACGACAGCCGCGGTGCAAACCACGGCGTCATAACTCGGGAGTCCGGCATGAAGTACGACAAGAGGAGTGAATTGGCGCCAATCATCACGGCGCCACGCAGCACCGGATTTGCCACGAATCATCCCGAGCGCTTTCGCGACTGCAAACACGGGAACTCCCTGATGTCGCGACGCAGCCGTGCTTCGACAACCGCTGGAGAGCACTGGATAAGTCTGTGGACAAGAGGGACAACTCGCAAACCACCTGTGAACAACTTTTGGTGATTTCAAAAACCGACAAAAGTTATCCCCACCGTCCACATGTTTTCCACAGCCCTCACGCCCCTGGCCCACAGAAAATTTTCAAACGTAACCCGTTGAGACAGAACGACTTAATCAACTTATCCACAGATTTTCTCGACCTTACTATTAATTACGATTACAAAAAGACATAGCAAGATAAAGAATCAACGGCTCATCGTTTCCGTTCACGTTCGTACTCAAGACATCTGCCAAGGAAAACCATGAAGCAAGGATTCGACTCGCCACGAGAAACCTGGAACTCGCGCTATGCGCAGGACAGCTATCTCTTCGGTATCCAGCCCAACGTTTTTCTTCAATCCCAGCGTCATCGACTTGTCCCCGGCATGAAGGCCTTGGCGGTTGCCGATGGTGAAGGCCGCAACAGCGTGTGGATGGCGCGACAAGGTCTGGTTGTGACCGCCTTCGATATCGCGCGCGTGGGTGTGGATAAGGCGAGGAAACTCGCGGCCGCAAGTGGAGTGACGGTCGATTTCCACAACGAGTCTGTGGAAAACTGGGCCTGGACGGATGCGAGCTACGACGTAGTCGCGGCGATCTTCATCCAGTTCGCGGCACCTGATCAGCGACAGGCCTTGTTCGAAGGCATGCTGGCAACTCTCAAGCCGGGTGGATTGCTGATATTGCAGGGCTACACCCCACGCCAGCTCGGTTACAAGACGGGCGGACCGTCACTTGTTAGCCACTTGTACACAGCTGAACTGTTGAAAACCACGTTTGCTGCCCAGGAAATTCTTGAACTGCGCGAACACGACACGGAATTGTTCGAAGGCAGCCAGCATCACGGCATGTCTGCCCTGATTGACTGTGTGGTGCGGCGGC
>JAVVWR010000054.1:0-9219 GCA_036652035.1 Burkholderiaceae bacterium | reverse complement strand
CATCGCGACATCGAGAGCCAAGCCGCACGCGTTCAGAAGGCCAGGATCGGCCCCTGGTGCTTTTTCTCGTTGGATGAACCCCGTGGGGTCGGGAGAGGGCTGATCCTGGCCTCAGGCTGGCTCTCAAGGCCTGCGCAAGGCGGTCAAGGCCACACGTCAGTCAGGACGCGGGGGATCTGGAATGACCGGATCCCCCGCGCTGATGTCAGTCGAGCGGGCGACGAAATTGATCCGCCGCGGTAAAAAAACTGCGGCGGTAGGCCAGAACCACCAGCAAAGCGGTGATCGCCGTGGCGCAGGCGAGCATGAAGACCACCACCAGCTGATAGCGCACTGCCAGCAGCGGCGAAGCGCCCGCGAGAATCTGGCCCGTCATCATTCCTGGCAGCGAGACGATTCCCACCACCGCAAGGCCATTGATGGTCGGCATCATGGCCGCGCTCACGGCGCGTCTTACCGGTTCGGCCGAGGCTTGCGCGGGCGTGGCACCAAGCGCGAGCCAGGCTTCGACTTCACCGGCGCGTGCGACCAGCTCCGATCTCAGACGTTCGGCTCCCAGCGCCGCTGCGTTCATCGCATTGGCGATCACCATGCCGGCTAGCGGAATCACGTAGCGCGGGTCATACCAGGGGTCGACCCGGACGATCACGCCCATCACGTAAACCAGGGTGATCGCCGATCCCACCAGAATCGAAAAACCAGTCAGCGCCGCGACCCGCCGGCGAGCGGCAGCGGCGATCTTCTGGCGCGATGCCGCGGTATGCGAAGCGACCATCACCATCACCAGCAACAGGCCGGCCACGACCCACCATTGCTTGGTGGCAAACACCCACACCAGCACATAGCCGGTGGCGAGCAATTGCACGGTGGCCCGCGCCGCGCCGCTCAAGAGCTGGCGTGCCAGACCCAGTTGTTGCCACTGCGACAAGGCCACGGCTACCAGGACTAGAGCGGCGGCGGCGGCGAGTTGAAGCCAGCTGATATCGGTCGGATGCATTACTTGGCACCTCCCCATTGCGCCGCGGCCAGAAACTCGCGCGTTCGCGGCTGCCGTGGCGAATCGAAAAACGCGGGCGAGTCGCCCGCTTCGACAATGCGGCCGGCTTCGAGCATCACGACCTGAGTCGCACAGGCGCGCGCCTCTTCAAGCCGGTGCGACACCATCACCAGGGTCAGCTTTTCGCTTTCCCTGAGATCGATCAGGGTGGCGATCAGGTGTTCGGCGCTTTCCACGTCGAGCGATGCGGTGGGTTCGTCGAGCAGCAAGACCTCGGGGCGAGTCATCAGAGCTCGCGCTACCGCCACGCGCTGCTGTTCACCTCCCGACAGTTCTGCCGCGGCCCGCTCCAGCACCGTGCTCACCAGACCGGCGCGGTCGAGCGCGACCCGGGCGCGCGGCTCGGCATCCGCGGGTAAGGCGCCCGCCAGCTGCAAGGGGGCAAGCAGGTTGTCGCGGACGCTGCCGGGAAACATCGCAGTCTTTTGAAATACGAAACCGACCCGGCGGCGCAGTTCGCGTACCGGCGTGGCGGTGATCGGAGCGCCGCGCCAGATGAGCGTGCCAACGCTGGGGTCGTCGAGTCGGTTGATCAGACGCAGCAGCGTGCTTTTCCCAGCCCCGCTGGGGCCGATCAGGGCGCAGAAAGCTTGTTCGGCAATGACAAGGTCGATCCCGGCGAGCAGAACCCGCCCGTCTTTTTCTACCCCGACACCCGCCAGGTTCAGTCCCGTGCCTGCCGTCATTCGGGCGCCAGCCCGGTGGCTTCTCGCGCTCGCATCTTGGCGTGGATGTAATCGCCGTGCGGCACATGCAGCAGCTCTGCAATCTTGCGCACGGTCTGCTGCTCGGCCCCGGTGAGAACCGCATCGGCATAGGCGACCCGCCACATCATTTCGATCACGCGGATCTTCTGTTCCTGCGAGAACTGCTCATTGATGAGAGAAGTGAACTGGAAGCGGTCGCTGGCCTGCCGGACTTCCTGCTCGGCCAGATCGATCAGGGTTTCGGCCTCTTCCAGCGAGAGACCGAATTTGTCTCGCACCGCCGCCAGTGCGGCGGTGCGCTCAGCGGGAGCGATTTCCGCATCCGCCCTCAGGGTTTCGACCAGCAGCGCCGCGGTGGCGAGCTCGATGCTGTGTTTGTCGTTGCCGGCCGGCGTCAGGCGCTGGTCGAAGAAATCGCGAATGGCCTTGAGCATGAGAGCGCCGCCGGTGGAAATCGAGGCGATCGATTGTAAGCAGCGCTCCGCTCGAGTTTCGGCTGCGTGGCTTGAGCAGCGTCTGAAATCAGCGCTTTTCGCCCAGGCGGATCAACAAGGTGGCGAGTTCAGCGGCCGAGCCGGCTGCCATCTTGTGCAGAGCATTGGCGCGGTGGACATGAACGGTCTTCTCGGCAATTCCCAGTTCGGCCGCGATCTGCTTGTTGGGCAGGCCGTCGGCCACCAGGCGAGCCACCTCTTTCTCGCGCGGCGTCAGATCGAGAAAGGCGTGGCGCAACTCGCGCAACTGGTCGATCGCGGCGCGCGTTTCGCAGCTGCGGCGAACCGCACCGGCGACGGCTTCGAGCAGAACTTGATCGCGAAACGGTTTTTCGATGAAGTCGGCCGCTCCCGCCTTCATGGCGTTGACCACCATCGAAACCTCGCCGTGACCGGTGAGAAAGATGATCGGCAGGTTGATTCCCTCGCGGGCCATCACCTGCTGCAATTCGAGTCCGCTCATGCCCGGCATTCGAACGTCGAGCACCAGGCAGCCTGGGCGCGTCGCTTGCGGACTGGCGAGAAAAGCGGCCGCGCTGGCGTAGGGCACTACTTCGAGTTCGACCGATTCGATCAGAAAGGCGAGCGCGCGACGCATCGCGTCGTCGTCATCGATCACCCGCACCAGCGGCTTGGCCGCGGCTTCAGCTTGATTGTTCATGCGTCAGTTCCGGCAATTCAAATCCCACGGCCAGGCCGCCCGCGGCGCGCGGTTCGACCAACATGCGACCGCCATGAGCCTCGATGATGCCGTGGCAGATCGACAGTCCCAGTCCCAGGCCATCAAGTTTGGTGGTGAAAAAAGGCTCAAAAAACTGGCTGACGGCAGCGGCATCGAGCGGGATGCCGTTGTCTTCGACCACCAGGCGCCACATCGGCGCGCGGTGTTCCAGCGAGATCCCGACCCAGGGCCTCGCTTGCGCCGGGCGCGGAGCATCGATGGCGTTTTTGATCAGGTTGACGATGACCTGTTGCAACTGGATGGCGTCACCCATCACCTTCGCGCTCGCTGGCAAGTGGCTTTCAAGCGCCGGATGCTGGATCGCACCGCCCGCAAATAGCGCCATCGCATCGGTCGTCACCGCGCACAAATCATGGGCTTGCCGATCGATCGACCGTTTGCGAGCGAAATTGCGAATGCGCTTGACGATCTCGCCCGCGCGTTCGGATTGCAGGGCGATGTCTTGTGCCACGCTGGCCAGCGGTCTGGGATCGGCGCCCGCCTGCAGACGCCGTTCCAGCCCGCGGGCAAAGCTGCCGATGGCCGCCAATGGCTGATTGATCTCATGCGCGACCATGCTCGAGATCTCGCCCAGCATGCCGATCCGGGCAAGGTGGTCGATTCGCTCCTGCTGGTTTTGCCGCTCGCGTTCGAGCGCGTCGCGGACATCGAGCGCCTGGCGCAGCTCGGCGGTGCGGCGGCGCACGGTGCGCTGAGTCAGCGCGACGTGGAGCATGCCGATCAAGGCCAGTACGCCAATCACCATGAAACCGATCCAGAAGCGGCGCACAACCTCGATCGCGGTTGGTGCGGGCGGGTAGGCGTATGGACCAAGCTTGAGCGCGCGAAACAGTTCGTCAACCAGGCGGTAATCCCCCGCCATCATCCATTCGAAACCATCCGACGCGGGCTTCATGGTCAGCAGGGCCGTCGTCAATTCGCGCGCCAGCAGGCTGGGTGTGCCTGCGGTGGCTACCAGCAGCCAGTCGGGGTAGGCCTGGGTCGAGTGCTCGCAACGCAAGTCGTCGTTGTGCCTGGGATTGATGACCTTGAGTGATCCGCGCGCCAGGGCTCCGTCGCGTTCCAGTTGTTCGATCACACAGGAACGCACGACACCGACATCGGCGCGGCCGTTCAAGACCGCATCGACCGTGCTGCGATAGGGATAGCCGCTAAAGCTCAGTGAGGCGAAATCGCTCGCGGGATTGATGCCGTTCAACTGCATTTCCCGCCACGCGAGCTGCCAGCCACCAAAGCCATGACGATCGACCCCCTCGACCCGCTTGCCCTTGAGATCGGCCAAGGCATTGATGTCGGTGCGTTCCGAGCGGGTGAAGATGGTTGAGGCCAGCGAACGTTCGGGCGAGTTGGCGAACGGCGACTTCAGGCTCACCAGGCGGCGCAATCCGTGGTGCTTGAGCTCGGTGTAGAGACCGGGGTTGAGGATGATGAAGTCGAACTTGCCGCTGACCGTGGCGCGGTGGACCGCGGCGATGTCGAGCGCCTCGACGTGCAGTTCGTGCGCTGGCAACGCGATGCGCAAGCGGTCAACCGTGGCCCCCCACATGGGAAAGGAAGCGTTGCGGCTCATCGCCGTGAGAATGCCGATTCGCACCGGAATATCGAGATGGAATTCGGCCGGCCGGGTCAGTGGCGCCGATTGCGCCAGGGCGGTGTTAACCAATCCCGTGATGGTCAGCGCCGCGAGCCACCGCCAGAGAGTCATTTTTGCTTGGAAATTCATGTTCCCGACACTCTAGGCGAGCGCCGGGTTATGGCGTCGGGCTCACATCAAGAGACTCTCGCTGACTGGGCCAACTAAGAACTCTTCCCTACATCGTTAGGCAGATCTTGCGACCTCGTTCGGAGTACGGATTACGCACAAGTGCCTAGCTCGATGCCGGGTTTGATCGCGCATAAGAAAACGCCGGCGGGCGCGGATTGAATGTCTCTCACGGCGTGCATGTGGCGCGTCGCGGCGGACCTGACGGGCTTGACCCCCGGTCCGCCAGGCTATCGATGGAGACGCGTTATGTCCGACACCCACGGACCGTTTGGCTCACTTACCCGGCGCGAATTCCTGGCCGGTAGTGCCGCCCTGACTGCCGGCACGGCCGGTGGCCTGGCCTTGTGGCCGGGCGAGGCGCAAGTCGCCGAGCTTGAGAAGGCGGGCTATACCCGTACCCCGGTGAGCTGCTTTGTCTGCGGCGCGGGTTGCGGCATGTTGGCAATGAGCAAGGAAGGCGTGGCGCCGTCGGAATCCAGCGTGCGCATCATGCCCAACCCTTCGCATCCGCAGCGCGGCTATTGCGGCCGCGGCGCAGCGTCGATGTGGGCGTGGAACCATCCGCTGCGGCTCAAGAAGCCGATGAAGCGGATCGGCGAACGCGGCGAAGGCAAGTTCAAGGAAGTGAGCTGGGACGAGGCGCTGGGCGAGATCGCCGAACGCCTCAAGAAAACGGTGGACGAGCACGGCGAACGCGCGGTGGTGATGACCGCGCACGACCTGGCTTCGGTGCAGCAATGGTTCGCGTACGCGCTGGGCACGCCTAACGTTGTCGGCCACCAGTCGACCTGCAATACCGCTGGCATCGTGGCGCGTCGCTGGACTTTCGAAAAACCTTTCGACTCGGCCAACCGGACCGAGCCCGATTACGCCAACGCGCGTTACCTGCTGCTGGTGGGCCGCACGCTGGGCTGCTCGATGGGCGTCAATCACCTGGTGGCTCAGGCGCGAGAGCGCGGGCTCAAGGTCGTGGTGGTTGACCCGCGCATGCCGGACATGGCGTTCTCGGACACCGAATGGGTGCCGATCAAGCCGGGTACCGACACCGCCTTCCTGCTCTCGTTGATGCAGGTGATGATCGCCGAGAAGCGGGTCGATGCCGAGTTTCTCGCCAAGCACAGCAACGCTGCCTATCTGATCAAACCCGACGGCCGCCCGCTGACTCAGGCCGATATGCAAGCCACGGGCAAGGCCGACTGGTATGCGGTGTGGGACGCCAAGTCGGGCTCGATCGCCTACCAGGGCGTCGAGCGTGACGACAAGGGCAAGGCGGTGGGATTTGTCGCCCGTGCCGAGGTCGAGCCCGCGCTCGACTACGCCGGCAGCGTCAAGCTTGCCAATGGCGAAACGGTCGAGCTGCGTACCGCGTTTGCCGCGCTGACCGAAGTCGCCAACAAGTACCCGCCCGCCAAGGCCGCGGCGATCACCGGCATTCCCGCCGCCAACATCACCAAGATCGCGCGCGACTTCGCAGCGATGAAGGGCGTGTGCGACGACAGCTGGTACAACTCGCGCAACGGCAACGACTTCGAAGCCTGCCGCTCGATGCAGCTGATGAACGCGATGGTCGGCAACATCGACCAGAAGGGCGGCCTGGTCTTCTCTCGCTCGCCTGGCATTGGCGGCGGCATGAGCTTTGACGGCAAGACCGGCGAAGTCAAAGCCCCCAACGGCCAGACCTGGACGATCGAGGAAAAGAAGCGGATCGACACCTACACCTACCCCGATGCGCCTGGCACTTTCGCCGCGGTGATCGAGGCGATCGACCAGGGCAAGCCTTATCCGGTCAAGGCGGTGTTCGCCAGCGGCACCACGCTGTTTCACCGCGAGGCCAACAGCGAACGTCTGGCCGCTGCGCTCAAGAAGCTCGATCTCTTTGTGGTGCAGGACATCCTGCCGCATGAGGTGATCGACCACGCCGACTTCGTTCTGCCCGCCACCATGTTCCTCGAGCGCAATGAGCTCGCCGGGGTGAAATGGGCGCTCGACGCCTCGGTCCATGTGTCGAAGAAAGTGGTGCCGATCGCGCCAGGCGTTGACGCCCGCCCCGACCTCTGGATCCTGCTCGAGATCCTGCGCCGCGCCTACCCTGATCGCGCCGCTCGTGTCGGTTATAGCGCCGACCAGACCGACCTCAAGGCCTTCGCCGAGTTCACCGACCAGCTCGAAGAAGCCGCTCTCTCCAAATCGCTCAAGAAGTGGGCCGAGCAAGAGCCCGAGGTGGAGACGCGGGTACGCAAGGAACTGGCCGAGCAGGGCTGGTCAACCCTGGGCAAGAAGAAGTACGGCGAGTACCCCTACGTCAAGCCGCTGGGAACGCCCTCGGGCAAGGTCGAGATCTATGCCTTCCGCGCCTTCGTCAACGACAAGCTCGCCAAGCTCGGCGCTTTGCCGGACTACGCGCCGCCGCCGGGCTACCAGCTGCCCACCAAGGACAACGAGTTCTATCTGGTCACGGGCAAGAACTCGGCCGCCTCGTCGGGCACCGCGCTCTTTGGCATGCCGGCCAAATTCCTGGGCGACCGCTCGCTGTGGATCCACCCGATCGACGCAGCCCGCCTGGGCGTGGTTGACGGCGCCACGATCGAGATCGAAGGGCTGGACAACGGCGTCAAGGGCCGCAGCCAGGTCAAGCTGACCAACCGCGTGATGCCTGGCGTTCTGTTTGCTCATGGCTTTGCCGGTGGTTCGCGCTCGAAGACGGTGACCGATCCGCGCTTTGCCTTCGTCAAGGAAGGCGTCAATTCGCACTGGTTTGCTACCGGGTATGCGCAGCCGGTCTCCGGCAACCTCGCCAATAACTCGAGCGTGCGCGCGACCAAGGTCTAGGAGAAATCATGAAAGAACAAGCCAAGAAGCGTCTCGGGCATCTGTTCGATGCCACCCGCTGCGTCGGCTGCGGCGCATGTGCCGTGGCCTGCACCGCGACCAACACGCCCGAGATGATGTGGCGCGAGGAACCGGGCTGGAAGTGGATGGGCTCGAACATCCGCCGCACCGACATGGAAACCCGCGAGCGGCCGCAGACCCTGCTGGTGCAATGCCAGCACTGCGAAAACCCGCCCTGCGTGAGCACCTGCCCCTTCGGCGCCAATTACATCGACGAAGCCACCGGCCTGGTCAAGCTCGACGAGAAGCGCTGCATCGGTTGCAAGTATTGCGTCGCGTCCTGTCCCTACAACGTGCGTTGGAGCCACCCCGACACCGGCCTGCCGATGAAGTGCATGGGCAAGGCCTGTGAAGAACTGGTGGCGACCGGTCAGAAGCCGGCGTGCGTGGCCGCCTGTCCGGCGGGCGCGCGTCTGTTCGGCGACCTCAATGACCCGGCCAGCGACATCAATCGCAAGGTGGCAACGAGTCGGACGATTCGTCTGCTCGAGGCCAAGGGAACCCAGCCCAAGTATTTCGTGGTGGTCTGATCATGAACGATTTCGCACATCTCTCGTCGCAAGCGGCGATCACCCACTGGAGCTGGACGATCGCGTTCTTCCTGTGGTTCGCCGGCATCTCCGGCATGGGCATCCTCGCCTACTACTGGGTGCGCCGCCGCGCCATGGCCTATATGTGCCTGATCACCGCTGTGGTCGGCACGCTGCTGGTTGCGTCGCACCTGACGCGCTGGTGGAACCTGCCCGCCGCGCTTTTCCACACCCTGATGAACTTCTCGTTCAACTTCGGGTCGTGGATGCTGCTCGGCATCCTGCTGCTGTGTGTCCATTGCGTGTTCGCCGGCCTGATCGCGGCGCATCACTTCGGTATCAGCCAGCGCTGGCCGCAGTTCAAGTGGCTGGGCTGGATCGATCAACTCGCCAATGACAGCCGCGTGTTGATCGCCGCGGCTGCGGTCGGCGTGCTGGTCACGATCTACTCGGGCTTTCTGCTCACGCAGGCGATCGGGGTGCCGCTGTGGAACACCGCCTTGATTCCCGCTCTGTGGGTAGTAAGCGCGGGCGCTGCGGTGTTGGCAGTGATCGAGCTTTTCTCTCTGAAGGGCTGGGTTGACCACTCGGTGGCTGCGTTGGGCCAGAAGCTCGCGCTGGGCGTCGAGTCCTTCAAGCTGATCATGGTCTTTGCCTTCCTGCACGTCGGCATGTCGGCCGCCAGCGCCGGCGCTCGTGCCGGTGCCGCGGAGCTGGCAAACGGCGCTCTGGCTCCGATGATGTGGATCGGCGTGATCGGCCTGGGCGTTCTGGTGCCGATCGGCGTCGGCCTGCTGAGCATCAAAGGCAAGGCCAGCCACACGATGGTGGCGGCGGCTGCGGTCCTGGGTCTGCTCGGCGGTCTGCTGCTGCGCGCTGCGGTGCTGCTGGCGGGCTTTTACGATCCCCTGGTCCTCTAACCCGACGCCTCCGGTTAGGGATCCGGCGCGGGGCAGGGTGCCAATCCTGCTCCGCGTTTTTTTGAACAAAAAAAAGGGCGGCCACGAGAGTGGCACGCCCTTTTCATGCGCCCGG
>JAVVWR010000053.1:0-21302 GCA_036652035.1 Burkholderiaceae bacterium | reverse complement strand
AGGAAGGCCTGCTTGGCATAGGGGTGGATGCGGCCGTCAAAGTTGCGGTTGCCCGAGAGCACCGCCACGGTATACAGGTCGCGGTCAATGATCTCCTGCTGGATCTTGGCATCGAGCGCACCCGACATGCCGTTGCAGGTGGTGCAGGCAAAAGCCACGATGCCAAAACCCAGGGCTTCGAGCTCTTGCTTCAGCCCCGCTTCTTCCAGATACAGAGCCACGGTCTTGGAGCCGGGCGCGAGCGAGCTCTTGACCCAGGGCTTGCGCATCAGGCCCAGCCGCCGCGCATTGCGCGCGAGCAAGCCCGCGGCGATCACGTTGCGCGGGTTGCTGGTGTTGGTGCAGCTGGTGATGGCGGCAATGATCACCGCACCATCGGGCATCAGCCCCTGGGCTTCCTGCTCGCGCGCGGCTTGAAGATTGCCGGCGATGCCCTTGGCAGCGAGCTCACTGGTGGCGACTCGCGCATGCGGATTCGAGGGGCCGGCCAGGTTGCGGCCCACGCTAGCCAGATCGAACTCCAGCTCGCGCTCGTAGCGCGCGTTCGCAAGGCTGTCGGCCCACAGCCCGGCGGTCCTGGCATAGGTCTCGACCAGTTGCACCTGCTCGTCGCTGCGGCCGGTCAGGCGCAGGTAATCAAGAGTCTGGTCGTCGATTGCGAACAAGGCGGCGGTGGCGCCGTACTCGGGCGCCATGTTCGAGATCGTGGCGCGGTCGCCGATCGAGAGCGATGCCGCCCCCGCGCCGTGGAACTCGAGATACGCACCGACCACCTTGGCCTTGCGCAGGAACTCGGTGAGCGCGAGAACGATGTCGGTGGCGGTGATGCCGGGCTGGCGCGCCCCCGTGAGCTTGACGCCGACGATCTCGGGCAGGCGCATCCACGAAGCGCGGCCGAGCATGACGTTTTCGGCCTCGAGCCCGCCCACGCCCACGGCGATCACGCCCAGCGCGTCCACATGCGGGGTATGGCTGTCGGTGCCGACACAGGTGTCGGGGTAGGCCACGCCGTCCTGCGCGTGGATCACCGGCGACATTTTCTCCAGATTGATCTGATGCATGATCCCGTTGCCCGCGGGGATCACCTCGACATTCTTGAAAGCGCGGCGGGTCCAGTCGATGAAGTGGAAGCGGTCCTCGTTGCGGCGATCCTCGATCGCGCGGTTCTTTTCGAAGGCCTGCGGATCAAAGCCGCCGCATTCCACCGCCAGCGAGTGATCGACGATCAACTGCACCGGCACCACCGGGTTGACCTTGGCCGGGTCGCCGCCCTGATCCGCGATCGCGTCGCGCAGGCCGGCCAGATCCACCAGCGCGGTCTGGCCCAGGATGTCGTGGCACACCACGCGCGCCGGATACCAAGGAAAGTCGCTCTCGCGCTTGACCTCGATGAGCTGGCGCAGGCTCTGGGCGACGATCGCCGGGTCGGCGCGGCGCACGATGTTCTCGGCATGCACGCGCGAGGTATAGGGCAGGCGCTCCCAGGCGCCGGGGACGACGGCCTCCACCGCCGCACGCGCGTCGAAGTAGTCAAGGGCAGTGCCGGGCAAAGGCTTGCGGTAACGAGTGTTCATGACTGCGGACAAGGTTGGATTTCCAGAGGGATGACGCGGCGACTCGATGGCTTCGATTATTGCAGGCGCAATTGGACCAGGCTGCGAGCCCAGACAGCGCCCAACGCAGCGGCCAAGCGGATCACATGCTCCGCCGGTACTGCCCCCCCACCTCAAACAGCGCCGCGGTGATCTGGCCCAGGCTGCAGCAGCGCACCGCGTCCATCAACACGGCGAAGACGTTGTCGTTGGCGATCACGGCCTGCTTGAGCCGAGCCAGCATGGCAGGCGCTTCGGCGGCATGGCGGGCGTGGAAGTCGGCCAGGCGCGCGAGCTGGCTCTGCTTTTCTTCCTCGGTCGAGCGGGCGAGTTCGATGGGCTGCGGCACCGCCTCGCCGTGCGGATTCCTAAAGGAATTGACGCCGATGATGGGCAGCTCGCCGGCGTGCTTGAGATGCTCGTAGTGCAGTGATTCTTCCTGGATCTTGCCGCGCTGGTAGCCCAGCTCCATCGCGCCGAGCACGCCGCCGCGCTCAGCGATCGCCTCGAACTCTTTCAACACCGCTTCTTCGACCAGCTCGGTCAGCTCGTCGATGATGAAGCTGCCCTGGTTCGGATTCTCGTTTTTCGCCAGCCCCCACTCGCGGTTGATGATGAGCTGGATCGCCATCGCGCGGCGCACGCTCTCTTCGGTAGGGGTGGTGATCGCTTCGTCAAAGGCATTGGTGTGCAGGCTGTTGGCGTTGTCGTAAGTGGCGATCAAGGCCTGCAGCGTGGTGCGGATGTCGTTGAACTGGATCTCCTGCGCGTGCAGGCTGCGACCGCTGGTTTGGCAGTGGTACTTGAGCTTCTGGCTGCGTTCGTTGGCGCCGTATTTGTCGCGCATCGCCACCGCCCAGATGCGGCGCGCCACGCGACCGAGAACGCTGTACTCGGGGTCCATGCCGTTGCTGAAAAAGAAACTGAGGTTGGGCGCGAAATCGTCGATCGCCATGCCGCGCGCGAGATACGCCTCCACGTAAGTGAAGCCGTTGGCGAGCGTGAAGGCGAGCTGGCTGATCGGGTTGGCTCCGGCTTCGGCGATGTGATAGCCGCTGATCGAGACCGAATAGAAGTTGCGCACGTCGTGGGCGACAAACCATTGCTGGATGTCGCCCATCACCTTCAAGGAAAAATCGGTCGAGAAGATGCAGGTGTTCTGGCCCTGGTCTTCCTTGAGGATGTCGGCCTGCACCGTGCCGCGCACATTGGCGAGCACCCATGCGCGGATCTTGGCCGCTTCGTCGTCCAAGGGTTCGCGGCCATTGTCGAGCTTGAACTGGTCGAGGTTCTGGTCGATCGCGGTGTTCATGAACATCGCCAGAATCGTCGGCGCGGGGCCGTTGATCGTCATGCTGACGCTGGTGGCGGGCGCGGTGAGATCGAAGCCCGAATACAGCACCTTCATGTCGTCGAGCGTGGCAATGCTCACGCCGCTGTTGCCGACCTTGCCAACGATGTCGGGGCGCGGGTCGGGGTCGTGGCCGTAGAGGGTGACGCTGTCGAACGCCGTGCTCAAGCGCTTGGCGGGCATGCCCTCTGAGAGCAGCTTGAAGCGGCGGTTGGTGCGAAAGGCATCGCCCTCGCCCGCGAACATCCGGGTGGGGTCTTCGTTCTCTCGCTTGAAAGCGAACACCCCAGCGGTGAAGGGAAAACTGCCGGGGACGTTTTCGAGCATCAGCCACTGGAGCCGCTCGCCGTCGTCCTCGTAGCGCGGCAGAGCCACCTTGCGGATCTTGGTGCCCGACAGCGAGGTGGTGGTGAGCGCGGTGCGGATCTCCTGGTCGCGGATCTTCACCACGTAGTCGTCGCCGCCGTAGGCCTTTTGCATGTCGGTCCACTGGGCGAGCAGTTTGCAGCTATGAGCGTCGAGCCGGTCTTGACGCACCTGCGCCAGCGCTTCCAGTGAGCCGCTGCTCTCGCCGCATTCGGACGCGAGCATGGCGCGCGCCGCGAGCAGCTGCTGGCGCTCGCGCGCAAGCCGCGCCTGCTCGCGCGCACGGCGCTTGTAGCCGCGCAGGCTGTCGGCGATTTCGGCCAGGTAGCGGCTGCGCTGCGGCGGCACGATCGCCACTTGTTGCGTGCTGTGCCGGGTGGCTACCGGCGGCAGCATGAATTCCTTCACCCGCAGACCGAGCGCCGCCAGATGCGGCAGCAGCGCCTGGTAGAGCGCGGTCACGCCATCGTCATTGAAGCGCGCCGCCTGGGTGCCGAACACCGGCATGTCGCCGGGGCTTCTGGAGAACTCGCCGCGATTGCGCTGGACCTGTTTGCTCACGTCGCGCAGCGCATCGGCCGCGCCCTTGCGGTCGAACTTGTTGATCGCCACGAAATCGGCGAAGTCGAGCATGTCGATCTTCTCGAGCTGGCTGGCGGCGCCGTACTCGGGCGTCATCACGTAAAGGCTCGCGTCGACATGCGGGACGATCGCCGCATCGCCCTGGCCGATGCCACTGGTCTCGACCAGCACCAGATCGAAGCCCGCCGCCTTCACCGCGGCAATCACCTCGGGCAGGGCGGCGGAGATCTCGCTGCCCGGGCTCGACGCCGATGAGCGAGTGGCAAGGCTGCGCATGAAGACGCGCGGCCCTTGCTGCCACGGACCGATCGCGTTCATGCGGATGCGGTCGCCCAGCAGCGCGCCGCCGCTCTTGCGCCGGCTGGGGTCGATGCTGATGACGGCGATCGCCAGCGCATCGCCCTGGTCAAGCCGCAGGCGGCGGATCAGCTCGTCGGTCAGGCTGCTCTTGCCCGCGCCACCGGTGCCGGTGATGCCGAGCACGGGTACGCGCACCTGGGCCGCAGCCGCTCTCAGCTCGTGCCGCAAGGCGCTGCTGGCGACGCCGTTTTCCAGCGCGGTGATGATCTGCGCCAGCGCCCGCCAGCGGCGACCGGCATCGGCCTCTCGCAGCGATTCGGCGGAGGTGGGAGCGAGCCGGGCCAGGTCCTGATCGGCCGCCGCGGCGATCGCGCCGATCATGCCTTGCAGCCCGAGCTTCTGACCGTCTTCGGGCGAAAAGATATGCGTCACGCCATAGGCGTGGAGCTCGGCAATTTCGGCCGGAACAATCACCCCGCCGCCGCCGCCAAAGACCTTGATGTTGGCGCCGCCGCGCGCACGCAAGAGGTCGAGCATGTACTTGAAGAACTCGACATGGCCGCCCTGGTAGCTGCTCACCGCGATGCCTTGCACGTCTTCCTGCAGCGCGGCGGTGACGATCTCTTCGACCGAGCGGTTGTGGCCGAGATGGATCACCTCGACTCCCATGCCCTGCAGAATGCGCCGCATGATGTTGATGCTGGCGTCGTGGCCATCGAACAGGCTGGCGGCAGTGACAAAGCGCAGTTTGTTGGCCGGGCGGTAGTCGGCCAGAGTCTGGGCGAGCGAAAGATCGGTCATGGCTTGTCTCCGGGCCGGCGCCGTCTGTGGCAGCGCCTGGAATGGATCAAAGCTAGCTGCCGCTTACGTCAACGTCAAGGAAACTACCCAGGCAAGCTGCGGACTCAAACACCGGTGTGGCGCAATCACGCCGCCCCGCTCGTTATCCTTCGGCTTGTCCTTCCTGCGCTCCGCCCATGAACTTCCAATCCCTCGTCGAGCACTACGGTTATTTCGCGGTCTTTGCGGCCGCCATGATCGAGGGCGAAACCATCTACGTGATCGGCGCTTTCATGGCGCACCTGGGCTATCTCAAGCTGCCGCTGGTCATGAGCGCCGCCGCCGCGGGCGCTTTTGTTGGCGACAATCTCTGGTTCTGGCTGGGGCGGCGCCACGGCCCGGCGCTGATGAAACGTTTTCCATGGATGGCAACGGCCGTGCCCAAGGTTGACGCCTTGATCGCCCGTTGGCGCTTTGGCGCCGTGATCCTGCTGCGGTTTGCGGTGGGACTACGCACCGCCGGCCCGGCGGTGGTCGGCATGGGCCGGATGCCGGTGTGGCAGTTCGTGCTCGCCAACGCCATCGGCGCTCTGCTGTGGGCGGGCGTGATCGGCGCGCTCGGCTGGAGCTTTGGCGCGGCCGCCGAACGTTGGCTGGGTGATGCCAAGAAGCTCGAAGAGATCGCCATCGGCGTGGTGGCGCTGTTGTTGATCCTGGTGCCGGTGGTGCGCGTAATCCTGCGCCGCCTGCACGCCCAGGCAACGAATTCGGAGAAGCCGCTGTGAGACTGCTGCTGGTGGAAGACGACGCCATGATCGGCGAGAGCGTGACCGAGGGCCTCAAGAGCGAGGGCTACGCGGTCGACTGGGTGCGCGATGGCCGCTCGGCGCTCGCCGCGCTCGAGACCACACCGTTCTCGCTGGTCGTGCTCGACCTCGGACTGCCCGGCAAGGACGGCATCGCGGTGCTCGAAGAACTGCGCACGCGCCGGCTCGACATCCCGGTCTTGGTGGCTACCGCACGCGACACCGTGAGCGATCGCGTCAAAGGGCTCGATGCCGGCGCCGACGATTACCTGATCAAGCCCTTCGATCTCGACGAACTCGCCGCCCGCGTGCGTGCCCTGCTGCGCCGTGCCGCCGGCCGCGCCGAGCCGGTGATTGAACGCGGCCGCCTGCGCCTCACGCCCGCGACCCGCGAGGTGAGCTTCGACGGCAAACCGGTGGTCTTGTCGAGCAAGGAATACGCGCTGCTGGCCGCCCTGGCCGAGCGACCGGGCATGGTTTTGTCGCGCTCGCAGCTCGAAGAAAAGCTCTACAGCTGGGACACCAGCGTCGGCAGCAACGCGATCGAAGTCCATATCCATCACTTGCGCAAGAAACTCGCCGACGACGCGATCAAGAACGTACGCGGCGTGGGCTACGTGCTCAACGACGCCTGACCCACCGCACCAGGACCGGCCATGGCATCGGACTCGAGTTTTGTCGACTACGTGCGCGATCAGATCGGCGCTGCCGGTCACATCGAATTCAAAAAAATGTTCGGCGAGTACGCGGTGTATTGCGACAGCAAGGTCGTGGCTCTCATCTGCAACAACCAGCTGTTTCTCAAGCCCACGGTAGCGGCACGCGCCTTGCTGAATCCGGTGGTCGAGGCGCCGCCCTACCCGGGCGCCAAGCCGTATTTTTTGGTTCAGGAAACGCTCGACGACCGCGCCGCGATCACCGCGCTGGTCCGCCGCAGCGCCGACGAACTGCCGCTGCCACGTCCGAAGAAGCCCAAAGCCAGCGCACCGCGCTGAACCGCCCCCGCCATCTGCGGCCCCAGACTCTCTCCCCGTTCCCGGCGACGCCTCGCCCGCTCCCGCTGCCACCATGCATTCGATTCGCCGTCGCCTGCTTTTCACCCTGCTCGGCGCCCTGTTGGCCGCCGGCCTTGGTGCCGCCATCGGCACCTTCTTTTCGGCTCAACTGGAAATCGACAGCCTGCTCGACGGCGAGCTGCAGCAGGTGGCGCTGTCCTTGCGCGACCATGCCAGCATCGACCTGAACCGTTTGCAGCGCGCCGGCGAATCGCCCGAACACCGGGTGCTGGTGCAGATCACCGACCCCATCAACAACCGCATCTATCTGTCGCGACCGGCACCGGCGCTGCCGCTGGCCGAAGGGCCGGGCTATTCGACCATCAGCCACGCCGGCGCGCGCTGGCGCATGTTCTCGGTCGCCGCGGGCGACCAGTTCATCCAGGTCGCCCAGCCCACCGCCCTGCGCACCGAATTGGCCGTCGCCGCAGCCTGGCGCATCCTCTTGCCGGTGCTGATCCTGTTGCCGTTTCTAGGTGTGGCGGTGTGGATCATGGTGGGCCAGGGCCTGGCTCCGCTCAACCGGGTGGCTCAGGCGGTGCGGCGGCGCAGCCCGACCTCGCTCGAACCGCTACCGACCCGCCACCTGCCTGAAGAGCTTGAACCGCTGGCGGGCGCGCTCAACGATCTGCTCGGCCGCCTCGGTCAGAGCTTCGATGCGCAACGCCGCTTTGCCGCCGACGCCGCGCATGAACTGCGTACGCCGCTGACCGCCCTGACCCTGCAGATCCAGCTCGCCGAACGGGCCGCCACCCCCGAAGACCGGGCCCGCTCCTTCACTCGGCTCAAGGAGGGCGTCAAGCGCGCCACACGGCTGGTGCAGCAATTGCTCACGATGGCCCGCCTCGACCCCGACGCCGCCGACAAGCCGACCGAGCGGGTTGATCTTGACCGGCTCGCCGCCAGCGTTGCCGACGAGTTGCACCCCCTGGCCGACCAGAAGCACATCACGATCAGCACGCAGCTCGCTCCCGCAGCGGTCTTGGGCGCCGAAGATGCTTTGCGCCTGCTCGCCAACAATCTGGTCGACAACGCCATTCGCTACACCCCAGAAGGCGGCCGAATCGAACTGCGGGTGCGGCAGGAAGACGGCCAATCCGTTCTCGAAGTAGCCGACAACGGCCCCGGCGTGGCGCCGGAAGAGCGCGGCCGGGTGTTCGACCGTTTCTACCGCGCCATGGGCACCGCCGCGCCGGGCAGCGGACTGGGACTGGCCATCGTGCATCAGGTGGCCGCGATGCATGGCGGGTTCGCGCTTCTGACCGACGGCCTGGACGGCCGCGGCGTCACGCTGCGGGTCGTGATGCCGACCGCCGCGTAAGCACCCCACATCGAGACGCCGTGCCGGCATAAGCACCGCGACAAGCCCGTCGCCCGATTAGGCTCGCGTCATTCCTGTCGGCGTTGACGACCAACCGCAGCCAAGCATCTCGGATGCCTCGCATGCCACCTCCTGCGTTCTCTCCACCGCCGCGCTTGGACTGGCGAGCGCGACTGCAAGCCTCGGTCAAGGCTTCGTTCGGTGAAATCGTGTTCGGCATGGAAGACGGCACGATCTCGATCTTCGGCCTGGTGTTCGGCCTGGCCGTCACCGCGCACTCGGCCGAACAAGTTCTGATCGTCGGCGCCACCGGCGCGATCGTCGCGGCAGTGTCGATGGCCGCCGGGGTGTTTCTGGATTACCAATCCGAACGTGACCAGGCGCAAAGCGCGCGCAGGGCGCAACTCGCGAGGGTGCAAACCGATCCGCAGGCCGCCATTGGCCGCGCCATCGGACGGCTGCAGCAAGCCGGCCTGTCGCCCGCCACGCTCGCCGCCGTACGCCATGACCTTGAAGCCGCTCCGGAGCGCGTGCTGGCGCTCGGCGGCAAACCCGATGCTCCGACGGAATCGCGCACCGACCTGATGGCGCATTCGGCCTGGATGTTCCTCTCCGATTTGATCGCTGGCCTCACGCCGGTCCTGCCCTTTGCCTTTCTGCCGACCGAGACCGCCCGGATCGTCTGCATCGGCCTCACCGTCGGCCTGCTGGTCGCGCTGGGCGTGGCGCGAGCGCGCATCGGCGAGCGCCCGGTGCTCTCGACCGTGGCGCAAACCGTGGCGGTCGCCGGCGCGGCCGGCGTGGCTGGCGTGGTGATTGCCCGCATGCTGACGTAAACGGCCGTTAAGTCATCGTTAAGTCTCACTCTCCATCATTCATCTCCATCAGGGGCCTAGCCCCGCACGAATCACTCGATCGGAGATCCCAATCAATGAGCAAGACGCGTTTCCTGAAGCCGACCCTGGCCGCCGCCGCCGTGACTCTCGCCTTTGTCGCGGGTTATCAAGCGCAGGTCCCGGGAGTGCAGGACGCCTTCGCTGCCCCCACCACCGTGGCTGCCGCTCAAAGCGCCGGTACGCGTGCGCAGCTGCCCGACTTTTCCGCACTGGTCGAAGCCAACGGCAAAGCGGTGGTGAATATTGCTGTCGTTCGCGGCGCCAAGCAGACCCCGACCCAGCTCGATGAGGACTCGATGGAAATGCTGCGTCGATTCGGCATTCCGCTGCCCAACGGTCGCCGCGGCGGTCCTGGCGCACCCGGCGCCGGTCCTGAGTCGCGCGGCGTGGGTTCGGGCTTCATCATCGATAAGAGCGGTCTGATCCTGACCAACGCCCACGTCGTTGACGGCGCCACCGAGCTGACGGTGCGCCTGTCTGACAAGCGCGAGTTCAAGGGCAAGGTGATCGGCTCGGACAAAATGACCGACGTGGCCGTGGTCAAGATTGAAGGCAAGGATCTGCCCTCACTCAAGATCGGCGACTCGAACACGCTCAAGGTCGGCGAATGGGTGGCTGCGATCGGTTCGCCCTTCGGCCTCGAAAGCACCGTGACCGCGGGCATCGTCTCGGCCAAGAGCCGCAGCCTGCCGGACGATCAGTTCGTGCCTTTCATCCAGACCGACGTCGCGGTCAACCCCGGCAACTCGGGTGGCCCGCTGTTCAACATGAACGGCGAAGTGGTCGGCATCAATTCGCAGATTTTCTCGACCAGCGGCGGCTTCATGGGCCTGTCCTTCGCGATTCCGATCGACCTCGCGATGAAGGTTAAGGATCAGCTGGTCAAGGACGGCAAGGTCACCCGCGGCCGCATGGGCGTGGGCGTGCAAGGCATGAACCAGCAGCTCGCCGAGAGCTTTGGTCTGACCAAGCCGGCCGGCGCCCTGGTGAGCAAGGTCGAGCCCGATGCGCCCGCCGCCAAAGCCGGCCTGCGTGAGGGTGACGTGATCACGGAATTCAATGGCCAGCCGGTGGTGGATTCGGCCGATCTGCCCGTGCTGGTGGCAGGCACCGCGCCCGGCACCAAGGTCGAGATGAAAGTCTGGCGTGACCGTGCCGAGAAGAAGCTCGCGATCACGATTGGCGAACTGCCGGGCGAAAAAACCGTGGCCGCCAAGGCCGACGCACAGCCGCAAGGCAAGCTCGGCGTGGCGGTCCGTCCGCTCAGCGAGCAGGAAGCCAAGCAGATCGGCAGCGAAGGCATGCTGGTGCAGGAAGCCGGCGGCGCTGCGGCCAAGGCCGGCATCCGCCCGGGCGACGTGATTGTGTCGGTCAACGGCAAGCCGGTGAAGTCGATCGACGATCTGCGCAAACTGGTCAACGACGGTAAGGGAACGCTCGCGATCCTGATAGAACGCCAGGGCGGCCGTGTTTTCGTGCCGGTCACGCTGAGCTAAGACTTGATGTAACGCTTTCCTCCTGTCGGGGACTTCGGTCCTCGTTTACAAAGGCGCCCCTCCCCCTGGCGCCTTTTTTTTGTCCGCGGCCCAGCGCAGCTGCTTGCGAAACCACAACCATCACCGCTAGCGTGGCCGCAACAGGAGAAAGCGATGGACCTGGTTCGGCTCGCCGTCTTCGTTCTTGGCGTGGCACTGATCGTGCTGTATTTCCGCTCGATCTCGGTCGCAGCCCTGCTCGCGCAGCGCCGCAACGACGCGGTGTTGCGCGCGGTTTCGTGGGGAGTGCAGATGGCCTTGCGACCGCGGCGCGACGCCAGCTTCGAGCAGGTCCAGTCACGCATGGACTGGTTCATGCCGCTGCAAGTTCTGTTGACCGTGGTGGTGTGGTTTTCCTGGCTGACACTGGCTTTTGCCTGCCTGTACTGGGCCAGTGGCAGCGTATCGAACCTGGGCGATGCCCTGGTGGCGAGCGGTTCGGCGCTCTCGACCCTGGGCTTTTTCACGCCCGACAATCGCGTCGGCCACTGGCTCGCGATCGCCGAAGGCATGCTGGGCCTGATTGCGGTGGTCTATTTTTTCACCTTCGTCCCGGGCTTTCTGACAGCGTTGCAGGCGCGCGCCAATCAGGTCGGCTGGGTTGCCGCGCGAGCCGGTCAGCCACCCAGCGCCGCGCAACTTCTGCTGTGGATGCATTCGCCGGGCGCCGCCAACGACTGGACCGCCTTGTGGTCAAGCAGCGAACAGTGGTTCCGGCAGTTGGCGATCACGCATTCCGCCGCCCCTGAACTGATGTACATGCCGTCTTTTATCCGCGGCCATTCGTGGACCGCAACTGCGGGCTGTTTGCTCGAAGCCGCCGCGTTCGCCAGCGCGGCCCTGCGCCCCGACCACATCATCAACGCCCGCGTCAGTCTGGAGATTGGCAGCGCGGCCATCAATGATCTGGCCGCTGCGCTGGGCAAGCACAACGCCACGATCGATTGCAACGCCACGGACAGCACCACGCTCGATCTCGAGTTTGATGCGCTGTGGGATCGACTCGCAGCGAACGCCGCCCCTCTGGTTCCCGACCGGGTCAGTGCGCGCATCCGCTGGCACGAATCGCGGCGCGGCTGGACCCACGCTCTGGCCGCCATCGCCGCCGAGATCAGCGCGCCCGCGGAGCTCGGCCTTCTTGTCGGCCACGACAAGTCTCGATGACCGCCCCCAGATTGAGTGCGCGACTCAGGCCGAACAAGCTCCACGCGCAGGCTGGAATCGACAAACTCTGGTGATGTCCGCACCGGCTCGGTGTCGGAATACGCGGTTTTCGCCCTGCTTACGAGGACATCATGGCCAGCACGCCTTCTCCGCTCGACTCCCGTTTCGGTTCTGACGCGATGGCTCAAGTCGCCAACGCAAGCACCTTCCCCGCCCAGGAAATGCGCGAGGATGTGGCCTACCAGATCATCAGCGATGAGCTTTTCCTCGATGGCAATGCGCGGCAGAACCTGGCCACCTTTTGCCAGACCTGGGAGGACGAGAACGTCCACAAACTGATGGACCAGTCGATCAACAAGAACTGGATCGACAAGGAGGAGTATCCGCAGAGCACGGCGATCGACCTGCGCTGCGTGAACATGCTCGCCGATCTGTGGAACGCGCCCCGCGCAGCCAACGGCCAAGCCACTGGAACCAACACGATCGGGTCGAGCGAGGCCTGCATGCTGGGCGGCATGGCCATGAAGTGGCGCTGGCGCGCCAAACGTCAGGCACAGGGAAAACCGGCCGACAAGCCCAATTTCGTCTGCGGCCCGGTCCAGGTGTGCTGGCACAAGTTCGCGCGCTACTGGGATATTGAGATTCGCGAGATTCCGATGGAACCGGGTCAGCTGGTGATGGACCCGGCGCGCATGATCGCCGCCTGCGACGAGAACACCATTGGCGTGGTGCCAACCTTTGGCGTGACCTACACCGGCGTCTACGAATTTCCGCAGCCGCTGCACGATGCGCTCGACCAGTTGCAGAAGGACACCGGGCTCGACATCGACATGCACATCGACGCGGCGAGCGGCGGCTTTCTCGCCCCCTTCTGCGCGCCCGAGATCGTGTGGGATTTCCGCCTGCCGCGAGTCAAATCGATCAGCGCCTCGGGCCACAAGTACGGCCTCGCACCACTGGGCTGCGGTTGGGTGATCTGGCGTGACGCCGCCGCGCTGCCTGAGGATCTGGTGTTCAAGGTCGACTACCTGGGCGGCTCGGTCGGCACCTTCGCGATCAACTTCTCCCGTCCCGCCGGCCAGGTGATCGCCCAGTACTACGAGTTCCTGCGCCTGGGCCGCGACGGCTACGCCAAGGTCCAGGGCGCGGCCTACCAGGTAGCAGCGTATCTGACCCAGGCCATCGCCCCGCTGGGCCCCTACGAGTTCATCTGCACCGGCGACCCCAAGACCGGCATCCCGGCGGTGTGCTTTCGGATCAAGCCCGGCGCCAAGCCCGGCTACACCTTGTACGACGTCTCCGAACGCCTGCGCCTGCGCGGCTGGCAGGTGCCGGCCTTCGCCCTCAACGGCGGCGCGGCCGACATCACCGTGATGCGGGTGATGTGCCGGCGCGGCTTCGAAATGGATTTCGCCGCCCTCTTGATGCAGGACTTCAAGGCCGCGTTGGCTTACCTCAAGGCCCACCCGACCGTGGCCGGCACCGCTAGCGCCAGCGGCTTCCACCACACCTGAGCGAGCTTCAAGGCTGTCGTGCCGGCCGCCGCCGCGGCCGGCCTCACCCCAGGACCCGGGAGCCGACCATGTCCAGCCCTAGCACCATGAGCGTCACCAAGAAGGCGACTCTGAGCGTCGTCACGCTCGCCATCATGAATGTCACCGCCGTGGTCAGCCTGCGTGGCCTGCCGGCGGAGGCCGAATACGGCCTGACCTCGATTTTTTATTACCTCTTTGCCGCGGTTTTCTTTCTGATCCCGGTCTCGATCGTCGCCGCCGAACTGGCCACGGCCTGGCCGCAGAAAGGCGGGGTGTTCCGCTGGGTCGGCGAAGCCTTCGGTCCACGCTGGGGTTTCGTCGCGATCTTTCTGCTGTGGGTCGAATCGACCATCTGGTTTCCCACCGTGCTCACCTTTGCCTGGGTCTCGCTCGCGTTCGTCGGGCCCAATCAGAAGTGGGACCAAGCGCTCGCCGGCAACAGCGTCTACACCATCATCGCCGTGCTGATCGTCTACTGGGGCGCCACGCTCGTCACGCTGCGAGGCGTCAAGGCCTCATCGACGATCAGCAAGTGGGGCGGCCTGATCGGCACCATCATTCCGGCGACGATCCTGATCCTGCTCGGCCTGATCTACCTGGCCTCGGGCCAGCCGCTGCAAATCCAGATCGGCTGGGACCAGCTGATCCCCGACTTCAGCAACTTCAACAATCTGGTTCTGGCCGCCAGCATCTTCCTCTTCTACGCGGGGATGGAGATGAACTCGATCCACGTCAAGGAGATCGACAATCCGACCCGCAACTACCCCATCGCGATCCTGATCTCGTCGCTGATGACGGTCGTCATCTTCGTGCTCGGCACACTGGCGATCGGCATCATTGTTCCCAACAGCCAGATCAATCTGACTCAAAGCCTGCTGGTGGGTTACGACGATTTCTTCCGGTTCTACGGCATGCCCTGGGCCGGATCCGCCATCGCCATCGCGCTCTTTGCGGGCGTGATCGGCGGCGTGACGGTATGGGTAGCCGGACCGTCAGCCGGCCTTGCCGTGGTCGGCCGGGCAGGTTACTTGCCGCCTTTCTTCCAGAAGCTCAACAAGAACGGCGTGGCGAGCAACATCCTGCTGGTGCAAGGCCTCGTGGTGACGCTGCTGGCGGTCATGTTCGTAGTCCTACCCTCGGTCCAGGCGGCCTACCAGATCCTCAGCCAGCTCACGGTCACGCTCTACCTGATCATGTATCTACTGATGTTCGCGGCGGCGATCCATCTGCGCCGAACCGAACCCAAGACCGCGCGCCCCTACCGGGTTCCGGGTGGCGCGATCGGCATGTGGCTCTTCGCCGGAGCGGGCTTGATCGGTGCCTTGATCGCCTTTGTTCTGTCGTTCGTTCCGCCGTCGCAGATCTCGGTCGGCAGCCCGACCACCTTCGTGGCGATCCTGATCGCTGGCAATCTCTTGTTCGTGGCGATTCCGCTGTTGATCTACGCCGCACGCAAGCCGAGCTGGAACACCGCGGCTGGATCGGCCGACTTCGAGCCCTTCGGCTGGCAGGTCGAAGGCCGTCACCCCAGCCAGGTTCAGACCCAGGTCGGCGCTCCCGCGACTCCGACCGGCAAGAAGAGCTGAGGCCGCCATGGCGATCGACCCGCAAGTCATCACTACCGCCGTCAACGACGCCTACTCACGGTTCGCCACCGCCACGGGCGGCGCCAACGCGAGCTACATCCCCTACCTGGCCTCGGTGCCTTCGACCCTAGCCGGGCTGGCCGTGGTCACCGTCGCTGGCGACGTGTTCAAGATCGGCGACACCGACTACGCCTTTGCGATCGAATCGCTCTCCAAGGTTTTCTCGCTCGCGCTGGCGCTCGAGGACGTCGGCCCTGACGAAGTCCATGCCAAGCTCGGCGCCGACCCCACCGGCCTGCCCTTCAACTCGGTGATCGCGCTCGAACTCCACGGCGACAAGCCACTCTCGCCCCTGGTCAACGCCGGCGCGATGGCCACTGTCAGCCTGATCAAGGCCGCCACTGCCGACCAGCGCTGGGCCCGCATCCTCGACATTCAAAGCCAGCTCGCCGGGCGCGAGATCAAGCTCTCCGACGCACTCAACCAGTCGGAGCAGACCACCAATTTCCACAACCGCGGCATCGCCTGGCTGCTGTATTCGGCCGGCACCCTGTATTCCGATCCGATGGAGGCCTGCGAGGTCTACACCCGTCAGTGCTCCACCCTGATCACCACGATCGATCTCGCCACCATGGGCGCGACGCTGGCGTCTGGCGGCATCAACCCCATCAGCAAGACGCGAGTCCTGACCGCGGCCAATGTTCCTCACATCCTTGCCGAGATGATGATGGAAGGCCTCTACACCGGCGCGGGTGACTGGGCTTATACGGTCGGGCTGCCGGGCAAGAGCGGCGTCGGCGGCGGCATTCTGGCGGTGGTGCCGGGCGTGATGGCGATCGCCGGTTTTTCGCCCCCGCTCGACGACGCGGGCAACAGCGTGCGCGGTCAAAAAATGGTCGCGGCCGTGGCCAAGGCCTTGGGCCTCAACCTTTATCGAGTTCCCGGCGCCTGAATCCTCGACCGCCCCTCTCATGTCAGATCCTGGTCAGCCCCCCGGCGCCAAGCCGCTCAACACCTGGAACGTGGCGGCGCTGGGCATCGGCTCGATGGTCGGTGCCGGCGTGTTCGCCCTGCTCGGCCAGGTCGCCCTGCTGGTGCGCGGCGAGACCTGGATCGCCTTTGCCCTGGGCGGCGTGGTCGCGCTGTTCTCGGGCTATTCGTACGCTCGGCTCGGCGCCCGCTACCCGAGCCGGGGCGGGATCATCGATTACTTCCGCCTGGGACTGAGTTCGCCGCTGATCGAACGCAGCCTGGCGATGCTCTACCTGATCACGCTGGCGCTGACGATCGCCATGGTGGCCAAGGCCTTCGGCGCTTACGGTGCGCGCCTGTTTCACGCCCCATCCCTGGCCGCCCAGCGGATCGATCTCTACGCCAGCGGCATCGTGATTGCGCTCACCCTGCTCAACGTGATCGGCTCGGGCGCGGTCGGCAAGGCCGAACTGCTGCTGGTGGCGATCAAGCTCGCCATCCTTGGCCTCTTGATCGGAGTCGGCATCACCACGCTCAAGCCGACCCTGCTAGAGGTACACCGTGTCGCCCATCCATCGGATTTGTTGGCGAGCGTCGGGCTCGCTTTTTTCGCCTACGCGGGCTACGGCATGATGGCCAATGCCGCCGCCGATGTGCGCGACCCGGCGCGCAGCATGCCGCGCGCTTTCATGCTCGCGATCGGCGTGGTGATCGTTCTCTACATCGTGCTGGCGCTGGTGGTACTGGGCAATGTCAGTCCCGAAAACCTGGCGCGTTACGCCGACACCGCAGTGGCCGAAGCCGCCGCTCCGGTGCTCGGCCACACCGGCTTCATCCTGGTGTCGATCGCGGCCCTGCTGGCCACGGCGTCCGCCATCAACGCCACGCTGTTCTCGATGATCAACGTGGCCTTGAACATGGGCCAGAGCGGCGCTCTACCGGCGATCTTCGGCCATCGCCTGCTCGGTCAGGGCACGGGCGGTCTATCGATTCTGGTGGCGATCGTTCTGGTCCTGATCAACTTCCTGCCGCTCGATTCGATCGCGAGCGTGGCGAGCGCGACCTTTCTTACCAGTTACCTCGCCGTCTACGTAGCCGCCTGGCGCCTGCGTCGCGAGATCGCGGCCAACGGCTTTCTGCTGGCGACCGGCTTCCTTCTGATGGCAGTGGTCCTGGCCGCTTTCCTGCGCAACATGGTGAGCGCAGGTCAATCGATCGAACTCGCGATCCTGCTCGCCGCCCTGACTGCCAGTGGGCTGCTGGCTCGCGCCGGCCGTCAGCGGGTGGCAGCGATCGCAGCGGCTACGTCGCCCCCTGTTGCCAAGCCATGAGAGAAGCGCCGCCATGCACTTGACCATCACGCCACTACAGGCAGCCCTCGTTTTCATCAGTCTGCTCGCGATGTACAGCCCGCCGGCGTCGCTCGGGCCGATCGCTGCGATCCTGCGCTACGCGCCGCGCGAGGTTCAGCACCGCCTGGCGTGGCGCATTGCCCGCAACTACGCCATCGTTTTGCTGCTCGCGGTATGGATCGGCCAATACCTTCTGCTGCTGCTCGGCATCTCGGCCGGAGCGCTCACCGCCACCGGCGGCGCGGCGTTGCTCCACCAAGGCCTGCCGCTGATGACCAGCGGCTCGAAAGCCGAAGAGAGCGAACAGCGCGTGCAGGACGCCGCCGGCAACGTGAACTGGGATCAGCTGGCCGTGGTGCCACTGCTCTTTCCGCTGGCCATCGGCGGCGGCACGATCGCGGTAGCCGTCGCCGCCGGTGGCCGCTATCCGAGCTGGGCCGACCTTGGCGTTCTAAGCCTGGTCATCCTGACCATGGTGCCAATCATTGCCGGAACGATTCTGGTGGCCGCCCCGGTCAGCGGAAAACTGTCGGAAGGCGCTCAAGACGTGCTGGCACGGGTCTCTGGAATCATCCTGGTTGCGATCTCGATCCAGTTGCTGATCGATGGCCTCTCTGACGTGTTGGCCGCGACCCGCCTGGGTGCGGCGATCCTCGGCCTGCCCGCGACCTGAGATTCGCCGTGTCGGCCCGGCAAGGTCCGCCGCGCTGAATCCGCGAATCCAAGCCTGCCGCCAACCAGAAGCTGGCCGAGCCCGACCACCCGGGCGACAGCCAACCCTTCGACCGCAATCCGGCCGGCTGCACGCGAGCAGAACGCCCCGGCGCAGTGCAGATTCCCGGCTTTGGTGCAGTGCGGCCGCCACGCCCCTCGCCCACCCCATAGAAAACCCTCAAAACAAGCCTGGCATCGACCTTGCTTTGTAGCTCTTGAACGGGTCGAGAGCGACCCCTCATTTCTCCTTCGACCCCGCAGAGAGCGCCATGGCCAGACTCATCGACAACGAACGTCGCAGCTTCATCAAGCGAGCCGGTGCCGCCGTCCTCGCAGGAAGCGCCAGCTTGTCCGGAAACACCTGGGCCGCCGGATCGGACGCGCCCGAGAAGAAGGAAGTGCGGATCGGCTTCATTGCGCTCACCGACTGCGCCTCGGTGGTGATGGCCGCAGCCATGAAGTTCGACGAGAAATACGGCATCAAGATCATCCCCACCAAGGAAGCGAGCTGGGCCGCGGTGCGCGACAAGCTGGTCAACGGCGAGCTCGATGCCGCCCACGTGCTCTACGGCCTGGTCTACGGCGTGCAGAACGGCGTAGCCGGGCCCAAGAAGGACATGGCCGTCCTGATGACGCTCAACCAGAACGGCCAGGCGATCACGCTCTCGAAAAAGCTCGCCGACAAGGGTGCGATCGACGGCGCCAGCCTCAAACAGCTGATCGGCCGCGAACGGCGTGACTACACCTTCGCCCACACCTTTCCCACCGGCACCCATGCGATGTGGCTCTACTACTGGCTGGCGGCCCACGGCATCAACCCGGTCACCGACACCAGGCTCATCACCGTGCCACCGCCGCAGATGGTCGCCAACCTGCGGATCGGCAACATGGACGGCTATTGCGTGGGCGAGCCCTGGAACCACCGCGCCATCGCCGACGGCATCGGCATCACCGCCGCCACCACGCAGGCGATCTGGAAGGACCATCCCGAGAAAGTGCTGGGCACCACCGGTGACTTCGTCACCCAGTACCCCAACACCGCGCGCGCCATGATCGCCGCGATTCTCGACGCCAGCCGCTGGATCGACACCAGCCTCGCCAACAAGAACACGATGGCCGAAACCATCGCCGGCAAGGCCTATGTGAACACCGCGGTCGATGTGATCAAGGAGCGCATCCTCGGCCGCTACCAGAACGGCCTGGGCCAGACCTGGGACGACCCCAGCCCGATGAAGTTCTTTGGTGACGGCGCGGTCAATTTCCCCTACCTGAGCGACGCGATGTGGTTCATGACCCAGCACCGCCGCTGGGGCCTGCTGAAGACCGATATCGATTACCTGGCGGTAGCCAAAAAGGTCAATCAGGTCGAGCTCTACCGGCAGGCCGCGGCCATGGCCAAGGTCAACGTTCCCAAGGACCCGATGCGCAGCGCCCGGCTGATCGATGGCGTGGTGTGGGACGGCAAGACCCCGGCGCAATACGCCGCGGGTTTCAAGATCAAGCTCGCCTGAAGCGGAGACCGCGATGAACTCAAGCAGCACCGCCACTTTCGACCTCGGCCTCGCTCCCATCACCGCGCCAGCGCCCTCCGCATCGCCCACGGCGACGGCCCCCGCCGCCGCTCCCAGGCCGCTGCGGCTCACCCCCGACGAATTGGCCTTGTCGGCGCAGCGTGCCCGCACCCGCGCCCGGCTCGCCCGGTTGGTCGCGCCACTGCTGGGGTTGCTCGTCTTCGGCCTGATATGGCAGTGGATTGCGCAGTTCAATCCGCAGATCCCGCCACCCGCGGTGGTCGGCCAGGCCGCGCTCAAGCTGTTCGCCGATCCCTTCTACCGCAACGGCCCCAACGATCAAGGCGTGGGCTGGAACATCCTGGCCTCGCTCGGCCGGGTCGGGCTGGGCTTTGGCCTGGCGGCGCTGGTCGGCATTCCGCTGGGCTTCGTGATCGGCCGCTTCGACTTTGCCAACCAGATGGCCGCGCCGGTGATCGCCCTCTTGCGGCCGGTCTCGCCGCTCGCCTGGCTGCCGATCGGGCTGCTGGTGTTCAAGGCCGCCGACCCGGCGGCGATCTGGACTCTCTTCATCTGCTCGCTGTGGCCGATGGTGATCAACACCGCCGCCGGTGTTCGCGCCGTGCCGCAGGACTACCTCAACGTCGCCAAGGTTCTAAAGCTGCCCGAGTGGACGGTCTTCACCCGGATCCTCTTTCCCGCCGCGCTGCCGCACCTGCTCACCGGCGTCCGGCTCTCGGTCGGCATCGCCTGGCTGGTAATCGTCGCGGCCGAGATGCTCACCGGCGGCGTCGGCATCGGCTTCTGGCTGTGGGACGAGTGGAACAACCTGAACGTCGCCAACATCATCATCGCCATCCTCGTGATCGGCGTGGTCGGACTGATCCTCGAAGCCGCACTGGTGGGGATCGCGCGCCGCTTTGAATACGAGTGAGAACACCATGAGCCTCAAGGATTCGCGCTTTCTCTCGATCGAAGCGGCCGGCATGCGCTTTGCCACCGCCCGCGGCCCCTTTGTCGCTCTGCGCGACATCGACCTCAACGTCGCCCGCGGCGAGTTCGTCACGCTGATCGGCCACTCGGGTTGCGGCAAGAGCACCCTGCTCAACCTTATCGCCGGACTGCTCGCCCCCACCAGCGGCGTGCTGCTGCTCGACGGCCGCGAGATCGCCGGCCCCGGCCCCGACCGCGCGGTGGTCTTCCAGAACCACTCGCTGCTGCCGTGGATGAGCTGCTTCGACAACGTCTACCTGGCGGTCGAGCGGGTCTTCGGCGCCGCCGAGAAAAAGCCGCAGCGGGTGGCCCGCACCCACGCCGCGCTCGCCCTGGTCGGGCTGACTCACGCCACGCACAAGAAGCCGGCCGAGATCTCGGGCGGGATGAAGCAGCGCGTCGGGATCGCCCGCGCGCTGGCGATGGAACCCAAGGTCTTGCTGATGGACGAGCCCTTCGGCGCGCTCGACGCGCTCACCCGCGCCCGGCTGCAGGACGAACTGATGAAGATCGCCGCCGCCGCCGGCTCGACCGTGGTGATGGTCACCCACGACGTCGATGAGGCGGTACTGCTGTCGGATCGAATCGTGATGCTGAGCAACGGCCCGGCAGCAACCATCGGCGAGATCGTCGAGGTGCCGATTGCGCGGCCGCGCGAGCGGCTCGCGATGGCGCACGACCCGGTGTACCTCGAGTGTCGCGAGCGGGTCTTGCAGTTCTTGTATGCCAAGCAGAGTCATGTGGAGGCGGCGTGATGGCGAACGCCATTCGCCTTGAAAGCGCGGCGACGATGCGACGCTCGCCGGGACCCGCGGGCTGGTGCTGCCGTATTGGTGATCCGCTGCGCGAAGCGCCGAGCGGCTCAGGCCGCCGCAGGGCCCCAGAGGGTCG
>JAVVWR010000052.1:15769-22218 GCA_036652035.1 Burkholderiaceae bacterium | reverse complement strand
ACAGCAGCACCAGGTACAGCGGCCACCAGCCCGACCAGAACCGCGTGCCCGACTGGAAGGGGCCGATCGCACCTGGATGCGTCAGCATCTGATACAGGTGTGGGAAGGCGGTGAAAAAGAGCATGAATCCAGTGATCGCCTGAACCCACCAGAGGGTGGTGTCGCCGTGCTGAATCAGACGACGTTGGCCAATGAAATTGCGGTACTGGATGTAGTTGGCGGGGAACTTACGCATCGCCAGAAAGGCGTGCACAACCAGCATCAGTGTGATGAAGGCGACGATCAGGGAAACGATCGACGGATGGGCCTTGCCGGCGACGAAATAGCCTTCAAAGGCTTTGGTCACTGACCACATCACGTCATTGCTGACGAGAATGGTCGAGACAAAGAACATGTGGCCCCACATGAACAGGGCCAAGATCAGGCCGGTCACGCCTTGCGTGACGTCCATGATCGCCGGCCAGCGGCTTTTTAGGGGTTTGTCTGCCAGGCCGACGCCGGCAATGACTTCGCTTGCTTGATTCATTGAAGAGTCTCCAGGGACAGGAAAAGCGGATGCAACAACCCACCGCTAAGCACAAACGGCCTGCGGACTAAAGCATTTACGGTGTTGGCAACAGCGTTGGTCTACGGGCATGCCGTAGAGTCAAGCCTGAATCAAGCGCGGAGTGGAGGGCAGATGCTGAAGTGCCCGATGCGAGCGAGCGTGCGCGAGGCACGGCGCCGGCGCGGCGTAAGTCGCGTCTGCATGCCGTGCGAAAGCGCAGCGGAAGAGGGGGGGGGAAGGTGACCTAACACCATTTCCCACGTGACATGACCGACACAGCTCTCATGCGAGCTATATTTTTGGAAGGTGTCGGTCAGATTCATAGTGGATTAGTGGGCAACGATCGGCAGCGAGATGGGAACACCCGGTCCGACCGGAATTCCCATCGCTAACCAAGCCAACATGAAGAGAGTCCAAGCAATCGCCATCGCGATCGAGTAGGGCAACATCATGGCGGTCAAGGTGCCAATACCTGCATCGTTACGGTAGCGCCGCGCAAACGCGACAACCATTGGGAAATACGCCATAAGGGGGGTGATGATGTTGGTGACGCTATCGCCGATGCGGTACGCCAGTTGACTGGTCTCAGGCGCGACGCCAAGCAGCATGAACATCGGCACGAAAACCGGTGCCAGAACGGCCCACTTGGCCGAGGCTGATCCCATCACGAGATTGATCAGTCCTGAGAGCAGCACGATCCCGACCATCAAAGGCAGGGGCCCCAGTCCGAGGGATTTGAGCCCGCTGGCGCCATTGACGGCGGTGATAAAGCCCAACTGACTCCAGTTGAACCAGGCGATGAACTGGGCGGCAAAAAAACTCAACACGATGTAGTAGCCCAGGGTCGAGATGCTATCGGCCATGCTTTTGGCGACATCGCGATCGTTCTTGAATGTTCCTGCCCCGACACCGAAGGCCAGACCCGGCACCAGAAAGCCCAGCAGGATCAAGCTCACCAGGCCGTTTAGAAAGGGCGACGGAATGAGGCTGCCAGTCGTGGGGTCGCGCAGCGGAGCGCCATCGGGAATGACCGCCCACGCCACCAACGCCACGAAAACCAGCAGTGCGATCAGGGCCCAACGCAGACCGCGCTGTTCCCGTTCGGAAAGCTCGGCGCTGTGCACATCAATTCCGCGTTGATCCTGCCACGTGCCGAGTTGGGGTTCGACGATGCGTTCGGTCACCCACCAGCCAACACCGGTGACCAAGAACACCGACGCGGCCATGAAGTAATAGTTCGCCGCGGCATTGACCGTGTAGCTCGGGTCAACCAGGCGTGCGGCGACTTCGGTGATGCCGGCGAGCAGCGGATCGAGCGTGCCGAGCAGAAGATTGGCCGAGAATCCGCCCGATACGCCAGCAAACGACGCTGCGAGCCCGGCGAGCGGATGGCGGCCGGCGGCGGCAAACAACATTGCAGCCAACGGGACCAGCACCACATAGCCAACGTCGGCGGCGATGCTCGACATCACCGACAGAAACACCACAGTCGGAGTCAACAGAGCGCGCGGTGTGGCTAGAGCAATCCGGCGCAACAGCGCCGAGAGCAGCCCGCTCGCTTCGGCAACGCCAACGCCGATCATGGCGACCAGCACCGTAAACAGCGGCGGGAAATTGGCGAAATTCTGGGTCGCTTCGGTGACGATGCGGCGCAGCCCTGCTGCGTTGAGCAAGCTCACCGCGGCGATGCTTTTGCCGGTGGCCGGGTGGATGACGGTCCAGCCGGCCGCTGCGCCGATCGCTGATAGCAGAAGTACGCCGGAGCAAAACAGCACGAACAGCGTCACGGGATCTGGCAGGCGATTGCCGACTCGCTCGATACCGTTGAGCCAACGCTGGGTGATGCTAGGCCGCATGGAGGAGGTCGTTGCGCTGGGTTTCATCGGTGTTGTCAGACGGTTGAACGAACGGTTTGCGGAACCGTTGACCGGAGTTCTTTCTGGTTGGTGCCGGCTTGATGAGGTGCAGGCACAGCGCTGGTGCGCGGGTTTTTTGGAACACACCCTGCGTTGTGACAGCGCTATTGCTGATTTTTTGTTTTCGCTACGCCAGCCCTGAGCCAGGTTTCGAACTGGCTGGCGGGTAGAGCGCCGCTGATGCGTTCGATGGGTTCGCCGGCGGCAAACAAGGCCAGTGTGGGAATGCTGCGGATCGCATATCGCGTTGCGATGCGCGGGTTGGCGTCGGTGTCGACTTTTGCAAACAGAACGTCAGGATGTTGTACGGCGGCTTGAGAAAAAACCGGCGCAAAGCCAAGGCAGGGGCCGCACCAGCTTGCCCAAAAATCGATGACGACAGGGCGGGAGCTGGCGGTGACGACGAGGTCAAAGTTCGATTCGTCGAGCGCAATGGGAGCGCCCGTAAGGAGTTCCCGGTGGCAGTGGCCGCAGATTGGTGGGGCGTTGATTCGTGCTTCATCAACGCGATTGCGGGTGCCGCAGTGAGGGCAGGTAACGAGCATATGTGACCTCGTGCTGGGGATTCCATGGATAGGCAATGCGCTTGGCGGGTTGGGTCGTGCGCGGTAGCCAAATTCAGAGGGTAAGTTCGCACGGTTTAACGGTGCTTGGTGCATCCGGCCTCGAAATGAGCGCGTGGAGTGCCGGGAGTAGCCCGAATGCGGGGGTCCGGGGGGGCTTGAGACCCCTCAAAATTGTTTCATCAGTCCACGTGTGTGGGCATTGTGTGGCCGACGCGGGATGTTCCCGCAGGCGGCACTTCGATTGAGGAAGAGCATGAACGTCACCGGACAAGAGCCAGCCCACTCCAGCGATCGCCTGCATAAGGAGGTCAGCCACGAGTCTCATGACAACGGAACGGTTGCGCCGTTCGAGCTGCTGGCTGGCAGCGCTGCGGTAGGTGTGATTGCGGTGGCCAGCGGCGGCATCGAGCGAGTCAGTGTGGCGGCGGCACGCATCTTCGATTCGCCGGCCGAGGCTCTGGTGGGTCAGCGTTTCGAGACGCTTTTTGCTTCGGTCGATGGCATGCGAGTGTTTGGCGATCGCGTCGCGGCTCTGGTCGAGCGTCAAGCGCCGGTCTCGCTTGAGTGGCGGGCGCGCCGCGCTGACGGCGCCTTGTTCTGGTGCCGGTTCTTGCTGTTGACCGAACTGGAATCCAACGGCGCGATGCTGTGGTTGGTCGAGGACATCACCGTGCGCAAGGAAGCCGAACTTGAGCAGGCGCAGGCGCAGGAAGAGCTTGAGCTGCAGATGCACGAGGTGCGGCACGAGCTGATGTGGTCGAACGAGCGCCTGGTGGCCGAGCTCTACGAGCGCAGCGAAGCCGAGGAGCAGGGCCGTCGCAACCAGCTCTACGATGCCTTGACCCAGTTGCCCAACCGGCAGTTGCTGGAAAAGCGGCTCGATGAGGCGATCCGCAACCACCAGGACGGTGGCGACTTGCTGGCCGTGCTGGTGCTTGATTTCGACGGTTTTACCGCGGTCAATGAAGCGATTGGCCAGCGTGCAGCCGATGCCATTCTTGGCCAGGCCGCGCAGCGCTTGCTGATGGGCGTGCGTGCCAGCGATCTGGTGGCACGTTCGGGCGCGGACGAATTTGCCGTGGTCTTGGGGCACCTGCGCGAAGGCGATGACGTCCTGCGCGTGGCGCACAAGCTGATCGAAGGGCTCGCCGAGCCGTACCGCATCGACGGCCAGGAAGTGGTCCTGACCGCGACCGCCGGCGCGGTGCTGTTCCCTGATGACGGTGCGCAGGCCGAATTGCTGCTGCGCAACGCCGAAGCCGCGCTGGCCTACGCCAAGCGCCGCGGCCGCGGTGTGGTTCAGGGGTTCGAGACGCACATGAGCGCGGGCGCCTTGCGCCGGGTTCGGATTGAAGCGGCCCTGCGGCGCGCGATCGAGGACAAGCAATTCCTTGTCCACTACCAGGCGCGGATCGATCTGACGTCGCGTCAAATCGTGGGCGCCGAAGCGCTGGTGCGCTGGCAGCACCCCGAACTTGGTTTGGTCGAGCCGGCCGAATTCATTGGCGTCGCCGAAGACACTGGCTTGATCGCTCCGATCGGTGAAATCGTGCTCAACGAGGCGTGCGCGCAAGCCATGCGCTGGCAAGCCGAGGGGCGCGGCGACATCGCCATCAGCGTCAACCTGTCGCCGCGCGAATTTCGCGGCCGCGATCTGCTGGCATTGGTCCAGCAGGCGCTCAAGGCCAGCGGCCTGCCGGCGTTCCGGCTTGCCATCGAAATCACCGAGGCGAGCTTCCTGCGTGACCCGGAGGCGGCTGCGCGCGCCATCAGCGGCCTGCGTGCATTGGGCGTGCAACTAGTGCTCGACGATTTCGGCACCGGCCAGTCGAGCCTGGCCTGGTTGCGTCGCTTTCCGATTGACGCGATCAAGGTCGACGGCGAGTTTGTCCGCGCCGCGATCGACAACGAGATCGACAGCAAGATCGTGCAAGCGATCGCGGGCCTGGGCCACGGCTTGGGGCTGCGCGTGATCGCCGAAGGGGTGGAGAGTTCGGCTCAGCTCGATCACGCGCGCCAGTGCGGCTGCGACGAGGCCCAGGGTTACTGGATCGGTCGCCCGGTGACAGGCGACCAGCTGTGGGCCGAGCAGGCTTGATGCTGCTGGCGGCCTGAGCGTCGAATCGTTTGCATCCAAGGGTGCCGAGTCAATCGGCGCCCTTTTTTTGGCCAGCCGGGCGCTGGACCCCTCGGATTCCTGAGGGCGGCCGCGCGAGTTTGCTGCTTGCCGATAGACTTGGCCCCTCTACTGAGGAGCGCTTCGCATGAACAAGGAAATCGTCTCGACCCCGACCGCACCGGCCGCCATCGGTCCCTATTCGCAGGCGGTCAAGACCGGCGCGGTGGTCTACACCTCGGGTCAGATCGGCCTTGACCCGGCGAGCGGCGACTTGGTCCAGGGCTTTGAGGCGCAAGTGCGCCAGGCTTTTGGCAATCTTGAGCAGGTTGCTCAAGCTGCGGGAGGCTCGCTCGCCAATGCCGCCAAGTTCACATTGTTCCTGACCGATCTCGGCCAGTTCGGCGTGGTCAACCAGATCATGGGTGAGTTGGTGCCCCAGCCGTACCCGGCACGCTCGACCGTCGGAGTGGCCAGCCTGCCCAAGGGCGCGGCCTTCGAGGTCGAAGCCATTCTCGTTCTCTGACCTTGCCTCGCTCGAGCAAGCCGGCCGGGCTACCAGGGGAAGCTAGTCCGGCACCGGATTCGTCGCCCAAGCTCGCCCCCTTGAAGGCGCGGTTGGCGCGAATCGGTCTGGTGCGCGACTGGGATTACGTGCTTCACCTGCCGCTGCGCTACGAGGACGAGACCCGCATCACGCCGATTGCCGAACTGGTGCCGGGAATCGAGGCGCAGGTCGAAGCCGACGTGGTGCGCTCCGAAGTCACCTACCGTGGCCGCAAACAGCTCACCGCCGTGGTGCGCGACGACAGCGGTCTCTTGCACCTGCGTTTGATTCACTTCTACGCCTCGCAGGTCAAGCAGCTCGAAGCCGGTCGCCGGGTGCGTCTGTTTGGCACGATGCGCGACGGCTATACCGGTCCCGAGATGATTCACCCGCGCGTGCGTTCGGCCGAGGGCGAAAAGCCCTTGCCGGGCGCACTCACGCCGGTCTACCCGGCCGGCGAAGGGATTGCCCAGACCTGGTTGCGCAAACGCATCGCGCGCGCCCTGCTCGATGTGGACATTCGCGATCTGGTGCCTCGTCAATGGCGTGAGCGACTCGAGTTGCCCGAGCTGCGGGCGGCGATCGAGCGGCTGCATCGTCCGCCGCCCGGAGCCGATCAAGCCGCCTTGTCGGAACGTACCGACGCCGCCTGGGCGCGCCTCAAGTTCGACGAACTGCTGGCGCAGCAACTCGCGCTGCGCGAGTCGCGTGCTACGCGCGACGCCGGGCTGGCGCCGCGCCTGGCCGCGTCGGTGCC
>JAVVWR010000052.1:0-15669 GCA_036652035.1 Burkholderiaceae bacterium | reverse complement strand
GCCAAGGTGGCCGCGGGCCAAGCCGATCTGGTGGTTGGCACCCATGCCCTGATCCAGGACGCGGTGAGCTTTCCGCGGCTGGGGCTGGCGATCGTCGACGAGCAGCACCGCTTTGGCGTGGCGCAGCGCCTGGCGCTGCGCACCCCGATCAACGACCGGGTACCGCATCTTCTGATGCTCTCGGCGACACCGATCCCGCGCACGTTGGCGATGAGCTATCTGGCCGATCTCGACGTCTCAGTGATCGACGAGATGCCGCCCGGGCGGCAGCCAATCACAACCAAGCTCGCTTCGATGCGGCGCAAGGAAAGCGTGATCGACAGCATTCGCGCCGAGGCGGGGCAGGGGCGTCAGGTGTACTGGGTCTGCCCGCTGATCGAGGCCAGCGACGAGCTTGAACTCAATGCCGCGACCGAAACCTTCGAGCAGATTGCGGCGCAGTTGCCGGATTTGTCGATCGGTTTGCTGCACGGCCAGTTGCCGGCGGTGGAAAAGGCCGCGGTGATGGACGCTTTTGCGCGTGGCGAGATCAAGGTGCTGGTGGCGACCACCGTGATCGAGGTCGGCGTCGATGTACCCAACGCCACCCTGATGGTGATCGAGCACGCCGAGCGTTTTGGACTGGCGCAGCTGCACCAGTTGCGCGGACGGGTCGGGCGCGGCGGTGGAACCAGCTACTGCATTCTCTTGTTCGACGAGCCGCTCTCGGACACCGCACGCGAGCGGCTCAAGGTGATTTACGAGACCACTGATGGCTTCGAAGTGGCACGGCGCGATCTGGCGATCCGCGGTCCGGGCGAGTTCCTGGGCGCGCGCCAGTCGGGCTTGCCGATGCTCCGTTTTGCCGACCTGACCGAAGACGCGGCGCTGCTCGAGCAGGCGCGCGAGCTGGCCGACGCCTGGCTCCAGTCCGATCCGGTGGCGGCACGCGAACATGCACGGCGTTGGTTCGAAGGTCGTCAGGGTTTTCTCGCTGCCTAATTTTGCGGCGGCTTGCGGGTGGAATAATCGCTTCGATTCTGCCGCGGAATTTTCATGACTCTGACCGAACTCAAGTACATCGTCGCCGTCGCTCGCGAGCGCCATTTCGGTCGTGCTGCCGACGCATGTTTTGTCTCTCAGCCCTCGTTGTCGGTAGCGGTCAAGAAGCTTGAGGACGAACTCGGCGTGCAGATTTTCGAGCGCCGCTCGCAGGAGGTGACGCTGACCGCGCCAGGCGAGCGCATCGTTGCCCAGGCGCAACGCGTGCTGGATGAAGCCAAGCGCGTCAAGGAGATCGCTGCGCAAGGCAAGGACCCGCTAGTCGGTCCTTTGCGCCTGGGCGTGATCTACACCATCAGTCCCTATCTGCTGCCGGGCTTGGTGCGGCAGTTGCTCGACGATGCGCCACAGATGCCCTTGCTGCTGACAGAGAACTTCACCGTCCGCTTGCTGGAACTGTTGCGCAATGGCGAGATCGACGTCGGCATCATGGCGCTGCCCTTGCCCGAGACCGGCATGCTGCTTCAGCCGCTCTATGACGAGACCTTCACCGTGGCGGTGCCGCGCGATCACGCCTGGGCCGATGCGCCGTCGGTGGCGAGCGCCGATTTGAAGCAGGAGACCATGCTGCTTCTGGGCGCGGGTCACTGTTTTCGCGATCAAGTGCTCGAGGTCTGCCCGGAGATGGCGCGTTATTCGGCCGCGACCGAAGGGATGCAAAAGACCTTCGAAGGCTCGTCGCTCGACACGATCCGTCACATGGTGGCCTCGGGTCTTGGCTTGACCGTATTGCCGATGAGTTCAGTACCGGTCACGCCGGCGGGCGACTCCCTGATCAGCTACGTTCCGTTTACCGCTCCCGCGCCGAACCGCCGCGTGGTTCTGGTGTGGCGCAAGAGCTTCACCCGCACCGCCGCGATCGAAGCGCTGCGGTCGGCCATCGCCAAGGTCGAGATGAATGGCGTGGTGCACCTGGATCTGCCAGCGCAATCCGCTTGAAGCGGGCGTGTCGGGCCGCAGTGCAAGGCGCTTGACGCGATCGTCATCGACCTGGCCGGGGCGCACCTCCGCACGAATGACGAAGGGCCGCGTGAGCGGCCCTTCGTTGTCTGACGGTGGCGGTCAGGTCTAAGCCGACACTGCGCGCTTAAAGACGAATGCGCTGCGTGGTTTCGGGGTCAAACCAGTGCACGGCCTCTGGCGTGAAGTGGAGCTTGACGGTGGTGCCGGTGCTGGGCGTCGGCACGTCGCCGACGCGAACGATGATTTCTTGCCCGCCAATGCGGCCATGGATCAAGTGGTCGGCGCCGAGCGACTCGACCGTCTCAACCTCGAAGTCGGCCGAATCGCCGCCAAAGTGGAGGTGCTCGGGGCGCAGCCCCAGCACGACGGCGCGACCCGCCAGCGCCGGTGTCGCAGCCGGCAGGTTGAGCGCCAGGCCCTTGGCGGTTTCAAAGCGTTGGCCATCCGCACTGACACGGCCTTGGATCAGGTTCATTGGCGGCGAACCGATGAAGGACGCGACAAACATCGTCTCGGGGTCGTGGTAGACCTCGGCCGGCGTGCCGACTTGCTCGGCGCGGCCGCCATTCATGACGATCATGCGCTGGGCCAGCGTCATCGCCTCGACCTGGTCGTGGGTAACGTACAGGCTGGTGGTGCGCAGACGGCGATGCAACTTCTGGATCTCGAGCCGGGTCTGCACGCGCAGCTTGGCGTCGAGATTGGAGAGCGGCTCGTCGAACAGGAAGGCGGCCGGCTCGCGCACGATCGCGCGGCCCATCGCCACGCGCTGGCGCTGGCCACCCGAGAGCTGCTTGGGGCGGCGATCGAGCAGCTTGCCGAGCTCGAGAATGGCCGCGGCTTCGTCAACGCGGCGCTTGATCTCGTCGACCGGCACGCGGCGGATCTTCAGGCCATAGGCCATGTTCTCGAAGACCGTCATGTGGGGGTAGAGCGCGTAGTTCTGGAACACCATGGCGCAGTCGCGATCCTTGGGTTCCAGGTTGTTGACAACGCGCCCGCCGATCTCGATCTCGCCGCCGGAGATGGGCTCAAGGCCCGCCACCATGCGCAGCAGAGTCGACTTGCCGCAGCCGGAGGGCCCGACGATGACGATGAACTCGCCGTCGGCAATCGATAGGGTGATGCCGTGAACGACAGCGTTGTCGCCGTAGCTCTTTTTGACTTCGCGAAATTGGATGGCAGCCATGTTTCTCTTACTTTTCCGTGTCCACCAGGCCCTTGACGAACCAGCGTTGCATCACCAGCACCACGACCGCGGGCGGGATCATGGCAAGGATGGCGGTGGCCATGATGAGGTTCCATTCGTTGGCAGCATCGCCGCCACCGATCATTCGTTTGATACCGATAACGATGGGGTACATGTCTTCGGTGGTCGTCACCAGCAGCGGCCAGAGGTATTGGTTCCAGCCGTAGATGAACTGAATCACGAACATCGCCGCCACGTTGGTGAGCGAAAGCGGCAAGAGGATCGAGAAGAAGAAGCGCAGCGGGCCGGCACCGTCGATGCGGGCGGCTTCGGCCAACTCGTCCGGAACCGTCATGAAGAACTGGCGGAACAGGAAGGTCGCGGTGGCCGAGGCAATCAGTGGCAGGATCAGGCCGCCCCAGGAGTTGAGCAGATTCAGGCTCGCCATCACCTGGTAGGTCGGAGCGATGCGGACCTCGACCGGCAACATCAGGGTGACGAAAATCATCCAGAAAATGAAGGTGCGGCCACGGAATTTGAAATACACCACCGCGAACGCCGACAGCAGCGAGATGATGATTTTTCCGATCGAGATGCCAAGCGCCATCATCAGGCTGACAAACATCATGCGGTCAACCGGTGCGCGCGACGCGGTGCCGCCGCCCTGGAACAGGATCTGCGAATAGTTCTCGACCATGTGCGCGCCAGGCAGCAGCGACATGGGGGCCTGTTCGACCTCGACCGCGGTCTGGGTCGAGGCGACGAAGGCGATGTAGACCGGGAAGGCGACCATCAGCACGCCGAAGATCAGCGTGAGGTGGGTGAGAAATTTGAGCCAGGGGCGTTGTTCGATCATTTTAGTAATTCACCCGACGCTCGATAAAACGGAACTGCACCACGGTCAGGGCAATCACGATCACCATCAGAACCACGGACTGCGCGGCCGACGAGCCGAAATCCATGCCCTTGAAGCCGTCGTGGAAGACCTTGTAGACGAGGATGTTGGTGTCCTGGCCGGGGCCGCCCATGGTGGTGGCGTCGACGATCGCGAAAGTATCGAAGAAGGCATAGACGATGTTGACCACCAACAGGAAGAAGGTGGTGGGCGACAGCAGCGGGAATACCACGCTCCAGAAGCGGCGGAACGGGCCGGCGCCGTCGATGGCGGCGGCTTCAAGCAGTGAGCGCGGGATGGCCTGCAGGCCGGCCAAGAAGAAGACGAAGTTGTAGCTGATCTGCTTCCAGACCGCGGCCATGACGATCAGCAGCAGCGCCTGATCGCCGTTCAGAAGGTAGTTCCAGTCGATGCCAGCCTTCTTGATCGCGTAGGCGACCACGCCCATGGTCGGGTTGAACATGAACAGCCACAGCACGCCGGCAATCGCGGGCGCCACGGCGTAGGGCCAGATCAGCAGCGCCTTGTAGCCGTTCGCGCCCTTGATCACTCGATCGGCGCAGACCGCAAACAGCAGAGAAAGTCCGAGCCCGATGGCGGCGACCGCCACCGAGAACACAACCGTCACCTTGAATGATGCGAGGTAGTTCGGATCCGCGAATAAGGTCTCGAAGTTTTCCAGACCGACGAATTCGACCGACGTGCCGAAAGCGTCCTGCATCAATACGCTCTGGTAGAGCGCCTGGCCCGCCGGCCAGAAAAAAAAGATGATCGTGATCGCGATCTGCGGTGCGACCAAGGCGTAGGGCAGCCAGGAGCTGCGAAAGACGGCGCGTTTTTCCACGGGACTTCGAAATTCAAAAGAGGAAGGGGCCACCGGTGAGTGGCCCCTTCCTCAAGACTACATCAACGGGAGGTCTTCTCGAAACGCTCGAGTTGTTCGTTGCCGCGCTTGACCGATTCGTCGAGCGCCTGCTTGGCCGTTTTCTTGCCCGACCAGACGTTTTCGAGCTCCTCGTCAACGATGGTGCGGATCTGCACCATGTTGCCCAGGCGGATGCCGCGTGACTTGTCGGTCGTCTTGACGATCATCTGCTGGACGGCCGTGTCGGAACCGGGGTTCTTGTCATAGAAACCCGACTTCTTGGTCAGTTCGTAGGCCGCCGTGGTCACCGGCAGGTAGCCGGTCTTCTGGTGGCTTTCGGCCTGGATCTCGGGCTTGTTCAGATAGTTGAAGAAGTCGGCGACGCACTTGTACTCGGGCTGCTTCTTGCCGGCCATGACCCACAGGCTGGCGCCACCCAGGACGGTGTTCTGCGGCGCGCCGGCGACGTCGGCGTAATACGGCATTTGCGAGATCGCGAAGTCGAACTTGGCGTTGCGCTTGATATTGCCGTAGGCCGACGACGATCCCATGCTCATCGCGCACTCGCCCGAGTAGAACGCGGCGTCAGGCACGTTGCCGCGGCCCTTATAGACAAAAGTGCCTTGCTTGGCCATGTTGGCCAGGTTCTCGATGTGGCGAACGTGCAGCGGCGAGTTGAAGTCCAGGCGCGCCTTGACGCCGCCGAAGCCGTTGTTGAGCGTGGCGAATTCGGAGTTGTGCCAGGTCGAGAAGCTCTCGAGCTGGGTCCAGCCCTGCCAGCTGGTGGTGAGCGGGCACTTCTCGCCAGCGGCCTTGAGCTTGGCGGCGGCCAGGCTCACGTCGGTCCAGGTCTTGGGGGCCTTGTTGGGGTCGAGACCGGCCTTCTTGAAGGCGTCCTTGTTGTAATAAAAAACGGTGGTCGAGCTGTTGAGCGGGTAGCTCATCATCTGGCCATTGGGCGCGGTGTAATAGCCCACTACGGCTGGCACATAGATCTTGGGGTCGAACTTGTAGCCGGCCTTGCTCATCACTTCACCGGCCGGGACGATCGCGCCCTTGGCGCCCATCATCGTGGCGGTGCCGACTTCGAACACTTGAAGAATATGGGGCGAATTGCCCGCGCGGTGCGCGGCGATCGCAGAGGTCATCGACGCGTCGTAAGTGCCCTTGTAGGTCGGCGTGACCTTGCACTGTTTCTGGCTGTCGTTGAAGCCTTGCGCCAGGCCATTGACCCAGTCGCCCAGAGCACCACTCATCGAATGCCACCATTGGACATCGGTCTGAGCGGCAGCGGGCTGGGCCAGCAGCGCGCCGGTGGCAAGGATTGCGACGACGATCGTCTTTTGCACCATGAAACGTTCTCCAAACGTTGGGGGTTCCAGTGGGCAACCCCGGGATGACGAGACTGCTACGATAATAGTCACTCCATAGAGCAGCAAACCGGCGCCCGCGCGCTGCACCTTACGTCTTGCGCAAGATCAGTCTTTACGCCCGCCTCATCCGGTTCGACAAACCGGTCGGCACTCTCCTTCTGTTGTGGCCTACGCTGGGTGCTCTATGGATCGCCGCGGCGGGTCGGCCCAGCCTTGCCCTGATACTGATCTTCTTTGCGGGCACCTTTCTCATGCGCTCGGCCGGTTGTGCGGTCAATGACGCGGCGGACGCCGATTTCGACGTTCATGTCGAGCGCACTCGCGAGCGAGTGGTTGCCACCGGCGAGCTGGCGCGCAGCGAAGCGATCGTGGTGGCAGGACTGATGGCAGCGGCGGCGGCCTTGTTGCTGATCCTGCTCAATGCGCCGACGCTGCGTCTGGCGCTGGTCGCTCTGGCGCTGGCGGTGACCTACCCGCTCTTCAAGCGTTTCTTTCCGATTCCGCAGCTCTACCTGGGAATGGCCTTCTCATTTGGCATTCCGATGGCATTCGCAGCGGTTCAGGGCAGTGTGCCGCCGCTGGGTTGGTTGATGTTTGTCGCCAATCTTTTCTGGGTCGTGGCGTATGACACCGAATATGCGATGGTCGATCGCGACGACGACCTCAGGCTTGGCGTTCGGTCCTCGGCCGTGTTTTTCGGTCGCGCCGATGTGGCAGCGATCATGGTCTGTTATGTCGCCTACCTGGCGGCGATGGCGGTGATCGGCGTGAGCTTGACCGTGGGCTGGCCCTACTGGCTGGGGCTGGGGGCGGCGACGCTTTGCGCGCTGATTCACTATCGCTGGATTCGTGATCGCACCCGGGCCGGATGTTTCCGGGCGTTTCTTCACAACAACTGGTTCGGCTTGGCCGTGTTCGGTGGCATCGTGGCCGATTACGCACTCACCTGATCACGCGCTCTCGCGGAGCATTAACTCAAAACCGAGGTTTTCGGGTTCTGCCGCAATCGGTTCGCCGCGGATCAGGGCAACGAGACGCTCGGCGGCGCGGCGACCGACCTCGGCGCGCGGCGTCTTGACCGTTGTGAGCGAGGGCGAGAGCCAGGCTGCAAACGGCAGATCATTGAAGCCGGCAATGGCCAGTTGAGCCGGCACGGCGATGCCGAGTTCGCGCGCCCGCGCCAGCGCGCCTGCGGCAAGGTCGTCATTGCCGAAGAAGATCGCGTCGGTATCGGGTGCCGCCGCCAGCAAGCGATCGAGCAGTTGTGCACCCAAGGCCGGGGAGGAAGGTTCGGGCGAGAGAATCTCGCGCACCGGTGACCATGATCCGGCCGTGATGGCGGCCGCGCGCCAGCCTTCGGCGCGTTCGATCGTGCGGCGGTCGAGCTGTGCGCCGGCAAATCCAATGCGGCGACGGCCGCGCGCCGTGAGTGCCGCCATTAAAGCCTGCGCCGCGGCGCGTTGATCAAAGCCCACGCTGTGGATCCCCGGCGCTGGCGCCAAATCCATCATGTAGACGGTCGGGACGGCGGCTTCGGCGAGCAAGCGTTCGGCGGCTGTGGTGCGCTCGAATCCGGCCAGCAATACGCCGCTGGGAGTGGCGGCAAGATGCGAGCGCAGCAAGCGCTCCTCGTCGGCCGCGCGGTAGTGGGTGTTGCCGATCAATAGCTGCAGCCCGGCAGCGTCGCACACCGACTGAACCGATTCGAGTAGGTCGACAAACACGGCATTGGCCAGGGAGGGCACAAGCGCTACTACCGTGGATGAGCGGCGCGATGCAAGGGCGCGAGCGGCAGGGTCAGGCACATAGCCTAGGGCGGCTACCGCGGCGAGAATCCGGGTGCGCAGCTCGGCTTGAACCAGCTCGGGACGGTGGAGTGCCCGAGAAATGGTGATAGCGCTAACACCCACGGCCGAGGCGACGTCATTGAGCGTCTTGCGTCGCGGTCGACTCTCGGTTTTAGACGGGAGTGTCGGGTTGTCTTGGTGGGGGCGGGTCGCCACGGCACATCTCGAATTGTCCTAATTGAATGATAGCGCTAACATTTAATCATGTCCTTAGTTCGCGATTCGATGGTGGTCGTGGTGATGGGCGTAGCCGGATCGGGCAAGACGGAAGTCGCTCGAGCGCTGGCTGCGCGGTTTTCGCTCGACTATGTCGAGGGCGACGCTTTCCATCCCGCCTCCAATGTGGCCAAAATGAAGACCGGTCAGGCCTTGGTTGATGATGACCGCTGGGAGTGGCTCGACGCGCTGTCGCGTGAAGCCGGTCAACACCACGACGGCTGCGTGATTTCCTGCTCGGCTTTGCGGGCGGTCTACCGTGATCGTCTGCGCGCTCGCATCAACCCATTGGTTTTCGTGTTTCTCGATGCGCCGGCGCCGGTGGTTGCGGCGCGCGTGTGTTCCCGGCCGGGCCATTTCATGCCGGCTTCGCTCGTCGATAGCCAGCTCGCAACGCTAGAGCGGCCCGATGCCGAGCGCGATGTCATCACCATCGACGCCACCTTGCCGCTGTCGGCGGTGGTTGTTGCCGCTGAAACCGCCCTTTCTGCGCGCCTGCGCCTGCCCGGAGCCCACCGGTGAATTCCCCTCTTGCTACGCCGCGCTGGATGCGCGCGGCTGACTGGCTAATGGCGGCTGCGCTCGCGGTCATGGTGGTGCTGGTCTTTGCCAACGTCGTGTTGCGCTACGGATTCGGAACCGGAATCGCGTCGGCCGAAGAACTCTCCCGCCTGTTGTTTGTCTGGATGGTTTTCATCGGAGCAACAGCGGCGTATCCGCGCGGTGAGCAGATGGCTTTTCTGGGGCTGCTCGCCCGCTTCAAGGGTCTCAAGCTGCGGATCGCGACCCAGCTGATTCACGTCTGCGTCCTGCTCGCTTGCGTGCTGGTCGCCTGGGGCGCCTGGCAGCAGGTGGTGATCGGACTCGACAGCAAGAGCGTGGTCCTGGGCTACCCGATGGCCTTGTTGCCGCTGCCGGCTTTGCTGAGTTCCGTGATCATCGCCCTGGCGGCCGTGGTCGATATCGTGCGTTGCCGCGCTTTGATCGTCGGCCATGAGATCCCGGAGGGTGACTATGAATGAGGGTCTCGCCGCGGTCGCGTTTATCGTCGTCATGCTCGGGCTGATGGGCCTGGGCGTTCCGATCGCTTTTTCGCTCATTCTCACCGGCGCCGCGATGGCGTGGATTCTGGGTTTTTGGGACACGCAACTGTTTGCGCAAAACCTGGTCGGTGGGGTCGATTCCTTCCCGCTGCTCGCCGTTCCCTTCTTCATCCTCGCCGGCGAGCTGATGAACGCAGGCGGGCTGTCGCGTCGAATCATCGAACTGGCCCAGGCCTGGGTCGGTCACATTCGCGGCGGCCTGGGCTATGTGGCGGTGGGCGCCGCGATCCTGATGGCCTCGATGTCGGGTTCGGCGATTGCCGACACAGCGGCGCTGGCCACGATCCTGTTGCCGATGATGCGCCAACAGGGATATCCGCTCGCCACCTCGGCGGGTTTGCTGGCCGCCGGCGGCATCATCGCTCCGATCATTCCGCCCTCGATGCCCTTCGTGATCTACGGCGTGACCACCAATACCTCGATCACCCAGCTCTTCCTGTCGGGCATCGTGCCGGGCCTGTTGATGGGCATGGTGCTGATCTTTGCCTGGCGCATCCAGATGCGTTCGCTGCAGTTGCCCGCGGGCGACAAGCTGCCGCTGCCCGTACGCCTTAAGGCTACGGCCAGCGCTTTCTGGGCGCTGATGATGCCGGTGGTGATCATCGGCGGCATGAAATCCGGCATTTTCACCCCGACCGAAGCGGCGGTGGTGGCGGCGGTTTACGCGATGCTGATTTCGGCCTTTGTCTATCGCTCGATTAGTTGGGGAACCATCAGCGTGGTGCTGATGCGATCGGCCAAAACGACCGCGGTGGTGATGTTCCTTGCCGCTGGCGCGGCCGTGGCGTCCTATATGGTGACGTTGGCCGATCTGCCCAACACGCTCACCGGCTGGCTGGGGCCCCTGGTCGATAACCCACGTGTCCTGATGGCGGCGATGATGCTGCTATTGGTCCTGGTGGGGACCGCGCTCGATCTCACGCCGACCATTCTGATCTTCGCGCCGGTGCTGCTGCCAATCGCGGTCAAGGCCGACATCGATCCGGTCTACTTCGGTCTGATGTTCATCTTGAACGGCGCCATTGGCCTGATCACCCCGCCGGTGGGCACGGTACTCAACGTCGTGGCGGGCGTCGGTCGCATGCCGTTGGGCCAGGTGGTTCGCGGCGTTAATCCCTACTTGCTGGGCTACGTCATGTTGATGGCCTTGCTGGTGGTCTTCCCTGAAATCGTGACGGTGCCGGTCAAGCTGATGCGCTGAGCGTGGCTCCGTTTTTTTGAAGGCGCTGCGGCGCTCATTCCCCCCAGGAGAACCTGATGAAACTCATCCGCTTGATGCTGGCTGCCGTCATTGGCACCCTGCTCGCCGGTCAAGTCATGGCCCAGGTGCAGCCGCGCCTGATCCGCTTCGGCTACGGCCTCAACGAGCAAAGCAACCAGGGTCGCGCCGTCAATTTCTTCGCGCAGGAAGTGAAGAAACTCTCGGGCGGCAAGATGGTGGTGCGCGCCTTCCCGGCCGCCGCCCTTGGCCCTGACGTGCAGATGCAGCAGGCGCTCGCCGGCGGCGCGCAGGAAATGATGGTTGGCTCCACCGCCACCCTGGTTGGCATGACCAAGGAAATGGGTCTGTGGGACATCCCCTTCCTGTTCTCGACGGCCGCCGAAGCCGACAAGGTGCTCGACGGCCCGATCGGCCGCAAAGTCATGAACAAGCTCGAGGACAAGGGCCTGGTTGGACTGGTGTATTGGGAAAACGGTTTCCGCAACATGACCAACTCGAAGCGTCCCATCACCAAGATGGAAGACTTCGCTGGCGTCAAGCTGCGCGTGATGCAAAACCCGGTCTACCTCGAGACCTTCCAGGTGCTGGGCGCCAACGCGATTCCGTTGCCCTTCCCGGAACTTTTCCCGGCGCTCGAGACCAAGGCGGTCGATGGCCAGGAGAACCCCTTCAACACGATTCTGTCCTCGAAGTTCTACGAGGTTCAGAAGTACCTGTCGGTCACCAATCACGTCTACGCGCCGTGGATCATGACGGTCAGCAAGAAGTGGTGGGACGGACTGTCGAAGGATGAGCGCGCCATCATCATCAAGGCGGCCGAAGCCGCACGTGACTTCGAGCGCAAGGACACCCGCGCCGAGGCTGCGAAGGCTGTGGGCGAGCTCAAGGCCAAGGGCATGCTGATCAACGAAGTGGCGCCGGCCGAGATGGCTCGCATGCGCGACGCCGCCAAGCCCGTGATCGACAAGGCCGTCGCCAACATCGGTCCGGATCTCTACAAGGAGACCCAGGCTGAAATCACCAAGATCCGTTCGGGCAAGTAAGCCGATCGAGTCGGTCCGGCCCGGCTGATCGCCAGGCTGAACGAACAAAAAGGGACGTCATCGGACGTCCCTTTTTGTTGCTAAGTGCGAAGGCTGCCGCGGCTGCTTCAGGCCGCGCCGAACTCGTCGCCAAGTTCGGTCGCGCGGCGCTCGGCCGCGGTCACGGCCGAATCGATGAGCGCGCGGATTCCGCCGGCTTCCAGCGTTGCCAGCGCCGCCGCTGTGGTGCCGCCCTTGGAGGTCACTCGGTCGCGCAACACGGCGGGTGAATCGGGTGACTGGGCGGCAAGCTGGGCCGCGCCGGTAAAGGTGCTGATCGCAAGGCGCCGCGCCTGCTCGGGTGGCAGGCCGCGCGCAATGGCGGCGGCTTCGAGCGCTTCGATGAACAGAAAGACGTAGGCGGGGCCACTGCCCGACACCGCGGTGACGGCGTCGAGCTGGTCTTCGTCGTCGAACCACAGCACTTCGCCAGCGGCCTCGAGCACGCGGTGCGCCACCTCTTTGGCGTGGTCGGGAACGCCGGCCAGGGCCGCCACGCCCGTGATGCCGGCGCCAATCAAAGCCGGCGTGTTGGGCATGGCGCGGATCACCTGGTCGTGACCGACCCAGCGCGCGATGTCGCGGGCGCGAACGCCCGCGGCGACCGACAGCAAGGGGGTCGAACGGGCCAGGCCGGCGAGGCCCGCGACCGCGTCCTGCATCTGTTGCGGCTTGACCGCGAGCACGAGCAGGCTGACATCGCCCACCCAGGCGCCGGCGTTGGCATGGGTGACGAGGCCGAACTCGGCGGCCAGTTCCTCGCGCCGCGCGGTCTTGGGTTCGAGCACCGCGATGTCGGCTGCCGGGAAGCCGGCGCGAATCATTCCGCCGATCAACGCGCTAGCCATATTGCCGCCGCCGATGAAGCCCACTCTCATGATCTGCCTCCAAAAATCGCGGTGCCCACTCGCACCAGGGTGGCGCCTTCGGCAATCGCGGCGTCGAGGTCGGTGCTCATGCCCATCGACAAGGTGTCGATGTCGTAGCCCTCGGCTCGCAGTCGTTCGAATAAGGCACGCATTCGGGCGAGCGGTTCGCGCTGCTGCTCGGGGTCGGTAGCGGGTTCGGGAATCGCCATCAGCCCGCGCAGCCGCAAGCGGGGTTGCGTCGCGACCACGGCGGCGAGTTTCGAAACCTCGCTCGGAACCACGCCGCTCTTGCTGTCCTCGTCGCTGATGTTGACCTGGAGCAGAACATTGAGTGGCGGCAAATCCGCCGGTCGCTGCTCGGCCAGGCGCAGCGCGATGCGCTCGCGGTCGACCGACTGCACCCAGTCAAAGCGCTCGGCCACGCCGCGCGTCTTGTTGCTCTGAAGCGGGCCGATGAAGTGCCACTCGAGGTGTGCGTCGGGGTGGGACGCGCGCAGCGCGTCGACCTTGTCGCAGCCTTCCTGCGCGTAGTTCTCGCCAAACGCGCTGAGGCCGGCCTCGATGGCCGCCTCGACGGCGCTGGCCGGAAAGGTCTTGCTCACGGCCAGCAGGCGAACCTCTGTGGGGGAGCGGCCAACGCGTTCGGCCGCCGTTGTCATGCGCTCACGTACCGCGTCAATGCGCGCTTGCAAGCCTTCTTTCAATATCGACATAATGGGCTGTTAGCCTCTTGCTTCTCATTCTTAGCGCTGGATCCGCCACTTGCGCGCGACTTTGACGCGCTGTCAGCTCCCGCCACACCGGGCGTTACCGCACGATGGACATCTCCGAACTCCTCGCATTCTCCGTTAAAAACAAAGCGTCCGACTTGCACCTGTCGGCAGGCTTGCCTCCCATGATCCGCGTGCACGGCGACATTCGTCGCATCAACCTGCCGCCGCTGGATCACAAAGAAGTCCATTCCATGATCTACGACATCATGAATGACTCCCAGCGCAAGCATTACGACGAGCTGCTGGAGGTGGACTTCTCGTTCGATCTGCCGGGTCTGGCGCGCTTCCGCGTCAACGCGTTCAATCAGGATCGGGGCGCGGCCGCGGTACTGCGGACAATTCCTTCGCGCGTCTTGTCGCTCGAGGAACTGCAGGCGCCGCGCACCTTCCAGGATTTCTGCACCAAGCCGCGCGGACTGGTGCTGGTGACCGGGCCCACCGGCTCGGGCAAGTCGACCACGCTGGCGGCGATGGTCGACCACATCAACAACAATCTCTACGGTCACGTGCTGACGATCGAAGACCCGATCGAATTCGTGCATGAGAGCCGCAAGTGCGTGATCAATCAGCGCGAAGTCGGGCCGCACACGCTCTCCTTTTCCAACGCACTGCGCTCGGCGCTGCGCGAAGACCCGGACATCGTTCTGGTAGGCGAGCTGCGCGATCTGGAAACGATTCGTCTGGCGCTTACCGCTGCCGAAACCGGTCACCTGGTGTTTGGCACCCTGCACACTTCGTCGGCGGCCAAGACCATCGACCGCATCGTTGACGTCTTTCCGGCGGCGGAAAAGGAGATGACCCGCGCCATGTTGTCGGAGTCGATCGTGGCGGTGATCTCGCAGACCCTGCTCAAGAAAAAGGATGGCTCGGGCCGTGTCGCCGCGCACGAGATCATGGTTGGCACGCCCGCGATTCGCAACCTGATTCGCGAGGCCAAGGTGGCGCAGATGTATTCGATGATGCAGACCGGCAGTCAGTTCGGCATGCAGACCCTCGACCAGAATCTGACGGATCTGGTCCGCCGCAATCTGGTCTCGGTCGCCGAAGCGCGCTCCTACGCCAAGACGCCCGAAGCTTTCGTCGGCTAACGCCACAGGACCCGCCATGGAACGCGATCAAGCCATTCGTTTTGTCCACGACCTTCTGCGGCTGCTGCTGTCAAAGAAAGGCTCGGACCTCTTTCTCACCGCCGATTTCCCGCCCGCTTTCAAGCTCGACGGCCGCGTGATGCCGGTCTCGAACCAGCCGCTCACAGCCGCTCACACCGCCGAACTGGTGCGCGCGATCATGAACGATCGCCAGGCCGGCGAGTTCGAGAAGACCAAGGAGTGCAACTTCGCGATCTCGCCCACCGGGATCGGGCGTTTCCGGGTCTCGGCCTTCGTGCAGCAGGGCAAGGTTGGCATTGTCTTTCGCGTCATCGCCGATCACATTCCCACCACCGAAGAACTCGCTTTGCCCAATCTCATCAACGAACTCGCGATGACCAAGCGCGGGATCGTGATGGTGGTGGGCGCCACGGGCTCGGGCAAGAGCACGACGCTCGCGGCCATGGTCGGCTACCGCAACGAACATAGCCAGGGTCACATCATCACGATCGAAGACCCGATCGAATACGTCCACCCGCACAAGAACTGCATCATCACGCAGCGGGAAGTGGGGGTCGATTGCGAGAACTGGACCATCGCGTTGAAGAACACGCTGCGTCAGGCGCCCGACGTGATCCTGATCGGCGAAGTGCGTGACCGCGAGACCATGGAGCACGCGATCTCGTTTGCCGAGACCGGCCACCTGGTCATGTGCACCCTGCACGCCAACAGCACCAACCAGGCGCTCGACCGCGTGGTCAACTTCTTCCCCGAAGAAAAGCGCCAGCAACTGCTGATGGATTTGTCCTTGAACCTGCGAGCGATGATCTCGCAGCGCCTGATTCCGCTGAAGGATCGCAAGGGCCGCGCGCCCGCGGTGGAAATCCTGCTCAACTCGCCCCTGATCTCCGACCTGATCTTCAAGGGCGAGATCCCCGAGATCCGCGAAGTGATGAAGCGCTCGCGCGAGCAAGGCATGCAGACCTTCGACCAGGCGCTCTTCGATCTGCACGAAGCCGAGACCATTGGCTACGAAGACGCCTTGCGCAACGCCGATTCGGTCAACGACCTGCGCCTGCAGATCAAGCTCAACTCCAAGCTCTTCGGCGGAGTGGCGGGAATGCACAAGGGGATTGAACACCT
>JAVVWR010000051.1:0-23164 GCA_036652035.1 Burkholderiaceae bacterium | reverse complement strand
AGTGAGGTGCCCCGATGTCTGAGATCGTGGCTGACAAGGAAATCGACACCCGCGGCTTGTCCTGCCCGCTGCCCATCCTGCGGGCCAAGAAGGCGCTGGCTGAACTCGCCAGCGGCCAGGTGCTGAAGGTGCTGGCCACCGACCCGGGTTCGACCCGTGACTTCCAGGCGTTTGCCAAGCAGACCGGCAATGAATTGCTGGCGCAGGAGACGGCCGCCAAAGAATTCGTTCACTACCTCAAGCGCCGCTGAAGGAATTCCGATGGGCAAAGTCATCTCCGCCGCGATTGCCGTTCTGGCTCTGATCGCGCTCTACTTGTTCGCGATGGTGTCGTGGAGCTACTCCGAGGGCGATCGCGCCGGCTGGATCCAGAAGTTCTCGCGCAAGGGCTGGATCTGCAAGACCTGGGAGGGCGAGCTGGCGATGGTTTCCTTGCCCGGATCAACGCCCGAGAAATTCCAATTTACGGTGTGGGACCCGAAGGTGGTCGCCGAGATCGAGCGTGAAGTCGGCAAGCGGGTCCAGCTTCACTACGAAGAAAAAGTCGGCCTGCCGGGCTCGTGTTTTGGTGACACCCGCTTCTGGGTCAACCGGGTCACCGTCATTCCCGAGATTCCGCTTGGGCCCGGTCTGACGGTGCCAACCGGTCCGCGCGGGCCGGTGCCGGGAACGGTTGAGGGCAGCCTGCCGCCCGCGCCCGCCGCGCCGCTGCCACCGGCTCCGGTCACGCGCTGAGCCGGCAACGCAGGGCGATCAGGAAAAGCGAGGAAAAACGAGGAAAAGCGAGAAAAAACGGCCTCCCGGCGAATGCTCGGGAGGCCGTTTGACATGGGGCCGTGCTTTTAGCGGGTGGCCGCCGTGCGGTGCAGCGGGTGCTTTTGCAGCAAGGCCAGGCTGATCGCCAGGGTGACGGCCTCGGTCAGCAGCAGCGCGAACCAGATCGCCGAGCCGCCCGCCAGCCGGTCGAGCAACCAAAGAAAGCCCAGGAGCAAAAGCCAGCTGCGCAGCACGGCGATCAGGGCCGATGGGCCGGCCTGCTCGATTGCGGTCAGGCCGCCGGCGACGGCAAGATTGATCGCAGCGGGCAGAAACGCCAGCGCGTACCACGGCACGGCCTGGGCGATCAGGGTCGCCGCCTGATCGCTCGCCGGCAGGAAGAGCTGGGTGAGTTGGGCCGAGCCCAGCACCATCAAGCCCGCCACCGCCGCCGAGAAAGCCAGGACCGCGGCTGCGCCCAGGACAAAGGTCTGGCGCATGGCATCCCAGCGCTGCGCGCCGCGATAAAAGCTGATCATCGGCTGCATGCTCTGGACCAGACCGACCATGGTCACGGTGGCGGCGAGCGTCATGTATTCGAGCACGGCGTAGGCGGCCAGGCCCGAGGCGCCAAAGTTCGCCAACACCGCGTGATTGAAGGCCAGCACCGTCACCGCCGGGGCGACCGCTGCCAGAAACTCGGAAGCGCCGTTATAGGCCACGCGGCCAAGGTAGAGGGTGCCCACCCACGCCTTGGCGATGGGACGGATCGTGCGGGTGCGCCACAGCAGATAGGCCAGCATCGCCAAGCTCGAGACCATCAGGCTCACTCCTGAGGTCAGCGCGGCGGCGCCCATGCCCGCGTCTTCGATCACGATCCACCAGTAATCGAGTCCGATGTTCAAAATGCCGCCCGCGAGCATGGCCCACATGCCGAAGCGGGCCGCAGCCGCGCCCTCGACCCGCAGGAAGAGTTCGAGCGCATAGAGCGCGTTGGCAAACAGGATGAAGCCGGCGTAGCCGCGCAGATACTCGCCGGCGAGCTTGGCCAGTTCCCCTTCGGCTCCGGTCAGCGCCAACACCGCCTCGAGGTTGGTGAGCACCAGCGCGCTCATGCTTGCGCTCACAGCGCACAGCCCCCACAGCGCCTGGGTCATGACGCGGCGCGCGGCCTCGACCTGGCCGGCGCCGACCAGCTTGGCCATCAGGGTGGCGGCGCCCACGCCCACCATCAGGCTGACGGCATAGGGCAAATACATCAGCGGCACGATCAGGTTGAGCGCGGCGAGCGCCTGCTCGCCGATGTAGCGACCGATGAAGATGCCATCGACCAGGGTGTAGATCGTGTAGATCCAACCCGAGAGAATGGTTGGAATGGCGAGTTCAACGAACTGGCGGCGGATGGCGGGGGCGATCGTGAAGTTCATGGGACGGCTTGAAGCAACAACACAAGTGAAATTGACAGGCCTGCAGCAGGCCGACGTCGATTCTGTTTCGATTAATCTGAACAAGAAAATTGGATTCCATCGGAAAAATCGATATGACCTTGTCGCTTGAGGCGATCGCTGTGTTCGCCGCCGCAGCGGAACTGGGCTCGTTTTCCGCCGCAGCCCGTCAGCTGGGCAAGAGCCAATCGACGGTGAGCGAGGCGATCGCCAAGCTCGAAATCGACCTTGGGACGCCGCTCTTTGATCGGGGCCGGCGTCAGCCGAACCTGACCGAAGCGGGGGCCCGCCTGCTCGACTACGCCCACCGCGTGCTCGCCAGCCACGACGAACTGCGGCTGGAAGCCACGCGTATCGCGGCGGGCCAGGAACCTCGCCTGACTCTGGTGATCTCGGAGTCGTATCAATCGGAGCGCCTGCGCACGGTCTTGCTCGAGATGGAGCGGCGTTTTCCGTCGCTGGTGTTTGAGTGCCTGTTTGGCGAACACGAGGACGTGATCAGTCTCTTGCAGAGCGGGCGCGCGCACCTGGGGTTGATTCCCGCGATGTCGAGCTATCCGGCCGATATTGGCCATCGCGCGGTCGATGGCATGGTCGAGCTGGCCGTGTTCGCGGCCCGCGATCACCCCTTGGCCGTCATGGCGGCGGTCGATCGCGGCACGCTCTTGAACTGGCGCGAACTGCGGCTCGACACCTATGTGGCCAACGGCGAAGCGGCGGCGCCCGGCGCCACCTTGCGCTGGTCGGCACCGAGTTACTGGATGCTGCTGGAGATGGCCTTGCTGGGCGTGGGTTGGGCCGAGCTGCCGCGCTGGCTGGCGCGCGAGTTTGGTGGCGGCCAGTTGCAGGAATTGCCGATCGCGGGCGGGCCGCGCCGGATTCCTCTGGAAGTGGTGTGGTCGCGCCGCCAGCCACTGGGCCAGGCGGCCCTGTGGTTCATGGGCGAGATGACGCCGGCGCCGCGCTAAAACGCGGTTTGTTGCGCCAAGAAAAAGGGCGATGCCGCAGCATCGCCCTTCTTGTCTCAAACGCTCGCGATCAAGCCTGGGGCAGCTTGGCGGCCTGTTCGCGCACCTTCTCGAGCAGGGCGCCAAAGCCCGCCAGACGTTCGCGTTCCTGCGCCACCACCGCGGCGGGAGCGCGCGCGACGAAGCTCTCGTTGCCGAGCTTGGCGTGGGCCTTGGTGATTTCGCCCTCAAGGCGGGCGATCTCCTTGCCCAGACGCTCGCGCTCGGCGGCCACGTCGACCTCGATCACCAGCATCAGCTTGAAGTCGGCCACGATCGCCACCGGCGCGGTCGAGCCCTTCGCTTCCACGTCAACGTCGGCCACGGGCTTGACCTCGGCCAGTCGCGCCAGCTGCGCCAGATACGGAGCGACCGCCGCCACGGTGTCGGCCGGGCCGCTTACCGCCAGCGGCACCTTCAGCGCGGGCGAGAGGTTCATCTCGCCACGCAGGTTGCGCACCGCGTCGATCAGCTGCTTAGTGAGCGCCATCTGAGCGTCGGCTGCCAGGTCGATCTTCTCCGGCTCGGCGACCGGGTAGCTCTGGATCATCACCGAGGTCTCTTCGCCCTCGGCGCGCTTGCCCGCGACCACCGCCACCTTCTGCCACAGCTCTTCGGTGATGAAGGGGATGATCGGGTGCGCCAGGCGCAGCAGGGTCTCGAGCACGCGCACCAGCGTGCGGCGGGTGCCGCGTTGCTGGGCTTCGTTGCCGCCCGCGAGCTGGACCTTGGTCAGTTCCAGATACCAGTCGCAGTACTCGTTCCACACAAAGCTGTAGATCGCGTTGGCGGCGTTGTCCAGGCGGTACTCGGCAAAGGCCTTGGCGACTTCGGCCTCGGTGCGCTGCAGCTCGCCAATGATCCAGCGGTCGACAAAGGAGAGTTCAACCGGAGCCGCGGCGGCTAGCCCGCAGTCCTTGCCCTCGACATTCATCAGCACGAAGCGGGTGGCGTTCCACAGCTTGTTGCAGAAGTTGCGGTAGCCCTCGGCGCGCTTGATGTCGAAGTTGATGTTGCGGCCGAGCGAGGCGTAGGCGGCCATGGTAAAGCGCAGCGCGTCGGCGCCGTGCGGCGCGATGCCGTCGGGGAAGTGCTTGCGCACTTTCTTGGCAACCTTGGGCGCGTCTTCCGGCCGGCGCAGGCCGGTGGTGTTCTTGGCGACCAGGCCTTCGAGGTCGATGCCGTCGATGATGTCGATCGGGTCGAGCGTATTGCCCTCCGACTTGCTCATCTTCTGGCCCTCGGCGTCGCGCACCAGGCCGTGGATGTAGACATCCTTGAAGGGCACGCGGCCGGTGAAGTGCTTGGTCATCATCACCATCCGGGCGACCCAGAAGAAGATGATGTCGTAGCCCGTCACCAGCACCGAGGAGGGCAGGTAGAGGTCGTAGGCGGACTTGTCCTCGCCCTGCGGGTCGGGCCAGCCCAAGGTCGAGAACGGCACCATCGCCGACGAATACCAGGTGTCGAGCACGTCGGGGTCGCGCTGGATCGCCACGCCCGGACCGCGCAACTGATCGGCCTGGGCTTGCGCCTCGGCCTCGCTGCGCGCCACATACACATGGCCCGCCTCGTCGTACCAGGCCGGGATCTGGTGGCCCCACCACAGTTGACGCGAGATGCACCAGTCCTGGATGTTCTCGAGCCACTGCTTGTAAACCGTGTTCCACTGCTCGGGGAAGATATTGACCTCGCCGCCGGTGACGGCCTCAAGGCCCACCTCGGCGATCGACTGGCCCGGATTCAGGGTGCCTGCCGGCGCGGGCTTGCTCATCGCCATGTACCACTGCTCGGACAGCATGGGCTCGACGATTTCGCCGGTGCGCGCCACGCGCGGCACCATCATCTTGTGCGGCTTGACGCCGACCAGCAGGCCTTGCGCTTCCAGATCGGCGAGCACCGCCTTGCGCGCGACGTAGCGGTCCATGCCGCGGTACTTCTCGGGGGCGTTGTCGTTGACCGTCGCGGTCTTGGTGAAGATCGAGATCGGTTCCAGGTTGTGGCGGTTGCCCAGGGCAAAGTCGTTGAAGTCGTGCGCCGGGGTGATCTTCACCGCGCCCGAGCCGAACTCGCGATCAACGTAATCGTCGGCCACCACCGGGATCTCGCGATCGGTGAGCGGCAGCTTCAGCTTCTTGCCGACCAGCGCGGTGTAGCGCTCGTCCTCGGGGTTGACCGCCACGGCCACGTCGCCCAGCAGGGTCTCGGGGCGGGTGGTGGCCACGACCACGCCTTCGCCGCCGTCGGCCGCGGGGTAGCGGATCTCCCAGATCTTGCCGTCGGCCTCTTCGCTTTCGACTTCCAGGTCCGAGACCGCGCTCTGCAGCTTGGGGTCCCAGTTCACCAGGCGCTTGCCGCGGTAGATCAGGCCTTGCTCGTAGAGCTGGACAAAAGTTTCGACCACCACCTTGGAGAGCTTGTCGTCCATGGTGAAGTAGGTGCGCTCCCAGTCCACCGAGTCGCCCAGGCGCTTCATCTGGCCGAGGATGGTGCCGCCGGAATAGTCCTTCCACTCCCACACCTTCTTGACGAAGTCGGGGCGGCTCATGTCGCGGCGATCGAGGCCCTGCGCTTCGAGCTGGCGCTCGACCACGATCTGGGTGGCGATGCCCGCGTGGTCGGTGCCCGGCAGCCACAGGGTGTTGAAGCCCGCCATGCGGTGGTAGCGCGTGAGCGTGTCCATCACCGTCTGGTTGAAGGCATGGCCCATGTGCAGGATGCCGGTGATGTTGGGCGGCGGCAGCTGGATCGCGAAGCCCGGCTTGGCGGTGTCGGTGCCGGCGCGGAAGTAGCCGCGCGATTCCCACACCGGATACCAGCGGCTCTCGATGGCGGCGGGCTCGAAACTCTTGGCGAGTTCGCCGGCCGCGGTGGCGTCGCTTTCGTTTTTATCTTGGGTCATTGGGTCGGTCGCCGCAAGGCGCTTGATCGGAACTGGTTTGTATTTTCCCAGATTCGCATCTAGCCTCGCTGCTCATGGTGAAAACCCGGCCGTAACGGCCGCCTTGAACGCCGCCTCCCGCCCCTCATCTTGCTCACGCAAGGCGCGCCTCCACTCTCTTCTCCTCCCGATGAAGACTCCTACGCTGATTGCGCTGAGCCCGCTCGTGGCTGCTGTGCTGACCGCCTGCGCGACTTCCGCCGCCAGCCCCGATGGCGCCACGCCCGCTGCGCCCACAGTGTTGGCGCCGGCTCCGGCCGTGACGGCAGCCGGCGCTCATCCGTCAGCCACGCCGCCCGGCACCCCGTCGGCTCGTCCGGCCGCAGCGCCGGCGACACCTCCTGCGGCGCCGGGCGCCCTGCGCCCCTTGGCCGAGGTCGCCAAGGACGCCCGGGCGAGTCCGGGTTTCATCCCGCTGTGGCAGAAAGACGAGAAGGTATGGCTCGAGATTTCTCCGGATCAGCTCGGACGCGACTTCTTTCTCGCCCATTCGCTCGCGGGCGGCCTGGGTGAAGGTTTCCAGTACCCCGGTCTGATGGGCGGCGATTTCGTCGTCTACTTCCATCGCGTCGGCAACCAGATCCAGTTGCTCGCGCGCAACCAGAAGCTGCGCGCGCCGGCCGGAACGCCGCTGGCTCAGGCCTTGAAAGAAAGTGTTTCCGACAGCCTGCTCGCTTCGGCGCCGGTGGTTTCGGCGCCGCACCCCGAGCGCAAGAGCTTTCTGGTCGAAGCCAATGCCCTGCTGATGGGCGATATCCCCGGCGCGCAGACCCGGCTCGAAGCCGCTTTCCGTTTGCCGTATTCGCTCGACCGCGTCAACTCCTCGATCGAACGGGCCGCGGCCAGCGCAGACTTCACGAGCATCAAGGTGCGCGCGCACTACGCGGTGCCGAAACTGCCGACGCCGCCCGCCTCGCCCATGCCGGGGGCGACGATGCCCAGCCCGCCGCGCTTGATCGAGGATCCGCGCTCGCTCTTTCTCGAGCACGCCTACACCCTCGCGCCACTGCCGGCTGAACCCATGAAGCCGCGTCTGGCGGATCAGCGCGTGGGGCACTTCACTGACGCTTTTCTCGATCTGGCCAATGACGCCGGGGGCGATGCCCGCACTCACTTCGTCACCCGCTGGCGGCTTGAGAAGCAGGAGCCGGCGGCAGCGGTCTCCGAGCCCAAGGCGCCGATCACGGTCTGGCTCGACAAGAACATCCCCGAGAAGTGGCGCGAACCGGTGCGAGCCGGTGTGCTCGAATGGAACAAGGCCTTCGAGCGGGCCGGGTTCAAGGACGCGGTGGTGGTCAAGCAGCAGCCTGCCGAGGCCGACTGGTTAACCGTCGAAGGCACACGCTTTTTGGCGGTGCGCTGGTTTGCTCTGGCCGGCCCGGGCGCGACTGCCGTCGGCCCGAGCCAGAGCGATCCGCGTACTGGCGAGATCCTGCGCGGCGCGGCGATCATTCCCGAGAATTGGGTGCGGATCGGCCGCAGCGCGGTAAGCGAATCGCTGCCCCGCCCGGCTCCTGCGAGCACGCATTCGCACGGCGGCGTTGACGAGACCTGCGCTTACGCCACCGACGCGCTCGAGCACGCCGGTTTTGCCCTCGACTTGCTGATCGCCCGCGGCGCGGTGGCGCCCGACAGCCCCGAGGCCGAGCGCTACATCGCCGATTCGCTCAAGGACGTGGCGATGCACGAGGTCGGTCACGCGCTGGGCCTGCGCCACAACTTCAAGGGCTCGACTGGCGTCACCGCCGAGCAGTTGCGCGATGCCGCCTGGACCCGTGTCAACGGCATCAGTCACTCGGTGATGGACTACAACGCGCCCAACCTTCCGCTCGACCAGGAGCCGGCCGCCGACTTCAACATGACGACGCTGGGCGCCTACGACTACTGGGCGATCGAGTACGCCTACCGCGAACTGCCGGCGGCGACCGAAGCCGACGAGCTCAGGCGCATCGCCGCGCGCAGCGAGACCGACCCGCGTCTGGCCTACGCCACCGACGAAGACCTGAGTCCGGCCATGGGGGGCGGGATCGATCCGGCGGTCAACCAGTTCGACCTGGGCGCCGATCCGCTCGCTTACGCGCAGCGGCGGTTTGCCTTGTCGCGCGAGCTGTGGAATCGCACCCAGTCGCGCGTGTTGAAACCGGGGGAGAGCTACGCGATCTACCGCCGCAACCTGCAGCGCGGTCTGGCGCAGATCGGCGCGGTGGCGCCGATGATGGCGAAGTACGTGGGCGGGGTTGAAACCTCGCGTCACCTCGCCGGCAACCCGCAGCCCTTGCTCACGCCTGTGCCGGCGGCCAAACAGCGCCAGGCGCTTGACCTGCTCGCCAAGGAATTGTTCGCCGCCAACAGCTTTCGCTTCGACCCGGCCTTCATGAGCCGGCTTGGCACCGACCAGCTCGACCGTCGCCTTGACGGCGCCGCGCCCGCGGTTGATTACTCGCTGCCGCAATCGGTGGTGGGGATCCAGCGCGCCGTGCTTGACCAGCTGATGTCGGAAGCGACCGCGCAGCGCCTGGCTGACGCCGAATCCAAGCTCAGTCATCGGCGCGACGCGCTGAGCCTGGGCGAAGTGCATGACAAGCTTGCCGCCAGCATCTGGAGCGAACTGGCGAGCGGGCAGGACATTGATTCTCTGCGGCGCAACCTGCAGCGCGAGCATCTCAAGCGAGTCACTGGCACTTTGCTGCGAGCGGCCTCGGGCGCGGCGGCCGACGTGCGGGCGATCGCGCGTGAAACCGCGATCAGTCTGGAGGCCAGGCTTGCTGCCGCGGCCGCGCGCAAGAGCAGTGCGCTGTCGCGAACCGCCCGCGCTCATGTCAACGAGAGCCTTGCCACCGTGCGCGAAGCGCTCAAGGCGCCGCTGGTGCGAGCGGGTTGATCTGCCGGATAGAGAAAAGGGGCGCTGCGAGCGCCCCTTTTCTCGACCTCGCGCTGGCGCGATCTCAGCTCGTAGTGCGTGCGCGGGCCGCAGCGAGTTGTTCGTCGAGAGCGTCCTTGACCGCAGCGCGGATCTGCGACTCGAGACTGATCTGCAGCAGAGCGAGCATGTCGAGCAAGGCGTCGTCAACCGCGGTAGCCACGCGGGTGCGAACCGCCGCTTCAAGCGCCGGGCCGAGTTCGGCCTGCAACCGGGCGATCGCCTGTTCACGCGCCGCGGCGATGGCGTCGTTGGTGTCGTTGGTGTCGGCGGTATCGGTGGTCGGCTCCGTCTCGGTCTCAGTGGCCGCCTCGGGCACGGCCGTTGGCAAAGCGTCGACCGGCGCCACCACCGGCGGCTCGAGCCGTGGCGCCGCCGCCTCGATGGCGATCGGTGCGGGTTCGATGGTGGGTTCGACCGCTGGCTGCGCTGGGGCGGGCAGCAGACTCACATCGAGATCGACCGCGGGCAGGATCAATTTTTCGGTCAGCACCGGAATGCTGGCATCGTCAATCGGCGTGCTGCGCGGGTCGAATTGGAAACTGCGGCGGAGCTCTTCGGTCATCGGGCTGCCTGATCGTGCGCCGTGGGCTCGAGGCCTTGATCGCGATAGGTTTTGAAGCGGACGCGCGCGGCGCGGCGTTCTTCGTCAACGTTCGAGACCACGTCGATCACCCGGCCGTAGCGGGAAAACAGCGTCGTGTGGGCGGGAGGAATCTCGTCGTCGAGCAGGATCAGCACGTCGGCGGCAGGCGAGTGGGCGGCGTCGGTGGTCAGCAGCACGGGGGTGTCGGCCGCCAGCGGCGAACTCACCCGGACGTGCGCAATGAAGTCGAGCGAGGAGAAGGTCCAGAGCTGCTGGTCAAAGCTCGAGAGCCGCGCGTCGCTCGCGGTCCACACCACCACGGTCTTGCCCGCCGCGCGCGCCTTGCGCACGACGCGGCAGGCATAGGCCAGGCGGTCGGGGACGTTGAAGTGAAAGTCGATGCGGCTCATCTCGGCTCAGCAAAAAAACCAAGCGCGGAAGGCGCGGAGTGAAACAGAAGAGCGCGGAGAGCCACTTGAAGGGTTCCGCGGGCTTTCGGTTTTTTCTGCGCGCCTTGCACGGCTTTATTAGGCTCGTTCCATCAGGAAGCGTGTGAGCAGGCCCACGGGACGACCGGTTGCGCCCTTGGCCGCGCCGCTCTTCCAGGCCGTGCCGGCGATGTCGAGGTGCGCCCAGGGGTAGGCCTTGGTAAAGCGCGCCAGGAAGGACGCCGCGGTGATCGCGCCGGCGTTGGCGGGCGAACCGATGTTGGCCATGTCGGCGAAGTTGCTCTTGAGCTGGTCCTGGTAGGCCTCGTCGAGCGGCATGCGCCAGGCGGGGTCGAGCGCGTCGCGCGCGGCGGCCGACAGCTGCGCGGCCAATGTCTCGTCGGCCGAAAAGAGGCCCGAGTTGACGTTGCCCAGCGCCACCACGCAGGCGCCGGTGAGGGTGGCGACGTCGATCACCGCGGCCGGCTTGAAGCGCTCGGCGTAGGTCAGCGCGTCGCACAGGATCAGGCGGCCTTCGGCGTCGGTGTTGAGAATCTCGATGGTCTGGCCCGACATCGAGGTGACGATATCGCCCGGCTTGGAGGCGCCGCCCGAGGGCATGTTCTCGCAGGCCGGCACCACTGCCACCAGATTGATCTTGAGGCCGAGTTCGGCGACCGCGCGCATCGTGCCCAGCACGCTCGCGGCGCCACCCATGTCGTACTTCATCTCGTCCATGCCGGCGCCGGGCTTGAGCGAAATGCCGCCCGAATCGAAGGTGATGCCCTTGCCGACCAGAACCACCGGAGCGGCCTTGGCCGCGGCGCCCTGGTACTTGAGGACGATCAGCTTGGGCGCCTGGGTCGAGCCCTTGGCGACCGACAGCAGCGAGCCCATCTTCAGGGCTTCCATCTGCTTTTGCTCAAGCACTTCGGCGCGCAGCTTGAACTGCTTGGCGATCTGGCGCGCCGTATCGGCGAGGTAGCTCGGGGTGCAGATATTCGGCGGCAGGTTGGCGAGGCGCTTGGTGAGCTCCATCCCGTTGGCGATGGCCGTGCCTTGCTTCAAGCCGCGGTCGGCGGCGGCCTCTTTGGCGGCGAGCAACAGGACCACCTTGGCGGGTTCGGGCTGCTCGTCCTTCTGGCTCTTCAATTCGTCAACGCGGAAGAAAGCCTCGCGGGTGGCGAGCACCAGCTGGCGGGCAAGCCATTCGCTGTCGCGGTCCTTGGGCGCCCACTCGGTGGCGGCAAGCGCGATGTCCTTGGCGGCCGGCGTCGCCTTGACGGCGGCGCACACGGCGTCGAGATAGGCCTGGTCGTTGAACTCGGCGGCCTTGCCCAGACCCACCAGAACCACGCGTGTGGCGGCCACGCCAGCCACATCGCGCATCACCACGGCGCTGCCGCGCTTGCCGTTCACGTCGCCGCTCTTGACGAGGGCCTTGAGCGCGCCTTGGCTGGCGGCGTCGATGGCGCGGGCGGCGGCGGTCAGGGTGCCATCGGCATACACGCCAACGGCGAGGGCACCGGTCTTGATCGACTCGGGCGAGGCAAGCTTGCTGCTGAAGTCCATGGGGAGATCCGCTGAAGTGGGGTGCAGCAAGGGGCGGCTGCAGTGATCAGGAGGCTGGTCTCGGGCCGCAGCCTTCGAGTCAGCAGTGGCGCGAGTATATCGAGGCCAGAGACGATCAGGCCTCGCGCGCGGGCGAGGCCTGGGGGCAGAGAAGAGCGGCGCGGCGGACTCAGTTCACCGGCGCGTGCCGCTGACTCACGCGGCGCCGGTCTTGTCGTCGCGCGGCGGGATCAGCACCGACAGGACCATGGTCAGGGCCAAGGTCAGCACGGTGAAGCCGAGCGACCACGAGACCGGGATCTTGTAGAGATCGATCAGCAGCATCTTGGTGCCGATGAACACCAGCACGATCGCCAGGCCATACGAGAGCAGGTGGAACTTGTCGTGCATGCTGGCGAGCAGGAAGTACATCGCGCGCAGGCCGAGGATCGCGAACACGTTCGAGGTCAGCACGATGAAGGGGTCGGTCGTGATCGCGAAAATCGCCGGGATCGAATCGACCGCGAAGATCACGTCGACGATGCTGATCAGAACGATCACCACGAACAAGGGCGTGTAGTGCTTGACGCCGTTGATCGCGGTGGTGAAGCGCTCGCCGTCGTAATGCGGCGCGATCTTCAGATGCTGGCGGACGAACTTGAGCGCGGGGTTGTCGCCCAGATCCGGCTCCTGGCCCGCGGCCCACCACATCTTGATGCCGGTAAAGACCAGGAAGGCGCCGAACAGATAGAGCACCCAGTGGAATTCCGAGATCAGCCAGGCGCCCCCCAGGATCATGCCGGCGCGCAGCACCAGGGCGCCGAGAATGCCGATCATCAGCACGCGCTTCTGGAATTCGAGCGGGACCGCGAAATACGTGAACACCATCAGAAAGACAAAGATGTTGTCGACCGCGAGCGCCTTCTCGACCACGTAGCCGGTGAGGAACTCAAGTGCCTTGGCGTTGGCGATCTCGCGTGTGGTGTTGGCGTCGAGGTAGCACCACAGGCCGGCCAGGAAAACGAAGCTCACGCCAACCCAGACCACCGACCAGACGGCGGCCTCTTTGATCGTGACCTTGTGCGCGCCCTGCTTGTTCATCGCAAAGAAATCGATGAGAAGGGCGAAGACGACGAACGCCGCGAACAGCGTCCACATGACGGGGTTACCGATGGATTCCATGAGTGAGCCTTGTGCAAACGGACCGGTGCCTGGCCCGCAATTCGAGTGACGGAGAATTGCTCTCGACGGTCTTGCCGCTGCGCGAAAACGCGCAACCCGGGTGCCGGTCAGACAGGCTTGCACCACAAGCGCCTGGCTGACGTACTGACGACACTTCGGCCCAAGGTCCGCATTGCGCGAACCGGTCGGCTACTCCCCATGTGAAGCAAGAGTATTAGACCAGGGTTGACGCGGGTGAGTCAAAACGATGCGAGCCGGCGCTCGGGTCTGCGGGTTAGTCAGCGAGAGGCCAGGCAGGGCGCGCCGAATTTCGCCACAATGCCCCATCTCGAGCTACCGCAAAGAAAAAGCACCATGACTTTTGCTGCCATCACCGGCTGGGGCAAGTGCATGCCGCCGGCCACGCTGACCAACGCCGACCTCGCCACCTTTCTTGAAACCGATGACGAGTGGATCGTCAGCCGCACCGGCATGAAGGAGCGGCGCATCTCGCACGTGTCCGCGATCGAGATGGCGACTGTGGCCGCCAAGCGCGCGCTGGCCTGCGCCGGCCTGGACCCGGCCGATCTCGACCTGATCGTCTACGGCAGCTGCTCGAACGATGAAACCGTGCCCAACTCCGCCTCGGGCGTCCAGGTGGGTCTTGGCGCTCATGGCGCGGCGGCGATGGACATCAACACCGCCTGCACCAGCTTTCTCTACGGGCTGTCGTCGGCGAGCGCGATGATCCGCTCGGGCGCGGTACGCAATGCCGTGGTGATCGGGGTCGAACTCATCACGCCCTACATGGATTGGGACAACCGCGGTGTCGCCGTTCTGTTTGGCGACGGTTGCGCCGCACTGGTGCTGCAGGCGAGCGATCGCGAGGAAGGCCTGATCGGCGAGAAGCTCGGGTGCATCGCCGAGGCGCGCCAGACCCTGCGCGTGCGCGGCATGGGCTGCACCTACGGCAATCGCAACGTGACGCTGGGCGACACGCTGTGGGATTTCGACGGCCAGGAAATTTTCAAGCGCGCGGTCGGCGGCATGGTCGGCGCCTCCGAGGCGGTGCTCGCCAAGTGCGGTCTGAGGCCGGAGGACATCGACCTGGTGGTGCCGCACCAGGCCAACCTGCGGATCATCGAGGCCGTGGTCAAGCGCGCCGGATTGTCGATGGACAAGACCATGTTGACCGTGGCGCGCTACGGCAACATGAGCGCGGCGACGGTGCCGGTGGCTCTGGTCGACGCGCTCGAAGAAGGTCGGGTCAAGCCCAACTCGCTGCTGCTGATGCCGGGCTTCGGTGCGGGCCTTACCCTGTGTTCGCACGTGGTGCGCTGGGGCGATCGCGTCACGCCGCTCGGCACTTCGGAGGCCGAATTGCCGCCCTGCGATCGCAGCGCGCTGGAGATCGTCAATGGCTACCGCGAGATCAAGGCGAATCAGGCCGAACGCTCGACTCCAGGGCTGATGGCGGTGAGGTTTTCCGAGGACGTGAAGGGCTGAAGCTTTGTTGGCCGGTGGCGCCATGCGGCGCTGCCGGTGTGGCGCGGGTGGGGGCATCCCGATCGGGCGGCGCTCGCCGGCGTGAAACAATGCAACGCTTCTGTTTCGCCTCTGGGCCGGTCCCGTCCTGATCGGTCTGCCAAAGCCTATGTCTTCGCCTTCCGGATGGCCCTTCGATCTGCTCACCGACGTGATGGAGCAGGTACGGCTCGAAGGCACGGTTTATTTCCACGCCGAACTTCATTCGCCCTGGGGCTTGTCGATTGCGCGCGAAGGGCGTTCACCCTTTTACGCCGTGACCGAGGGGCGGTGCGAGTTGCGTGTGCTTGGCGTCGATTCGCCCTTGCCGGTGGGCGCCGGCGATTTTGTGCTGCTGCCGCATGGAACGCCGCACACCGTCGACTCCGAGGCGGGTGTGTCGCGGGTGGACTTCGACGATTTCTTTGCCGCGCATCCGATGGACGAGCGCGGCCGAATCGTGCGCGCCGGTCCGGGCGAACTGACGCGTGTCACCGGCGGCTTCTTCTCGGCCGGTTCACTGCGTTCGAACCCCTTGCTGACGGCGCTGCCGCCGGTGATCCATCTCAAGGGCGATTCACCGCAGGTACAGAACTGGCTTGCGCCGACGCTGCACTTTATCGAGGCTGAGATCGAAAACCCCTCGCAGGGGTCGCGCACGGTGTTGCGTCGGCTCGCCGACGTGCTCTTTATCCAGGCCGTGCGCGCCGTGCTGGCGGCGGCGCCCCCCGACGCCAGCGGCTGGTTGCGCGGTCTGTCCGATGTCCGGGTGGCGCGCGCTCTGGCCTTGATCCACGAGAACTACGCCCAGCCCTGGACGATGGCAAGCCTGGCGCGCGCCGCGGGCATGTCGCGTACCTTGCTGGCAGTCCGTTTTCGCAGCTTGGTGGGCGATCCGCCCATGACCTACCTCGAGCGCTGGCGAATCACGCGCGCGGCCAACTTCTTGCTCGATACCAATGAGCCCCTCGGCGGGATCGCCGAGGCGGTGGGCTATGCCTCCGACTCAGTCTTTGGCAAGGCCTTCAAGCGCGTGACGGGGCAGGCGCCGGGGCGTTACCGCTGCAGCCGGAACCCATAAAAAAACGGCGACCCTGAGGCCGCCGTTTTCATGGACACGCAGCCGATCAGCTGCAGTGGCCGGTGTAGCCGCAGGCGCTGCAGAACTCGCAGCCGTCGCGCTTGATCACCGCAGCGGCGCCGCAGCTCGGGCAGGTCTTGCCCTTGATCGGCGCGGTCTCGTTCTGGATCACCTTGACGGCGTCGGGCAGGGCGAGGATGCCGGCCGACTGAATGGCGCGGCTTTCGTCGTCGAGGATGCCCAGCACCTTGTAGCGGTGCAGCAGCAGGGTGGCAATGTAGGCCACGGTGCTCGGGTACATCGACGACTTCTCGAGGCCCGGCACCGGCGCCCAGAACTCGCCGTTCTGCTCGCCGAAGTTGACCAGTTTCTTGAGCTTGAGGCCGATCCAGTTGGCGTCAACCACGCGCATGTCGAGCGAGATCAGCTTGCACAGACCGTCGAGCGGACGCGGGTATTCGCCGGCGAGCCAGATCGAATACGGGCGACGGCTGCCGTCGGGCAGGTGCAGCTCCTTCACGCCGAGAACGAAATCGTCAGCGGTGTTGGGGTTCTCGATGTCGACCGTCCAGCTCATGGTGCCCAGCGGGCCAGCCTTGGGCTCCTTCTTCGAGAAGAGCGCGTCGAGCACCGGGGTCGGGTGCGCACCCATGTCTTCGAAGGTGCCGAGCTGGTCGCAGCGCCAGCGCACGATGTTGGCAAAGGCCGACACCACGCCGCTCTGGTAGGTGGGCTCGCCACCGGGCGGGAAGGGGATGGTGAAGCCTTGTTCGTCGCGCGACTTGGCGAGCGCGTCGAGCTTCATCTTGAGCCAGGCGCGGTCTTCGCTGCGCATGTCCATCGACAGGGTCTTGGCGATCGCGCCCAGGCCGCGCGGCTGCTCGGCGCCGTTGACCCAGACTTCGAACGGACGGGCCGGTTCGTCGGTCTGGCCGATGAAGATCGCGAAGCTCTCGTCGCGCTCGGGGATCTCGACCATGTAGGTCCAGGCCAGATTGCCCTCGGTGAGCTCGGGGCGGCTCGGCCACTTCAGACTGGCCAGCGCGGGCTTGGGGGTCGAGGCCAGACGGACGCGGCGGTCGGGGTCGTCCTGCAGATCCTGCGGGTTGGCCTGCGGCGTGGCGGCGGGCTCTTTCTTGATTTCGAGCACCGAGCCGATCACGTTGTTCGGGCGATAGGTCGTGATGCCCTTCAGGCCCGACTTCCACGCTTCAAGATAGAGATTCTTGAACTCTTCGAAGGGATAGTCCTCGGGCACGTTGACGGTCTTGCTGATGGCCGAGTCCACGTAAGGCTGGACCGCGGCGATCATTTTCATGTGGTCCTGCGCGTCCATTTCCAGAGCGTGCACGAAGGACGGCGGCAGATGCTCGAGGTCGCCGCCCATGCGGCGGAACAGGCGGTAGGCGTAGTCCTCGACCGCGTATTCCTGCTTGGTGCCATCGGGCATGCGCTTCTTGCGGATGTAGGTCCACGAGAAGGTGGGCTCGATGCCGCCCGAGGCGTTCGACGCGAAAGCGAGCGAGATCGTGCCGGTGGGTGCGATCGACAAGAGGTGCGAGTTGCGCACGCCGTGTTTGCGGATCTTCTTCTTGAGGTCCTCTGGCAGACGGCTCGCGCAGTGCGGCTCGGCCAGGAACGGGTCGGCGTCAAACAGCGGGAACTTGCCCTTTTCCTGCGCCAGATCGCACGAGGCGTCGTAGGCGGCATCGCGCATTTCACGCGCGATCGTGCCGGCCATGGCGCGCGCTTCGGTCGTGTCGTAGCGCAGGTTCAGCATGGTCAGGGTGTTGCCCAGACCCGTGAAGCCCAGGCCGACGCGGCGCTTGGCAGCGGCCTCGGCTTCCTGCTCGGGCAGCGGCCACAGGGTGGCGGCGAGCACGTTGTCGAGCGCGCGGATCGAGGTCTTGACCACCTGACGGAACTTGGTGAAATCGAAGCTCGGCTTGTCGCCGAAGGGATCGACCACGAAGCGGGTCAGGTTGACCGAACCCAGGCAGCAGCAGCCATACGGCGGCAGCGGTTGCTCGCCACAGGGGTTGGTGGCGGCGATGGTCTCGCAGTACGACAGGTTGTTGTCGGCGTTGACGCGGTCGATGTAGATCACGCCCGGCTCGGCGTGGTTGTACGTCGACTTCATGATCTGGTCGAACAGGTCGCGGGCGCGGGCCTTGCGGTAGACCCAGGTGCCATCGGCGCGCTGGTAAGCCTCGTTCTTGTCGAAGGGCTCGGCCTTGTGCCAGAGCTCGATCTCTTCGTCCTTGTCGACCGCGCGCATGAAGGCGTCGGTCACTGCCACGCTCATGTTGAAGTTGCTGAGCGAACCGTCGCGCTTGGCGTTGATGAAGTCTTCGACGTCGGGGTGGTCGCAACGGACCATGCCCATTTGCGCGCCGCGGCGCGCGCCGGCCGACTCCAGCGTCTCGCAGCTCTTGTCGAACACGCGCATGTAGCTGATCGGGCCGGAGGCGCGCGAGTGCGTGCCCTTGACCAGACCGCCCTTGGGACGGATGTGCGAGAAGTCGTAGCCCACGCCGCCGCCGCGACGCATGGTCTCGGCCGCTTGATTGAGCGCTTTATAAATCGAAGGCAGGCCGTTGCCGTCGCCGCTGATGGCGTCGCCCACCGGCTGGACGAAGCAGTTGATCAGCGTGGCAGCGATCTCGGTACCGGCGGCGGAGTTGACTCGGCCACCCGGAATGAAGCCATCGACCATGACCTGATGGAAACGGGCTTCCCATTCAGCGCGAACTTCGGGCTTTTCAACGGCGGCCAGGCCTCGCGCCACGCGGCGGCGCACTTCATCAACGGACTTCTCGTCGCCCTTGGCGTACTTTTCGATCAGCACATCGATCGAGATCGGCTGCTCATCGAGCAGCACCTGCGCCTTGTCGAGTTTCATGGGTTCTCCTAGCGAACGCAGCCGCGCAAAACGGCGGCTGCGAATGAATTTTTCTGGTGCGCAATGACAGTCAGTATAGAAGCTTGAAGGCGCGTTGCCCTGGCCGTTGTGCTGCCGTACCGATAATCGGCGAGCCCAATATGTCGAGTCATTTACTATTTTGTCACTACATATTGTAGATGCGGTGCGGATTGGTTGCGATCAGGGTGGCTCCGTATACTGAAATGGAAACGGAGAAACCCGGATGAATCTGCAACAATTTCGCTTCCTGCGCGAGATCGCGCGACAGAAGTTCTCACTCACTGCTGCGGCAGCCGCCTTGCACACGTCGCAGCCGGCGATGTCGAAAGCCATGATGGAATTGGAGGGGGAACTCGGTGTTCCCATCCTTGCGCGCCACGGACGGCGCGTGCTAGGGCTAACGCCCCCCGGGCAGCAGGTCTTGAGCGCGGCGGAAGCGATCGTGGCCGAGATCGATCGGCTCAAGAAACTGGCGCGGGATTACTCCGGCTCACCCGAAGGCACTTTGCGCGTGGCGACCACGCACACCCAGGCGCGTTATGTGCTGCCGTCGGTGGTGAGCGAGTTCGTTGCGAAATACCCGGCGGTCCGGCTCAAGCTGCTCGAAGCCAATCCGACGCAGATCGCGGCCATGCTGGTCAACGGCGAGGCCGATCTCGGGATTGCCACCGAGTCCCTGGCCGACTCGCCCGGGCTCTTGTCGATTCCCGTCTATGAGTGGCAGCACATCGTCTGCGTGCCGGCCGGGCACCCGCTGGGCCAGTTCATCAAGAAGCCCGAGACACTCACGCTCAAGGATCTGGCGCGGTTTCCGATCGTCACCTACGAGACCCACTTCGCCGGACGCAGCAAGATCGACGCTGCCTTTGCGGCGGCCGGGATCGAACCCAACATCGTGCTCGAGGCGCTTGACGCCGATGTGATCAAGACCTATGTCGGCGTCGGACTGGGGATTGGCATCGTCGCCGGCATGGCGGTCGATCCGCCGCGCGACGGCCTGGTCGCGCTGCCCTGCGGCCACTTGTTCGGCGCCAACGTGGCGCGGCTCGCAGTCAAGCAGGGGACTTACCAGCGCGGCTTCGTTTACGCGTTTGTCGAGATGCTGGTGCCGGGTTGGGACAAGCGTCGTCTGCAGGAAGCGCTGGGCCAGTAGCGGGGATGGCCTCGATACACTGGATTATCGAAAACCCTGGGAGCAACTGCCGTGAGCCTGATTCCCGCCCCGATTGCCATTCATGGCTTGCACCACTACGCCTACCGCTGTCGCGACGCCGAGGAGACCCGGCATTTCTACGAGGACATCCTGGGGCTGCCGCTCTATCACATCATCCAGAGCGACTACGTGCCATCGACCGGCGAGCACTGCCCGTATACGCACATCTTCTTCCGCATGCGTGACGGCTCTTGCCTCGCTTTTTTCGACCTCGGCGACGACCAGGCCTGCGAGCCCAGCCCCAACACGCCGGCCTGGGTCAACCACATCGCGCTGCGCGTCGACACCGTCGATGCATTGGAGCTGATGAAGGCGCGCCTGATCGCCCACGGGGTTGAGGTGATCGGCGTGACCGACCACCACATTTTCAAGTCGATCTATTTCTTCGATCCCAATGGCGTGCGGCTTGAGCTCTCGGCCCAGCTCGCCTCGGCGATGCAGATGGCACAAGAAAGCCAGGCGGCGCATACGCGGCTTGAAGAGTGGACCCGGCGCAAGCGCCAATGGCGGCAGGCGCGGGCGGCAGGGCGCGGCGCAACAGTGCTCAAGCCGCAGCAGAACGACCGGCCCGAGGTGGCGCAGCGAAAGAAGGGCGATCAATGAGAGTGGCGATCGTTGGCGCCGGTGGCATTGGCGCCAGCCTGGGCGCCAAGCTCGCGGCCGCCGGCAATGAGGTCAGCCTGGTGGCGCGCGGGCCGCATCTGGCCGCGATCCGCGAACGTGGCCTCACGCTGGTTGATCATGTCGATGGCAAGGGCGGCAACTTTCGCCTTGCCGCCGTACGCGAGCCGGCCGATCTCGGTCCGCAGGACCTGATCGTGATTGCTCTCAAGGCCTACTCGATTCCGGCCATGGCGCCCAAGCTCTCGCCCTTGATCGCGCCTGGGACCGTGGTTCTGCCCGCCATCAATGGCCTGCCGTGGTGGTATTTCCATCGCCTGTCGGGGCCGATGGAGGGGCGCAGCCTGCGCGCGCTGGATCCGCACGGCGATCTCTGGCGTTGGCTCGATCCGGCGCATGTGCTGGGGTGCGTGGTCCACATTGCCGCCGAGTTGCGCGCGCCGGGGGAAGTGCACCACACCGGCGGCCGGCGTCTGATCCTGGGCGAGCCGGATAACTCCGATTCGCCACGGCTGCGCGCGGTGTGCGCAGCCTTGAGTCAGGCGGGTTTCGAGGCCCAGACCTCGCGCGATATCCGGACCGATGTCTGGACCAAGCTGATCGGCAATCTCTCTTTCAACCCCGTGGCGGCATTGACGGGCTATCTGATGAACGAGATTTGCGCCGATGCAGAAGTTCTTGAGGTGATTCGGGCGATGATGCTAGAAGGCATGGCGGTAGCCGAGCATCTTGGGGTGCGAATTGGCATGACGCCGGATCAGCGCATCGACCTCGCCCGCCAGTTGGGGGCGGCCAAGATCTCGATGCTGCAGGATCTGGAGAACCGACGCACGCTGGAGCTCGACGCCATTGTCGGCGCCGTGATGGAATTGGCCGAGCAGGCCGGGATCGCGGTGCCAACGGTGCGCCATGTCCATGGATTGACCGCCGCTCGAGCGCGCGCCCTGCGCATCTCGCCGGCACCACAGGAGCAAAAATGAAAGTCATCCCCAAGCTGCGCGTGGCGCGCCCCTCGAACGACCTGGAGCGTCTGCTCACCTTCTACCGCGATGGACTCGGTTTCGAACTGCTTGCCGGGTTTGAAGATCACAACGGTTGGGACGGCATCATGCTCGGCCACCCGAGCTGGCCTTACCACCTGGAGTTCACCCGTCACCATGACGACCAGCGTGCGCCGCGCGCGCCCACGCCCGATCACCTGCTGGTCTTCTACATTGCCGATCGCGACAACTGGCAGCGCCTGCTGCGCCGCATGTTCGACGCCGGTTTCAATCAGGTGAGTTCGGTCAATCCGTATTGGGATGCGCAAGGCGCGACCTTCGAAGACCCTGACGGTTATCGCGTCGTGCTCTACAACGGCGAATGGAGCAAGTAAGCCGTCCATGACGACGCTAGCCTTTGTCGGCCTGGGCGCGATGGGCGCGCCCATGGCCGGGCATCTGCTGGCCGCCGGGCATGAGCTGCGGCTCTACGCCCGACGCCCCGCGGCGATGGCGGCCTTGGTAGCGCGCGGCGCGATCGCGTGCGACAGCGCCGCCCAGGCTGCGGCCGGTGCCGAATTCATCTTCATCAACGTGACAGCCACTGCCGATGTTGAACAGGTTTTGTTCGGCCCGGCGGGTGTGGCTGGCGCGGCGGCGGCAGGCGCGGTAGTGATTGACCACAGCACGATTGCCGCCCCCGCGGCGCGTGACTTTGCGGCTCGTCTGGCGGCCCAGGGCGTGGCTCTGCTCGACGCGCCGGTCTCGGGTGGGGTCAAGGGTGCGCAGGCCGCCACGCTCTCGATCATGGTCGGCGGCGATGCCGCCGTGCTGGACCGGGCGCGGCCTTTGCTCGCCTGTCTGGGGCAGACCATCACGCACCTGGGCCCCAACGGCGCGGGTCAGGTCGCCAAGGCCTGCAACCAGATCGTTCAGGTCGTCAACATCCAGGGCATCGCCGAGGCGATGTTGTTCGCGCGCTCGCAAGGGGTAGCCGCCGATCGCGTGCTGGGCGCGATCTCGGCCGGCTTTGCGGGCAGCAAGATGCTCGACCTGATGGGGCCGAAGATGGCAGCGCGTGATTTCTCGGCCGGCATCGAGTCGCGCCTGCATCAGAAAGATTTTGGTCTGGTGATCGAGATGGCGCGCGACGCCGGCCTGGCGATGCCGGCCGTGGCCTTGGTGGCTCAACAACTCAATGCGATGGCGGGTCAGGGCTGGGGTCGGCTCGATACCAGTGCCTTGTTGAAGGTGCTGGAAGCCGCCAGCGCTCGCTCACCCGACTAGAGCGCCGCGGACAGCGCGCAAGCGCGCCTGCAAAGAGCGGCGTGGCGGGGGCGATCAAGCCGATCATTGCAGGCTGGGGCGTCGTGGCGCGCGTGTCGTGCTCGCGCTCGCAAAACGCAGTTGTGGCGGCCTCGGTGTGGCCGGGTTTTCTAGCGTTCCAGTCAAGTTCGAATCAAAATTTGCCGACCCGAGTTGAAGCGATTTAAAAAAAACGGCACAATTCGTTTCTCGCTTGATGTCGCTGACTTGATGTTGGTCGATGCGGCGGGACATAAGGGGGGGTAGCTCAGCTGGGAGAGCGCCGCGTTCGCAATGCGGAGGTCGTGAGTTCGATCCTCATCCTCTCCACCAAGATTTTCAAAAGGCCTTGAGAAATCAAGGCCTTTTGTCATTTCTGGCGGTATGAATTCCAGTGGGATCGCGAGATGGTGGCGCGTTAAAAATCGATGCCTGTGCTTATGCAGCGTTGTTGAGCAGCGCAATAGCCATCGCGGTTTCCATTTTTGGCGATGCTGCCTATCGCCGTGACCCAACCGCCCCGACCCGGCATCAACCGCCGTGCGGGTCTTCTACAGCCGGTCCACGCGCTGCCCACGTCCAGCCCGGCCGCACGCAGCACGAACGATGTTTCGTGTCGTGTCTTTTCCTTCGCCCGGTCTGACAGCTCAAATCCGTGCCGCATCGTGTTGGCGGCAAGTGCGTCTGCTGAGCGTGCCAGTTTCGCTCGCCACCGACACCGG
>JAVVWR010000050.1:16066-23433 GCA_036652035.1 Burkholderiaceae bacterium | reverse complement strand
CGCCCGCGCACGCAATCAGCGTGCCGGCGCCACCATCGGCCAGCCGCGCCGCGCCCAGCCCGACATGCCGCCTTCGACGTAGCGAACATGCTCGTAGCCGCCCAGTTGGCGCAGGGCTTTCAAGGCGGCCCGGGAGCGGTTTTGCGAGTTGCAGATCAGCAGCACCGGCTGCTTTCCATCCTTGGGGATCTCGGCCAGGCGAGCGCCCATCTGGCTCATCGGCAGCAGCTTGACGCCAGGGGCTACGCCGCTGGCGTGTTCATTCGGTTCGCGGATGTCGATCATCAACACCCGCCCGGCTTCGTGCTCGGCACGCGCCGTTTCCAGACTCACCAGGTCGTTGCCGGGGGCGGGCTGGGCGCGGGCCATGCTGCTCAGGCTCACGGCCAGAGCGCCCAGCAGCAGCGTGCGCCGATTCACCGCGTGAGTGCGGTGGGGGCTTGACCAAGGGCTTGCCAGCGGCATCGCTTGTTTCACCATCGACTTCATCCCTGTTCACGCGAGCCCCTGGGTGGGGGCATCGCCATCCTTTTTCATTGTGTGATTGCGACCCGGGCGCTGGCCGTCATCGACGGCTGAGGCCGCGCTGACCGCGACTAGAACTTTTCGTGAGCCGGCAGATAGCGCCACTGGCCGGGCTGCAAGCTCGCCATCGGCTGACGGCCGATGCGAATCCGCCGCAGGTTGACCACCTGCAGGCCGACGCTCTTGCACATGTAGGCGATCTGCCCGGCTTGCACCGCCTTCACAGCAAAGCGCAGCCGGGTTTCGTTCTGCCAGCTGACCTTGATCGGCGGCAGCGGCCGGCCTTGAAAGCTCAGACCGTGATTGAGCAGCGCCAGCCCATCGGGCGCGATGCTGCCGCTGACTTCGACCACAAACTCGTGCTCGATCTTGTAGGCGTCTTCGCTCAGCTTTCGAATCACGCGGAAATCCTGGCTGAAGACGCACAGGCCGCAGGCCGCTGTCTCGAGCGGCATGATCGCTTGCAGGCCGAAGAAGTGTTTCTTCAGCATGCGGATCTGCGAGTGGTCCTCCGCGGCACGCGACTCGGGAGTGATCAGCGCTGGCGCCGCCGCCATCCCGAGGCCGGCTGGCTTATTCAGCAGGATCGTGATCGGCTCGATCGGATCGGCTTTGGCCTCGGCATGAACCGTGATCGTCTGGTCGAGCACCTTGAACTGGGGTTCCTCGACGACCACGCCGTCGACCATGACCCAGCCGCCCTCGATCAGAAGATCGGCTTCGCGGCGCGAGCACTGCAGCTGCTCGATCAGGCGTTTGGATAGGCGTTGGGCTTCGGTCATGAGTGGCGTACGGAATAGGAGTGTCGCAATGGTACGGCCTGCCGGACGATGCGCTCGAGGCCGGGCGCGGCCAGAGATGGTTTGCCCGAGGCAATCCTTGCTGCTTTCGTGCTTCGCACCGGAAAGCGGGGTCAGACTCTGCGCGCGGCCCGGCCCTCTTGTTGGGGTCACGGCCCGCGCAGCGCTTGAATCCGACCCCGGTTTCCTCGGGCAGCGCCCAGGGCGATCGTTCTTTCAGCAGATCCGCGGCAGCTGCTCTCCCGTGAGCCAATCCACCACTCGCCGACCGCCAAACGCCGTTTCCATCTGGACGAAGTGGTGCTCGTCGGCGTGGACGGTGCCGACGATGGCGGCGTTGGCTCCCAGCGGGTGCGCGCGCATGAGCTCGAGCAAGGCCTGCGCATCGGCCTGCGGGCAGATCGCGATCAGCTTGCCCTCGTTGGCCACATACAGGGGATCGAGCCCCAGGAACTCGCAGGCGGCGTTGACCTCGGGGCGAACGGGCAGCGCCGCTTCCTGGATCATCATTCCCACGCCCGATTGGCGGGCGATCTCGTTGAGCGTGGTGGCCAGGCCCCCGCGCGTGGGGTCGCGCAGGCAGCGGATCGTGGGCACGGCGTCGAGCATCGCGGCGGTGAGCGTGTGCAACGAGGCGCTGTCGCTTTCGATCGTGGTCTCAAAGCTCAGGTTCTCGCGCAGGCTCATGATCGCCACGCCGTGGTCGCCCAGCGTGCCGCTCACCAGAATCGCATCGCCCGGGCGAGCGTTGGCGCCCGAGAGATCAATGCCATCGGGGACCACGCCGACGCCGGTGGTGGTGATGAAGACGCCATCGCCCTTGCCCTGCTCGACCACCTTGGTGTCGCCGGTGACGATGGGAACGCCCGCCTCGCGCGCGGCGGCCGCCATCGATTCGACGATGCGCTTCAAGTCCGCCAGCGGAAAGCCTTCCTCCAGGATGAAGCCCGCCGAGAGGTAGAGCGGGCGGGCGCCGCTCACCGCCACGTCGTTGATCGTGCCGTGGACCGAGAGCGAACCGATGTCGCCGCCGGGGAAAAAGAGCGGGGTGATCACATGGCTGTCGGTCGCCACCACCAGGCGGCCGCCGGGGGGCGGCAGCAAGGCGCCGTCGTTGCCTTGCGAGAGGAACTCATTGTCGAAGGCGCGGGCAAAGAGCTCCTCGATGAGCTGCGCCATGGCGCGCCCACCCGAGCCGTGGGTCATGTCGACCCGGCCATTTTTGAAATCGACCGGGCGGACGTAATCGCGTTTGATGTTGGACATGGATCAAGCGGAATGGAGGTTGCAGGGGTGTCGGGAGCGGTGTCGGGAGCGGCCCGCGTTTCGTAGGGCCGGCTTTGCCGGCCACTTGAGCAGCGGTCGCGGGCTTAGCCCGCGCGACGGGTTTGGCGGTGCTTGCGCGGCAGGGCTGGAGGATCACGCCGCCTTGACCGTGATGTCCTTGAAGCGGCCGTAGGTGTAATGAGCGGCGCAAGCGCCTTCGCTACTGACCATGCACGAGCCCAGCGGGTTCTCGGGCGTGCAAACGGTGCCAAAGACCTTGCAGTCGGTCGGCTTTTTCACGCCGCGCAGAATCGCGCCGCACTCGCAGGCCTTGTTGTCGGGCACCGAGTGGTAGGTGATGCCAAAGCGGGACTCGGCGTCGAAGGATTCGAAAGCCGGCTTGATCTTGAGCGCCGAGTAGGGCACTTCGCCCAGGCCGCGCCACTCGAAGGTCTTGCGCAGCTCGAAGACTTCGGCCACCAGAGCCTTCGCCTTGGCATTGCCGTCGCGGGTGACGGCGCGGGTGAACTCGTTTTCCACCTCGGCGCGGCCCTCGTTCAACTGGCGCACCAGCATCAGGATCGCCTGCATCACGTCGAGCGGCTCGAAGCCGGCGATCACCACCGGCTTGGCGTATTCCTCGGCAAAGTACTCGTAGGGCTGGCTGCCGATGATGGTCGAGACATGCGCCGGGCCGATAAAGCCGTCGAGCGGCACCAGGCCGAGCTCGCGCACCTCGGGCGACTCCAGAATGTGCGTGATCGCCGAGGGCGTGAGCACATGGTTGCAAAAGACGCTGAAGTTGGTGAGCCCGAACGCTGCGGCCTGCTTGATCACCAGCGCCGTGGGCGGGGTAGTGGTCTCAAAGCCGATCGCAAAAAACACCACGTCCTTAGCCGGGTTCTCCTGCGCGATGCGCAGCGCGTCGGCGGCCGAATACACCATTCGGATGTCCGCGCCGCGCGCCTTGGCCTTCATCATCGACAGGCCCTTGGAGGCCGGCACCCGCATGGTGTCAGCGTAGGTGCAGACGATCGCGCCATGCTCCATGGCGAGCTCGATCGCGTTGTCGATCCGGCCGATCGGCAGCACGCACACCGGGCAGCCGGGGCCGTGGACCATGTTGACGGCGGCGGGCAGCAGATCCTTGATGCCGTAGCGCGAGATCGCGTGGGTGTGGCCGCCGCAGAACTCCATCAGGTTGTAGCTGCGGCCGGGCTGGACCTCGGCAGCGATGCGCGCCGCCATGCCGCGGGCGAGTTCACCGTCGCGGTATTCGTCGATGTATTTCATGGTGCTGACTTGGTGTTCATTGGGTGCTCATCGGGTGCTCATCGGGCGACTCACTGCGCGCGTTCGAGTTCGGCGGCGGCCTCGGTGAACAGGGCGAGCGTCTTTTCGGCTTCCACCGCATCGATTTTCTGCAGCGCATAGCCGACGTGGACGATCACGTAATCGCCCACCGCAACGTCTTCGACCAGCGCGAGCGAGATGCGCTTCTTGACGCCCGAGAGATTGATGGTCGCCTCGTCGCCGTCATGAAGCTCGACGACCTGGGCGGGAATGGCGAGGCACATGGTGTCTCCTTGGGTTCAGTGATGAGCCAGGGCCGCGGCCCAGGCCTGGCCAAGCGCGATCCCGCCGTCGTTGGCGGGAGCCTGCTCGGCTTCGAGAAGGGTCAGGCCCGCGGCGGTAAGCCGATCGCGTAGCCCGGTCGAGAGAATCCGGTTCATGAAGCACCCGCCGCCGAAGGCGACGAGGCCGATTCCGCTCTCGCGGGCAGCGGCCGCCGTCAGCTCGGCCAGCGCTTCGATCAGGGTGGCGTGAAACAGCGCCGCGCCCCGCGCGGGGTCGGTCTCGTCGGCGAGCTGCGCCATCAGGGGCAACAGGTCAAGCTGACCGGCTTCGATAACCCAGCCGCCCGCGAGCGGAGCGACCGCGCCGTGACGCTGAGCAAGCGCCTCAAGCAGCATCGGCGCCTGGCCTTCGAAGCCCTGGTGGCTGCGCACGCCCAAGAGGCCGGCGGCGGCGTCGAACCAGCGGCCCAGGCTGCTGGTGGCCGGGCAGTTGAGATTTCGGTCGAGCATGGTCGTCACCGTGGCGGCGGCCGGAAAGGCAAAGCGGCGGGCGATCTCGTCGCCGCGGCCAAGCTGGTGCAGGACGCTCGCCGCGACCCGCCAGGGTTCGCGCGCCGCGCGGTCGCCGCCGGGCAGGCGCAGCTCGGCCAGGTGAGCGAGACGGGCAAAGCCCTGGGCGTCGACCCGCAGCAGCTCGCCGCCCCAGGCGGCGCCGTCGGTTCCGAGACCCACGCCGTCGAGCGCGAGGCCGAGCACCGGTTCGGTCACGCGGTGTTCGGCCATCACCGCGGCGATGTGAGCGTGGTGGTGCTGAACGCCGATGGCGGGAACGCCAAGCGATTGCGCCAGCCGCGCGGCGAGCCGGGTCGAATAGAAGTCGGGGTGGAGGTCGTGAGCGACGAGCTCGGGGCGAATCTCGAGCACCGATTGCAGGTGATCGACCGCGGCCTCGAGCGCAACGCAGCTCGCGGCGTTCTCCAGGTCGCCGATGTGCTGCGAAAGAAACGCCTGGCCGCCACGGGTGAGGCACGCGGTGTTCTTGAGATACGCGCCGAGCGCCAGCACGGCCGGGCCGCTGCGCGCCAGAGCGATCGGCGCCGGCGTGTACCCGCGCGCGCGGCGCACAAAGCGCGGCGTGAGCGAATCGGCGCGCAGTTCGGTCCGCACCACCGAGTCGTCGCAGCGGATCAGGATCTCGCGGTCATGCACGACCAGCGCGTCGGCGATCGCGCCCAGGCGCTCGACCGCCTCGGTGTTGCCGGTCACGAGCGGCTCGCCCCCGGGGTTGGCGCTGGTCATCACCAGCCGCCAGGGCTGCGGGTGCTCCAACCAATCGGTGCCGGCGGGTTGGCCGGCGGCCTCGTGGAAAAGCAAGTAGTGAACCGGGGTGTAGGGCAGCATCAGCCCGAGCTCGGGCACGCCATCGGCCACGCCTGGCAAGGACTCGTCGCATCCCGCGCGCTTGGGGCAGAGCACGATCGGGCGCTCGGGTGACTCGAGCAGGCGCGCGGCGGTCTCCGATACCGTGGCCAGTTGCCGCGCCGATGCCAGCCCCGCGACCATCACCGCGAGCGGTTTTTCGTCGCGGTGCTTGCGCGCGCGCAGGGTAGCCACCGCCGCCGCGTTGCCGGCGTCGCACACCAGGTGAAATCCGCCCAGGCCTTTGATGGCCAGGATTTCGCCCGCGCGGATGCGCTCGACCGCGGCGGCGATCACGTCGGCACAATGGACCGGCTCGCCCGCTTGGCTCCAGAGCGAGAGCCGTGGCCCGCACACCGGGCAGGCATTGGGTTGGGCGTGAAAGCGCCGGTTGGCGGGGTCCTCGTATTCGCTCTGGCAGGCCGGGCATTGCGTGAACACCGCCATGCTGGTCTGCGGCCGGTCGTAGGGCAGGTGGGCGGTAATGGTGTAACGCGGGCCGCAGTGGGTGCAGTTGAGAAAGGCGTAGCGGTGGCGGCGGTCGGACGGGTCGCACAGCTCGGCCAGACACTCGGGGCAGATCGCCGCGTCGGGGGTGACGCCGGTGGTGACCGCTCCGTGATCGCTCGCGCTGATGCGAAAGCCGGCTTCTGCCAGCGGAATTTCCGAACTGGACTCGACCGATTCGATGCGCGCCAGGCGCGGCGCTTCCGACTGCAGCCGGCTCAGGAACACCCTGAGCGATTCTTCGCTGCCCTGCAGGGTGATCGCTACCCCTTCGCCGTCGTTGTGGACCGAACCGGCCAGCGCCAGTTCGGTCGCCAGCCGATAGACAAAAGGCCGAAAGCCCACGCCCTGGACCCGCCCGCGCACCCGCACCCGCCGGCGAGCGATCGCGGCGGCAGAGGCTGTGGCGGGGGCGGCGAGCGGGGCGTTCACGGCAGCAAGGTTTAGTGGCGGGTGGCGATCTTCTCTTCGAGCTTGCCTTCAAGCTCGGCGACGCGGGCACGCAGGCCTTCGACCGTGCCAAGCTGGGCTTCGCGCGCGGCGGTGGCGCCCTCACGCACCCAGGCTAGCCACTCGTCCATGCCCGCGCCCTGGGTGGCCGAGACCTGGATCACTCGGATCCCGGGGTTGACCTGGCGCGCGTAGGCAATGCACTGCTCGACATCGAAGTTCAGATAGGGCAGCAGGTCGACCTTGTTCAAGAGCATCAGGCTCGCGGCGCGGAACATGTCGGGGTACTTGAGCGGCTTGTCCTCGCCCTCGGTAACCGAGAGCACGGCGACCTTGTGCGCCTCGCCCAAGTCAAAGGCGGCGGGGCAGACCAGGTTGCCGACGTTCTCGATGAAGAGGACCGAGCCGGAATCGAGCGCCAGTTTGTCGAGCGCGCGGCCGACCATGGCCGCGTCCAGGTGGCAGCCCTTGCCGGTATTGACCTGGATTGCCGGAGCGCCAGCGGCGCGGATGCGGTCGGCGTCGTTGGCGGTCTGCTGGTCGCCCTCGATCACGGCGAGGTTCTGCTGCGGCAGGAGGCGGCCGATCGAGGCCGCCAACAGCGTGGTCTTGCCCGAACCCGGGCTCGAGACCAGGTTGACCGCGAACACGCCGAGATCGGCCAGGCGCTGGCGGTTGGCCGCGGCGAGCGCGTCGTTCTTGCCCAGGATGTCCTGTTCGATTTTCACCATGCGCGCCTGGCTCATTCCCGGCGCGTGCGAATGCGCCGCGCCCAGGCCGTAGTGCAGGGTGCCGGCCTCGTCGTGGACGTGGTCGGGTTCGG
>JAVVWR010000050.1:10907-15966 GCA_036652035.1 Burkholderiaceae bacterium | reverse complement strand
TGCCAGCTGCCGTCTTCGTGCTGGTGCCAGTGCTCGTGCGCGTGATCGTGGGCGTGCTCGCCCTCATGACCGTGGTCGTGCGAGTGGACCGTGCCGTCGGCATGACGGTGTTCGTGGGTGTGTTCGTCGGTCTCGCCTTCGATCTTGACGTTGCCGGCCGCGCAGCCGCAGGTGGTGCACATGCTGTTCTCCTTGTTGCCGAGCGCTGCGCTCAGGCGAGTTCAATGTCCTTGACGCGCATTTCTTGGCCTTGCGTCACGGCCAGTTGGTGGCTGCCACACCGGGGGCAGGCGTTGCCCAGGCGCTCGAGCGCGACGGTGTTCGAGCAGGCCATGCACCAGGCGGCGCCGGGCGGGGTGTCGATGGTGAGCGTGGCGCCCTCGGCGGGCGAGCCGCGGGTGACGGCATCGAAGCAAAAGCGCAGCGCGTCGAGTTCGACCTGTGAAAGCGCGCCAACCTCAAGCCGGACTCGGCTCACGCGCCCGCCGCCATGGGCGCGTGCGGTGTCTTCGACGATCTGGATGATGCTCTCGGCGAGCGACATTTCATGCATGGTCAAGCTCCACCTGGCAGGCGACGCAGGGGTCGAGCGACTGCACCAGGATCAGGGCGGCGCGGCGGGCGTCTGCGGCGCTCGCCGCAGGCTGGCCCAGCAGGCCTTGGGTGAGGGCGCCCGCGGGATCGAAGTTCCATTCGGTCGGGGCGACGATGCGGTACTCGGCCACGCGCCCGGCGGCGAGCGTGGCGCGGTGGACAAGCAGGCCGCGCGCGGTCTGCACCGCGCCCACGCCAACACCGGTCTGCGGCGCGAAACCCAGCACCCAGTCGGCGCAGGGCTGGCGGCCGGTGAGCAAACGGGCCAACTCGGTCATTCGCGCCAGAACGCGCAGGGCGGCGGTCTGGCCTTCGGTGGCGGCGAGGGCGGCGATCAGCGGCCCATCGATTTGCCGCGCCAAGGCGCCGGTCTCGGCCGGCTGGCCATTCCAGCGCGGGTGTTGCTCGAAGCCCGGCTGCGCGAGCCCGGGCAGGAGCGCAGCTTCGAGCCAAGCACGGTCAGCCGGCGGGAGCGAAGCGACAGCGCTTTGACCCAGGCGCGGCGATTCCTGCCGCAGCTGGCGCAAGGCAATCGCCGCGGGTGTCCTGGCGCCGGCAAGCCAGTCGGCGAGCGTGGCAGGGGTGGTGCGGGCAAGCCAATGGGTGAGCGGTTCGCCAAACAAATGTTCGGCGGCCAGCTCCGCGAGCGAGGCGCGCAAGGGGCCTTCGAGCGCTTCGTCCAGGCCCGGCGCGGCTGAAGCGGCGGCGATGATCTTGCGCGCGATCGCCACCGGGGCTGGATTGGCGGCCAGGCCCATCGCCTGCGGCCAGTCCAGCAACAGCCGCCAGAAAAGCTCGGCCAGGCTTTCGGCGACGACGCGATGGCGTAGTTCAGCAAGCTCGGCCGTCAGCGGCGCTCCGGCTGCGGCGGCCAGCGCGAGCCGCGCGGCGGCGGTCTGCGCCTGCCCGCACAGCGAGAAAAGCGCGGGCACGAGCGCCAGAACCTCGGCCGGGGTCTTGCCGGCAAAAAGCCGGGGCGCGAGCAGCGGCCGGGTCGAGGCAAGCTGGACTGCCGTGATCCGTTCGCCGTCCCACGCGAGGCGCAGGCCGATGTCACCCGCGAGGCTCATCCGGATTCTTCAAGAAGGCGCCGCTCAGAAAGCCGCGCTTGCTCATCGGTTGATCGAGCTTGGCCTCGAGCTTTTCCTGCAGACCGGGGGCGTTGTCGTCGATCGCCGGCTCGGGGGTGAGCGGCGTGCCTGGCTCCTCGATCGCGTGCTCGGGATCGAACAAGGCCGCGCGCGCGAGCTGGGCGATCAGCACCGCGGTGGCGTGGTCGGCGATCTCGTTGACGGGCGAAAAGAGCGAGCACATCTGGTACTCGCCCAATAGGTCGTCAGAGACGCCGATGAATTCGTAACGGCCGGCGGGAAAGAGGTAACTGGTTTTGGCGCCGGGCGCGACCGCGGTCCAGCGCGCCGGGTCTTGCGGAGCGAGGATCAGGTTGATGAACCAGGGCGTGACGACCACGCCGAGCCAGCGGCCTTCCCAGGGGGCAAAGCCGACCGACTCGACCTCGAGCGCGGGATTGAGAAAGGGCAGGCCCGCCATGCGCGTGGTGGCGATGGTGCGAAAGCCCTCGGCGAGCCGCGCGGCGGGGTCGGGCAGCAGCTCAGCCACGGGGCTCGTGTCGGCGCGCTCAGGGCTCATCGCGCAACACCATGAACTGGTCCTGAGTGCAGCCGCACTCGGGGCAGGACCAGTGCGTGGGCAGAGCGGTAAAAGGTGTTCCCGGCGGGATCTGCCAATACGCGTCGCCCACGGCCGGGTCGTAGACATGCCAGCAGACCTTGCACTCGAGACGGGTCTCGGGACCGATCTTGCTGGCGTCGCCCAGGTAGGAACCCTCGAAGGTGTGACGGGGAGTCTCGTTCATGGCGGCGCGCTCAGACTTCCCAGGCCTGTTCGATCCAGTCGATCAGCTCGGCCAGGCGCTGGGTCGTGTCGTGCAGGTCTTCCGGGGCGGCGATTGCCTCTTCCGGCATGTCGGTGACGACCACGGTGTTGAGAATCATGGTCTTCATGCTGTTGAAATACTGCACCCGCCATACGTGGCGCAAGGTGGTGGCGCTGATGTGGCAGTTGCCAAAGCCGCGCGAAATCATGGCGAGCGGTCCGGAGCCCAGCGCCACGTCGATCACCTTGAGGTCGATCGGCGACATCGGCAAGAGCGTCAGATTGATCACGTGGGCCGGTTTGCCGGGCTGCCACTCGGCCATCTGGGCACGCAGCTCGGTGAGAATGGCGGGCGAGTTCATCGCCTCGGGCGGTAGAACCTGCTCGGGCATCTCGGCGAGAGTGGCCTCGCGCGCGGTGCTCAGCACGGCGGCGGGAATGCAGGCGGCTTCGACGTGATCGGCGATCAGCGTGCCCTCGGGGTTGAACTCGCGCACCCGCCACAGGCCGGTGAAGATCGATTCCTGGATGCGGACGTCGCGGCCGGCGACGATGCGGATGCCGACCTCGCCCTCGCCCATCATCTGGTTGACCAGGTCGAGCGCGGCCGGGGCGATGCCCGTGAGGCTGGTGACGGGGCCGGGATCGCTACCCTCAGGGTTCCAAGCTGTCAGCTCGGTGAGAAGACGCATCAAGACGTCGCGGCATTCGGTGGCGGCGACGCGGTCGGTCACGTCGGGCACCAGCGGCATCGAGAAAACATCGACCTCGCGTGGCATGTCGAGGCCGGTGATCTCGTCGTCCTCGGTCGGCTGCGAGCCCGGGCCGAAAGCGGTAACGGGGATGGGAAAGGGCTTCATCGGGTGGCCTCAGGAATGGCAGTGCGAATCGCCGGCAGAGCCGCCGGCCACGGGAATGCCGATCGACGGCGGACGGGTCGGCTCGGACTGGAGCAGGCGAGCCACTTCGGCGATGTATTCGTCCCAGTTGCGCAGACCGTCGATGGCGCCGAGGTATTTGCCGTCGCGCAGCAGCACGATCGCCGGCCAGCGCATGAAGCCGTAGCGCGCGTGCAGCGCGCGCGCGGCCGTGGGCAGCAAAACGCCGACGCGAAACACGTTCTGGAAGGCGCTCGCGATCTCGGGGGCGATCACGGCGATGTCGAGCGTTTCCTTGAAGCGCACCGGATCTTCGGTAAAGAGCAGCAGGCTGTGGCCGGGCTGGCTGATGAAGGCGTCGAAATTGGCTTCGGTCAGCTCGGGGTAGCCGAGCTGGTCAAACAGACGACGGAAAATGGGGTGGGTCTGCGGGTCGATCGGGGTTTCGGCGATCAAGCTCACTGCGGCCTCCGGAGATGAGGGGGAAGTTGGGGCGTGCGGCCGACGATGTCGGCAAAGGCGGTGTCGACGTCGGCAGCCTGGCCGGCCATGACTTGTTCAACCGCATCCAGAGCCATGTCGATGCGCGCGGCCTCGTCGGCCTCAAGCACGCGCACGGCCTTGCCGTTGAAGGCGAGGATCCAGCCACCGACGGGCAACTCGCCCACCAGCATCATGTCGATCCGCTCGGTCTTGCCGCGGCCCTCGCACACGGCCATGCCGAGCAAGGGTTCACGGACTTGCATCGGGATGCCGATACACATATCAGGCCTCCCGCCGGGCCGCCCCAAGGGAGGCCTGAGCCCCCACGGGGGGCAGCGAACGAAGTGAGCTTGGGGGTCGTGACATATCAGGTCTCCCGCCGGGCCGCCCCAAGGGAGGCCTGAGCCCCCACGGGGGGCAGCGAACGAAGTGAGCTTGGGGGTCGTGACATATCAAGCCTCCCGTGCGGCGCGCTGGGCGAGAAAACGCTCGTCACCGATGCGGCAGGCGGCCTCGGCGGCGGGGCGCTGGGCTTCGTAGACCTCGATGTCGAGCGCGCCGGTGTTGAGCGAGGGGGCGGGGTTGTCGGCGCTGCGCGGCGTGGCGGCCCAGCCCCAGGCGGCGAGTTCAGCCACGGCCAGTTCGATCGCGCCAGGGATGCGGGCGCGGATCGTCGGCGTGAGCGAGCCGCCAAGGTCGTCAAGCAGTTCGGGCTGAACGCCAATCACGGTCAGGCGCTCGGGGTAGAAGCCTTTGAGCGCGGCAGCGGCGAGCACGTCGTTGAAGCCGGTCTGGTGGGGCGAGATCTTGGTTGCGCTCCAGGCCTGGATCTCGGTGTCGCGCAAGACCTTCATGGTGCCGGGGGGCGACTGGAGGTCGGCGCAGTCGAAGATAAGAATCGCTGGCGAGGTGCAGACCATGTCGAGCAAATACATGCCGAGCGTGCCGCCGTCGGCCAGTTCAACGTCAGGAGAAAACTCGTAGGCCTGGTTGAGCGCTTCGATCGCGCGCACGCCGAAACCTTCGTCAGCCCACAGGATGTTGCCGATACCCAAAACCAGAACAGCGCGTTGCTGGGCCACTGGAATCTCCGTTACGGAAGCCGTTACAGGCTAGAAAGTAACGGGAGTAGTGGCAATAGGGTTTGTCCTGAATCAGGTTCGAGGCTCGGATCGGTGTGATCCGGCTCACCGGTCAGCGGTCAGCGG
>JAVVWR010000050.1:0-10807 GCA_036652035.1 Burkholderiaceae bacterium | reverse complement strand
CGGTCAGCGGTCAGCGGACCGGGTTGCGCAGGCGGCGGACGGCGTCGTGCATGTCCCACGCGACCTGCAGGTGCATCCAGAACTCGGGTTCGTTGCCAAAGAAGACCGCGAGCCGCAGCGCGGTGTCGGGGGTGATGGCGCGCCGGCCGTTGATGAGTTCGTTGACGCGGCGACGCGAGATGTCGAGCGCCTGCGCCAGCTCGGTCTGAGAAATGCCGAGCGGCTGCAGGTAGCGTGAATCGAGAAATTGCCCCGGGTGCGGAGCGCGGCGCGAAGACGGCCAGCGAGGCAGGGGACGGGCCCGCTGCCTCGCTGGCGTGGTCATGGCGCGTGCGCTCAGGACCGGACCTGCTTAGTGGTGGCCGGAGCCATCGACCGGTTCCTTGAACATGCGCACGCCATTGGTCATGGTCGAGAGCTGGGTGGCGCCACCCATGATGTCCTCGCGCATGGCCATGTACATGTGGATGATCGCAAAGAGGCCCAGGTAGTACATCAGCACATGGTGCCAGGTGCGCACGGTCTGCGGCTCACCGAACCACACGGTGACCCAGCCGAACCAGCTCATCCAGCCCGAGTCCCACCCCCATTGCTGGGCGTAGAGGCCAAAGCCCGTGATGATGATCAGTACCGTGCCGACCACGTACATCGCGAACATGGCGATCTGCGCGAGCGGATTGTGGCCCACGAATTCAGGCGACTTGCGGCGCATGAACAGGTAGTACTGGGCCTGGCGGAACATGCCATCCCACCAGCTCAGATTCCACACCGGTGGCACGTAGATCGAGCGCGCGTACTTGTTGCCGACCACCGCCCAGTACGTCCGGACGATGAACAGGATGGTGAACAGGAACCCGGCAATGAAGTGCGCCATGCGGATGTAGCCAAACTGGTACTGGACCCAGGTGTCGGCGTAGTTGGCCGACAAGGGGGCCCCGACCAGATAGCCGGTTCCGATGAGCACGAACATGGTGACCACCATCGCCCAGTGCCAGAAGCGCACGGGCGCTTCGTACACATAGACAGGCTTGAGCGGTCCGCCGAGGACTTCGTGCGAGACAGGATTGATTTTCATGGTCTTTCCTTAGCGGACGTCGACCTTGACCAACTCCTCCCCGGAAGGCGACATGACGTGCGTGGCGCAGGCCATGCAGGGGTCGAAGCTGTGCAGGGTGCGCAGGATCTCGAGCGGCTGCTCGGGCACCGCCATCGGCGTGCCGATGAGGGCGGCCTCGTAGGCGCCGATCTGACCCTTGTGGTCGCGCGGGCTGGCGTTCCAGGTGGTTGGCACCACGGCCTGCCAGTTCTCGATGCGGGTGTCCTTGATCTTGCTCCAGTGACCCAGGGCGCCGCGCGGCGCTTCGGCAAAGCCCACGCCCTTGCACTGGGCCGGCCAGGTGCTGGGCTCCCATTTGTCGACGTTGGCGCTGGCGGTGTCGCCGGCCTTGATGTTGGCGGTCAGATCGTCAACGTACTGGCGCATCTTGCGCGCCGCCCACTGGGCCTCGAGGCCGCGGGCGAGCGTGCGGCCCATGGTCGAGTAGAGCGCGTCAAACGGCAGGCCGAGGGTCTTCAAGGCCTGGTCGATCGGCTCCTTGATCTCGGGCATGCCCTTGGCGTAGCCGACGATGGCGCGTGCCAGCGGCCCGGTCTCGACCGCATGACCTTTCCAGCGCGGGGCCTTGATCCACGAATACTTGCTCTCGGCGCCCAGCCACTTGATGTCGGTCTTGGTGCCTTCGGTGCCCTTGCCAAGCTGGAAGTTCTGGTCAGTGACGCCGTCCCACGGGTGCAGACCGACGTTCTCGTCGGGGTACTTGTACCAGCTGTGGGTGACCCATTCCTGAACCTGGGTGGGGTCGCGCAGGTCGACCGGCATCACGTTCTTGAGATCGCCGCCGATGATGGCGCCGTTGGGCAAGGCGAGGCTCTTGTCGGACCAGTCGTTGGCGATCTCGGGGTAGTCGCCATAGCACAGCAGGTTCTTGCTCGCCAGGCCGTCGCCGATCTTGAACCAGTCCTTGTAGATGCCGGCAATCGCCATCAGGTCGGGGATGTAGACCTGGTCGATGAAGGCGATGGTGCGGTCGGCGATGTCGCGCACATAGTTGAGCGTGACTTCGTTGACCATGTTGCCGGCCGCGCCGGTGTCCGACATGTTGATCGGGCAGGGCACGCCACCGACCAGGTAGTTCGGGTGCGGGTTCTTGCCGCCGAAGATGGTGTGGACCTTGACGATTTCCTTCTGGAAGTCGAGCGTTTCCAGATAGTGGGTCACGCCCAGGAGGTTCACTTCCGGCGGCAGCTTGTAGCCCGGGTTGCCCCAATAGCCATTGGCGAAGATGCCAAGCTGGCCGCTGGCGACGAACTTCTTGAGACGGTTTTGCACGTCGCGGAAGTAGGCGGGCGAGGCCATCGGATGGCTCGAGATCGCCTGCTGGATCTCGGCGGTCTTTTTCGGGTCGGCCTTGAGCGCGCTGACCACGTCGATCCAGTCGAGTCCGTGCAACTGATAGAAGTGGACCAGGTGGTCCTGTGCGTAGAGCGTCGCGCTCATCAGGTTGCGGATGATGTTGGCGTTCTTCGGAATCTGAATGCCAACCGCGTCTTCGACCGAGCGCACCGCCGCCAGCGCGTGCACCCCGGTGCACACGCCGCAGACGCGCTCGACGAAGGCCCAGGCGTCACGCGGATCGCGTCCCTTGAGAATGACTTCGAGGCCGCGCCACATGGTGCCGGTCGACATCGCGTCGACGATGACGTTCTTGTCGTTGAGCACGGCCTGCATGCGCATGTGACCCTCGATCCGGGTCACAGGGTCGACGACGATGCGCTTGCCGCCGCCGGCTTGAGTAGTGTTGTTTGCCATTTTTCTTTATTCCTTGACGCCCATGACCGTGTTGTTGTCCTTCGCCCGTGCCTGCTTGATGGCGCTGACCGCGGCGTGAGCCGCAAGCGCTGCACCGGCGACGGCGACGGCGGTGAGGCCGACCTTGTCGGTCGTTGCCTCAATGCCACCGAAGCCCGGCGGGAGGATGGTCGTCTCGTGTTTGTAGAAAGAGCCCTTGTCCCAGAAGTCGTCCTCGGAGCAGCCAAAGCAGCCGTGGCCGGACTGGATCGGGAAGGACAGGCCTTCGTTCCAGCGGATGGTCGAGCAGGCGTTGTAGGTGGTGGGGCCCTTGCAGCCAACCTTGTAGAGGCAGTAGCCGAGGCGGGCGCCCATGTCGTCGAATTTCTCGACGAACTGGCCGGCGTCGAAGTTGGCGCGGCGGTAGCACTTGTCGTGGATGCGCTGGCCGTAGAACATTTTCGGCCGACCCTGCTGATCGAGCGGCGGGATGCGGTCGTAGGTCAGCATGTAGGTGATGACGCCCGTCATCACTTCCGGGATCGGCGGGCAGCCCGGCACCTTGATGATGGGCTTGTCGTGAATGATCTTGTGGATCGGCACCGATTGGGTCGGGTTGGGCTTGGCGGCCTGAACGCAACCCCAGGCGGCGCAGGAGCCCCAGGAAATGATCGCCTTGGCGTCCTTGGCGACGTGCTTGAGCTTGGTCAGGAAAGGTTGGCCGCCGGGGATACAGGCGGTGCCGTCGTCGTGGAGCGGAACATTGCCCTCGACGCACAGGATGTAATTGCCCTTGTACTTCTTGATCGTCTCTTCGAGCGCTTCCTCGGCCTGATGGCCGGCGGCCGCCATGATCGTGTCGTCGTAGTCGAGCGAGATCATCGACAGGATCACGTCCTTGGCGAGCGGGTGATACGACCGGATGAACGACTCGGTGCAGCAGGTGCATTCAAGTCCGTGCAGCCAGATCACCGGGGTGCGCACCTTGGTTTCCATCGCGGTGGCGATGTCTTTGGCGCCGGCCTCGCCCAGGCCCAGCGAAGCGGCCGTGAGCGAGCAGAACTTCATGAAGCTCCGCCGTGTCACGCCCTGGCGGCGCATCACGTCATACGTTGTCTCAAACATCTAGAGTCTCCGGAATAAAACAACTCGTGGTCGAGACCCCTGTCTTGAAACCGGAGGCGTCTCGGTGATGCTGCATCTTGGTTGCTCATTCCAGGTAAGGGTTTGACCGGTATCAACCTGATGGAAACAACGAGGTCATTGATTTCGGTTTGGTTATTTAAGTGTTACGGAGGTGGTTACAAAATGAAATGAGTTCGATGTTTTATCGTTGGATTCGGCGATTTTTGATCTTGAAAATGGTGTGCGCCGCCAGAATTGGCGGTGAACAGCAAAAAGCTGCGCATGAGCTTGGCGGCTCATGCGCAATCAAGGGAAAAACGAGGGTGAGCGCGGACGGAGCGAAGCGATTAACTAAGCGGCGTTGCCGCGCATCCGTCGCGCGGCGGCATACATGTCCCAGGCAACTTGAAGGTGCATCCAGAACTCGGCCTGGTTGCCGAAGTACGCTGCCAACCGCATCGCGGTGTCGGGTGTGATGGAGCGGTGGCCGTTGATGAGCTCGTTGATTCGGCGCCGCGATACGCCGAGGGCCTCGGCCAGTTCAGTCTGCGAAATGCCCAGCGGCCGCAGGAAACGCGAGTCGAGGAACTGGCCAGGGTGGGGCGGGCGCCGCGACCCAGTCTGACGCGAGGGCAGCACAAGGCGCCCTCGCGTCAGTTTGGCGCGACCGGCGATCATGGCCGATCAGTGATGCGAGCCGGAGCCGTCAACCGGCTCCTTGAACATGCGTACTCCGTTTCCCATGGTCGACATCTGCGTGGTGCCGCCCATGACTTCTTCGCGAAACACCATATAAATATGGATCATGGCGAAGATGACGAGGTAATACATGAGCGCATGGTGCCAGGTGCGCACCGTTTGCGGCTCGCCAAACAGCACGGTGATCCAGCCGAACCAGCTCATCCATCCTGTCCCCCAACCCCATTGCTGCGCATAAAGGCCAAAGCCGGTGATGATGATCAAGGCCGCGCCAAGCACGTACATCGCGAACATGGCGATCTGAGCCAGGGGGTTGTGGCCGACCCACTCGGGTGATTTCTTCGTCAGGAACAGGTAGTACATGCCTTGGCGAATCATCCCGCTCCACCACGCCAGCGACCACACGGGCGGGATGAAAATGGCCCGAGCGTGGTGGTTGCCAACGATCGCCCAATACACCCGAACGATAAATAGCGTGGCGAACAGGAAGCCGGCAATGAAGTGGGCGAGCCGGACGTAGCCAAACAGGTATTCGTTCCATGTTTCTGCGTAATTGGCCGGCAGCGGCGAGCCAATCACAAAGCCGGTGCCGATCAGCACGACCATGCAGAGGACCATCGTCCAATGCCAGAAGCGGACTGGAGCCTCGTACACGTAGACCGGCTCCAGCGGACCGCCCAGCACTTCACCGGTGACAGGATTGACTTTCATGGTCTCTCCTTAGCGGATGTTGACTTTGATGATTTCCTGGCCAGTGGGCGAGATCACATGGGTCGCGCACGCCAGGCAAGGGTCATAGCTGTGGACGGTACGCAGGATCTCGAGTGGCTGTTCGGGAACTGCCATTCGGGTGCCGAGCAGAGCGGCCTCGTAAGCGCCGCGCTGGCCCTTGCTGTCGCGCGGGCTGGCGTTCCAGGTGGTTGGCACCACGGCCTGCCAGTTCTCGATGCGGGTGTCCTTGATCTTGCACCAGTGGCCCAGGGCGCCGCGAGGGGCTTCGGCTTGGCCGATACCCTTGCACTCCTTGGGCCAGGTACTGGGCTCCCATTTGTCGATATTGGCCGCGGCAGTGTCACCGGCCTTGATGTTGGCGGTCAGATCGTCGACGTATTTGCGCATCTGGTGCGCCGCCCACTGGGCCTCCAGGCCACGGGCGAGCACCCGGCCCATGGTCGAGTACATGGCTTCAAAGGGGAGGTCGAGTTGCTTGAGCGCGGCCATCATCGGCTCGGAGTGCGTGGCCATGCCTTTGGCGTGGGCGACGATGAAGCGCGCCAGAGGCCCGGTTTCGACCGCATGCCCCTTCCAGCGCGGGGCCTTGATCCACGAATACTTGCTCTCGGCACCCAGCCACTTGATGTCGGTCTTGGTGCCTTCGGTGCCTTTGCCGAGCTGGAAATTCTGATCGGTCACGCCGTCCCACGGGTGCAGGCCGATGCTCTCGTCAGCGTACTTGTACCAGGAGTGATCGACCCATTCCTGGATCTGGTCGGGTGCTCGCAGATCGACCGGCATCACCTCTTTGAGATTGCCGCCGATGATCACGCCATTGGGCAGGGCGAGGCTTTGCTCGGACCAGTCGTTGGCGATCTCGGGATAGTCGCCATAGCAGAGAACGTTTTGGTTGGCGAGGCCGCCGCCTTGCTTGAACCAGTCCTTGTAGAAGCCGGCAATGGCGAGCAGGTCGGGGATGTGAACCTGGTCGACAAAGGCGATGGTTCGATCGGCGATGTCGCGGATGTAGTTGAGGTAAACCTCGTTGACCATGATGCCGGCGGCACCCGTCTCGCTCACATTGATAGGCACCGGCACCCCGCCGACCAGATAGTTGGGGTGCGGGTTCTTGCCGCCGAGAATCGTGTGAACCTTGACGATCTCTTTCTGGAAATCGAGTGCCTCAAGATAGTGGGTCACACCGAGAAGATTGACCTCCGGCGGCAGCTTGTAGCCCGGGTTGCCCCAGTAGCCATTGGCGAAGATGCCGAGCTGGCCGCTGGCGACGAATTTCTTGAGACGGTTTTGTACATCACGGAAATAAGCGGGCGAGGATTGCGGGTGATTGGAGATCGCCTGTTGAATTTCGGAGGTGCGCTTGGGGTCGGCCTTGAGCGCGCTGACCACGTCGATCCAGTCAAAGCCCTGTAATTGATAGAAATGGACGATGTGGTCGTGTGCATACAGCGTCGCATTCATCAGGTTGCGGATGATGTTGGCGTTCTTCGGAATCTTGATTCCGATCGCGTCCTCGACGGCTCGCACTCCCGCCAGGGCATGAACGCCGGTGCACACACCACAAACGCGCTCGGCAAAGGCCCAGGCGTCGCGCGGGTCGCGCCCCTTGAGGATGACTTCAAGCCCGCGCCACATGGTGCCGGTTGACATGGCATCGACGATCACGTTGTTGCTGTCGAGCACGGCTTGCATCCGCAGGTGGCCTTCGATGCGGGTCACAGGGTCGACGACGATCTGCTTGCCGCCGTTGGGAAGAGTCGCGTTTGCCATTTGTCCTTACTCCTTGACGCCCATGACCGTGTTGTTGTCTTTTGCCCGCGCCTGCTTGATGGCGCTGACCGCGGCGTGAGCCGCAATCGCCGCACCGGCCGCGGCCGCGACCGTCAGGCCGACCTTATCGGTGGTGGCCTCGATGCCACCGAACCCTGGCGGGAAAATTGTGGTTTCGTGCTTATAGAAAGAGCCCTTGTCCCAGAAGTCGTCCTCGGAGCAGCCAAAGCAGCCGTGGCCGGACTGGATCGGGAAGGACAGGCCTTCGTTCCAGCGGATGGTCGAGCAGGCGTTGTAGGTGGTGGGGCCCTTGCAGCCAACCTTGTAGAGGCAGTAGCCGAGGCGGGCGCCCATGTCGTCGAATTTCTCGACGAACTGGCCGGCGTCGAAGTTGGCGCGGCGGTAGCACTTGTCGTGGATGCGCTGGCCGTAGAACATTTTCGGCCGACCCTGCTGATCGAGCGGCGGGATGCGGTCGTAGGTCAGCATGTAGGTGATGACGCCCGTCATCACTTCCGGGATCGGCGGGCAGCCCGGCACCTTGATGATGGGCTTGTCGTGGATCACGTTGTGAACCGGAACGGCGTGAGTGGGATTGGGTTTGGCGGCCTGGACGCACCCCCAGGACGCACACGAACCCCAACTGATGATTGCCTTGCAGTCCTTGGCGACGTGCTTGAGTTTGTCGATAAAGGGCTTGCCACCCGGGATGCACGCGGTGCCGTCGTCGTTGAGTGGCGGATTGCCTTCGACGCACAGGATGTAATTGCCTTTGTATTTCTTGATTGTTGCCTCAAGCGCTTCTTCGGCTTGATGGCCGGCAGCGGCCATCAAGGTGTCGTCGTAGTCGAGCGAAATCATCGACAGGATGACGTCCTTGACCAGCGGGTGGTAGGAGCGAATGAAGGACTCCGAGCAACAAGTGCACTCAAGACCGTGCAACCAGATGACCGGGGTGCGCGGCTTGGTTTCCATCGCGGTGGCGATCTCGGCCGCGCCCGCTTCCCCCAGGCCGAGCGACGCGGCGGTCAGGGAGCAGAACTTGAGGAAACTCCGTCGCGTGACGCCTTGACGACGCATCAACTCGTAAGTGGTCTCATGCATGGTGTCGCTCCAGGAAATGGTCGGCCTTCGCTTCGATGACAATTCCGGCATTGGAGATATCTCTTATCGAAATGTCTGGTGCCGAACCTTGTTCGTTTTTGACCGCAATCAAGTGTGACGGGGCTATGCGGCAGATTGATGCCCAGACCGACCCATTGGGAGCACTCTTCTTGTGATTCCTTTTGTGTAACGGGATCCGTTACGCTGAAAAGCGGGTCTTGCCGAGTCTGTTTGTCCTGGTGCAAACCCGTCCAAGGGTTGGTCGCGATAATGCGGCTAGCGCTCGCCAATTCGGCGTTCGATTTTGGAGGGAGATTGAATGACTCTAGATACCTACTCGGCCTTGCGTGCGTCCAAGCTCGCGGTTGAACTCAGCGATCAACAGTGCCGCAATCTGGCGGCTGCGCTCACCCTGCAAGCTCTTCACGATGGCGAAGTCCTGGTCAAGGAAGGAAGCTCGGATGACCGTCTGTTTGCTGTGGTCTCTGGCGCTCTGGGCGTGATCAAGGATTCGCCCGATGGCCAGGTGACCTTGCACACCCTGACCGCGGGCGATCTGGCCGGGGAGTTGAGCTTTCTCGACGGCACTGTTCGCTACGCATCGCTAGTCGCGCTGGGTCCAAGCCAGGTTCTGCTCTTGAGCCGTACCGAGCTTGAAGCTCTCTTGGCTGATCATCCCGAGGTGGTGTATCGCGTGATGCGGGCGATCATGCGCACCGTTCACGCCATTCAGCGGCGACTGTCGATTCAGCAGTCGGAACTGTCCAACTACATCTATAAACAGCACGGTCGCTATTGAGCGCTCAAGGTTTGCGCGGCTCGTGGCGCGCCAGCAAAGAGGGCGCGTGAGCGACGCACTGGCCGCCACCGAGCGCTTGGTCAAACTTGGCTGAATCGCCGTTTCCGACTCGAATGCTGATGTTGGCACGCACCGGATGCCGGTGTTGCGTCAACGCGACGAACAGGTGAGGGCGGTCGGCGCAATCCGGCGTGTTTGTGACCCGGGCCTGGTCCGAGGTTGAGATCAACGTGCTTTCCCTCGAGTCTTGGGCGCCAGCGCTCGCTGGCGTTGCCGATCTCCATTCCCTATTGCCGGGTTCGGCCGGGTCGCGATCGTGCCGGGCTCGATTGCATCGCCACACGCCGCGTGGGGCCAATCCGGACACTCCTGCGCTCAGGCGCACCTGGCGGCATGACGCAAGGGGTGGCTCGCCGGGCGCGAGCCACCGCAACCCGAGAGCACGGTTGCGTTTGAGAATGAGACAGATTCAGAGAGAACCCGTACTACCTTTGCAGTAGATCAAGGTCTCGTGTCTCGCAAAAACGAATCGATCTTTCCGCTTAAGTCTGGGTTAACCATGATTCTCCCATCCGAAAGGGTTCGCTGCCTGGTGTTTCGAACAGGTCGGACTCGGGGGGCGAGTACTCAAAGTTCCTTCGATCCGTGGGTTTCCTCTCCAGGCAGTGAACTCGTCGGCGCTCATTGGAATCGAGTTCACTCAGGGAGAAACTCATGCGAATCCAGGTTTTTATGGCGGCCGTCTGTGCCAGCCTGTTGGCGGGATGGTTCGCCACCGCGGCTAGCGCTCAGTCGGCGCCTGCGGGCGCAGCACAGGCCTGCGTCACCTGCCACGAGGCTTATGTAGCCAGCTTCATGAAGGGGCCGCATGCGGCCAAGGGCGCCAAGGGCAGCCCGGCGGCCAAGGGCGAGGAATGCGTCGCCTGCCACGGCGATGTCTCCAAGCACTTGCAAGATCCCACCAAGGCCAAGCCGGCCATCACCTTCAGCAAGAAAGAAGCCGCCAGCACCAAGATCGAGGTCTGCCAGAAGTGCCACGAAGGCAACCGTCAGCTTGCTTTCTGGGCCGCCGGCAAGCACAACCAGAACGAAGTCGCCTGCAACAGCTGCCACTCGGTCCACGGCAAGACGCCCGACCCGCGCATCGGCCCGTTCACCACAACCCAACGCACGTTGGAGTATCAGACCTGCAATACCTGCCACGCCCAGGTTCGCGGGCAGATCCAGAAGACCTCGCACCATCCGATCATCGAAGGCAAGGTCACCTGCTCGGACTGCCACAACCCCCACGGCGCACTCTCGCCCGTGATGTTGAAGAGTGAATCGGTCAACGACCAGTGCGTCAGCTGCCACGCCGACAAGCGCGGACCGTATGTGTTCCAGCACCCGGCCGTGGCCGAGAACTGCCTGTCGTGCCACCAGCCGCACGGCTCGACGCACAACAAGCTGCTCAACGAAAAGGTTCCGAACCTCTGCCAAGACTGCCACGACTGGTCGCGTCACCCCGGCACGATGTATTCGGGCAAGGAAGGCTGGCCTGAAGTCGGCAAGCCGGTCAACACGCCGTCGGGCTTCAATACCGCCAGCACGCGCTTCGTGGCCCGCTCCTGCCTGAACTGCCACAACGCCATCCACGGCTCGAACGCGCCGGCCAACCGCGGCAAGTTCCTGACACGCTAGGGGAGGACACCATGAACCGCACACTCATTGCCATCCTGGTGGCCAACGCC
>JAVVWR010000049.1:0-23928 GCA_036652035.1 Burkholderiaceae bacterium | reverse complement strand
GCCCATCGGCGCCGTTTTCTCTTAGAACTTCTGCATCCAGCCCAACATCCTGCGGGCGAAATCCGAGTACGGCGGGTTAAACAGGCTCATGCCATTGAGCCGCGCCTGGTGAAACACGGGCTTCATCTTGCTGAAGGTCTCGAAGCCCCAGCGGCCGTGGTAGTGCCCCATGCCCGCCGGTCCGACGCCGCCAAAAGGCAGACCGTCCTGCGGCATGTGAAGCAGCGTGTCGTTGACCGTCACGCCGCCGGCGTGGGTCGAGCGCAGCATCGCCTCAACCCGCGCCGCTTGGTGGTCGAACCAATAGAGCGCCAAGGGGCGCGGCCGGGCGTTGATGAAGGCGATCGCTTCGTCGGCGTCGTCGTAGGCGATCACCGGCAGCAAGGGGCCGAAGATCTCTTCGCTCATGACCGCACTGCCCAACGGAGGATCGAGCACCAAGACTGGCGCCAGGCGGTGCGCCTCGTCCTGGCGAGCGGCGCCGGCAAACAGCGGCTCGACCCGTGCACCTGAACCCTCAAGCGCGCTCAGATAGCCCGTCAGGCGCGCGTATTGGCGCGGGTTGACCACGCTGCAGTACTCGGGCGAAGCGAGACCCTCGGGGTAAAAGCGGGCCGCGGTGGCGCGCGCCTGCTGCACGAAGGCATCGACCTGGGCGCGCGGCACCAGCACGTAGTCGGGCGCGATGCAGGTCTGGCCGGCGTTGAGCAGCTTGCCCACCAGGATGCGCTCGACCGCCTTGGCGAGCGGATAGCCCGGCGCGATCACCGCTGGCGACTTGCCGCCGAGCTCGAGCGTGACGGGGGTGAGGTTGGCCGCCGCCGCGGCCATCACCTTGCGCCCGACCAGGGTCGAGCCGGTAAAGAGCAGATGGTCAAATGGCAGCTGGCTGAAAGCCGCCGCCATTTCCGGCCCGCCGTTGACGACCGCGATCTCGCTCGCCGGAAAACGGTCCGCCATCAGCCGCGCAAACAACGCCGAGAACTCGGGCGTGAATTCACTCATCTTGATCAGCGCGCGGTTGCCGGCAGCGAGCGCCGCCACCAGCGGCCCCACCGCCAACACCAACGGGTAGTTCCACGGCACGATGATCCCGACCACACCCAGCGGCTGCGGCAGCACGCTCGCGGTGGCCGGCAGGAACCATTTGCCGACCGGGGCACGGCGCGGCTTCATCCAGCCGCGGCCATGGCGCAGCGCGCTCTTGATTTCTTCCAGGCAAGGAAAAATTTCCGCCAGACGGGTTTCAAAGTGAGGCCGGCCACCAAAGTCGGAATCGATCGCCGCGGCGATCTCATCACCATGCTCAACCAAGATCGACTTGAGCTTGCGCAGCCGTTCGGCGCGCACCTCCCACGCGGGGAAAGGCTCGCGCGAGTACGCGCTGCGCTGCTCCTCGAACAAGGCGTTCAATTCAAAGCGGATGTCGTCCGGATTCATGGCCTCTCCCAGGGTCGAGGGCGATGCTAACGCGAGCAGGTTGAGCGCGAACGTGATTGACCTCGACACAACACCGGTTGCCAACGGCGGCCATCACTCCCCGGACTTTCCCGCGGAGCGCGACTCAAGCTCACGCAAACCCCTGCCTGTCGTGCCGCCACGGGGAAATCTGCTTGTTAGGATCGCCGCTCGCGGCGTCGTCGAGGCACGCCCTTTTCCCCGCCACATCCAGGGCCTTCATGAGCTTCTCCGATCCCACCACCATCACTTTCACGGCCTACCTGACTCTCATGGTCGGCATCGGCCTGGTGGCCTGGCGCTACACCAACAATCTTTCCGACTACATCCTGGGCGGCCGCAGCCTGGGCAGCGTGGTCACCGCGCTGTCGGTCGGCGCTTCCGACATGAGTGGCTGGCTGTTGATGGGCTTGCCGGGCGCGGTCTTCATCGCCGGCATCTCCGAGAGCTGGATCGCGATCGGCCTGCTCGCTGGCGCCTGGCTCAACTGGACCCTGGTGGCCGCGCGTCTGCGCGTCTACACCGAGCTCACCCACAACGCGCTGACCCTGCCCGACTTCTTCACCCACCGCTTCGAGGACAGCAGCCGCTGGCTGCGGGTGATCTCGGCGGCCGTGATCCTGGTCTTTTTCACGATTTACTCGGCCTCGGGCATGGTCGCCGGCGCGCGGCTGTTCGAGAGCACCTTTGGTTTTGACTACCAGACCGCGCTGTGGATCGGCGCCGCCGCCACCATCGCTTACGTCTTTCTCGGCGGCTTTTTGGCGGTGAGCTGGACCGACTCGATCCAGGCCGCGCTGATGATCATCGCCCTGGTCGTCACGCCATTTGCGGTGATGAACGAGTTGGGCGGTTTGGGCTCGGCAGTCGATCAGGTCGCGGCGCTCAACCCGCTCGCCTTGAGCCTGACCACCGGCCAAACCGCGGTCGGCGTGATTTCTCTGCTCGCCTGGGGTCTGGGCTACTTCGGCCAACCGCACATCCTGGCGCGCTTCATGGCGACCGAATCGGTCGCCACCATTCCCAACGCGCGCCGCATCGGCATGGCGTGGATGTTCTTCTGCCTCGCCGGCGCAGTGGCGATCGGCTTCTTTGGCGCGGCCTACTTCGCGCAACACGTCGATCTTGCCGGCCCGGTCACCGCCAATCGGGAAGCGGTCTTTCTCTCGCTCACCCAGGCGCTCTTCAACCCCTGGATCGCCGGCATCTTGTTGTCGGCGATTCTGGCGGCGGTGATGAGCACCCTCTCCTGCCAGCTGCTGGTGTGTTCGTCGGCGCTGACCGAGGACTTTTATAAGTCTTTCCTGCGCAAGAACGCGAGCCAGACCGAACTCGTCTGGGTCGGCCGGATGATGGTGCTGGCGATCTCCCTGCTGGCGATCGGCATCGCGAGCAACCCGGAGAGCCGCGTGCTGTCGCTGGTGGGCTATGCCTGGGCGGGCTTTGGCGCGGCCTTCGGCCCGGTGGTCCTGCTCTCGCTGCTGTGGCCACGCATGACGCGCAACGGCGCCCTGGCAGGCATCGTGGTGGGCGCGCTGACCGTGCTGGTGTGGCGCCAGGGCGGCTGGTTCGGGCTCTACGAAATCGTGCCGGGCTTTGTGCTGGCCACGCTCGCGATCGTGAGCGTGAGCCTGGCCAGCCCCGCGCCATCGGCCCGCATGCAGGCCACCTTTGCGCGCATGCGAGAACTCGCGAGCGCGCGCGCGGCGTAAAGCACCCTGCCCCAAGGAGAACGGCGCCCGCAGGGCGCCGTTCTTCTTGGGTAGAACAAAGATCAGGCGATCTCTTCGTAGAGCGGCAGCGTGAGGAACTCGGTAAAACCCGGCGCGGTCGACATGGTTTCGAAAATCACCGCGGCCTGGTCGTAGGTCGTGGTGTCGCCACCGACGGCCGCCTTGACCTTGGCCAGCTCCTCGGCGATCAAGCCGCGCACCCTCTCGGCGCTCACCTTGCGGCCGTCGTCCAACACGCCCTTGGGGCTGCGAATCCACTGCCAGACCTGCGAGCGGCTGATCTCGGCGGTCGCCGCGTCTTCCATCAGGTTGTGGATCGGCACGCAACCATTGCCCGCCAGCCACGACCCCAGGTAGTGGATGCCGACGTTGATGTTGTTACGCAGGCCGGCTTCGGTGATGGGCTGCTCGGGTTGGAAATCGAGCAATTGCGCCGCAGAGACGTCAATGTCGTCACGCTTCTTGCCGATCTGGTTGGGCGCATCGCCCAACACCGCCTTGAATTCACCCATCGCGGCTTCAACCAGGCCCGGGTGAGCAACCCAGCCGCCGTCGTAGCCGTCGGTGGCATCGCGGCGCTTGTCACTGGTGATGCCGGCCATGGCGACGGCGTTCTTCTCGGGGTCGTTCTTGATCGGGATCAGAGCGCTCATGCCGCCGATCGCCGGCGCGTTGCGCTGATGACAGGTCTTAAGCAGCAGCAGCGCGTAGGCGCGCATGAAGGGCACGGTCATCGTGATCTTGGCGCGGTCAGCCAGGCAGAAATCGCGATCGACCTTGAACTTCTTGATGCACGAGAAAATGTAGTCCCAGCGGCCGGCGTTGAGACCCGCCGAGTGCTCGCGCAGCTCGTACAGGATCTCGTCCATCTCGAAAGCAGCAAGGATGGTCTCGACCAGCACCGTGGCCTTGATCGTTCCCTGCGGAATGCCGACTTCGTTCTGCGCCATCACGAAGATGTCGTTCCACAGCCGCGCCTCGAGGTGCGACTCCATCTTCGGCAGATAGAAATACGGGCCGCTGCCACGCGCGATCAATTCCTTCGCGTTGTGAAACAAAAAGAGCGCGAAATCGAAGATCCCGCCCGAGACGCGCTGGCCGTCAACGGTGACGTGCTTCTCGTCGAGGTGCCAGCCACGCGGACGCACCAGCAGCGTGGCGACCTTGTCGTTCAACTGGTAGCTCTTGCCACCCGACTCGAGGCTGATGGTGCGGCGGATCGCGTCGCGCACATTGATCTGCCCCTGGATCTGGTTCGACCAATTGGGCGTGTTGCTGTCCTCGAAGTCGGTCATGTAGCTGTCCGCCCCCGAGTTGAGCGCATTGATGATCATCTTGCGCTCGACCGGCCCGGTGATCTCGACACGCCGGCACTGCAGATCGGCGGGCAGTGGCGCAATCGTCCAGTCACCCTCACGGATCGACTTCGTTGCAGGCAGGAAGTCAGGCTTCTCACCCGCGTCCAGCCGTGCCGTGCGCGCAACCCGCGCAGCCAGAAGTTCCTGGCGGCGCGGCTCGAACGCACGGTGGAGCTTGGCCACCAGCGCCAAGGCGTCAGGAGTAAGGATCGGGGCGAAACCGGTCTCGAGCGGCGCCTTGATTTCGACGCCTTGGGGCAGTGCCATTGCAGCTCCTGGTTATTGAGTGAAGTGTTCGGTGAGGTACTTCGCGGCGGTTTCCAGCGTGCGGCCGGAAGCGACAAAATTGGCGCCCAGGCGCTCTGGCGCCATATCGGTGCGGTTGACCCACACGCTCTGGTAACCGGCCCAGGCTGCACCCACGGCGTCCCAGGCATTGGCCGACACAAACAGAAGATCGCTCGCCGGGTGCTTGAGCGTCTGTGGGCCCATGTCGTAGACCGCACGAGCGGGCTTGTAGGTCTGGACTTGATCGGCCGAGAGAATCAGGTCGAGGTAGTCGGAGAGTTCGGCCGCCCGCAACACCTCTTCCAGCAAGGCGGCGTCGCCGTTGGACAGCACGCCCATGGTGACGCCGGTCGCTTCCATGCGTTTTAAGGCCGGCAAGACGTCGGGAAAGGTCGGCAACTGGGTAAATTCGTGCATCAAAGCACCGCGGGATGCCGCATCGAGCGGCAAGCGCATGGCGTCGGCCGAGCTCATCAGAGCGTCTTCGGTCAGACCGGTGAAGTTGACGTAGCGCCCCCCCAGACCACGCAGGCGGGTGTAAACCAATTGCTTCTCACGCCACAGGCTGGCGAGTTTCATCCCGTTGCCAGGGAACAACTCTTCGGCTCGGCGACTGACCGCACTGGTGTCGACCAAGGTTCCAAAGACATCGAACAACACGGCGCGAATGGTCATTTTTGACTCCTCAATTAAGTATATTTGCGTAAAAGTCATCAATTCCACCTCAGGAATCACAGCTTTTAAAACTTTTACGCATGGATCAATTCAAACAGATCTCCACTTTCGTCAACGTCGCCAGCCAGGGCAGTCTAAGCGCGGCAGCTCGCCACGAGGGGATCGCACCAGCCATGGTAGGGCGGCGGCTCGATGCTTTGGAAGCCCGCCTCGGAATCAAATTGACGCAACGCACAACCCGCAGCCTCACTCTCACAGCCGAGGGTGTCGCTTTCCTGGAGGATTGCCAACGCATCCTGCGGGATCTCGATGAGGCCGAAGGCGCAATCAGTGCGCGCAGCCAGACTGCCACGGGCCAGCTGCGCATCACCGCCCCTGCGGGATTTGGCCGCCAATACATCGCGCCAATGATTCCGCGGCTGGTCTGCCGTCATCCACGCCTGAGCGTGGCGCTGGATTTGTCCGACCGCGTTAGCGATCTGATCGCCGAGGGTTTTGACTGCGCGATCCGCTTTGGCGAACAAGCCGATTCAACCCTGGTCCGCACCAAGCTGGGCGAGGCGTGCCGCGTGGTCGTGGCTTCACCCGACTACCTGCGCCGCTGCGGCGAACCTCAAACTCCTGCCGACCTGGCACGCCACCAGTGCTTGAGCTTCAACGACGGCGCCACGCCCCAGCGAGGCTGGAGTTTCAAGGGCGGCAGCCGCGCTGATCCACAGCGCACCGGCAGCCTGCTCACCTGCAACGACGGCGCCGTGCTGCACGAATGGTCGCTCGCTGGCATGGGCCTGGCGTGGCGTTCGTTGTGGGAGGTCGGCGCCGACTTGGCGGGTGGCCGATTGGTGCGCGTGCTGCGCCCGTTCGAAGCCGAGCCGACCGCGATCTATTGCGTTTTCCCAGCCCGCAAGCACCTGCCTTTGCGCACCCGCATTTTTGTCGATTTCATCAAGGACGAATTCGCGGCACCACCATTCGTCAACGCGCTCGCTGGCACACCGCCGGCGCCCTTGCCGCTATCCGGCCTGCGCCGTGCCCGCATCCACCAGACCGAGCGGCGCTGAAAGCGGGCGATGCGCGGGCGCATCGCCCGCGCTGGCACGGGTTGCGGTGAGACCGTTGGCGCGGCTTAAAACAGAACCCGGGTCCGGATCGTTCCTTCGATCGCCGAGAGCTTCTCGAGCGCCAGTTCGCTGTACTCGGCTTCGACGTCGATCACGACGTAGCCGATGTTGGCGTTGGTCATCAGGTACTGGCCCGAGATGTTGATCGTGTTGTCCGAGAAGACACTGTTGATCTTCGAGAGCACGCCCGGAACGTTCTTGTGAATGTGCATCAGACGGTGCGCGTTCGGGTGCGGCGGCAGCGCCACTTCCGGGAAGTTGACCGCCGACAGCGTCGAGCCGATGTCGCTGTAGCGAACGAACTTCTCCGAGACCTCGAGACCGATGTTGGCCTGAGCTTCGGCGGTCGAACCGCCGATGTGCGGGGTGAGAATGACGTTGTCGAACGCGCGCAAGGGCGTCATGAACTCTTCGTCATTGGCCTTGGGTTCGACCGGGAACACGTCGAAGGCGGCGCCGGCCAGGCGCGACGCGGCCAGCGCAGCGCAGGCCGCGTCGATATCGACGCAGGTGCCGCGCGCCGCGTTGATGAAGATCGACCCGGTCTTCATCTTGGCGAACTGCTCGGCGCCCATCATGTTCTGCGTGCTCGGCAGCTCGGGCACGTGGAGCGTGACCACGTCGGCGTTCGCCAGCAACTCGTCGAGCGAGCCGACCTGAACCGCATTGCCCAGCGGCAGCTTGGTAACCACATCATGGAAGATCACCTTCATGCCCAGCCCTTCGGCCAGCACCGAAAGCTGGGTGCCGATATTGCCGTAGCCGACGATGCCAAGCGTCTTGCCCCGCACTTCCCACGAGTTGTCGGCCGACTTCATCCACACACCGCGGTGAGCCTTGGCATTCTTTTCAGGAATGCCGCGCATCAGCTGGATCGTGTGGCTGAGCACCAGCTCGGCGACCGAGCGGGTGTTCGAGTACGGCGCATTGAAAACCGGAATGCCACGCTTCAAGGCGGCATCGAGGTCGATCTGATTGGTGCCGATGCAGAACGCGCCCACACCGACCAGTTTCCTGGCCGACGCGAACACTTCTTCGGTGAGCTGGGTGCGCGAGCGGATGCCAACGAAGTGCGCGTCGGCGATCGCGGCCTTCAGCTCGTCGCCGGCGAGCGCCTTCTTGTGGTACTCGATATTCGTGTAGCCGTTGCGACTGAGGTTGTCGAGCGCGGTCTGATGCACGCCTTCGAGCAACAGGAATTTGATACGGTCCTTTTCGAGGGACGTCTTGGCCATCGGGAACTACTCCATGAGCGGGCAAGCAGGCGCGCAGCAGAATGCGCCGGCGCGATTGAGAGGGTTAACGAAGAATACAATGCGCCCATTTAGGACACTTTGATCCCTTCGAGGCCGTGACGCCCTGCGAACACCGAGCGGCCCGACAGCAGCCGAGGAAGCCGCGCCCGTGCCCAGCCTAACCCCCGCCCAGACCGCCGACCTGTTCCGTCCGATCGTCGCCCGCGTCCTGACCGACGCCGACAGCCTCACGCACTACGGCCGCGACTGGACTCGCGCCCACGACCCGGCGCCCGCCTGCATCCTGTTGCCCGCTTCGATCGCCGAGGTGCAGGCCATCGTCAAGCTCGCCAACGAACATCAAATCGCCCTGGTTCCATCGGGCGGCCGTACCGGCCTGTCGGGCGGCGCCCTTGCCGCCAAAGGCGAGGTGGTGGTGGCGATGGACGCGATGAACAAGGTGCTTGGCTTTAACGCCATGGACCGCTCGGTGCAGGTCCAGGCCGGCGTCGTGACCGAGCAGTTGCAGCAGTTTGCGCAAGATCAAGGGCTCTACTACCCGGTCGATTTCGCCGCCGCGGGCTCGAGCCAGATCGGCGGCAACGTCGCCACCAATGCCGGCGGCATCAAGGTCATCCGCTATGGGCTCACGCGCCACTGGATCTCCGGCCTGAAAGTGGTCACCGGCCGCGGCGATCTGCTCGATCTCAACGGCGGCCTGACCAAGAACGCCACCGGTTACGACCTGCGCCACCTCTTCATCGGCAGCGAAGGCTCCTTGGGCTTCGTGTGCGAGGCCACCGTCCAACTGACCCGAGCGCCCACCGATCTCAGCGTGCTGGTGCTGGGCGCGCCCGACTTCGAGTCGGTGATGAAGGTGTTGCACGCCTATCAGGAGCGGATTGACCTCACCGCTTTTGAGTTCTTCTCCGACAAGGCGATGAACCACGTGCTCGCGCACGGCGTGCCGAAGCCCTTTGGCGAAGCCGCTCCCTTTTATGTCTTGCTCGAGTTCGAAAACAGCAGCGAAGCGATCGAAAACGACGCCATGGCCTTGTTCGAGACCAGCGTCGAAAACGGCTGGGTGATCGACGGCGTGATGAGCCAGTCGGTCCAGCAGATGAAAGACCTGTGGGCGCTGCGCGAGCGAATCAGCGAATCGATCGCGGCCTACACGCCGTACAAGAACGACATTTCGGTCACCGTGGCCAAGGTGCCGGCCTTCGTCAAGGAAGTCGATGACATCGTGCAGGCCAACTACCCGGACTTCGAGATCGTGTGGTTCGGCCACATCGGCGACGGCAACATGCACCTCAACATCTTGAAGCCCGGGTCGGTGAGCCGCGAAGATTTTCTCGAGCGCTGCAAGCAGGTGAGCGACTGGGTCTACGGCGCGGTGCAAAAACACGGCGGCTCGATCTCGGCCGAGCACGGCATCGGCTGCATCAAGCGCCCCTTCCTGAGTTTTACCCGCGGTGAGACCGAGCAGAGCTACCTGCGCGCGATCAAGGCGGCATTCGATCCCAACGGCATCATGAATCCGGGCAAGACGATTTAAAGCCTGCTCGAGGCTGAGGATAATTTCCCACACACATGGAAAAGCCGCAGCCCACCGCGGATTTTCCATGTTGCGGCCTGCCCGCAGCCAAGCGCCACCACCATATCGAATACATGAGAAATTGCGTGAAACGGTGCGTAAAACCGAGTGTTTTTGACGCAAAAATGCAGCCGGGATAAAATTCAGTTTCTTTCTCGGCTTCACCCATGTCTCACCAGATTTCCTTCCACCCATCCCTGTCGGGATTTATCGACGAAGAACGCGCCTGGCGCGGCGATCGATAGCGTCTCCAAGCTTTTCATTTCGAATTTCGAATGAACCCGGGTGCTCCTTATGCGAGCCTGCCCGAGCTTGGAGTTGTCATGCGACATTGGTTTTATCTCGCGGCGGCGATCGCCGCCGAAGTCACCGGCACCAGTCTGCTCAAGTGGGGCGCCGACAGCGGCAACCTGCTTGGCCTGGCGGCCAACTTCTGCCTTCTGGCCTTTTCTTTCTACCTGCTGGCGCTGGTGGTCGAACACATTCCGGTCGGGGTGGCCTACGCCGTATGGGAAGGCATTGGGATCGTCATTATTTCGCTGGTTGGCTTTGCCATTTTTGGTGAAACCCTATCGACGATCAAATCGATCGCCATTATTGCCATCATCACCGGCATTATTTTGCTCAAACGCGGCACCGCGATGAGCGAATCGGCCACGGCCTGAAGGAGATCCGATGCTCGATACCTTCGCTCCCCTTCACGCTCTGATGGTGGTATGCGCTATTTTTCTTGAGGTTGGCGCCAATCTCTGCATGAAATATTCCAACGGATTCCGCAACCGGGCTTTGGGCTGCCTGTCGATCGGCATGATTCTTGGCGCTTTTTCGTGCTTGTTCGTCGCACTGCAAGGCATCGAACTGTCGATCGCTTACGCCGTCTGGGGCGGTTTCGGCGTGCTGGCGACCGCGCTCGCCAGTTGGGTGCTGTTTGGCCAGAGGATCCGGGCCCAGGGCTGGCTTGGTATGGCTCTGCTGCTTAGCGGAATGGTGATGCTCAAGTTCGCCTGAGCCATGTCTGACGCACCATGAAAAAAGGCCGCGGGCGCGCCGCGGCCTTTTCGATTCCTTCCAGCAATCGCCTTACGCCGCCTTGTGCGCGTCGAAGAACTGCTCGTCTTCGGTCGAGCCCTTCAAGGCCGCGGTCGAGGCTTCGTTCTCGATCGTGGTGGTGACGGCGTCGAAGTAGCCGGTACCGACTTCGCGCTGGTGCTTGACAGCGGTAAAGCCCTTGTCGGCCGCAGCAAATTCCTTCTGCTGCAGTTCGACAAACGCGCTCATATTCTCGCTGGCATAGCCGTGGGCGAGCTCGAACATCGAGTAGTTGAGCGAATGGAAGCCGGCGAGCGTGATGAACTGGAACTTGTAGCCCATCGCGCCGAGTTCGCGCTGGAACTTGGCGATGGTGGCGTCGTCGAGGTTCTTCTTCCAGTTGAACGAGGGCGAGCAGTTGTACGACAGCATCTTGCCGGGGAACTGCTTGTGAATCGCTTCGGCAAAGGCCTTGGCGTAAGCGAGGTCGGGCTTGCCGGTCTCGCACCACACCAGGTCAGCGTAGGGCGCGTAGGCCAGACCGCGGCTGATCGCCTGCTGCAGGCCGGGCTGGGTGCGGAAAAAGCCTTCGACGGTGCGCTCGCCAGTGAGGTAGGGCTTGTCGTTGTCGTCGACGTCACTCGTGACCAGATCAGCAGCTTCGGCGTCGGTACGGGCCACCAGCAGCGTGGGCGTGCCCATCACGTCGGCGGCCAGGCGAGCGGCGACCAGCTTGGCCACGGCTTCGCGGGTCGGCACCAGAACCTTGCCGCCCATGTGGCCGCACTTCTTGACCGAGGCGAGCTGGTCTTCGAAGTGAACGCCGGCGGCACCGGCTTCGATCATGGCCTTCATCAGCTCGAAGGCGTTCAACACGCCGCCAAAGCCGGCTTCGGCGTCGGCCACGATCGGGGCGAAGTAGTCGATGTAACCCGCGTCGCCCGGGTTCTTGCCTTCCATCCACTGAATCTGGTCAGCGCGGATGAAAGTGTTGTTGATGCGGCGAACCACCATCGGCACCGAGTTGGCCGGGTAGAGCGACTGGTCGGGGTACATCTCGCCAGCGAGGTTGGCGTCGCCCGCGACCTGCCAGCCGGAGAGATAAATCGCCTTGAGGCCGGCCTTGACCTGCTGCATCGCCTGGTTGCCGGTCAGGGCGCCCAGCGCGTTGACGAAAGGCTCGCTGGCGAGCGAATTCCAGAGGCGCTCGGCACCGCGCTTGGCCAGGGTGTGCTCGGGCTGGACCGAACCGCGCAGACGCACCACTTCTTCGGCGCCGTAACCGCGCTTGATGCCCTTCCAGCGGGGGTTCTCGTTCCAGTCCTTCTGCAGTTGCTGAGCCTGAAGTTCGCGTGTCGTCATGTTCGCTCCCTGAGCAAGAGTGTCGTTGTCCAGCCCCGCCGCAGCTTGGCGGGTTAGGGAAATAGTAGGCGGCACGACGCGGCGCGGCAAGTCAAATAACTTTTATAAGACTCAATACTCTAGTCATATTTTTCAATGACTTACAAACATCGTTTCGCTATGCAAACTAAAAAGCAGCACTGCGAAATCAAGGCTGCTGCTGCGCAACAGCCTTGATGCCGCGATATGAAACGCAGTTCAACCAACGAAATTCATCAGCAACCAGAGGGCGAGGAAGAACTCCCTCGCTCATGGACCTCACCCCCGATGCAGCGCAGCGCGCGAGACCAGCACGCCATCACGGTCGGCATAAATCCAATCCCCCGCACTGACGCGAACTCCAGCCAGTGCCACGGTCGCGCCGACCTCGCCACCGCCACGCTTGCCCGCGCGGCGTGGGTTGAGCGCCAGGGCGCGCACGCCGATGTCGCAGGCTTCAATCTCGTGAGCGTCGCGCACGCTGCCGTGGATGATCAAACCGGCCCAGCCGTTCTTCGTCGCTGCCGCGGCCAGATTGCCGCCGAACAAGGCGCAGCGCCGGCTACCGCCACCGTCGACCACCAGAACCCGACCTTCGCCGGGCGACTGCAAGAGCTCGGCCAAAGCCGCGTTGTCTTCGAACAGGCGCAAGGTCTGCGCCTGACCAAAAAACGCCTGGCGTTGGCCCAGCGCCAGAAAACCCGGCTCTAGCACTTGCAAGCCCCCATCGGCAAGGCGGTCTTCGTTGGCGTCACACAAATCGGCGGTAAACGGTGTCGGGGTCATGCGGCCCTCCTGGAAAGGACATGGGAATTCGAATAGCGCAGATCGCGTCCCACGCGCAGCGCGGTGAACAAGGCCGCCACCTGCAAACCGGCCACTGCGGCCAGGGGCAGAGCGAAATGGCCGGCGTCAAGCCAGGGGCCGATCAGCAGCGGCGCCAAGGCCTGGCCAGCGTCTAGTCCCGAATACACGAAGCCGTAGACGCGGCCAAACGAAGTCTTGCCAAAGCGGCTCGCCGCCGCCTTGCGAATCAGCAGATCGCGGCTCGGCCCGGCCATTCCTACGCCCAGCCCCATCAAAGCCATCAAGGGCAGGACCGCGTCGCCCCCCAACCAACCGCTGGCGAGCAGCAGGGCCATGACTGCCGAGCCGGCCAAGGCAGCAGCAATCAAGTGGTCGTTGTTGCGGGTTCGGGCCGCAAGAAATCCGCCCGCCACCATGCCGGCCGCACTCCCCAACAGATAGGCCGTGAGCGCGGCCGTGGCCAGGGACAAGGACAAGCCGTTGAGCCGCTCGAAGATCGCGGGGGCGTAGTTCTGCAGGATGCCAAACGCCATCGTGGTGAGAAAGAAGAAGGCGAAACACATCCACACCGCGCTCGAGCTCAGAAAGGCAAACGGCGCCTGCGCGGCGGCCGCCTGCTGCTCGGCGTTGTGGCGAACGTCGGCGATCGTGTCCCGCCGCCACCACAGGACAGCGAAAACCAGCGCCGCCACGCTGGCCGCCGCAAAAGCCGCGGCGTGCCAGCCGGCCCAGCTCGCGATTCCCACCATGAACACGGGCGCCGCGGCCCAGCCCAGATTGCCGATCAGACCATGCACTGAAAACGCGTGGCCCAGACGCGCGGGGGCGACGTTGTGATTGAGCAGCGTGAAATCGGCGGGATGGAAAACGCAATTGCCCAGGCCAGCGATCACCACCACCAGCATCAGCATGGGGTAACTCTGAGCCAGCCCCAGCAGAAGCGCCGAGGCGGACAACAACGCCAGCCCGCCAAAAAGCGCGCGCTGGGCGCCAATACGGTCAACCACGAAACCGGCGACGGCCTGGCCAAGGCCGCTCACGACAAAAAACACACTCATCAGCAAGCCGGCCTGGGTGAAACTCAGGCCGAAATCCGCCATCAACCACGGAAACAGCGGCGGCAGAAGCAGGTGATAGAAGTGCGAAGTGCCGTGAGCCAGGCCGATCAGGCCGATCACTTCCGTGTCGTGGCGAACGCTGCCGGTACCCTGCTGCGGGCCCGATTCAGCCGCCGAGGCGGTCGAAGTCGTATTCATGCCGCCAATCTATCAAAGCGACGCAGGAAATCCCCGCCCTGCCCGCGCCAGTCTTTGCGACAGGCCAGACGCAGGCCAGGCCGCCGGATGCGATAATCGCTGTTGCCCATCCACGAGGATTCCCACTCATGCGCCGCAACCGCTACTCCCAGCGCGCGCGCCAATCCGCCGACGCCGACACCCTGGTCAAGCTGGCCATGCGTTTGTCCGAATCCGGCAGCCGTCTTGAAGACCGGCTGTGGGAACGTCGACTGGCCGAACTGATCAATGACCGCCTCGCCCGCCGCAGCGACGACGCGATCGACACCGCCCTCGACCAACTGGCCCGCGACAATCAACGCGGCTACGACGACCTGGCCGACCTGGCCGAGGCCTGCGCCGAAAGCCGCAGCATCGAGATCGACGGCGTGGCGCACGACGCCCTGCTGCTGGTCGTGCCCATGCTCGCCTGGTCGCGCTACCGCCTTCCCGCCACCACGCTCGCCAAGAGCGTGACTGACAACCTGCGAGTCCAATTGCAAGGCCACCTGGCCGCGCGCGACGCCCGCGTCGCTGTTGGTGACTATCTGTATTCGATCGACCAGCTGCCCGAGGCGTTTTCGGATGTGCGCGCCATGCTCGACGCCCTGGTCGAGCAACTGCCCGCGGGCGTGCTCAAGATCGATGCCGGCCCGATGCGCGAACCGGTCGCCATGCTGGCCGATACGCGTTACGTCCTGGCCGTGGTGGCAGCTCCGGCCGGCAGCGCGCTATTCCATTGGCAGGAAACAGGCGTCGATCCCGACGCCAAGATCACGGCACTCAACGCCTTCAAGGAACAGGCCACCGCGGTCATGCAACCGGTCATGACCGGTTGCCGCTACGAGGTGCTGAGCCCGCAGGCCTTTCACAACGGTCTGCGCCAGGGCGATCGCGAACTGCGCGAGTTCTCTCTCGGCGCGGCGGTGTCCTACCTGCGTCTGGCCTACGAGATTTCGCCCAGCGAGGTCGCGGCGGCAGCCGGCCTGTTCGAGGACGCGCGGGGCAATTTGCAGATGGGACCGGAAGTGCGAATCGGTCTGTCGAAGGCCGACAACGAAGACGCCGTGATCGAAGGCGTGGTCTGGCCGCTGCTGGGCGACGAGGAAGAACAGACGCTCGAGGACGTCGAGCGTGCCTTGCGCGCGCTTGGCATCACCCGCATCACGATGCACTCGCATCGCTTCCCGCTCGAGTTCTGCGACGACTGCGGCGCCCCCATGTTCCCCAGCACCAGCGGGCATGTGGCGCACGCCGAGCCGCCCGAAGACATCGAAGAGCGACCGGCCGTGCCTTTGCACTAAGCCATCCTGCACAACGAAGAGGGCGCCGCGGCGCCCTCTTCGTTTGTGGCTGGCGCTGGGTCGCGCCAACCTCCTTAGTGCACGGTTCGCTCGAAGCTGAAGTGGCCTTCGACAAAATCGACCGGGATCACGTCCTTCGGGCCAAAGCGCCCCTCCAGCACGCGGCGGGCGATCGCGTTCTCGATGTGCTCCTGAATCGCACGCTTCAAGGGCCGGGCGCCATAGAGCGGGTCGAAACCGACCTTGGCGATCTCATCGAGCGCGGCTTCGCTCACCTCGAGGCCGATGTTCTGCGCCGCCAGTCGCGCTTCGAGGCGCTTTAACTGGATCCGCGCAATCGACTTGATCGCCGCATCGCCCAGGGCATTGAAGACCACGATCTCGTCGATCCGGTTGATGAACTCCGGCCGGAAGTGCTTGCGCACCTCGCCCATCACCGCGTCCTTGATCTCGTCGTGCGGTTCGCCCGCCAAACGCTGGATCTCGTGCGAACCGAGGTTGCTGGTCATCACGATCACGGTGTTCTTGAAGTCCACCGTGCGGCCCTGGCCATCGGTCATGCGGCCATCGTCGAGCACTTGCAGTAGCACGTTGAAAACGTCGGGGTGGGCCTTCTCAACCTCATCGAGCAGGATCACGGCATAAGGCTTGCGCCGCACCGCCTCGGTCAGATAACCGCCTTCCTCGTAGCCGACATAGCCCGGCGGCGCGCCAATGAGCCGCGCGACCGAGTGTTTCTCCATGAACTCGCTCATGTCGATCCGCACCATCGCCTCTTCGGTATCGAACAGAAACTGCGCCAGTGCCTTGGTCAGCTCGGTCTTGCCAACGCCGGTGGGCCCCAGAAACAGGAAGGAGCCATAGGGCCGGTTGGGGTCGGACAGACCCGCGCGCGAGCGAAGAATCGCGTCGGTGACCTTGGCTACGGCCTCGTCCTGGCCAACCACGCGCTGGCACAGATAGTCGGCCATGGCCAGCAGCTTCTGGCGCTCGCCCTCCATCATTTTGGCGACCGGAATTCCGGTCGCCCGCGACACCACCTCGGCGATTTCCTCGGCGCCCACCTGGGTGCGCAAAAGTTGCGGCTTGTCCTGCTGGCCCTCGGCTTTTTCCTCTTCGCGCAGTTTTTTCTCGAGCTTGGGCAACTCGCCGTATTGCAGCTCGGCGAGCTTTTCGTACTGGCCGGCGCGCTTGAGCTCTTCCATCCGGGTGCGCAGCTTGTCGATCTCGTCGCGCACGGTCTGTGCCCCCAGAACCGCGCTCTTTTCGGCCTTCCAGATCTCTTCGAGGTCGGAATACTCGCGCCCGAGCTTGGCGATCTCCTGCTCGATCAATTCGAAGCGCTTGATCGAGGCTTCGTCTTTCTCGCGCCGCACCGCTTCGCGCTCGATCTTCAACTGGATCAGGCGGCGGTCGAGCTTATCGAGCGCCTCGGGCTTGGAGTCGATCTCCATCTTGATCCGGGCGGCGGCCTCGTCGATCAGGTCGATCGCCTTGTCAGGCAGGAAGCGGTCGGTGATGTAGCGGTGGCTCAACTCGGCCGCGGCCACGATCGCCGGGTCGGTGATCTCGACCCCGTGGTGGACTTCGTACTTTTCCTGCAAGCCGCGCAGGATCGCGATCGTGTCCTCGACGCTGGGCTCGTTGACCATCACTTTCTGGAAGCGGCGCTCGAGCGCGGCGTCCTTCTCGATGTACTTGCGGTACTCGTCGAGCGTGGTGGCGCCGATCACGTGCAGCTCGCCACGCGAGAGCGCGGGCTTCAACATGTTGCCCGCGTCCATCGCGCCCTCGGCCTTGCCGGCGCCAACCATGGTGTGGATCTCGTCGATGAAGAGAATGATCCGGCCTTCCTCGGCCGTGACTTCCTTCAAGACGCTCTTCAAACGCTCTTCGAACTCGCCGCGGTACTTGGCTCCCGCCAGAAGACCCGCCATGTCGAGTACCAGCACGCTCTTGCCCTTCAAGGTGTCGGGCACCTCGTCGTTGACGATGCGCTGCGCCAGGCCTTCAACCACGGCGGTCTTGCCCACGCCCGGTTCGCCGATCAGCACCGGATTGTTCTTGGTTCGCCGCTGCAGGATCTGCATCGCGCGACGAATCTCGTCGTCGCGACCGATCACCGGGTCAAGCTTGCCCAGGCGGGCCCGTTCGGTGAGGTCGATGGTGTATTTCTTGAGCGCCTCCCGCTGCCCCTCGGCCTCGGCCGAGTCAACGCTGGCGCCGCCCCGCACCGAATCGATCGCCGCCTCCAGCGACTTGCGAGTCAAGCCCGCCTCCTTGGCTAGGCGGCCGACCTCGCCCTTGCCGTCGGCCAGGGCGAGCAAGAACATTTCGCTGGCAATGAAGGCGTCGTTGCGCTTGATCGCTTCTTTTTCGGTGAGGTTGAGCAGGTTGGCGAGATCGCGTCCGACCTGGACCTCGCCGCCGGTGCCAGAGACTTGCGGCAGGCGCTTGATCGCGCCCTCGGCGTCCTTGCGCAGTCGCGCCACGTTGACGCCGGCGCGCTCGAGCAACGAGCGGGCGCCGCCATCGTCCTGCTGCAAAATCGCCATCAGCACGTGCAGCGGTTCGATGTAGGAGTTGTCGTTGGCCACCGCGATCGACTGCGCATCGACCAGCGCTTCCTGGAACTTGGTGGTGAGTTTGTCTTGTCTCATCGAGTCAGGGTCTCCGAGTCAGGCCGCCCCGGGGCGGCGATCACATCAAATGTATGAGGTACATGGGGTCGCCGCACGGCGCTGCAAGCGTGGTAGCGACCCTTGCTAGCATCCAGGTTACGCACTGCCAGGCGTGCGGCAGTCAGCCCGTTCATTTTCCTTGCCTCCCCTCCGTTGCGCCACCTTGCACTCGTTTCTTTTCGCCCTCGTGCTCGCTCTGGGTTTTGCGGCTTGCGCCCAAGCGCAGGAGCCCGCGTCGGCGCGCGTCCCGCTGCTCTCGCTGGCCGCCGACACCCGGCTCGCGCCCGACGCGACGGCCGTGCTCGGCAAGATCGTCAGCGAAGCCCGCATCGCCGCCAGCGCCGACCCCGAGGACGAGGAACGCGAACTGCGCTCGGTGCTGCGCTCGGCCCGCGAAGCGCTCGCCACCGAGGGTTGGTTCCAGCCGCAGCTCAAAGTCCAAGCCAATCCCGCCGCGCCACCGCTCTACGCGCTCGAGATCGAACTAGGGCCCCGCACCCTCGTTGGCAGTGTCAATCTCAAATTCGACGGCGCCATCACCGGCCCGCAGTACGCCGATCAGCGCCGCCAGTTCGAAGCCGCCTGGGCCTTGCCGGTGGGCCGCCCCTTCCAATCCGACGCCTGGGGTGCGGCCAAAACCCGCCTGCTCACCGCCGTGGCGGCCCGCGACTTCGCTGGCGCCCGTATCACCGCCTCGCGCGCCGAGATCGACGCGGCCGAGCACAGCGCCCGCCTGGAAGTCGAGATCAACAGCGGCCCCACCTACACCCTGGGCCCGCTCAAGATCGAGGGGCTCAAGCGCTACCCGCCCTCGGTGGTCGAGCGCTACAACCCGATCGAGCCTGGCGCGGCCTACAGCCGCAGCGAACTGGCGGCCTTCCAGCAGCAGCTGCAAGACACGCCTTATTTCTCGTCGGTGGTGGTGACGCCGCAGCTCGACCCCGAGCACCCCTTGCTCGCGCCACTGCTGGTGGAAGTGAGTGAGGCCCACAGCAAGCGCTTTTCAACCGGCATCGGTTATGGCACCAACACCGGCGCCCATATCGAACTCGCCTACCGCCAGGCTCTGGTGTTCGACCGTCCCTGGCCGTTGCAGACCGGCCTGCGGATCGACCAGACCGGCGGTTACGCCTATGCCGACATCTTCCTGCCGCCACGCTCGGGGGAATGGCGCGACAGCGTGGGGGTGCTGGCGGACATCAGCGACATCGAGAACCTGAAGGTGCGGCGCGCCGGCTTTGGCGCTTCGACCACCCGACTGTCGGGCACCCGCGACGCACGCAACCGCGAGATCACTTTTTCCGTGAACGTCGAGCGCGAGCAACGCCAGACGCCGCAAGCCGAGCCGATCGTCAACAACGTCTTGTCAGGCTCGGCCACCTGGATCTCGCGCAACCTCGACAGTCTGGCCAATCCGCGGCGCGGCCGGCTGCTCGAACTCGAGGCCAGCGCCGGCTTGCGCCAGCTCGCTTTCGATCAGGGCTTTGTCCGCGGTTACGCCCGCGGGCTGCAGTTCATTCCCTTGAGCGCCTCCAACGTGCTGATCCTGCGCGGCGAGCTCGGCAGCGTCCTGGCGCGCAGCGCCGACAACGTCCCCAACAAATTTCTGTTTCGCACCGGCGGCGCCACCAGCGTGCGCGGCTACGACTACCAAAGTCTGGGGGTCGAGCAGGACGGTGCGGTGGTGGGCGGCCGTGCTCTGGCCGTCGCCTCGGTTGAGGTGGTGCACTGGATTTCCGACTGGGGCATCGCGGGCTTTGTCGACGCGGGTGACGCCGCCGACACCTTCGCCGACCTCAAACCCGCTCTCGGCGTTGGCGCGGGCGCCCGCCTTCGCACACCCGCCGGTCCGCTGGCGATTGACCTGGCCTGGGGCGAGCGCTTGCGCCAATGGCGCCTCCAGTTTGCCGTGACCCTGGCTTTCTGATGACGACGCCCTCGCCTGCGCCGCCGCCTGTCAAGCAAGCCGCCCAGCCAGGCCTTCGCACGCCCTGGCTGAGCTCGCTCGCCGGCCTGTTGATGCCACTGTCGATCGCGCTGGTGGGGATCGCTCTGCTGCTGTGGTGGCTGGTCTCGACCGCCACGGGCCTGGCAGCAGCGATCCGCCTCGTCAATGTGCTGGTGCCGCAACAGATTCAGGCCACGGGCGTGAGCGGCTCCTTGCGCGAGGGTGTTCGCATCGAACGCTTTGACATTCGCGGCGCCGACTGGGCGGTCGCGATCGAGCAGCTCGCCGCCACCCCGCGCACGCTCGTCCCGCAGCGCGGCGTGATCGAGCTCGAGAGCCTGAACGCCAAGCGCCTCGCGATCGATTGGCTGCCCACGGTTCCGACTACGGCAACGCCCTTGCCACCCACGCTGGCGCTGCCCTTCAAACTGTTGCTGCCCGCGGTCAAGCTCGACGAATTCAGCCTGGGCGAGCGCGGCGCCCAGCCGATCGTGATCTCCGAGCTCACGCTCGCCGCGATCTGGGATGCGCAGAGCATCCAGATCCGGAGCGCCAGTGCCCGGCTCGACACGCTGGCGGCGCAGATCGCCGGCCAGATGCAGTCGCACCCGCCCTATGCGATCGACCTCCGGGGCGAACTGGGGTCGGCGCTGGCCGGTCACCCCGTGGCCGCCGCCGTCACGATCGATGGCCGGCTTGAAGCGATGCGGCTGCGCGCCCAGATCAACGCCACCGGCAGCCCCACCCGTGGCGAACTGGACGCCGAACTGCGGCCCTTTGGCGTGATGACGCTGGGGCGCCTTCAGCTGGAGCTGCGCGACTGGGAACTGGCCGACTGGGTGGCCGGCGCGCCACGGGCCCGCCTCACCGCCCGCGCCGATCTGGCCCCGCGCGAAGGCCGTGGCCCGTTGACCCTGGCGGGCTCGATCAGCGCCAGCAACGCCACCCCCGGCACGCTCGACCATCAACGGCTGCCGGTCCGATCGGCGCGCGGCGATCTGCTCTGGTCGAGCGAAGGATTGACGCTTGACATCAAGGAGCTCGCCGCCGAACGCGGCAGCGCCAGCGGCCGCTTCGAATGGCTTGCGGACGGAGCTCTGAGCGCTCGCGCCACGGTTCGGGGAATCGACGCGGCCGGCTGGTGGTCGGGCCTGAGCCCGACTCGCATCAGCGGGCAGCTCGCCTATTCCCTCGCCAAGGGCACGCAGCACCTCACGGGTGAACTGCATGACACCGAGGGTTTGCCGCTCGCCACCCGATTCGACTTGACGCTCGCCGCCGACGAGTTGCGCATCGCCCCTTCTGAACTGCGGCTTGGCGCCGGTCACGCCAAGGTCCAGGGCCAGATCCAGCTCGACGGTCGGCAACAGGCCACGCTGTCGGCGCGTCTGCAAGACCTCGATCTGGCCAAGCTCGCGCCGGGACTGGCCACCCGCCTCTCGGGCGAATTCGACTTCGACGGTCACCTCTCGCCCGCGCCCGCCGGCACCGCGCGCCTCGCCCTTGACAACAGCCTGGTGGCGGGGCGCCCGCTCTCCGGCAAGGCCAGTGCGACGCTCCAGCCGGACCGTCTGGACGCGAGCGCCGACCTGCGATCGGGCGCGGCCCGTTTGAGCGTTCAAGGCGGCCTGGGAGCGGGGCGCCAGCTTGAGATCGATCTCACCGCGCCGCAGCTGCGCGAACTCGCTCCCGAACTTGCCGGTCAGCTGGCGACCCGGATTCAACTCAGCGGCGATTGGCGATCGCCCCGCGCGGCGATCCAGGCGAGCGCGGAAAACCTGCGTCTGCCGGGCGCGCAGTCGATCGCCAAGCTCTCGTTACGCGGCCACGGCACGCTGGCCGCCACCGCACCTTTCGATGTGTTGCTGGAGTTGAACGGCCACAAAAGTCCCGGTGGCGAGGATTCCTCGATCGCGACCGCCACCCTGGCGGCCCAGGGAACGTGGGCGCAGCAACGGATCACGTTCAACGCCCGCACCGCAGGCCAGCAAACGATCCAGGCCCTCGTCAACGGCGGCTGGAGCGATCACGCCTGGCGCGGCGAACTGAGCAGCGCCGAAGCGGGGCAACCCACGCCGTTCCGCCTGCTGCAGGCGACGCCGATTGTCATCGGCAGCACCGAACAAAGCCTTGGTCCGGCCGACTTCACCTTCGCCGGAGGGCGGTTTTACGCGGTGCAACTGGCGCGAAACGCCAACGGCACCCGCACATCCGGTCGTTTTGAAGACCTGCGACCTCAGTCGCTTGACCCTGCCCGGCGCGAACTGCGCCGCGCCGTCCGCAGCAGCCAACGCGATCTTCTCAAGCTGCGCGGCCAATGGGACTTGGCAGCCACCCCCAGCCTCAATGGCAAGCTGGTGGTCGAACGCGCCGGCGGCGACATCTACGCGGGCGTTGCCGCCCTCGCCCCCCTGGGCCTGAGCGAGCTCGGTTTGCGGCTCGACGCCCAGTCGGGCCGAATCAGCGGTGACTTCCGCGTCGCCGGCAGCGCGCTGGGCCACGCGAGCGGCCGGCTCGAGGCCTGGGCCGACACAACCGGGGTCTGGCGCCTGGCGCAAGACCGGCCGCTTCAAATCGACCTCAGTGCCAATCTGGCCAGCCTGGGCTGGATCGGCCCGCTCATCAACGACAACGTCCAGATCGAAGGTCGAGCCAAGGGCAATATCGAAGTCCGCGGCACACCGGCGGCGCCCAGCGCGCGTGGCGCGGCCAGCGCCGATGGCCTGCGGCTGGCCTGGGTCGAACAAGGCCTGAGGCTGGAGAACGGCGCGGCCGAGATCGAAGTCGAGGACGGCGTGCTGGTGCTCAAGAACCTGCAGTTCACCGGCCCGCCACGGGTCAAGCCGGCGCTCGAATCGGCTGCCGCGGGCATTCCGGCCGGGCCAGGTTCGGTGCGGGCCTTCGGCCGCCTCGCCCTGGCAACGTTCAGCGGTTCTTTCGCGCTCAAGGCCGAACGCCTGCCGGTGCTGCAAGCACCCGAGCGCTGGATCATTGCCTCCGGCGAGGCGGGTCTGGCGCTCTATGGCAAGCGCGCCGAACTGAGCGCCAAGCTGCGGGCCGACGGCGCCTATGTCGACTTCAACACGTTGGAGCGCGGTCCCAGCCTGCCCGACGACGTCGTGGTGCTGCGCTCACGCGGCGACCGCCCCGCCCCGATCCAGCCGCCGATCGCGCTCACGCTCGACGCCACCGCCGAGCTTGGACCCCGGTTCTACATTCGCGGCGCGGGCGTCGAATCGCGTCTGGAAGGTCGGGTCGAAGTCAAAGGCGAGGCCGGCGCCTTGCGGGCCTTGGGCTCCGTGCGAACCGCCGATGGCACGTTTACCGGCTACGGCCAGCGCCTGCGAATCGAACGGGGAATCGTCACTTTCCAGGGTGCGCTCGACAATCCGGCACTCAACGTTCTCGCGCTCAGGCCCAACCTTCCCGTCAGCGTGGGGGTTTCGATCGCCGGTACCGCACAACGCCCCGTGATTCGCCTCTACTCCGACCCCTCGATGGCGGAGACCGAAAAACTCAACTGGCTGGTGTTGGGGCGTCCGGCCGATGGCACCGGGCAAGACCGCGCGCTGCTCGCCGCCGCCGCCGGTGCACTCTTCTCGGACCAAAGCGACGCGGCCACCGGCGCCGTGATGCGCAGCCTGGGGCTGGATGAAATCAGCCTGCGCGGCGCACAGACCAGCGGCTCGCTGCTGCCCAGGGAAACGGTGGCCGGTCAGTTGCGCTCGAACTCCAGCGCCAGCCAGGAAGTGGTGGCGCTGGGCAAGCGGATCAACGACAAGCTCTATCTGTCCTTCGAGCAAGCGATTACCGGCTCGAGTTACGCGGTGGCACTGTCCTACCAACTGACGCAAGCGCTCTCGATCGTCGGCCGAGCCGGCACTACCAATGCGATCGATTTGGTCTGGACCGTTGCGTTCGACTGAGCCACCAGGGCAGCAAGATCAGCCAGCCAGGGTCTGCGATCAAGGCCCACTTGCCGCGGTAATAGACCAAGCGGCTGCGCGCTTTGATCCGCTTGGCCCAGGTGCGCGCCATAG
>JAVVWR010000048.1:16939-24086 GCA_036652035.1 Burkholderiaceae bacterium | reverse complement strand
GCTAGAAGAACTAGCCAAGATTCTGGAAGAAAAATTCAAGGTTCCACCCGCGACTTTCCTTGCCACCGTCAAGCAATACAACGAACTCGCCGCCTCGGGCAAGGACACGGATTTCGGCAAGGCGCCCACCAATCTGAAGCCGATTCTCAAGCCGCCCTTCTATGCCAGCCCGACCCAGGCCGGTGTGCACCACACCATGGGCGGATTGCGTACTCAAGGCACCACGGGCAAGGTGCTGGACCGCGAAGGCAAGGTGATTCCGCGGCTGTATGCCGGAGGTGAAGTGACCGGGGGCACTCACGGGTCCAATCGCCTGGGCGGCAATGCCACGACCGACTGCATCGTTTTTGGCCGCGCGGTTGGTATCAATGCCGCGGGCGAAAAGCCGATGGCCTGATCGAGTAGCCCAGCTCCGGCGCGTGAGCGCCGGAGCGCTGACGAGGCTTCAATCATGAAAGCTACCGGAGAACCTCGGTCGTTCCTGACCGGGTTGCTGCGTCTAGCCTGCTGCATGGTCTTGGTTCTTCCGCTGCTGGGGCAGGCGCAGCAGCGAAACGTCAAGGCCGCTGCGGATGACTGTAAGTCGTGCCATGCCGGCAAGTCGATGCTGCCGGCCGCGCACCCTGCGACGCGCGGCATGGTGCTCAAGGACTGTCGCGACTGCCACGGTGCCGCGGCCAAGCCACTGGCTGGCACCATGCCATTGGCGCATACCCATGCTCTGGCCAGCGTGAAATGCGCGGCCTGCCACGGTCAGGAAAAGCCGCGCAAGGGTGTTGCACCGACTCCCGAAGCTTGTGCCGTCTGTCATGCGAACTCGGAGCAACTGGCTAACCGCATCAACCTCACCAACGCCAAAGTTCACGGTTCGCACATGGGCGATCTCGCTTGCGATCTGTGTCACAAGGCGCATGCCGCATCGGAGAATTTTTGCTTCCAGTGCCACGACTGGAAATACGTGGTGCCGTAGTGCCGGGCTGCCGCTCAGCCGCCCCCCGCGTATCCGTTCTGCCGCCACGCTTCGAACACCACCACCGCCACCGCGTTGGAGAGGTTGAGGCTGCGGTTGTCGGGGCGCATCGGCAGGCGGATTCGCTGCTCGGGCGGGAAGCGCTCTCGCACTTCCTCGGGCAGGCCGGCGGATTCGCGGCCGAAGACGAACCAGTCGCCGGGTTGGAAGCGCGATTCGGCTAACGGGTGCGAGCCCTTGGTGGTGAGCGCGAACATGCGCGTCGGGTCGGGGCGTTCGGCTTCGATCAGAGCGGCGAAGGACTCGTGGACCTTGAGCGTGGCGTACTCGTGGTAGTCGAGTCCGGCGCGTTTTAGCTGCTTGTCGGAGAGGTCGAAACCGAGCGGCTGCACCAGGTGCAGTTGGGCGCCGGTATTGGCGGCGAGCCGGATCACGTTGCCGGTGTTCGGCGGGATCTCGGGCGCAACGAGGACGATATTGAACATGGCCCGATTATGGCGTGCGAGCGAGGACGAGGTTGGTGACGCGGCCGGCGCCGGCGCGCTTCAAGGTGGCGGCAATCTCGTCGAGCGTGGCGCCGGTGGTCATCACGTCATCGATCACCGCGACCGATTCGCCCGTCAGTTGTCGTGAGGTCGCGTAAGCGCCGCGCACATTGCGCCGCCGCGCGGCTAGCGCGAGCGACTGCTGGGGCGGCGAGTGCTTGACCCGCAGCAGCAGGTCGAGGTCCAGGGCAAGCCCAAGGCGGCGCGCCGCGATCCGCGCCACTTCGGCCGATTGGTTGAAGCCGCGCTCGGAGTGCCGCTCAAAGGCGAGCGGAACGGCGGTGACAATCGTCGCGGTGTCGAGCTGATTCGCGCAGTGCTGCGCCAGCAGTTCGGCCAGCGGCTGAGCGAGCTCGAGCCGGCCGCCCGACTTGAGGGCGACGATCATCCCGGCCACGGGTGGCAGGTAGTTGGCGCAGGCGAGGGTGGCGTCAAAGTGCGGCGGGTGGCGCAGGCAGGCGCCGCAGATCTCGCCAAACGGAATTGCCAGCGCGCAGCGGCGGCAGCGGCGAACCTCTGAAGGGAAGTAGTCGGCGCGGCAAGCCGCGCACACCGGGTCGCCGGGAACCCGCCCGCAGGCGAGGCAGTCGGGCCGCAAGCAGCGGCCAATCGCGTCGGTAAACAGGGCGGGCAGTCTCGGCATCGAGGCGCGGCGGCGGCCAGGGCAGGGTGGATCGAGCATATACACTGCTCATCCTTATGGCGCTCGGTCCCGGTACTTCAGACATCACCCCCAGCCTGGTCAATCCGCCGCGGATTCCCGCGCGAACGGCCACGGTGCGGCGGCAGTTCGACCAGCGCGTCCCGCGCGTGATGGCGCACGACTTTCTGTTGCGGGAGATCGGCCGCCGGCTCTTCGCTCGGCTCGACCTGATGAAGCTCGCGCCGCAGGCGATTGCCGACGTGGGTTGCGGCGCCGGCGCGTCGCGCGAAGCGTTTGCCGCCAAGTACCCGCAGGCGCAGTGGCTGGGGATCGATCAGTCGCTCGCCATGCTCGCCGCTGGCCGGCCCGCCGGCATGCGGGCCACGGTCAGCCGCTGGCTCGGTCAATCGCCGGCGCTGATCGGCGCCGAGGCAGGGGCGCTGCCGCTGGCGGAGGCTTCGGTCGATCTGGTCCACTCCAACCTGATGCTGCACTGGCATCCCGAGCCGCACCGCCTGTTTCCGGAGTGGAAGCGGGTCTTGCGTACCGACGGGCTGCTGCTTTTTTCCTGCTTCGGCCCCGACACGCTCAAGGAGTTGCGCGCGGCGATGCTCGAGGTCGAACCGCGGGTGCGACCGATGAGCTTTGTCGATATGCACGACTTCGGCGACATGATGGTGGCGGCGGGTCTTGCCACGCCGGTGATGGACGTGGAAACGATCCGCCTGACCTACGCCAGTGCGCGCGAGCTGATCGCTGAAGTCAGAGGCCTGGGCGCCAATCCGCGCGATGACCGCTGGGCGAGCCTGATCTCGGGGCGGCGCGCGCGCGCCTTGGTCGAGGCGCTTGAGCGGCGCCGCGACGCCGATGGTCGAATCACTCTGAGCTTTGAAGTGGCTTACGGCCACGCCTGGAAGCCGGCCCCGCGCGCGGTGGCCAACACCGTGTCGCTCGACCGCTTGCGCGAGAAGATCGCCGCGCCGCGCTGAGCGCGCCATGTAGCGCAAGTGTTGCGCTCGCGCCAGAGCGACTGGGAAGAAAGCAACAAAAAAGCGGAGAAGCGTTCGAGCTTTTGCTCGAAACCTATACTCCGCTCACTCTGCGCCGACCTTGCAAGTCGAGCCCAGCTTACGTGAGTCACGGTGGCAGAGCCCAGCTTGGCGGGCTTGATCGAAAGCAAGGCGAGAGCGGTTTGCAGCCCGGTCTTGCGGGCGGCATGCATGGGTTGCGCGTGGTTAGCCTGGCGGACGGGTGAAGCCGCTGCCATGGTTCTCTTGGGAGACGCGGGCCGTGGCGGCAGCCACGGTTGAAGGTGGAGCGGAGGCGGTTCAGGTTGGGCAAGCGATGGGCTTGCGTGCGGGACGCGACAACGCGGGATCGGATTGGCCCGCGGATGCAATGCAGTAGCCGGTAGTCAATAAGACAGACAAGCCAGGAATCTGGTGCCCAATCGGTGAAGCCACGATGAAGTTCAAGCTCGCAATCCGGGCCGCCGCCGCCGCGGCTGCCGCCAGCCTTGCCAGTGCCGCGTCCGCGGTGCTGCCGATCCAGAGCAAATACAACCTCGCTCCGCCGGTTACCCAAATCGCTGACGAGATCTACTCGCTGCACACCTTGATGCTCTTGATCTGCGGTGTGATCTTCGTGCTGGTCTTTGGCGTGATGTTCTATTCAATCTGGAAGCATCGTGCCTCCAAGGGCGCGGTGGCCGAGACCTGGCACGAGAACACCAAGGTCGAGATTATCTGGACCGTGATTCCCTTTCTGATCGTGATTGGCATGGCGATCCCCGCCACCAAGACCGTGGTCGCGATGAAAGACACCTCGGGCGCCGACGTCACGATCAAGGCCACTGGCTACCAGTGGAAATGGGGTTACGACTATCTGCGCGGCGAAGGCGAAGGCATCAGCTTCGTCTCAGCGCTGGCCACGCCGATGTCGCAGATCACCGGGGCCGAGCCCAAGACCAATTTCTACCTGCTGGAAGTGACCGAGCCGCTGGTGGTTCCGGTGGGCAAGAAGATCCGCCTCATCACCACCGCGGCCGACGTGATCCACTCCTGGTGGGTACCGGCTTTCGGGGTCAAGCAGGACGCGATTCCCGGTTTCGCCCGCGACACCTGGTTTCGCGCCGAGAAGGTGGGAACCTATCGCGGTGACTGCGCTGAGCTGTGCGGCAAGGACCACGCCTTCATGCCGATCGTGGTCGAGGTGAAGTCCGCCGCCGACTACGCTGCCTGGGCCGCCGCCAAGAAAAAGGCGATGGCCGCCGCTGCCGAAGACCCGAGCAAGACCTATACGCTGGCCGAGTTGAAGACCCTGGGCGCCCAGGTTTACGAAGCCAATTGCCAGGTCTGCCATCAGCCCAACGGCAAGGGCCTGCCCAATGCCTTCCCGGCGCTCGATGGCAGCAAGGTCGTCAACGGTTCGCAAGCGGAGCTGCTGACTCAGATCCTCAATGGCAAGAATGCGATGCCGGCATGGAAGGGCGTGTTGAGCGCCACGCAGATCGCGGCGGTCACCAGTTACATCGAGAACAGCTGGGGCAATGCCACCGGCAAGGCCATCCAGCCTGCCGACGTTCAGGCTGCGACCCAGTAGTCGCCCGCCGCACCGGAATCCAGGAGACACCGCATGAGCGCAGTCCTGCCCCACGGTCACGCTGGCGAGCACGCCGCTGGCCACGCCCACGACGATCACCCCCACGGCTGGCGTCGTTGGCTGTTTGCGACCAACCACAAGGACATCGGAACGATGTACCTGTGGTTCTCGTTCACCATGTTTCTCACCGGCGGCGTGCTGGCGCTGGGGATTCGCGCCGAGCTGTTCCAGCCCGGCATGCAGATCTTCGCGCCCGAGTTCTTCAACCAGCTCACCACCATGCACGGACTGATCATGGTGTTCGGCGCGATCATGCCGGCCTTTGTCGGCTTCGCGAACTGGATGATCCCGCTGCAAGTGGGCGCGCCCGACATGGCTTTTGCGCGCATGAACAACTTCAGCTTCTGGCTCTTGCCACCGGCAGCGCTCTTGCTGGTGAGCTCCTTCCTGGTTCCAGGCGGTGCGCCGGCGGCGGGCTGGACGATCTACGCGCCGCTCTCGATCCAGATGGGCCCGGGGATGGACATGGGCATCTTCGCTCTGCACATCATGGGGGCGAGCTCGATCATGGGTTCGATCAACATCATCGTCACCATCCTCAACATGCGTGCGCCCGGCATGTCGCTGATGAAGATGCCGATGTTCTGCTGGACCTGGCTGATCACCGCCTTTTTGCTGATCGCGGTGATGCCGGTGCTGGCGGGCGCGATCACCATGACGCTCACCGATCGCCACTTCGGCACCAGCTTTTTCAATGCGGCGGGCGGTGGCGACCCGGTGATGTTCCAGCACATCTTCTGGTTCTTTGGCCACCCCGAGGTCTACATCATGATCCTGCCGGCGTTCGGGATCGTGAGTCAGATTGTTCCGGTGTTCGCGAGGAAGCCCTTGTTCGGCTACGCCTCGATGGTCTACGCCACGGCTTCGATCGCGATCTTGAGCTTCATCGTGTGGGCGCACCACATGTTCACCACCGGGATGCCGGTGACCGGCCAGCTCTTTTTCATGTACGCCACCATGCTGATCGCGGTGCCGACCGGGGTGAAGATCTTCAACTGGCTGGCGACGATGTGGAAAGGTTCGATGAGCTTTCCCACGCCCATGCTGTTCTCGGTGGGCTTCATCTTCGTCTTCACCATGGGTGGCTTCACCGGGCTGATCCTCGCCGTCGCGCCGATCGACATTCAGCTGCAGGACACCTATTACGTGGTGGCGCACTTCCACTACGTGCTGGTCGCCGGTTCGCTCTTCGCGCTCTTTGCCGGCGCCTACTTCTGGCTGCCGAAGTGGACCGGCCATATGTATGACGAGCGCCTGGGCCAGTGGCACTTCTGGCTGTCTCTGATCTTCTTCAACATCACCTTTTTCCCGATGCACTTCCTGGGTCTGGCCGGCATGCCGCGCCGCTACGCCGACTACCCGCTGCAGTTTGCCGACTTCAACATGGTCGCCTCAATCGGCGGTCTGGGCTTCGGCCTCACGCAGCTGATCTTCCTGTGGGCGGTCTTGAAGTGCATCAAGAGTGGCAAGCCGGCGGGCGCCAACCCCTGGGGCGCTGCCGAAGGCCTGGAGTGGACCCTGCCCTCACCCGCGCCGTATCACTCCTTCGAGACGCCGCCGCAGGTCTTGACGCCCGATCCCAAGCCCACGGCGGCCTGAGGCCAGCATGAGCGAGACCACCCGCATCCGCGCCGCCAACCGCCGCACCGCGCTGATCCTGGGCGCGGTGGCGCTGGCCTTTTTCATCGCCGTGGTCCTGCGCCACTCGATCTTCCGGTGATGCCGTGAGCTCGACGCCGCGCACCGACAACCGGGTCCTGCTCAAGAAGCTGGTGGTGGTGGCGGTGCTGATGTTCGGTTTCGGTTGGGCGCTGGTTCCGCTCTATCGCAAGATCTGCGAGATCACCGGGATCAATCTCGTCACCAATCGCGATCCGGCGGTGGCGGCGCAAGCGAAGAACACCCAGGTCGATACCAGCCGCACGATCACGGTCGAGTTCGACGCGAACGAACGCGGTCCCTGGCGATTCCGTCCCCACGTCAGTCACCTCACAGTGCATCCCGGCGAGCTGGTGAGCGTGACTTACGACCTGGTGAATCTGGAATCTCGAGCGATGGCCGGGCAGGCGATCCCCAGCTACGCGCCGCTGCAGTCGGCGGCCCACTTCAAGAAGCTCGAGTGTTTCTGCTTCACTCAGCAGACGCTTGCGCCGGGAGAAGTGAGGCAGTTTCCGGTGGTGTTCTTCATTGACCCCGAGCTTCCCGCGGGCCTGAAGGACATCACGCTTTCGTACACGTTTTTCGAAGTGGCGGGCGCGGTGCAAAAGACCGCTCAGCTGCAATGAAGCCCTCTGATGATTTGACTTCTGATCCCGCGCCCGATCCCGC
>JAVVWR010000048.1:15054-16839 GCA_036652035.1 Burkholderiaceae bacterium | reverse complement strand
CCCGATTCGCCGCGCCAGGCATCGCTGGGCCAGACCGCCCGCGCCGTGTTCTGGAGCTTTTTCGGAGTGCGCAAGCGCGCCGACTACGAATCCGACGCGACGCATCTCAACCCCGTGCACGTGATCATCATGGGCATCGTGGGAGCCGCCTTGTTTGTGTTCGTCCTGATCGCGATCGTCAAGATCGTGACGAGTTAAAAGAGCCCGAGGAGATCCGATGAGCGCAGCAAGCACCCGCGCGGTTCCGCGCTACTTCATTCCGCAGCCCTCGCACTGGCCGATGGTGGGCATGATCTCCCTGGCCTTGACGGGCTTCGGCGCGGCCGCCGTCGTCAATGAACATCAGTCGGGCTACGTCCTGCTGGTGGCGGGTCTGGCGCTGCTGATCTACATGATGATCGGCTGGTTCGGCGCCGTGGCGGGCGAGTCGGAAGCGCGGCGCTACAGCGGCCAGGTCGATCTCTCTTTCCGCTGGGGCATGGCCTGGTTCATCTTCTCGGAGGTGATGTTCTTTGCGGCGTTTTTCGGAGCGCTCTTTTATGCTCGAGTGATTGCCGCACCCATGCTCGGCGACTTCGATCACAAGCTGCTGTGGCCCGACTTCACGCCGACCTGGCCGCATAGCGGACCGGCCGGTTTGGTCGATGCCTTCACCACCATCGGCCCCTGGGGACTGCCGGCGATCAACACGGCTTTGCTGCTGACCTCCGGCGTGACGCTCACCATCGCTCACCACGCGCTGCTCGCCAATCACCGCGGCAAGGCGCAGTTCTGGCTGCTGCTGACCGTTCTGCTGGGGACGACCTTTCTTGGCGTTCAGATCTACGAGTATTCGCACGCCTACTCGGCGCTGAACCTGCGGCTCTCGTCTGGCATCTTCGGTTCGACCTTCTACATGCTTACCGGCTTTCACGGCTTTCATGTGTTTGTCGGAGCCATCATGCTGAGCGTGATGCTGGTTCGTCTGATGAAGGGCCACTTCACTCCCGAGCATCACTTCGCTTTCGAAGCCGCCGCCTGGTACTGGCACTTCGTCGACGTGGTGTGGCTGGGTTTGTTCATCGTCGTCTACATGGTGTAGGCGAGGCGCGCCGCGGGAAAGACCAACGGCGCCCGCGGGCGCCGTTGGTTTCGGTCTCGGCCCTTGCCGATCAGTAGCTGCGCGGTTGCAGCCAGCCCATCCAGACCGCCAACAGCATGAACAGAAATAGAGCCACCGACAGGCCGATTCGCAGCGTGAGCGCATGCACGGTGCGATGGCCGCGGCCACCGTCGCGCAGCAGGAATACGAGCGCGGCCGCGAGCGAGGCCAGGATGCCAACCAGGGCGACGACGATCACGATTCGCATGCCAGCGCTCTCCAAGGATGAATCGATTATTGCATCGGTGCGGAGCGGCCCATGGGTCTGAAATTCTGGCTGGCTCTCGCCTTTGGGATCGTCGGTGTGGTCCTGGCTCTGGCCGCTGCCGTGTGGCAGGTGCAGCGAGCCAACGACAAGCTCGCGCTGCAGGCGCGTTGGGAGGCGGCGCTCGCTGCGCCGGCGATGGTGATCGACCGCGATCGGCCGGCGCCCGCCAAGCTCGAGGTTCCGCGCCAGGTCGAGCTGCGCGGCGAGTTCATTCCCGCCGCCACGCTCTACCTCGACAACCGCATGCTGGGTGGTGTGGCGGGCTTTCGCGTGATCACGCCTGTGCAGCGGGCGCCGGGCGCGCCCTGGGTGCTGGTCGATCGCGGCTTTGCGCCGCGCGACGCGACTGATCGCAGCCGATTGCCGCCCGCGCCGC
>JAVVWR010000048.1:13150-14954 GCA_036652035.1 Burkholderiaceae bacterium | reverse complement strand
CGCGGCTTTGCGCCGCGCGACGCGACTGATCGCAGCCGATTGCCGCCCGCGCCGCCGCCCGCGGGTGAGGTGGCCATCCTCGGCGTGGCGGTTGATCGTGCGCCGCGCGCGCTCGAGCTCGGTGGCGCACCGGAGCGTCGTTTGCCGGGGATCTGGCAGAACCTCGATTACGATGCTTTTGAAGCGGCCAGCGGCGCCAAGGTGGAGCGATTCCTGGTGTTGCAGAGCTCGCCCGCCAACGACGGTCTGCGGCGCAATGCTTCGCCGCCCGCCGCCGGCGTTGACAAGCATCGCGGCTACGCCTTTCAGTGGGCAGCGATCGCGGCCCTGATCGCCGGGCTTACCGTGTTCTTCGGCTTTCGCACCTGGAAACATGCAAGCAAGCACTGAACTCAAGCCGCCGCGGTGGCGCAACGGAAAACTCTGGCTGGTGCTCGCGGTGTGTCTCGCGCCAGCGATCGCTTCCTATTTCATGTACTACGCGCTGCCGCCGGCGGGGCGCACCAATTACGGCGAATTGGTTGAGCCGCAGCGGCCGCTGCCGGCGCTGTCTCTGAACCATCTTGACGGCAAGGCTTTCGACGCCGAGCGGCTGCGCGGCAAGTGGGTGATGGTTCAAGTCGATGGTGGCGATTGCGACGCCGACTGCGTTGCCAAGCTCTACTCGATGCGTCAGGTTAGGACCACCACCGGCAAGGACCGCGACCGCATCGAACGCCTGTGGCTGGTGACTGACACCGCGCCGCTCTCCACCGTGTTGATGCGCGAATACGACGGCACGGTTTTTCTGCGCGCCCGGCCTGCCGAACTGGCGTCGTTTCTGGCCCTGCCGGAAGGCGCTCAGGCCCAGCTCGCCGATCACATCTGGCTGATCGATCCGCTCGGCAATTTGATGCTGCGCTGGCCGCGCGCCGCTGATCCGAACCGGATGAAGAAAGACATCGCCAAGCTGCTCAAGGCCTCGCGCGTCGGATGAGCATCGACCTTTCTCCCACCCTGCTCTTGCTGCTGAAGGCGGCGGCGATCGCTGCCGTGCCGCTGGCTGTGGTGGGCTTTTCGCGCTCGTCCGATAAGTACCGGCGCCTGGCCTGGCTCACGGCCTTTCTCACTTTCGATCTGATCGTGTTTGGCGCCTTCACTCGCTTGACCGATTCCGGCCTGGGCTGCCCCGACTGGCCGGGCTGCTACGGACATTCGAATCCCCTGTCGGCGGGCGAGCCGATCCGAGCGGCAGAGACGGCATTGCCTTCCGGCCCTGTCACCATGACCAAGGCCTGGATCGAGATGGTTCACCGTTACTTCGCGATGAGCGTCGGCGCCTTGATCGTGGTTCTGGCCGCCATCGCGTGGCGGCGCTGGTGGCGCGATCGGACGCCGTCGCCGTGGCTCGCCAGCGCCGTGTTGCTCGCTGTGTGCCTGCAAGGCGCTTTTGGTGCGTTCACGGTCACGATGAAGCTGCAGCCGGCGATCGTGAGCCTGCATCTGCTCGGTGGCATGGGGCTGCTGGCTTTGCTGGTGTGGCTGGCGTTGAGAGAGAGCTCGCCGGTCGCCGTGGCGGCCGCCGCGACGCGGCTGCGCTGGCTGGCGGCCGCGAGTCTGATCGTCGTGTTTTGCCAGGTGGCCTTGGGCGGCTGGGTCAGCAGCAATTACGCGGTGCTCGCCTGCACGGACTTTCCTTTGTGCCAGGGGGAGTGGCTGCCCGCGGCCGATTTTTCTCGCGGCTTCACGCTGTGGCGATCGCTCGGGCGTGATGCCGCCGGCGAGCTGATTCCGTTTGGCGCGCTGGTCGCAATCCATTGGGTGC
>JAVVWR010000048.1:11506-13050 GCA_036652035.1 Burkholderiaceae bacterium | reverse complement strand
GATGCCGCCGGCGAGCTGATTCCGTTTGGCGCGCTGGTCGCAATCCATTGGGTGCATCGCAGCTTTGCGTGGCTGGTGTTCGCTCTGGCCGGCGCTCTGGCGTGGCGCGGCTGGAGCATCGCGGGGCTGGCACGTCCGGCGCGTGGCCTGGTGGCTCTGTTGGTCTTGCAGTTCGCCACGGGCGTGTCGAACATTGTTCTCGAATGGCCCTTGGTGCTGGCGGCGCTCCACAGCGCTGGCGCGGCGGCCCTGGTGGCGATTCTGGTGGTCTTTAATTTCCGTTGCGCGCGAGCCGCATCGCGGCTGGCGACAAGGTCGATGGCGAGCAAGGCCGTCGCCGCCCAAGGCTAGAATCAAAATCGCAAGTCCCCGGTGTTTCTCGCAGCAGGCAGTTCCACTTTGAAATGGCTCCCCGATGCAGAATTCCGCAGCGCCTCGAGAACTGGTTTCCTGGTCCCAGCTGGCGCGTCAATACCGGGCGCTGACCAAGCCGCGCGTGACCCAGCTGGTGATCTTCTGCGCGGTGATCGGCATGTTTCTGTCGGTGCCGGGCCTGCCTTCCTTGTGGCGAGTGGCGATGGCCACGCTCGGGATCTGGCTGTTGACGGGTGCGGCCTTCGCGGTCAATTCGATCATCGAGCGCACGATCGACGCCAAGATGGCGCGCACCCGCATGCGGCCGATGGCGCGCGGCGACATCACGCCGCTGCAGGCGATCATTTTTTCGGGTGCGGTGGGCGGCGCCGGCATGTGGGTGCTCTACACCCAGGTCAATCCGCTCACGATGTGGCTGACCTTTGGCACTTTCGTCGGTTACGCGGTGATCTACACCGTGCTTCTGAAGCCCAACACGCCACAGAACATCGTGATCGGCGGCCTCTCGGGGGCGATGCCGCCGGTGCTGGGCTGGGCGGCGATCACGGGTGAAGCGCCGGCACAGGCCTGGCTGCTCGCGCTGATCATTTTTGTGTGGACTCCGCCGCACTTCTGGTCGCTCGCGCTCTACCGCGTCGAGGACTACCGGGCGAGCGGCCTGCCGATGTTGCCCGTCACCCATGGCTCGGAGTTCACCCGGCTCCACATCCTGCTCTACACCATCGTTCTGGTGGCCACGAGCACGCTGCCGTTTGCGATCCGCATGTCGGGCTGGCTCTATCTGGTCGCGGCGCTGGCCTTGGGCGCGGTGTTTCTGGGCTACGCCTGGCGCTTGCTGCGCGCTTACAGCGACAAGCTGGCGCGTGCGACCTTCGCCTATTCGATCGTCTATCTGGCGGCCTTGTTCGCGGCCTTGCTGATCGACCACTACCTCTGATTCGGGCGGCGCCTGCTCGATCTGCGATGATTCCCGGCATCATGAAAAAGCTCATCGCTCTCGCCCTGGTCGTACTGCTCCCGCTGCTCGCGGCCTGCATGCCTCACAAGTTCAACAGTGTCGACATCACCGGCGCCAATTACGCCAGAGGTTTCTCGCTCGCCGATCACACCGGCACTCCGCGCACGCTGGCCGACTACAAGGGCAAGCTGGTGGTGGTCTTCTTTGGCTA
>JAVVWR010000048.1:0-11406 GCA_036652035.1 Burkholderiaceae bacterium | reverse complement strand
CTTCTTTCAGAAAGTGCCGGGCGCCACGCCCACCTCGTATACGGTCGACCACACCGCTGGCAGCTATGTGTTCGATCGCGAGGGCCGGGTGCGGCTCTTCCTGCGCTACAAGCAGGACATCGATTCGGTGGTCGCTGACCTCAAACGCCTGCTCTGAGTCGGGACGAAAAAAAGCCCCGGCATCGCCGGGGCTTGGGGGCAGCGGTTTGAGCGCTTAAGCGCGCTCGCCCAGCTCGGCCCTCATCTTTTGCAGCGCCTTGACCTCGATCTGCCGAATCCGCTCGGCCGACACGCCGAACTCGGCGGCCAGGTCGTGCAGGGTGGCGGTGCCAACCTTGCCATCGGCATCTTCGTTGAGCCAGCGGGCTTCGATGATGCGGCGGCTGCGGGCGTCGAGCACGTCCAGCGCGGCGCGAATGCCGTCGGTCTGCATGAAGTCCTGGGCGCGGCGCTCAAGCACGCGGGTCGGCTCGGAATCGGCGTCGGCCAGCCAGGCGATCGGCGCGTAGCTCTCTTCGCCATCTTCGGTGCGACCTTCGAGCGCAATGTCAGCGCCCGACATGCGAGTCTCCATCTCGACCACGTCTTCAGGCTTGACGTTCAGTTCGCGCGCCATGCCCTCGACTTCGCCTTGCGACATGGTGCCGGTGCTCTGCTTCATGCTGCGCAGATTGAAGAAGAGCTTGCGCTGCGACTTGGTGGTCGCCACCTTTACCAGGCGCCAGTTCTTGAGGATGTATTCGTGAATCTCGGCGCGGATCCAGTGCAGGGCAAACGACACCAACCGCACGCCGCGCTCGGGGTCGAAGCGCTTGACCGCCTTCATCAGGCCGATATTGCCTTCCTGGATCAGATCGGCGTGAGGCAGGCCGTAACCCAGGTAATTGCGGGCGACCGACACCACCAGGCGCAAGTGCGACATCACCAGCTGGCCCGCCGCATCGACGTCGCCCTGGTCGCGCAGACGGCGAGCCAAGCTGGTCTCTTCCTCGGCGGTGAGCAGAGGAATGCGATTGGCCGCCTGGATGTAGGCATCCAGATTGCCGAGACTGCCCGGGCTCAGCGCGAGGCTGGCGTCCCCGGCGAAGGGAACAAGGGCGTTGCTGCGGAGGGTCTTGGATTGGTCGCTCATGGGCGTTGGCATCTCCTTGAGGAAAAATACTAGCACTCGACGGTGGCGAGTGCTAATGCCCGGATGCCAGTCCGGCCGGAAAGTGGAATTCCTACTGGAATACTCGGGATTGGGGCCGGGATTGTTCGATTTGTCGGGATGTAGGCCTTGTTTTACTGATGGTCGCGGGCGAGTGGGCGACCGCTTGCCTTTGGCTATTTTCAGGCTGGACTTCGGCTCCGCCGTGCCGGACTTCGGCCAGGAAGCAGCGAAAGCGCGACATGGCGGGCCGACGAGTGGGGTACACGATCCCTATGAAATCCCCGGGTTCGGACGAGGGGTGATCGCCGCGACCGGATGCAGCGGCTCGAACTCGCCCGGTCGCTTGCTCTTCCACGCCAGGATCGCTTCCATCATTTCGCGGGTATCGAAGATCGAGCTCTGCAACAGCGCCATCTGGTTTAGCGACTCAGCGCTGCCGTGGTCGCGCGCGAAGTTGATCGCGAGCTTGCTGCCGGCGATCGCCAGCGGCGACTTGGCGGCAATGGTCTGAGCCAGGGTGAGTGCATGTTCGATCGCTGCTGCCGGGTCGGGCAGCACGGCGTTGACCAGGCCGATCGCCAGCGCACGCTCGGCGCCGACACGATCGCCGGTGTAGGCCATCTCGCGCGCCACTCCGATCGGGACGATCTTGGGCAGGCGTTGCAGCACGCCCAGGTCGGCGGTCATGCCGATCTGGATCTCCTGGATCGTGAAGAAGGCCTCGGCCGAGCAGACCCGGATGTCGCAGGCAGCTGCCAGATCGAGCGCGCCGCCGATGCAGCCGCCCTGGATGGCGCAGATCACCGGGAAGCGAGCTTCGTCGAGCACGTCGAAGCAGCGCATCAGGCGCCGCAGCGAGTCGGCAAACGAAAGCCGGGCGCGGGCGCTGCCGGTGTCGAGCAAGGCGTTGCCGCTGGCGGCAAACACTTCGAGCGCCATGCCGGCCGAGAAGTGCTTGCCGGTCGAGCTGATCACCAGCGCGCGGGTGCGGCCACCATCGTGGAGCGCGGCAACCGCATCGCGCAGCGCCGGATAGAAGTCCGGCACGAAGGTGTTGAGTTGCTCGGGACGACTGAGCTGCAGGTGGGCGACACCATCGTCGCCCAGTTTCAAGGTGAAAAACTCGTTCATCGAAGCTCCGCGCGGGGGGAATCGGCAGGATCTACGTCAGACGACGCAAGCTCAGGCGAGCGGCCAGCGCGGCGCTGATCCAGCCCAGCAGCCCGGCACTCAGCACCAAGCCCGCCAGCCAGGGCAGAGGCAGCAGGCCGAGCCGCAATTCGGTGCCATAGAGTGCGGCTGCGGCGGTCACGTACGGCCCCATCGCCATCACGCACAAGACCACCAGGCCGATCGCCACGGCGGCCGCCAGACCCAGGGTGAGGGCACCGCGCCAGGCGTAAGGCCGGGCCATGAAACCGGGGGTGGCGCCGACCAGGCGCAGCACACGCAACTCGTCGGCGTTGGCGGCCGCGGCCAGTCGAGTGCTGCCTGCCAGAACCAAGACGATCAGGATCGCCACCGCGCTGCCCAAGGCACCCAGAATCGCGCCGCCGGCGCGAGCCAGGGCGCCGAGCTTGCGCACCCAGCCCGTATCGAAGGCCACCAGATCGACCCGGGCGAGCTTACGGAGCTGGGTAGCGAGGTGCTCGACCGCGCCCGCGTCAAGCTTTGGGGCGAGGCTCACCACCACCAGGTCGGGCAAGGCGTTGGCGGCGGTCGGTCCGGAGTGGATGCCGGCGCGCTGGTTCAGATCGGCCAGCGCGGCGTCACGCGGCAAGTGCCGCACCTTGTTCACGCCGGGCAGGCGGCCGATCTCGGCCTTGAGCGAGTTGAGCTCGGCGGGGCCGGTGCCGGGCAGGGTGAAGACGGTGAGTTCGGTCTGTGTCGGCAGGCGCTCGACCATCGGCCAGATCGAGTGGGCCAACGTGGCGAGCAGCAGCGGAATGGTCAAACCCACTGCCGCCAGCGCCAGCGCGAGAAGAAAGGACAGCGGCTCGGCCGCCATGCCGCGCAGAGCGCGCGAGGCCGCGTAGCGGCGGGGAGCGAACCAGCTCATACCGAAATCCTTCCGCCAGCGATAGAGATCTTGCGGGGGCGGACCGTCGCGGGCAGGGTCACATGGTGCGAGGCGAGCAGCACGGTGACGCCGGCGAGGGAAAACTGGGCGAGCAGGTTCATCAGTTCGCTCGCCGCCACCGTGTCGAGGTGGGCGGTGGGTTCGTCGGCCAGGATCAGCGCCGGGCGGTTGACGACGGCGCGGGCAAGCGCGGCACGCTGCTGCTCGCCGCCTGAAAGCTCGGTCGGGCGCGCGTTGGCGCGGACCTCGATGCCGCAGCGAGACAAGGCCGCCAGAGCGCGTTCGCGCGCTTCGGCCACGGACAGCTCGGCCGCCAGCGCCGGCAGCATCACGTTGTCGAGCACGGAACGGTCGGGCAGCAGCATCGGGTCTTGCAGCATCACGCCCATCGAACGACGCAGCCAGGCCAGGCGCCGGTCGTGCAGGCGATCGACCGGCTCGCCGCCGACTTCGATGCTGCCGGTGTCGGGCTGGAGCAGCCCGGCAAGCAGGCGCAGAACCGTGGTCTTGCCAGCGCCAGACGGGCCGGCCAGCAGGGCGAATTCGCCGCGTGCGACAGCAAAGCTGGCATCGATCAGGGCGGGGCGAGCGTCGTAAGCGTGGCTGACGCGGGTAAAGCGGATGAAGGGCGGAATCAGAGACGGCGATGACATTGGCGGGTGCGGGTGGCGCGCCCCTAGAATCGGTGCGGGCGCTGCAACGGAGCCTGGCGGAACGGCTCCAGAACGCGGTCATTGTAGTGAGGATTGTCAGGCCGTCATCGAGTCGTCATCCACGTCTGCCATGGTCTCCCTGTGAAAAAGACAGCAAGAAAGCGCGTAGCGGGATCGACGGTGAGCCTGGTGGCCCGGGAAGTTTCTCAGCTCGCCTTTGTCGAACGGGTTCTCGCGCAAGCCGAGCGGGACGATGTTCCTTGGGGTGAGCGCCTGCGCTACATCGCCATCGTCTCGTCGATCCTCGACGAGTTCTTTGAGATCCGCATCATCGATCTCTACGACGCGGCGCTGGCCGCTCCCGGTTCGCCGCTGGCGGCGCTCTACGACGAGGTTTCAACGCGTGCTCACGCGATCGTCGAGCGTCAGTACGCGCTTTTTAACCGCAGTCTCGTGCCGCAACTCGAGCGCCAGGGCGTGGTTCTGCTCAGCCACTCGCACCGAACGCCAGCTCAGCGCGCCTGGGTGCGCGAGTACTTCACGCGGGAGGTGCGGCCGCTTCTGGCGCCGATCGGGCTCGACCCGGCCCACCCCTTTCCGCAGCTGATGAACAAGGCGCTCAACTTCATCCTGCAACTCGAAGGCAGGGATGCGTTCGGGCGGCCCTCGAGCATCGTCGTGCTCAAGGTGCCGCGCGTGCTGCCGCGGCTGATCGCCCTGCCGTCGCGAGTCTCGGCGCCGGGCCAGCAGGCTTTCGTGATGCTCTCGTCGGTGATCCGCGCGCACCTTGATGACGTGTTTCCGGGGCGGCGGATCGCGGGCTTTTCACAGTTTCGCGTCACGCGCGATTCCGAGCTCGCGGTTGACGAGCGGGAGGCGCACAACCTGCGCCAGGCGATGCGGCTTGAGCTGACCCAGCGCCACTTCGGCAATCCGGTTCGGCTGGAGCTGCCCGAGGCCTGCCCGCCGCCTCTGATGCGCTTGCTGCAGCAGCAGTTCGGTCTGGCCGACGCGGCGGTGTTCCGGGTCGCGGGCCCGGTCAACCTGGTGCGCATGAACCAGCTGGTCGATCAGCTGCGGCTTCCCGCGCTGCGCTGGCCTGCTTTCACGCCGGGCTGGCCGGCGCGTCTGCCTCCGGGCGGCGGCGTGTTCGACGAACTCAAGCGCGGCGACGTTCTGCTCCATCACCCCTTCGAGAGCTTCGAGCCGGTGATCGACTTTTTGCGCCAGGCGGCCTTCGATCCCGCGGTCGCCGCGATCCGCATGACGCTCTATCGCACCGGTGCGACCTCGGTGCTGGTCGATCTGCTGATCGAAGCCGCCCGCCGCGGCAAGGAAGTGACGGTGGTGGTCGAGTTGAAGGCGCGCTTTGACGAGGAAGCCAACATCGACCTGGCCGAACGGCTCGAGCGCGTCGGCGTGCAAGTGGTCTACGGCGTGGTGGGCTTGAAGACCCACGCCAAGATGCTGCTCGTCCTGCGGCGCGAAACTGTGCGCCAGCGCTGGCGCGTGGTGCCTTACGTTCACCTGGGAACCGGCAACTACCACCCCGGCACCGCGCGCTCGTACACCGACTTCGGCATGTTCACCGCGAACGCCGAGATCGGCAGTGATGTCGAAAAGGTGTTCATGCATCTCACCAGCCTGACTCGGGTCGAGCGGCTCAAGCACTTCTGGATCGCTCCGTTCAGCCTGCATCGCAAACTGCAGCAGGCGATCGCCAACGAGGCGCGCATGGCCCGCAGCGGCAAGCCGGCGCGGATCGTCGCCCGCATGAACGCTCTGGGTGACGAGGCCACCATCAAGTCGCTCTACGCCGCCAGCCAGGCCGGGGTGAAGATCGACTTGATCGTGCGCGGCGCCTGCGCATTGCGGCCGGGCGTCAAAGGCCTGTCGGAGAACATCCGGGTGCGCTCGGTGATCGGGCGCTTTCTCGAGCACAGCCGGGTGTTCTGGTTCAAGAACGGCGGCGCCGACGATGTGTATCTCTCGAGCGCGGACTGGCTTGGCCGCAACCTGTTTCGCCGGATCGAGATCGCCTGGCCCGTGCTCGACCCCAAGCTCAAGCGGCGCGTGATCGACGAAGGCCTCAAGGTCTATCTCGACGATCGCGCCGAAGCCTGGCGGCTCACCGCCAGCGGTGACTATCGAGCGCCGCTCCGCCGCGCGGGCGCTTTTTCAGCGCAGAGCGAACTGCTCGAGCGGCTTGCCGCACCGGAGCTCTGACATGGAACTGATTCTTTGGCGCCACGCCGACGCTGAAATTGGCGAACCCGATCCTGGGCGCCAGCTCACGCCGCGCGGCGAGAAACAGGCGCGGCGCGTCGCTGAGTGGTTGCACGCTCGGCTGCCCGACACCACTCGGGTTCTGGTGAGTCCGGCGGCGCGCGCCCAGCAGACCGCTAGAGCCTTGCTTGACCTCGCGCCGCGCACGATCAAGACGATCGACGAGATCGCTCCCGGCGCCAGCGTGGCCGAACTGCTGGCCGCGGTCGATTGGCCGCGATCCAGGGTGCCGGTGCTGGTGGTCGGTCACCAGCCGACCCTGGGGGCCGTGGCGGCCGCATTGCTCTCGGGCCAGGATCAGGATTGGGCGGTGAAAAAGGGCGGGGTGTGGTGGCTGTCGTCACGCGAACGCGGCGACGTCGATCAGGTGGTTCTGCGGGCCGTGATCAACCCCGACCTGGTCTGAGGCCGGCCTTAACTGCCGATCAGCCGCAGCGGCAGCCCGGCGCGCTCCCACAGGGCCGCTTCTTCTTCGAGCAGATATTGAGTAAGCGGATGGCGGCCCAGCCAGGTGCGGTCGATCGCCAGATCGGCGCCGGCGCGGGTGGACCGCAAGGACCAGGCCGGCAGCTTGACCGGGCGGCGCGCGTGCAGCATCAGGACCGCCAGCCGAAGCGCGAGGATCTTGTTGGCGGCGTTGCGGTCGGCGATGAAGCTCGCCACCTTTTTCAGGTTGCCGCGCTGGGCCAGCACCAAGGTGGCGATGCGTTCCTGATCCGGCGTGGAAAAGCCTGCCATGTCGCTGTTGCGGATCAGGTAGGCGCCGTGCTTGTGATGGTCGCTATGCGAGATCACGAATCCGGCTTCGTGCAGAGCGGCGGCCCAGGCCAGGGTCTTTATGTGGTCGTCGGGCGCGGCGGCGTCGAGCGCGGCATGAAAGCCTGCCGCCATTTGCGCGACCCGGGCCGCCTGCTCGCGGTCAACCCCCAGGCGCTGCTGCATGCGGTCGACCGTGGCGTCGCGCACGTCGCGGCTCTCGCGCCGTCCGAGCAAGTCGTAAAGCAGGCCGACCCGCAGCGCGCCGCGAGCGGTCTTCATCTCGTCCAGGCCGAGCACGTCGAACACCGCTGAGAGCACCGCCACGCCGCCCGCGATCACCTCCTGGCGATCGGTCTTGAGACCTTCGATCTTGAGGCGGCGGATCTCGCCCGTCTGCAGCAGGAACTGGCGCAGCCGCAGCAGGCCGGACGAGGTGATGGTGCCGTCGCTCCAGCCTTGCGCGCGCAGAATGGCCGAGACTGCCCCCACCGTGCCGGACGAGCCGTAGGCCTCGTCCCACTGCGAGCGCGAGAAGACGTTGACCGACTCTTCAAGCTCGGCTGCTACCGCGACCTCGGCGCGCTTGAGGCTGGCGCGGTCAATCCTGCCGTCCTTGAAAAAGCGGACCGAGGTGTTGACGCAGCCGACCTTGAAGGACTCGGCGCTTTCGGCAGCAAAGCCGCGGCCGACGATCAGCTCGGTCGAGGCGCCGCCGATGTCGACCACCAGGCGCCGTGCCGTCGAGAGCGGCAAGGTATGGGTGCAGCCCTCGAACACCAGGCGGGCTTCCTCGCGCCCGGCGATCACTTCGATCGGATAACCCAGGGCCGCTTGGGCGCGAATCAGAAACTCGGGCGCGTTGGTCGCCAGCCGCATGGTCTGCGTGCCCACGGCCCGCACTTGCGCCGCGGGCAGGCCGCGCAGGCGTTCGTTCATGCGGGCCAGGGTCTCGATTGCCGCGTCCATCGTCTTTTTCGACAGCCGCATCTCTTCGTCGAGACCGCCGGCCAAGCGCACGGTCTCTTTCCAGTAACCCTGGGTGAGGATGTGGTCGCCATCGACCCGGCCGATTTCGAGCCGGAAGCTGTTGGAACCGAGATCGACGGCGGCGAGCAACATGGGAGTAGCCTGAAAGAAGGGGCGGAAGTGCGGCTGATTCTACGAGGGGCTTACCTCGCCCGGATGACGCGGTGGACGGGTTTGTTCGAAGTCAAGCCCGGCCCGCCGGGCCGCCTCCATCCTGCTGCCAACCCCCGACTCGAGAGCGCGTTCCATGAGCCAAGACCCAGCACCGATCGATGAGCGCGCTGCGCGCCGGTTGGCCCGTCTGCAAGGGCCGCGGCTGTCGCGCGAACTGGAAACCATCAAGGCGATGGTCCGGATCTGGTGCCGCCAGCACCATGCCAACCAGAGTGCCGCCGCCGACGGCCTGTGCAGCGATTGCGCGAGCTTCATGGACTACGCGAGCAAGCGTCTGGCGTCCTGTCCCTACGGAGAGGAAAAGCCCACCTGCGAGAACTGCCAGATCCACTGCTACGGTCCGGCCGAGCGCGAGCAGGCGCGGGTGATGATGCGTTACGCCGGGCCGCGGATGATGATCTACCACCCCATCCGTGCGGTCCGTCACCTGCTCGACAACCGCCGCGTTGCGCCCGCCAAACCTCGCAATCGCGGGTCCGGACCGGGCTGATTCGGTTGACCGGTTTTTCTTGGCTAGAGGCTCCGCTCGGAAACCCTGGTTTCAGCGGGTAAACCCTTCTTCGACTTCGTATAGTTCGCCTCGGTCGCGCCTGCGGCCGGGGCGCTGCGGTGGGCCTGCAACCAACCGCCGGTTTTGTGAAGTCGAGGCATTCAGATGGTCTATCCCAAGGCGCTCTTGCTCGCCGTGTTTTCAGCCGCCTTGCTGGCCGGTTGTGGCGCCCGTGTCGCCACCGTGGCTCCCGTCGCATCGATGACGGCGGCCGAGATCGAGGCCAAGGCCAAGCTGCCTTCTCTGGCCGACGATCCGAACAATCTCTGGCTGCCGATCTACGCCGGCTGAGAGCGGAACGACCAAGAAAAGCCCGGGGCATGCCCCGGGCTTTTCTTGGTCTGGCGGGGGTCAGCCCAGGCCGACCAGGGCATTGGCGAATTCGGTGGCATTGAAGGCCTGCAAATCCTCAATGCCCTCGCCCACGCCGATAAAGAGGATGGGGATCGGCTTGTCGGGCCGCATCTGGGTGATGGCGGCGAGAACGCCGCCCTTGGCGGTGCCGTCGAGCTTGGTGATGATCAGGCCGGTGAGTCCCACGGCGTCGTCAAAGGCCTTGACCTGGGCCAGGGCGTTCTGGCCGTTGGTGCCATCGACAATCAGGATCACCTCGTGCGGCGCGCCGGGCAGGGCCTTTTCCTGCGAGCGGCGAATGCGCTTGAGCTCTTCCATCAAGTGGGACTGGGTCGGCAGGCGGCCGGCGGTGTCGGCGATCACCACGTCGAGCCCGCGCGCCTTGGCCGCGCTCACGGCGTCGAACACTACCGCCGCGGGGTCGCCGCCGCTCTGCGCGATCACTTCGACCCGATTGCGCGAGCCCCACACCGCGAGCTGTTCGCGCGCGGCGGCGCGGAAAGTGTCGCCAGCGGCGAGCAGAACGGTCTTGCCTTCGTCGGCGAGCCACTTGCTGAGCTTGCCGATCGAGGTGGTCTTGCCCGCGCCGTTGACGCCAGCGACCATGATCACCAGCGGCTTGGCGCGGTTGAGGTCGAGCCGGCCTTCGGCGGGCGCGAGAATCTTGACCAGCTCATCGCGCAGGGCGACGCGGACTTCGTCCTGGCTCTTGAGACCGTCGAGCTTGATCCGGTCGCGCAGGCGGCGCAGCACCAGCGCCGAGGTGGTCACGCCGACGTCAGCCGTGATCAGGGCGAACTCGAGTTCTTCGAGGAAGTTTTCATCCACCACCCCGCCCGAGAACAGTCCGACGATGTTGACGCGGGTTCGCGTCAAGCCTTCCTTGAGGCGCGACAGCCAGCCGGACTTGGGCGCAGTGGGACTTATCATGGGTGGATGAGAGCCAAGAAAGAAAACGGGTTTGCCAGCGGAAAGGCGCCAAAGCGCAGTCAGGGCCCGAGTTTATCAACCGCCCCCCGCCCCGCCGGCCAGGTGCGGATCATTGGTGGGCAGTGGAAACGCACCCCCATCGCCGTCCCGGACAAACCCGGCCTGCGCCCCAGTGGCGACCGGGTACGGGAAACCGTCTTCAACTGGCTCGGCCATCTGGTGGGCGATTTCGGCGCCGTGCGCGGGCTGGACATGTTTGCCGGCAGCGGTGCGCTCGGCTTCGAACTGGCCAGCCGCGGTTCGCGCCGGGTGGTGTTGATCGAGCGCGACGCCCAGCTCGCCCGCGCCTTGCGTGCGCTCAAGGACAAGCTCAAGGCCGACGCGATCGAGGTGATGCAGGCTGACGCGCTGGCGGCTGCGGCGCGCCTGCCAGCCGAGTTCGACCTGATTTTTCTGGATCCGCCGTTTGCCGCCGGGATCGAAGCCAAGGCCTTGACGGCGGCGATCAAGGTGCTGGCGCCAGATGGCCTGATCTATCTGGAATCGCCCGCGGTTTTCAGCGCCGAAGCCGCCGCTGCGGCCGGTCTGGAAATCGTTCGTCAAGGCCAGGCGGGGCGCGTTGCGTTTCATTTGCTGCGCTGCGCCAAGCCATGAATAATCGTTCCGCGCACGCCGGCGGCGCCCAATACATTCACTCTATCCGCCGGCACACAGGAGTTGCGCGATGGTCATAGCGGTCTACCCGGGAACTTTCGATCCGCTCACTCGTGGGCATGAGGATCTGGTGCGCCGGGCTTCGGGGCTTTTTTCCAAGCTGGTGGTCGGCGTGGCCGACAGCCGCAACAAGAAGCCGTTCTTCTCGCTCGACGAACGCATCGGCATCGCACGCGAAGTCTTGTCGCATTATCCCAACGTTGAAGTTGCCGGTTTTCGCGGTCTGTTGAAGGACTTTGTTCGCGACCAGAACGCCCGCGTGATCGTGCGCGGCCTGCGCGCGGTGAGCGACTTCGAGTACGAGTTCCAGATGGCCGGCATGAATCGCTATCTGCTGCCCGATGTCGAAACCATGTTTCTGACGCCGAGCGATCAGTACCAGTTCATCAGCGGTACTTTCGTGCGCGAGATCGCCGTCATGGGCGGCGATGTCAGCAAGTTCGTTTTCCCCTCGGTCGAGCGCTGCCTCAAGCTCAAGGTCGAGGCCATGGGCGGACCGTTCAAGGATTGAGGTTTTTGACGTGGCGCTGCTGATCACCGACGACTGCATCAACTGCGACGTGTGCGAGCCCGAGTGCCCGAACGACGCGATCGCCATGGGTGAGGAGCACTACGACATCGACCCGGCCAAGTGCACCGAATGCGTCGGCCATTTCGACGAGCCGCAATGCCGGGCGCTCTGCCCGGTCGACTGCATTCCGCTCAATCCCGCCTGGACGGAAAGCCG
>JAVVWR010000047.1:20151-24616 GCA_036652035.1 Burkholderiaceae bacterium | reverse complement strand
AGCAGGCGATCGCCGCCATCGACGGCACGGGCACGGTCAGCCCCGGGGGCGGTTCAACAGGCATGGCGGTCTTTCGGGTTTGACCTGGGCCATGTCCGGGGGCCGATCGCGGTCGAGAGGCAGGGAAAACGCCGTTGAAGTGGTAGCATCCCGCATCCTTCGCGGCCCGGTTCCGGCTTGCCGGCGCAACGCAGGACTCGTCCGCAAAACCGCAATCCGGGGCTGCGGACGCCGGGTTCGGGACATTGTGTCGCGGCCCCGGGCATCTTGAACGAGAAACTCGTTGACTTAAGGTGAAGCGTCGATGATGAAGCAGTTCCAGCTGAACTCGTACCTGTTCGGCGGCAATGCGCCGTATGTGGAAGAACTGTACGAGAAGTACCTCGACAACCCGGCGTCGGTCCCCGATCAGTGGCGGACCTACTTCGACCAGATGCAACTGGTCCCGGCTGCCGACGGTTCCCCCGCGACGCACGACGTCGCCCACGCCCCGATCGTTGAATCGTTTGCGCTGCGCGCCAAGACCGGCGCCTTCACCAACAAGGTCGCGCAGAGCGATCTGACGGTGGCGCGCAAGCAGGTTCACGTCCAGTCGATCATCGCCGCCTACCGTTTTCTCGGCAGCCGCTGGGCCAATCTGGACCCGCTGCTGCGCCAGGAACGTCAGCTCATTCCTGAGCTGGAGCCAACGTTTTACGACCTTTCCGAAGCCGACATGGACATGGTGTTCTCGGCGTCGAACACGTACTTCGGCGCCGAGCAGATGACTCTGCGCGAGCTGATCACGGCGTTGCGCCAGACCTATTGCGGCACGATCGGCGTCGAGTTCATGTACATCTCGGACCCGGCGCAGAAGCGCTGGTGGCAGCAGCGGCTCGAGTCGATCCGTTCGACCCCGGCCTTCACCGTCGAGCAGAAAAAGCATGTGTTGGAGCGTGTCACCGCGGCCGAAGGCCTGGAGCGCTACCTGCACACCAAGTACGTCGGCCAGAAGCGTTTCTCGCTCGAAGGCGGCGAGAGCTTCATCGCCTCGATGGACGAGCTGGTGCAACGCGCCGGCCTCAAGGGTGTCGAGGAGATCGTGATCGGCATGGCCCATCGCGGCCGCCTGAATGTTCTGGTCAATACCTTGCGCAAGATGCCGCGCGACCTGTTTGCCGAGTTCGAGGGCAAGAAGGCGGGCGAAGAGCTGCCCGCGGGCGACGTCAAGTATCACAACGGTTTTTCGAGCGACGTGACCACGGCCGGCGGCCCGGTTCATCTGTCGCTCGCGTTCAACCCCTCACACCTTGAGATCGTCAACCCGGTGGTCGAGGGCTCGGTGCGCGCGCGGCAAGAGCGCCGCGGCGATGCCGCCGGCGACAAGGTCCTGCCGGTGCTGGTCCACGGCGACGCGGCCTTTGCCGGCCAGGGCGTGGTGATGGAAACCTTGAACCTGGCGCAGACCCGTGGCTATGGCACGGGCGGCACGGTTCACATCGTCATCAACAACCAGATCGGTTTCACCACCTCGGACCCGCGTGACAAGGGTTCAACCACGTATTGCACCGACGTCGCCAAGCTGATCGAGGCGCCGGTGATGCACGTCAACGGCGATGACCCCGAGGCCGTGGTGCTCGCCACCCAGCTCGCCATGGACTACCGCCAGGAGTTTGGCGAAGACGTGGTGATCGACATCGTCTGCTTCCGCCGCCTGGGCCACAACGAACAAGACACGCCGGCGGTGACCCAGCCGCTGATGTACAAGAAGATCGGCGTGCACCCGGGCACGCGCAAGTTCTACGCCGACAAGCTCGTTACCCAGGGCACGGTGGCGGCCGACTACCCCGACGAACTGGTCAAGGCCTATCGCCAGGCGATGGACGAAGGCCGCCACACGGTTGACCCGGTTCTCACCAATTACAAGAGCAAGTACGCGGTCGACTGGACGCCTTTTCTCAACCGCAAGTGGACCGACCACGCCGACACCGGCGTGCCCATGACCGAGCTGAAGCGCCTGGGCACGGCGATCACCACGATTCCGGCCACGCTCAAGGTTCACCCGCTGGTCGAGAAGGTGATTGCCGATCGCCGCGCGATGACCGAAGGCAAGGCCCGCCTCGACTGGGGCATGGCCGAGCACCTGGCGTTTGCCTCGCTGGTGGCGAGCGGCTATCCGGTGCGGATCACCGGCCAGGACTCGGGCCGTGGCACCTTCACCCACCGCCACTCGGTTTTGCACGATCAGGCGCGCGAGAAGTGGGACGAGGGCAGCTACATCCCGCTGCAGCACGTCTCCGACAAGCAGGCGCCGTTCACGGTGATCGACTCGGTCCTGTCCGAAGAAGCGGTGCTGGGTTTTGAATACGGCTACGCCTCGGCCGAGCCCAATGCGCTCGTGATCTGGGAGGCGCAGTTCGGCGACTTCGTCAACGGCGCGCAAGTGGTGATCGACCAGTTCATCAGCTCGGGCGAAGTGAAGTGGGGCCGCCAATCGGGCCTGACCATGATGCTGCCGCATGGCTACGAGGGGCAGGGGCCCGAGCACTCGTCGGCGCGCATCGAGCGCTTCCTGCAGCTGGCGGCCGACAACAACATGCAGATCGTGCAGCCGACCTCGGCCGCGCAGATCTTCCACCTGTTGCGGCGGCAGATGATTCGCCTGTTCCGCAAGCCGCTGGTGATCTTCACGCCCAAGAGCCTGCTGCGGAACAAGGACGCCACCTCGGAGCTGGCGGAACTGGCCAAGGGCGAGTTCCAGACCGTGATCGGCGAGCGCGAAGAGGTCGATGCCAAGAAGATCAAGCGCGCGATCGGCTGCTCGGGCAAGGTCTATTACGACCTCGTCAACCAGCGGCGCGAACGCAAGGCCGACGAGGTGGCGATCTTCCGCATCGAACAGCTCTACCCCTTCCCGCACAAGGCGCTCGCGGCCGAGTTCAAGAAGTATCCGAACCTCGCTGAAGTGGTCTGGTGCCAGGACGAGCCGCAGAACCAGGGGTCCTGGTTCTACGTTCAGCATCACCTGCTCGAGAACATGGGTGAGGGCTCCAAGCTCGGCTACGCCGGGCGTCCCGCCTCGGCCTCGCCGGCGGTGGGCTACGCGGCCAAGCACATCGAGCAGCAGAAGGCGCTGCTCGACGCGGCTTTCGCCAAGTTGAAGGGTTTCGTCCTCACCAAGTAAGTCGGGTCGCAGCCGGCGCGGCACAGGGATGCGCGCCGACTCCCCCTCTCACACACAGAATTCGGAGTTAAGAATGGCATTGCTCGAAGTCAAGGTTCCCCAGCTGTCCGAGTCCGTCGCCGAAGCGACGCTCCTGACCTGGAAGAAGAAGGTCGGCGACGCGGTCGCGGTCGATGAGATCCTGATCGAAGTCGAAACCGACAAGGTCGTGCTCGAAGTGCCAGCCCCCGCCGCTGGCGTGATCACCGCCCTGGTCAAGGGTGATGGCGCGACCGTGGTGGCCGAGGAAGTGATCGCGACGATCGACACCGAAGCCAAGGCTGACGCTGTCGCCGCCGCTCCGGCGGCGGCCGTCGCGCCGGTGGCTGCTGCCGCACCCGCCGCGGTTTCCAAGGCCGAGGTCGCAATGCCTTCGGCCGCCAAGCTGATGGCCGACAACCACCTGGCCGCGGGTTCCGTTGCCGGGTCGGGCAAGGACGGCCGCATCACCAAGGGCGACGTTCTGGGCGCGCTCGAAGCCAAGCCCGCTGTGGCCGCCGCCCCGGCCGCCCCGGTGGCGGCCGCCAAGCCCGCGCTGCCGCAGGTCAAGGCGCCGATCGATGTCTCGGCGCTCGCCAACCGCCCCGAGCAGCGCGTGCCGATGTCGCGCCTGCGCGCCCGCATCGCCGAGCGCCTGGTGCAGTCGCAGTCGACCGCCGCGATCCTGACCACCTTCAACGAGGTGAACATGGCGCCGGTGATGGAGCTGCGCGCCAAGTACAAGGACAAGTTCGAGAAGGAACACGGGGTCAAGCTCGGCTTCATGAGCTTCTTCGTCAAGGCGGCGGTGGCTGCGTTGAAGAAGTACCCGGTGGTCAATGCCTCGGTCGATGGCAATGACATCGTCTACCACGGCTATATCGATATCGGCATCGCGGTCGGTTCGCCGCGCGGTCTGGTGGTGCCGGTGCTGCGCGACGCCGACCAGATGTCGTTTGCCGCGATCGAAAAAAAGATCGCCGAGTTCGGCAAGCGCGCGGGCGAAGGCAAGCTGGGCCTTGAGGAGCTCACCGGCGGCACCTTCTCGATCTCCAATGGCGGCACCTTCGGCTCGATGCTCTCGACCCCGATCATCAACCCGCCGCAGTCGGCCATTCTTGGCGTTCACGCCACCAAGGACCGTCCGGTGGTGGAGAACGGTCAGATCGTGATCCGCCCGATGAACTACCTGGCGATGAGCTACGACCACCGCATCATCGACGGCCGCGAAGCGGTGCTGGCGCTGGTGGCCATGAAGGAAGCGCTGGAAGATCCGGCGCGCCT
>JAVVWR010000047.1:0-20051 GCA_036652035.1 Burkholderiaceae bacterium | reverse complement strand
AATTCGACCTCGTCGTCATCGGCGCCGGTCCCGGCGGCTATATCGCCGCCATTCGCGCCGCCCAACTCGGCATGAGCGTCGCCTGCGTCGACGCCTGGAGCAATGAGAAGGGCGGGCCCGCCCCCGGCGGCACCTGCACCAACGTCGGCTGCATCCCCTCGAAAGCGCTGTTGCAGTCGTCCGAACACTTCGAGCAGGCCGGGCACCACTTTGCCGAGCACGGCATTGGCCTCTCGAACCTCACGATCGATGTGGCCACGATGGTCGGCCGTAAGAACACGGTCGTGAAGCAGAACAACGACGGCATCCTCTACCTTTTCAAGAAGAACAAGGTCAGCTTCTTCCACGGCCGCGCTTCGTTTGCCGCCAAGACCGATGCGGGCTACGAGATCGCAGTGAGCGCGCCCGCTGCCGAGACCCTGGTCGCCCAGCAGGTGATCGTCGCCACCGGGTCGAACGCTCGCGCGCTGCCTGGCGCTCCGTTTGACGAGAAGCTCATCCTCTCCAACGACGGCGCGCTCGATATCGCCGCCGTGCCGAAGAAGCTCGGCGTGATCGGCGCTGGCGTGATCGGCCTGGAGATGGGCTCGGTGTGGCGCCGCCTGGGCGCCGAGGTCAGCATTCTGGAAGCGCTGCCGGGCTTTCTCGGCGCGGCCGACGAGTCCGTCGCCAAGGAAGCGCAGAAGATCTTCACCAAGCAGGGCCTGAAGATCTCGCTCGGCGTCAAGATCGAGAAGGTCGAGCCGGGCAAGAAGGACGTCACCGTGTCCTACCTCAATGCCAAGGGCGAGGCGCAGAGCTTGACGGTTGACCGGCTGATCGTCTCGATCGGCCGGGTTCCCAATACCGACGGCTTGAACGCCACGGCAGTCGGTCTGGCGCTCGACGAGCGCGGCTTTGTCACCGTCGATGCCGACTGCAAAACCAATCTGCCGGGCGTATGGGCGGTGGGCGACGTGGTGCGCGGCCCGATGCTCGCCCACAAGGCCGAGGAAGAGGGCGTTGCGGTGGCCGAGCGGATCGCCGGCCAACACGGCCATGTGAACTTCGACACGATTCCCTGGGTGATCTACACCAGCCCCGAGATTGCGTGGGTGGGCAAGACCGAGCAGGCCTTGAAGGCCGAGGGCCGCGCCTACAAGACCGGCCAGTTCCCCTTCATGGCCAACGGCCGCGCGCGCGCGCTGGGTGACACCACCGGTTTCGTGAAGTTCATCGCCGACGCCAAGACCGACGAAATTCTCGGCGTTCACATCATCGGCCCCTTCGCTTCGGAGCTGATTGCCGAAAGCGTGGTGGCAATGGAGTTCAAGGCCGCGGCCGAGGACATCGCCCGCATCTGTCACGCCCATCCTTCGTTGTCCGAAGCGACCAAGGAAGCGGCGCTCGCGGTCGATAAACGCACACTGAACTTCTGACCTGCGTTTGCGCTGGGCCCGATCCGTGAACTGCGCGAAGCGGCTTGCGGATCGAGGCCGCCCCCATGAGCTTTCAATCGCATCTCGCTGATTCGCTCGCAGCACGCGGCTATGTGCTCGATGCCGCGCAGCAGGCCGCGGCCGACCGCCTTGAGCGGCTCGACCAGGACTGGCGCGCCTACAAGGCGCGCCGCTCCAACTCACTCAAGAAGATGCTGGTCAAGCCGCCGCTGCCGCGCGGAGTGTGGCTGTGGGGTGGGGTGGGGCGGGGCAAGAGCTTTCTGATGGACGCGTTTTTCGCGTCAGTACCGGTGCTGCGTAAAACTCGCCTGCACTTTCACGAGTTCATGCGTGGCATTCACCACGAACTCGACAGCGTCAAGGGCGTGGCCGATCCGCTTGACGAGGTGGCGCGCCGCATCGCCAGCCGTTACCGCCTGATCTGTTTCGACGAATTTCATGTCTCCGACATCGCTGACGCGATGATTCTGCATCGCCTGCTTGATCGGCTGTTCGCGCTCCGGGTCGGGTTTGTCATGACCTCGAACTACCCGCCCGATGCGCTCTATCCGGAAGGGCTTCACCGCGACCGCATCCTGCCCGCGATCGAGCTCATCAAGAATCAGCTCGACGTGGTCGAGGTCGATGCCGGCATTGACTACCGCCAGCTCACGCTGGATCGGATCGAAACCTACCGGGTGCCGGGTGGGCCAGCTGCGGATGCAGCGCTGGCTCAGGCCTTTGGCGAGATCGCCGAGACCGAGGACGAAGACCCGCAACTGACCATCGAGGCGCGCCAGATCCGGGCCCGGCGCCGCGCCGGTGCGGTGGTGTGGTTCGATTTTGCGGTGCTCTGCGGCGGGCCGAGATCGCAGATGGACTATCTGGAACTCGCCGCGCGTTTCAACACCGTGCTGCTGTCGAACATTCCGCGCATGTCGGCCGGGCAGTCGTCCGAGGCGCGCCGGTTCACCTGGCTGATCGACATTCTGTACGATCACGGCATCAAGCTGATCGCTTCGGCGGACGCTCCGCCCGAGGAGCTCTACACCGCGGGCAGCCTGGCCAAGGAATTTATTCGAACCGCCTCGCGCCTGACCGAGATGCAGACGCGCGAGTACGTTGCCGCGCCGCGCCGGGCGACAGCCAAGCTCTGAGTTGACCCATGCCTGTTCGTGTTTACCGTTGGTTTCCCGCGCTCTTGATGGCCCTTCCCTTGGCGGTTGGCGCGACCGATTTCGCCTCTCGTTATCCCGCTGGCAGCCTGATCGAGCGCAGCCAGGCCGAAGCGGCCAAGCGCGACGCGGAGGCCGAACTCAAACGCCTCGCGAGCGAAGAAACCCGACGCGATGCCGAGTGCCAGCGCAAGTTCCTGGTCAACGATTGCCTGGCCGCGGTGCGCAAGGAAAGCGAAATCAAGCGCCGCGAAGCCAAGCGGGTTGATCTGGAGGCCAAGAATTTGATCCGCAGCCTGGACGCGAAAGAGGCGGCAGTGCGCAAGCTCGAGACGGGAAAAAAGCAGGCTGAAGAGGACGCCGCGCGTGCGAGCAAGGAGGCGGCGGGCGCGCTCAAGCCCGCCGTTATCGTCCGCCCGCCGCGCATCAGCGCCGAGCAGGCCGAGGCCAATCGACAGGCTGCGGCCGAACGCGAGGCGAAGTTTCAGGCCAAGCAGAGGGAGGCCCAGGCCCGCCAAGCCGAGGCGGTGGCCAAGGCGCAGGCTTACCAGGCAAAGCAGGCCGAGGCGGCGCAACGGGCGGCCGATTCCGCGGTCAAGAAGGCCGATGGCGAGAAAAAACGCGCCGAGCGGGCCGAGCAACGAAAGAGGAACGACGCCGAGCGCGCCGAGCTGATGCGTCGAGCCGAGGGAGCCGCTGCGGCTCGCCAATAGCCGCGCGTTACGGCTGTGGGCGGAGGGCGGGCAGGGATTCGAGCCGGAGGATCGCGAGCGAGGCATTGTCGCCACGCCCTTTGGCGCGCTCGCGCGCCAGCCCGATCAGATGTTCGCAGGCCGCCCGTGGTGGCAGTTGATCGATCACGGCGGCGAGCTCTTCGTCGGAGAAATGCGCCCACAGCCCGTCGCTGGCGAGAAGGAAGGCATCGCCCGCGACCAGCTGCGGCACCTCAGCGATGTCAACCCGGGGCTCGGTCTTGATCCCCAGAGCGCTCACCAGCATGTTCTTGTAGCGGTTCGCCGCTTCGCCCAGCTCATGCAGCCGCCCTTCGGCGCGCATCTGCTCGACGACGCTGTGATCGGCGGTACGGCTCAGCGTTTGCGCGCCACGAACGTGATAAAGCCGGGTATCGCCCGCGTGAGCCCAGATCGCTTGCCCTTTGTAAAGGACCAGCGCGCAAAGGGTGCTGTGGGGTTCCATCTCGGTCGAAATGGCCGACAGGCGAATGACGGTATGTGCTTCGGCAGCCAGCGTCAGGAGCAGCTCGCGTAAATGGCCGTCGTGTTCGCTCGCCTCGCCGAACAAATGCTCGGCGGTGGCAATCACCTGGTCGGCGGCGAGCCTGCCACCGGAGCGCCCGCCCATGCCGTCGGCGAGGATGGCAAGCAGGGCGCCCGGCAAGCGCTTGGACTGAAGTAGGGCGACGCGGTCTTGCTGTTCCGCTCGATCGCCGATGTGCTGCGCGGTGGCAGCGCTAACCCGAAAGCTCGACAAGTCTGGCCTCGCACTGAGGCGTGGCAGTCTATCATCGGATGTGGCTGCGGCCGGGGAAAGTCATGGACCAGGAAGAGATCAAACGCCGCCTCATCGACTTGCAGATCGAACATCGTGACCTCGACGAGGCGCTCGAGCGTCTGAGCGCTTCGTCCAACGTCAACGAGCTGGCTCTGCGACGCTTCAAGAAGCGCAAGCTGCAGATCAAGGATCAGCTCACACAGCTCCAGATGCAGCTGGTGCCGGACATTCCCGCCTGATGGACGAAATCAATCCCAAGTCGGCTGCACAGCTGGCGGTCGAGGTGCGCGCGGCTTTCAGCGCCGATGGCGCGCTCGCGCAGGCGATTGACGGCTTCTCCGCGCGCACCTCGCAAGCGGATATGGCCGAACGTGTGGCGACCGCGATCGAGGCCCGCGGCACGCTCGTCGCTGAGGCCGGTACTGGTACCGGCAAGACCTTCGCCTATCTGGTTCCGGCCTTGCTCGCGGGCGGCAAGGTCTTGCTCTCGACCGGCAGCAAGCCCTTGCAGGACCAGCTTTTCCGCAAGGACTTGCCGGCGGTTCGAGCGGCGCTCAAGGTCAATGCCGAGATCGCCCTGCTCAAGGGGCGGGCCAATTACGTCTGCCTGCAACGCCTGGCGCATGCCGAATCCGAAGGCCTTTTGAATTCGCGCGAAGAAGCGTTTCACTTGCGCGAGATCGTTCGATTCGCCCGCATCACCACGAGCGGTGACCGCGCCGAGTTGGCGTCGGTGCCGGAAAACGCCTCGGTCTGGCCGGCGGTGACCTCGACCCGCGAGAACTGCCCGGGCACCGAATGTCCGCAAATGCAGGAGTGCTTTGTCTTCAAGGCGCGCCGCGCCGCGCAGGCGGCCGACGTGGTGGTGGTCAACCACCATTTGTTCCTCGCCGACCTGGCTTTGCGCGACGACGCAATCAGCGATTTTCTGCCCGCGGCCGATACGGTGATCCTCGACGAGGCGCACCAGCTCCCCGAAATCGCAGCCGACTTCTTTGGCACCAGCTTTTCTTTGCTGCAAGTCGTCGATCTTTCGCGCGACGCTCGCGGGTTGGGTCTGACCCGGGCTCCGGATGGCGCACCCTGGACCCGGCTGGCCGATGCGCTGGAGCGCTCGGCGCGCGATCTGCGCTTGCGCCTGGCCGACGCCGGCCTGGCGGCGGGGCGCCGGGTTCCGCTCGATCGCATCGAGGGCGGCGAAAAATTGGCCGCGGGTTTTGAAGACATTCGTCAGGCCTTGCTCGATCTCGAGCACGCGTTCGAAGCCAACAAAAACCGCGATGCCGAGCTTGATCTGCTGGGGCCGCGCGCCAATGCGCTCAGAGAGTCCGCCACCGTCTGGATGAAGGCCTCGACCGAACCGGCTCCCGTGATGGGCGACGGCGGCGGCGCGCCCACGGTGCGCTGGGTCAATGTGACAACGCTGGGCGCGCAATTTCACGCCACGCCGCTGTCGTTTTCCGATGCCTTTGCCCGCGCTCGCGAACGTCAGTCGCATGCCTGGGTGCTGACCTCGGCGACGCTCACCACCGCCGGGCGTTTTGACCATTTTCTGGCCGAGATGGGTCTGGCTGATGCGCAGACCGCGCAGTGGGAGAGTCCGTTCGAGTTCGAGCATCAGGCGCTGCTGTATCTGCCCGAGGACTTGCCCCAGCCGCTCGGGCCCGACTTCCCCGAGCAGGTGGCTGACGCCGCGTGGCCGCTGATCGAAGCGGCTGGCGGGCGCACCTTCGTGTTGTGCACCACGCTGCGGGCGGTTGATCGGGTGGCCGATCGGTTGCGCGATCACCTGGAGGCGACCGGCCTGGACTTGCCGCTGCTGGTCCAGGGAACGGGTACGCGGCGCTCGTTGATCGACCAGTTCAGAGCCGCGGGCAATGCGATCCTGGTGGGCTCGGTCAGTTTCTGGGAAGGCATCGACATTCGCGGCGACGCGCTCTCGCTGGTCGTGATCGACAAGCTGCCGTTTGCGCCGCCTGACGATCCCGTGGTCGAGGCCAAGATCCGCTGGCTCAAGACCACCGGCCGCAATGCCTTCATGGAGTATCAACTGCCGGCGGCGGTGACCTTGCTCAAGCAGGGCGTCGGGCGCCTGATCCGCGACGAGAATGACCGCGGCGTGCTGATGATCCTTGACGAGCGTCTGGTCACCAAGCCCTATGGCAAGACGGTGATCGCCAGTCTGCCGCCGTTTTCGCGCACGCGGCGCCTGGCGCGGGCGACGGCTTTTCTTGAGCGTCGCGGCGACGAGGCCTGAGCCGCCAGAAATGCCCAGGGGCGCCGCGGCGCCCCTGGCTTGAAAGCTGACCGACTTATTTTTTGGCCGGCGGATTGAGATCAAGCACCCGCTGGGCGTCGGCCTGCAAGTCCTTCATGCCAAGCGCCTTGTAGCTTTCGACCAGGATCTTGAGGGCATCGCGGGCCGAGGGCGTCGATTGGAAGTCGCGCAGAACGATCTGCGCCCGGCCGATCGCGGCGAGATAGGCCTTGCGGGTGAAGTAGTAGTTGGCGACGTGGATCTCGTAGCGGGCTTGTGCGTCGACCAGTTGACGCATGCGCATCCGTGCTTCGGTTGCATACCTGCTCTCGGGGTAACGGCTGACGAGTTCCTTGAAGATGTCGAAGGAATCGCGGGCCGACTTGGCGTCCCGTTCGGAGAGATCCTGGCGCGTGAGCTTGGTCAGCAGGCCTTCGTCTTCATTGAAGCTCGCCAGCGCCTTGATATAAAGAACGTAGTCGGCAAACGGGTGGTTGGGATATTGGCGCAGAAAGCGGTCGCAGGCCTGGATCGCCTGGGCGGCTTCGCCTTCCTTGAGAAAGGAGTAAGCGGTTTCGATCTGCGCTTGCTGGGCGTGGCGGCCGAAGGGATAGCGCGATTCGAGCTTCTGGTAGTACTCCCGGGCCTTGATCCAGTTGCCTTCGTTCAGCTCAGAGCGTGCCTCCGCATACAATTTCTCAGCCGACCAGTCGGAGGTGGGATCTTTCCCGATCTGGTTGAAGACGCCGCAGGACGCGAGCATCAATGCCGCTACGAGTGGTGCAACAAAAGACACAACACGACGCGTGGAAAACGCGAACGAAATGGACATCGAGAGGCAGGCCTGGTGAAAGAGTCGGACGATTATAGCCAGCGGGCAGCAGACGCCCCTGATGAAATGGACGAAGCGAGTCGCTTCGTCGCCACGGCCGCCCAGCACGGCGAGCGGCTCGACAAGATGCTGGCCGCCTGGATGCCGCGCATCTCGCGCGGGCGGCTGCAAGACTGGATCGCGCAAGGCGCGGTCCTGGTCAACGGCAAGACGGTGGCCAAGCCCCGTCATTCGCTGATCGAATTCGACGAGGTCACGGTGGTGGCCCAGCCGGCGCCGGAAGAACTCGCCTTCGTTCCGGAGGCGATGGATCTGTCGATCGTCTACGAGGACGCTTCGATCATCGTGATCGACAAGCCGGCGGGCCTGGTGGTTCATCCCGGTGCCGGCAACTGGTCGGGCACTCTGTTGAACGGTCTGCTCGCCCACGATGCCAACCTGGCCCGCGTGCCGCGTGCCGGCATCGTCCACCGGCTCGACGCCCATACCTCGGGCCTGATGGTGGTGGCGCGCACGCTGGTCGCTCAGACCGATCTGGTGCGCCAGCTCCAGGCGCGCACCGTCAAGCGCGAGTACTGGGCGGTGGCGCACGGCATCGCGCCCGAGTTCAAGACGATCGAGGCGGCGATCGAGCGCGATCCGCGCCATCCGCTCCGCTTTCACGTTGGCCACGGTCTGGCGGCCAAGCCCGCGATCACGCATGTGGCGCGGGTGGGCGTGGTGCGCACCGATGAGCTCGATTTCTCGTGGGTCGCCTGTCGGCTCGAAACCGGTCGCACCCACCAGATCCGCGTTCACCTCGAGTCGCTCGGTTTGCCGCTGGTGGGCGATCCGGTCTACCGCGGCCGCCGCACCCGGCCCCAGCCTGGCCCCGCCTTGTGGACCACCTTCTCACGCCAAGCTTTGCACGCCAGCCGGCTGGGCTTGATCCATCCGGATACCCGCGAGGAGTTCGAGTGGTTCCGGCCGCCGCCCGCCGACATGAGCGCACTGATGCGCGAGTTCGGCTTTGGTCCGCTCGATCGACCGACCCACGTGCTTGAAGAATGAGTTCGCCCGCGATTCTGCGGCCGGACTGGCCGGCGCCGGCCGGCGTTGGGGCGGTCTTCACGCTGCGCACGGGAGGAGTCTCGCGCGGCCCCTGGGGCGCCGTCAGCGGCGAGGGTGGCTTCAACCTGGGGGCGGCCTGTGGCGATGATCCGGCGGCCGTCGCCGCCAACCGCGCGGCACTGGCCGCGCTTTTGCCCAGTGCGCCGCGCTGGCTCAACCAGGTTCACGGCCCGGTGGTGGTTGACGCCGCCAGCGTGACCGAGCCGGTGCCGGCCGATGCGAGCTTTAGCGATGCGCCCGGCGTGGTATGCGCGGTGATGGTGGCCGACTGCATGCCGGTTTTGCTGGCCGATCGGCACGGGCGGGTCGTGGGCGCGGCCCACGCCGGCTGGCGCGGCTTGGCGGGCGGAGTGATTCAAGCGACTGCCGCAGCGATGCGGGATCGCCTGGGCGATCCGGCGGCGGAACTGGTCGCCTGGCTGGGGCCGGCCATCGGCCCCGCAGCGTTCGAAGTTGGCGACGAGGTTCGCGCCGCGATGATCGAGCGCCTGTCGCCAGCGGGCGCAGCCTTTGTCGAGAAGGGCAATGGCAAGTGGTTGGCCGATCTTTTCACGCTCGGGCGTCAGGCGCTTGCAAGCTGTGGCGTGGACGATGTCGCTGGCGGCGGGCAGTGCACCGTGGGTGACGCCGAGCGCTTCTTCAGCTTTCGCCGCGATCGCGTGACCGGGCGTCACGCCGCTCTCATCTGGATTGAGCCGAAGGCCTGAGCTCACACCGCCCGCGTGTTGTATGCGTGGTTTGACACCACGCATGCGGCATCGCAAGAATCGGTCGGGAGAGGGCGGCGTCGATCGCCTGGCAGGCTTAAGGAGTGAGGATGGCAACCCGCAAGACCGGCGGCGGCGCAACGGCCGCTCGCAAGACCGTGCCCGCTGTCAAGAAGGCGGCCGCCAAGCCGCGATCACCGGCTCGCCCGCGGCCTTCGGACCGACCCCAGCCAGAGTCGGCGCCATCGCCCGAGCCGGCACCGACCGCACCGCATCCGGCTCATTGGGCTCATTGGATGGATTGGGCGGATGGGGCGGATTGGAATCCATTGGCTCAATTGACCATTGCGCCCGAGCAACTGCTCAAGATCCAGTCCGATTACCTCGAGCGTCTGGGCTCGCTCTGGTCCGAGTTCCTCACTCACCCCACGGCAGCGGGCGAGTCGATCAAGGACAGCCGGTTTGCTGATCCGGCCTGGAGCGCCAATCCGTTGGCCGCGTTTACCGCACGCGCCTACCTGCTCAACAGCGAGTTCATGACGCGGCTCGCCGCCAGTGTCGAGGCCGACGTCAAGCTCAAGAAGCGGCTGAATTTTGCGGTGGCGCAGTGGGTCGATGCGGCTTCGCCCTCGAACTACCTGGCGCTCAACCCCAAGGCGCAGCAGACCTTGATCGAGACCCGCGGCGAGAGCCTCAAGGCCGGTCTGGCCAATCTGCTCGCCGATCTGAACAAGGGAAAGATCAGCCAGACCGACGAGGCCGCTTTCGAGGTCGGCCGCAATGTGGCGACGAGCCGCGGCGAGGTGGTGTTTGAAAACGGACTGATCCAGCTGATCCAGTACGCGCCGGCCACGGCCCGCGTCAGAAAACGGCCTTTTCTGATCGTGCCGCCCTGCATCAACAAGTTCTACATCCTCGATCTGCAGCCGGACAACTCCTTGGTGCGCTACGCGGTCGAGCAGGGCAACACGGTGTTTCTGGTGTCGTGGAAGAACCCGCACGAGGCTGAGAGTCGTCTGACCTGGGACGATTACGTTGAACGTGGCGTGATCGAGGCGATCCGCACCGTGCAGGCCATCAGCGGCCAGAAGACGCTCAATACCCTGGGGTTTTGCGTTGGCGGCACTCTTCTTGCCACCGCGCTGGCCGTGCTGGCCGCGCGGGGCGAGCAGGCCGCGGCGAGTTTTACCTTGATGACTTCGCTGCTCGATTTTTCCGACACTGGCGTGCTCGATGTCTTTATCGACGAAGCCTCGGTGCAGCGGCGCGAGCAGACCATTGGCCAGGGTGGCTTGATGGCGGGGGCCGACCTCGCCAATACCTTTTCCAGCCTGCGGGCCAAGGATCTGGTCTGGAACTACGTCGTCAGCAATTACCTCGAGGGGCGCCAGCCCGCCGCGTTCGATCTGCTGTACTGGAACGGCGACAGCACCAATCTGCCCGGGCCGATGTTTGCCTGGTATCTGCGCAAGCTCTACCTCGAGAACCAGCTCAAGCAGCCGGGTGCTCTCACGGTCTGCGGCGAGACGATCGACCTCACCCGGATCCAGGCGCCGGTCTATGTCTTTGGCGCGCGCGAGGATCACATCGTGCCGTGGAGAGCAGCCCTGGCGTCGGCCCGGGTCTTCGGGCGCGAGCACGAGGTCCGCTTCGTGCTGGGGGCGAGCGGCCATATTGCCGGCTCGATCAACCCGCCAACCAAGAACCGGCGCAGCTACTGGACCGGTCCCGCGGCTCCGCTGCCGGCCGAGGCCCAAGCGTGGCTGGCCGCGGCGGTCGAGCACCCGGGCAGCTGGTGGAAAGACTGGAACGCATGGATGGCGTGTTACGCCGACGGTGAAGTCGCCGCGCCCCAAAGAATGGGCAACGCCAAGTTCAAACCGATCGAGCCCGCGCCCGGTCGCTATGTCAAAGAGAAAGCCTGAGGTCTTGACCGTGACTGGCGTGGCGGTCGCGCATCACCCATAACAACGGAGACGAGCATGGCAAAGCTGGCGTACGTGACAGGCGGCATGGGCGGGATTGGCACCGCGATTTGCCGCAAGCTGCATGACACGGGCTACACCGTGGTGGCCGGCTGCGGTCCAACGCGCGATCACGCCAAGTGGCTCGCCGAGCAAAAGGCCGACGGCTATAGCTTTCAGTGTTCGGTTGGCAATGTCGCCGACTGGGCTTCGACCCAAGCCGCGTTTGAGCGGGTCAAGGCCGAGCACGGCCCGATCGAGATTTTGGTCAATAACGCCGGCATCACGCGCGACGGCTTGTTTCGCAAGATGAGCGTTGATGACTGGCACGCGGTGATCGACACCAACTTGAACAGCGTCTTTAACGTCACCAAGCAGGTGATCGAGGACATGCTCGATCGCGGCTGGGGCCGGATCGTCAACATCAGCTCGGTCAATGGCGAGAAGGGTCAGTTCGGCCAGTCGAACTATTCGGCCGCCAAGGCCGGCATGCATGGCTTCACGATGGCGCTGGCGCAGGAAGTCGCGGCCAAGGGCGTGACGGTCAATACCGTTTCGCCCGGCTATATCGCCACCGACATGGTGCTGGCGGTGCGTGAGGACGTGCGCGAAAAGATCATCCAGACCATCCCGGTCAAACGCTTGGGCAAGGCCGAGGAAATCGCCTCGATCGTCGCCTGGCTGGTCTCGGACGACGCCGCTTTCACCACCGGGGCCGACTTTCCGGTCAATGGCGGCCTGCATATGGGTTGAGCGCGCCGCACCGTCCGCCGGGCCTTGGGGTCCGGTCCGCGGAGCCGCTCCGGCTGGCCGCGGTGATTGGGATAAGATCGATTTTGCTGCGCCGCACAGCAATAACAAGAAAATGCGGCGTTCCGAGGAGACAGGAGATAAGCATGGCTTCCCGCACGCGCCTGATCAAGAAATACCCGAACCGTCGCCTCTACGACACCCGGACCAGCACCTACATCACGCTGGCCGATGTGAAGGAGTTGGTGCTGGCGAGCGAAGAGTTCCAGGTGCTCGACGCCAAGAGTGGCGAAGACCTGACACGCCAGATCCTGCTTCAAATCATTCTTGAAGAAGAGGCGGGCGGAGCGCCGATGTTTTCCTCGCCGATGCTCTCGCACATCATTCGTTTCTACGGCAGCGCGATGCAGGGAATGATGGGCTCCTATCTGGAGAAGAACATCCAGGCCTTCATCGACATTCAGGGCAAGCTGCAGGAGCAGAGCAAACAGTTCTACGACACCAACCGGATCGGACCGGAGGTGTGGACGCAGTTCGTCAACATGCAGTCGCCGATGATCCAGTCGATGATGAGCAATTACATCGAGCAGTCAAAGAACCTGTTCGTCCAGATGCAGGACAACATGCAGAATCAGGCGCGATCGATGTTCACCGGATTCCCAGGCGCGGGCTTTCCCTTTCCGCCCGGCAATGACAAAAAGTAGGTTTAGATGACGCAAGCAGCACCCCGCCGCACCACCAAGCCCACCCCCACGGTGGGCTTTGTCTCCCTGGGCTGCCCCAAGGCCCTGGTCGATTCCGAACGAATCCTCACCGAGTTGCGGGCCGAGGGCTATGCCATCAGCCCGAGCTACGACGGGGCCGACCTCGTGGTTGTCAACACCTGCGGCTTTATCGACGCCGCGGTGCAGGAGTCGCTCGACGCAATCGGCGAGGCGCTGCATGAAAACGGCAAGGTGATCGTCACCGGCTGCCTGGGCGGGCGCACCGACGGTGGCGAGAACCTGGTCGCCAAGGTTCATCCCAAGGTGCTGGGCGTGACCGGCCCGCACGCCACCGACGAAGTGATGGCGATGGTGCACCAGCACCTGCCCAAGCCGCACGACCCCTACACCGACCTGGTGCCGCCCGCCGGCATCAAGCTCACGCCCAAGCACTACGCGTATCTGAAGATCGCCGAGGGCTGCAATCATCGTTGCAGCTTCTGCATCATTCCCTCACTGCGTGGCGATCTGGTGAGCCGCCCGATCGGCGAGGTGGTGCGCGAGGCGGAGAACCTGGTCAAACAAGGCGTCAAGGAGATCCTGGTGATCTCGCAGGACACCTCGGCCTACGGCGTTGATGTCAAGTACAAGCTCGACTTCGTTGGCGGCCGCGCGGTCAAGACCCGCATGAACGAGCTGGTGCAGGAACTGGCCAAGCTCGGCGTCTGGGTGCGGCTGCACTACGTCTATCCCTACCCCAGCGTCGACGACGTGCTGCCGCTGATGGCCGAGGGCAAGGTCCTGCCTTACCTCGACGTGCCCTTCCAGCACGCGCACCCGCGCGTTCTCAAGGCGATGAAGCGCCCCGCCTCGGCCGAGAAGAACATCGAACGGATTCGCGCCTGGCGCGCCATCTGCCCCGACCTGACGATCCGCTCGACCTTCATCGCGGGCTTCCCGGGTGAGACCGAAGCCGAGTTCGACTACCTGCTCGACTTCCTGCGCGAAGCCGAGCTTGACCGCGTGGGCTGCTTTCCGTATTCGCCGGTCGAAGGCGCGGTTGCCAACGAACTCGCCGGCGCCTTGCCGGCCGAGGTGCGCGAGGAGCGTGCTGCCCGCTTCATGCAAGTGCAGGCCGAGATCTCGGCCCGGCTGCTCGCCAAGAAGGTCGGCACGCGGCAGCCGATCCTGATCGACGAGCCCACCGAAGACGGGGTGGCCGTGGGCCGCTCCAAGGCCGACGCGCCCGAGATCGACGGCCTGGTCTATGTCGAGGCCAAGCAGCGCCTGCGCGCCGGCGATTTCGTCGAGGTCGAGATCACCGAGGCGCGCGAGCACGACCTCATCGCCCGCATCGTCGACTGAGTGGGTTCAGGCCGCAGGCACCGGCTCCATGCGGTGCCTGCGCGCGAGCCACGCGGCGATGGCGAAGTAGGCCAGCGCCAGCGCCATCAGGTGCAGCGCCGGTCCCATCACGGCGGAGATCGGCGCTCCCATTTGAGACGCGAGCAACATGCCGTGGATTCCCGGGGTCGAGGGAAACAGGTTGGCAATGGCCTGCACCCAGGCCGGCATGTTCTGCCACGGGTAGATCGCTCCCGACAGGAAAACTGCCGGCACCGAGCTCACCACCACCACCTGCATGGCATAGCCACCGCTGCCAAGCGCGAGCGCCAGCGCCACGCCCAGCGCTGCGATCGATAGGCTCAGCGGCACGGTGACCAGCAGGGTGGCGGGGAGCTTGACCAGGGTTGGAAAGTCGTGCCACCAGAAGGCGAAGCCCTCGAGGTAGAGCGCCCAGAAAAAGGTGATGAGGGCAAAGCCGCCGACCAGCGCGGCGAGCGTGCCGGGTGATTCCAGCGCGTGTTCCAGGTGCTGCGGCCGTGCCTCGGTGGCGAGCCAGCCGCCCAGCGCGAGCGTGATTCCCATCAGCATGATGGCCTGCAGGATCACCACCGACACCAGTGGCACCGCATACACGGCGTAGCCCGGCACCAGGTTGATCATCGGCTGGACCGTGACCGCCGGGCCGGCCAGTGCCGCGCGCTCGAGCACCGGTAGCGGAATGCCGGCGCGCGCCATCTGCTTGGCCGCCGCGGCGGTGGCGGCGACCGTGAGAGGGCCCGCCACGCCAGCGAGCGCCGCCCGCACCTTGACCGGATAGGCGCCGTCGCCCAGCGCGGCGAGCACGGTGTCGCGCCCGGCCAGAAGATCGTGCTCGAAGTTGGCCGGCACAATCAGGATCACCGCCGCGCGCTCGGTCTGAAGGGCCGCTTGTGCCCGCGACTGGCTCGCCTCGACCCCCACCACCTTGACCGCAGGCGTGGCACCGATCTCGCGGATCAGGCGGCGCGAGGCGGCGCTGCCATCGAGATCGGCAATCACCACCGGCACGTTGCGCACTAGCTGGTTCTCGTAGGGCCAGGCATAGAAAAAGGAATAGAACGCGATCGCGCCAAAAAAGAGCAGAGCGGCGTCGCGATTGGTGATGGCTTCTCGCGCTACCGACAGCAGAAGTCGCAGCCATTTCATGACGCAGCCTCCGCGGCGCGGCGCATCTTGCGCGCGAGCAATGGTGCGCCGATCAGCCAAGGCAGAAAGGCAAATCCCGCCAGAATCGCCAGCGTCGATGCCGAGTGCGAAAACGGCGAAGCCAGCGTCCATTGCTGCGCCTGCGCTTGGAGATACCAGGTGATCGGCAAGGTATGGCCAAAGGCCTGGGCGCTCTCGCTCATCGAGGCGAGCGGATACGAAAAACCGCTAAAGGGCAGGGCGGGCGCGACGTAGAGCGAACCCAGGGTCAGTGCCATCCGCCAGTCGGGAGCGAGCGCGGCGAACAGGACCGCGATCGACAGCATGGACAAGACCAATAAATCGGTGGCGATCACCCAAAGCGTCGTGCTGCCCGCCGGCGCCCAGCCCGCGTAGCCGCTGACCCAGGCCACGTAGGCCGCGCCCAGCAACAGGTACAGCGCAACAAAGGGAATCAGCTTGCCAATCAAGGCCGGCCCGAAACGCCCGCCCGCCGTAGCGAGCCAGTCGGCCGCCGTCTTCTCGCGGGTCTCGCGCACGATCGCGCCGATGAAGGCCATTACCGCGAACAATTGCAGCAGACCGGGCAGCAGCGTCGCTCCCAGGTAGGCCTCGTAGTTGAGTGCCGGGTTGCCGAGCGAGGTGAAGTCCGCTTGCAGGGCTTCAACCCGGATCCGTCCCGCAGCAAAGCCGCCGCCGGCGCGAGCGGCCAGACTGGCGCTGCGCTCGGCCATCACGGCACTGATCGCAGCGCGGGCGTCTTTCTCGAGCGCGCCCGCGGTGGGGTAGTACATCTCATTGAGATAGAGCACGACCGGCAATTGACCGCCGCGCAGCATTTCGCGCTCGTAGTTCAGCGGCAGATAGACCACACCGTAGACCTTGCCCGCCATCAGCGCTGCGCGGGCGGCAGGCAGCGATTCGGTGGGAACGAGCTGCGCGCTGCGGGTCGCGCCAATGGCTCGCGCCACCTGGCGCGAGGCGGCCGAGTTGTCTTCGTCGACCAAGGCCACCGGCAATTGGGTCGGTAGACCGCCGGTGAGGACCGCCCAGGTCAGACCCATCCACACCAGTGGCGCGATCACCACGGCAAAGATCTCCCACGGCCGCGCTGCGACGATTCGCAGCTCGCGCCGCAGGCTCGCGGCCACGGCGGCCCGCCAAGACAGAGCGGGCATCAGCGATGGACCAGGACCGACATGCCAGGGCGAAGCGCCGCCTCGGGGCTCTCGGCGCGCGCGCGAACCTCGAAGCTGCGCATGTCGTAGCCGGAGGACTGGCGGGTCGAGCGCCAGGTGGCGTAGTCGGCGCGCGGGCTGATGTAATAGACGCGGAACTTGAGCTTCTTGTCGCCCAGCGCCGGCACGCGAGCCTCAAACACGGTGCCGATCTCGACGCCGGGCAGCTCATCTTCACGCAGGTTGAAGCTCGCCCATTGATCGCTCAAGTCGACCAGGGTGATCAGCGGAAAGCCGGCGGGCGCGAGCTCGCCCGGCCCCAGCACGATGCGATCGACCTGGGCCGCCAGCGGCGCGACGACGCGGCGCTCGGCTGCGAGCGACGAGACTTCGGTCACGCCGTCGTTGGCTTGGGCCGCCAAAGCCGCGGCCGCGGTCTTTTCGCCCGCTCGAGCGCCGATGCGGGCGATCTCGTATTGCGCTTGAGCCGCGCGCGCGAGCTCGGTGGCCGACAGCCAGTTGGCCTTGGCTTCGTCAAAGCGCTGCTGCGCGACCAGGCCTTCCTTGTAGAGCGCGTCGATCCGGGTGTAGGTCTGCTGGGCCAGCACGGCGCCGGCTTGGGCGCGTTCCCAGTTGGCGCGGGCGGCGGCAATTTCCTGCGGACGCGCGCCTTCGTCGACCATGCTCTGCTTGGCCTGCGCCGCGGTGCGAGCGGCTTGCGCCTGGGCGAGCTTGGCGTCGATCTCGGGCAGGGCGAGTTCCATCAAGACCTGGCCGGCGCTGACGTTGTCGCCCTCACGCACCCGTTGCTTGGCGATCCGGCCCGCGACTTTGGACGCGATGTCGACCGTGCGGGATTCCATTTGGCCTTGCAGCGGCGGGGTGGTTGGGCGGCTGGCTTGCCACAGTCCCCAGGCGACGAAGGCGCACGCCGCGAGCACGACCGCGACGATCAGGGCGAGCTTGAGCTTGGAGCTTGAAACGGGTTGGTTCACGGTTCCACCATGATGTCCTTGCCGCGCGCTTGGGCGGCGAAATCGGTCATTCGGCCGGCCACCGCGTGCAGAGCGGCGTAGGCGACGACAAATTCATAGGCTGCGACGCGGCGGCCGATCTCGGCCTTGAGCAGGGAGTTGCGGGCTTCGTTGACATCGAGCGCGGTCGATAAGCCCTCGGCAAAGCTGCGCTGGCGCAGCCGCAGGTTTTCGGCGGCGAGTTCAACCCCCGAGGCGGTGAGGCGGTATTGCTCGCGCGCCTGCTCCGAGCGGCGCCAAGCCACTTCGACCACGGTGGCGATCTCGTTGGTGGCTTCGCTGCGAGCGGCGTCGGCTTTCTCGACCAGGGTTTCGGCCGCCAGCACCCGCGAGCGCCGGTCCTCGCTGTCCCACAAGGTGATGTTGACGCCGACCCCGGCGATCCAGTCGGGCTCGGGCAATGTCAGGTAACGCCGCACCATGTTGTACTGGCCGAAAGCGAAAACCTGGGGTTTCCATGCCGCGTTGGCCGCGGCCACGCCTTGCTCGGCCTGGCTGCGCTTGGCAGCGATGCCGTTGAGGGCCGGGTTGGCTTCCAGCGCGATCGCCTGCCAGCGCGTCAGCGGCACCAGGGCGGTGTTGCGCACAAAGAGCGGGGTGGCGAGCGGTGGCAGGCGGGTCTCGCGCAGCAGCCGGGCGAGCTGGATCTCGGCGATCTCGCGGTCGGTCTGGGCCTTGATCAGCTCGCGCGCGGCGTCGTCGCGCGCCACTTGAACGCTCATGCGTTCCAATTTGCTGATCAAGCCTTGCTGCTCGAAGCGCTGGGCGCGCACCAGTTCGGCGTCTTGCTGGGCGAGCGTGCCCGCGCGCAGCTTTTCGACCGAGCGCATCAGTTGCACGCCGAAGTAGCGCTGCGCCAACTGATTATCGAGTTCGTCGGTGGTCCGTTCGCGATCGGCACGGGCCTCGTCGACCGCGGCGGCTAGAGCCATCCGCTTGGCGGTGATCAGTCCGCCGGTGTAGAGCGGCCAGGTGGTGATGAGCGACGAGCGCGGCCCGCTCAAGTCGTCCTTGATGTTGAATGGCCCGAGTGACAACGCGGGCGTGGTGATCGGGCCCAGAGAGATCGATGGCACATTGACAGGACCGAGCTCGACCTCCTTGCTACCCCAGACCTGGGTGGCGTTGAGAATGAGTTTGGGGCCGTCGAGCGCGCTTGAGGCCTCGGATTCGAGGCGCCGCCGCTCCACTTCGGCTGCGTCAATCCGTAGCTTGTCCGAGCGCTGATGCAGCAGGCTGCGGGCCGCTTCGAACGGCAGGGCATTTTGCGCGATGGCGGCGGCCGGGCCGATGGCGAGCAGCAGAGCAAGAACTAGCGGTCTGGGCATGATGGTTCTATCAAAGGTGTCTCCGGACTCGTGATCGTGGGCTGATGCTGCCTGTAAGCAGAGGCGATGGCTGTTGTCGATCATCAGCGCAACGTTCAGTGCGAACGATTCGACCGATGTGTTGAATGCTCGCACGGTCGCGCCTTGCATGGGTGAGCGAGTCGCGCGTGTCCTGGGGGCGCCGAGCAGAGCATTGGGCCGCGCACGCCGGGCTTGCGGCCGGTGGTCTGCTCGGTTCCAATGGCAGGTGGAGGTGGCAATGATGGATCACGGACCGGATTGCAATCGACGTCGCCTGCTCCAGGGGGGCGCGGCCCTGCTGGGCTTTGTTTCGCTCGACTCGCTGGCCGTGGCGATTGAGGCGCAGCCTCCCGCTGCGGTCGAGCCTGTTCCCGCTCGCCCGCTCGCAGGACTGTTGGCTGAGCGCCGCAGCCTCTGGCTGCAGCGAGGTGACGAAGAGCTTCGCGCCACGTGGTGGACGGCCGCTCGCGGCCAGGACCGTGACGAATATCTCAAATTGTGCTGGTTGTTGCGCGACGTGCAGGCCAACCGGGTGATGCCGATCGACCGCGATCTGCTCGATCTACTCGCCGGAATCCAGGCCTGGCTCGGCAATGGCGGCCAACGTCTGCCGATGCGGATTCACTCCGGCTACCGTAGTGCGCGCACCAATCACAAGACCGAAGGGGCGGCGCTCAACTCCAAGCACGTGCTGGGCAAGGCGGCCGATATTTCCATCCCGGGCGTCTCGAACGTGACACTGGCCGGCATATCGCGAGTCTTGGGCGTGGGCGGCACGGGGTTTTACGTTGGCCGCGGCTTTGTCCATGTCGACACCGGCAGCGAGCGTCTTTGGATTGACGCGGGCAAGCGCGGTGCCAAGCCTCTTTAGATTCGGATATCTGCACTCTCCTTGATTTCTCGGGGTTCCCCGGCGACGTGGCGCTCGTTAGCCTTGGGTAATCACCCGAACTTAGCTAGGAGCGCCCGATGGCCGACATGCCGTCCGATATCTATACAGAAGCCGCCGCCGATCCCGATACCCTCAAGAACCTCGGGCCGCTGGCGCCGATGGCCGGGATCTGGGTGGGCGAACGCGGTCTGGACGTTCACCCCAAGGCAGAAGGTCCGCGCAAACAAGCTTTCATTGAGCGCTACGAGCTCCAGCCGATCGACCCGCAGACCAATGGCCCCCAGCTCTTCTACGGCCTGCGCTACCACACCCACATCGTCAAGCCCGGCCGCCTCAAGACCTTTCACGATCAGGTGGGCTACTGGCTGTGGGAGCCTGCCAGCGGCACCCTCTTGCACACGATTGCGATTCCGCGCGGCCAGACCCTGATGGCGACGGGTATGGCTGAGCCGGATGCGCGCTCCTTCAGTCTCAAGGCTGAGCGCGGCTCGGACAATATGGGGATCGTTTCCAACCCCTTTCTTGAGTACGCATTCAAAACCACCGAATTCAATATTTCGGTGACGATCAACGACGACGGCACTTGGTCGTATGAGCAGACCACGACCCTGATCATTCCTGGCCAGGCCGAACCTTT
>JAVVWR010000046.1:16249-24781 GCA_036652035.1 Burkholderiaceae bacterium | reverse complement strand
GAGTGAGTGTTGGTGCGAAAGTCCTGGAGCACTGGCGTGAGGATGCGCAGTCCAGCTGGAGGCGGTGATCACCGCAACGACCATGAATGAAGCAGGCGAGAGCGTCTGGTGTCGCGAGCACGGGATGTGCACGGGCGAGCTTGCTAAGTGGCAAGTCAGAGTTGCTCCTCCCGCACTGGTCGACCCCGAGGACGCCCACACTGGCCTTTGACAAGCCCCATCGGTCCTCTATCTGGTGAGCCCCTGCCTCCAGATGTGTCGCAGCACTCCTTGGCGCGTCAGGCCTCGGAGCGAAGAACCTTGTCACTAAGCAGCGCCTCGGTGCCAAGCGCCTCCTGCGGCATCCAATAACCGCTCGCGGCAAGTATCTGAATCGCCCGTGAGCGTTCCGGCGCGCCGAGCCATTGCAGCACGCGCTCAGTTACCGGGTAGGGAGCACAGGCGCGGCGCTTCCCGTGGGCGAGCAGCCAGTCATAGAACTCGCCGGCCGCACCCACTCGAAGCGCGGGATCGGGTTGGCGCGCGTTGTAGTCGAGTGGAATGGCCAGCCCCTTCGCATCGATGTCACCCAGGTAGTGCGCGCCGATCGCGCCGGTCTCCGCCATGACCTGACCAAGAGCCCGGCCGCTGCGCAGGAAGGCTTCGCCCTGGCCGTAGGCTACGGCGGCGTATCGTCGGACGCGGAGGTTCCACTCCCCCAGACTCCAGAAGCTGTTGTGGTTCTCGACCACCAGCAGCGGCTGGCCCGGCGCGTTGGCCGCTCGGTAGGGCAGCGGCAAGGGCACAACGAAGGCGCCAAGCGCGGCGAGCGTCAGCCGACCGCCAAAGAGCGTGTCGCCTTGCGCCAAGGCGTCGAGACGCTTTTCGTCTCCGAAGATTTGCAGCGAGCGCTCCTTGATTGGACAGGGGGTGAGGCCACCCAGGCGGCTGGCGAGAAACTCGTTGACGCGAAGAAGGTCGGTCAGTTGCGCGGGGCGCAGCTCGGGCCAGAAGTGAAGTGCGGGGACCCAGGAGACTCGCGCCCAGTCAGTGGCTTCACTCGCGGCGGGGGTTTCGCTCAACGTGACCCAGGCCGGCAAGCGCGGGCCGTACGCGGGCCAGCCCGTCTTGCTGCCAGGCGCCGGAAGGCGCAAGGCGCCACCGTCAGCCAATGCCGCGAGCGACTCAAGCAGTACGGCATCGCGCCGCGGATCGCCCTGCAGTTCCGGGTGTGAGCGCGCGTGCGCGCGGCGAATGTCTTCGAGCGCGAGCTTGCGGCCGCCGATTTCCTTCAATTGAGCGAGCAGCGCCGCGTTCATATGGCCGCCTCCTCCGGCTTGCTCGCGAGGGTCATCTCGGCGAGCTCGATGTGCAGCCGACCTGTGCCGCTGTGTTTTCCGGCCCGCCGCAGGCGGATGAAGCGGCGGAATTCGCCGAGCGAGTTGTAGTCCGGCAAGGCGGTGGCAAAGATGAGTTGAACGCCCATGGCCTCGGCCAGCATGCGCTGAGCGCGCAGCAGGGTGGGCGTGGTGGCCTTGGCAAAGGGGTTGTCGAGGATCAGGGGGCCACCGGCCGACTTCTGTACCTGGGCGTGGGTGTCGGCGCGCAATTGGTTGATAAGCAGGTAGAGAAACATGGCCATGGTGACGCCTTCGCCGCCCGAGTTCTTGAGGTTGTCCACGGCAACAAACTGTTGCTCTTCGTCGGGCGTCATTTTCAGAACCTGGATGCCGAGCGAACGCTGCTGCCACATTTTGACCAGCGCCATCGCCAGCAGTTCTGCTCCCTTGGCGGGAACGTTGCCGGTGTCAATCAGCGCGGTCAGAAAGTGGCGCAGCGAATCCCGCCGGGTCTCGACCGGAACGTTCTGGAAGTTGGCGCGCAGCTTGAGGATGGGCTTGCCGCCGACGTAGGGTGCGGCCACCGGCATGCGCTTGTCGCCGGCGGACTTGAGCAGGCTTAAACCCAGCGAGGCAAGGCTGTAGAGCTCGCCCACCCCAAGCTCGAAGTTCGCTTCAAGCGACTGAAGCTGGTCGAGGCAGACGGCGATGCGTTCAGCCAGGTGCGACTGCAGGCGTTCGCGATCGGCGCAGGCGGACTCGAAAAGGTTGTGGCTGAGGTGGTGTGCGAGCTGGGGTTCGGACTCACGCAAGCCGGGCTCGCCCGCCGCGGTCTGCACGGTCTGCCAGCGCTTGAGTGCCTGTCGTTGCGCCGACTGGTGCTGCGCCTGGGCCGATTGAAACTCACTCACCAAAGCGGTGGTCGCAGCACCGAAGTCTTCCGGCAAGAGCGCAGGACCGGCTCCGGCACGCTCGGACTCGGGCATCGCAGCGGCGAGCTTGTCGGCCTGACCGACAAGCCGCTCGGCTCGCAGTGAGGCCTCGTCGCTGCGCACGCGAGCGCTCCGCGCTTGCTCGCGCGCGGCGACGGCCGCTGCTGTCTGCGTCTGGACCGCCGCGAGCGCGGCCTGCCGTGCGGCGGCCAACGCCGTGTCGTCAAACGCAATGATTTCCGGTGGCGGCTCCATCAGAGTTGGGTGGCCACGCTGAAAGTCGTTGAGCGCTCGCCTGGCACTCGCACAGTCCGCCAGCGCAGCACGTTCTTCTTCGTCGGCGTGCTTGGCTTGCGCGGAAAGTTCGCGGATGAGCTGCTCAAAGTTGAGCTTGAGGCGCGACTCGAAGTCCGTCTCGGCGCGGCCCTGGGCGACCTGCAGGAAGCCTCTCTCAGCGCGGGCTAGGTCGGCGCGCGCGGCCTCCAGCCTGGGTTGCAGCTGGCCGAGGCGGGTGCTCTCTTCAGACTGCAGCAGGTCACGGCTTTGCCGGTAGAGCGTTTGCAGCAGCTCGAGGTTGCTGTCGGCATCGGTGGCCTCGTCCTGATCGCCGTGCGTGTCGATAGCGTCGCGCTCGCGGCGCCAAGCAGCCGCGAGCGAGCGCTGCTCGGCCATGCTCTGCGTCAGGTGCTGGCGCTGCTGGTCGAGCGCCTCCGCATCGCGAGCGGCGGCCGCGTCGCTTGCATTTGAATCGCTCAGCTCGAGGCTGATGGCATCGAGTCGTGCCCGACGCGCTTCGCGGTCGAGCTCGAGTTCGACCGCGAAGCGCGCGAGCTGCGCCGCCCAGTTGCGCGACTCGCGGCCGTGGCGCTCGGCGCTGCGCTGGTGCCCCCGCGTGGCCTCGGCTCGTGTTTCAAGCTCCGCCGCCTCGCCCTGAAGGCGTTCGCCGCGCTCGGCAGCGGTCTCGGCTTGGGCCTCGAATTCCTCGGCTTCGATCTGGAACGCGGCCAAACGGCTCGCGCCAAAGCGTTCGCGCCAGAGGCGCAACTGCTCGCGACTGGCCAGGCCTTGCTGATAGCGCTGCGAGGCCTGTTGCTGTTGCTGATCGAGGGCGGCAGCCCACTCCGTCAGCCGGGCCTTGACGTGCTCGGCGGCGGCGCGGTTGTAGGCGGCGTCGCTGGCCGGCGCCACGGTGATGGCGTGGGCGTGGCGATCGCTCGACTCCACCGCAGCGGGCGACACCACCACCGGCCGCGACAGTGCGGGAACCGATTCCGCCAACCGAAGGCGGGCCGCCTGCAGCTCGGCGGCGGCGACGTGGACGCCCAGAAACCGGGCGGGATCGGCGAGGACCGCCTGCCGTGCCTGTTGGGCGTTGATGCCGACTTCCGCGAGGTAGGTATTGAAGGGACGGGCGGAGCGAATTCCGCCCGCACGCAAGTGGTCAACGACGGCATCAACATCGGCGCTGCGACCGGCCACGCCGGTGTCGCGAATCGCGCTGAGTTCCAGTTCCAGTTCCGCGCCACGGACCACAGCTTGCTGGATGGCCGCCTCTTGCGCGGCGAGCCATTGCGCTAGCGCGCCATCGAGTGCCGGCGAGTCGGGGTCAGCCAGGTCGGCCTCAACCGCCCCACGCAATACCTCGTCTTGGGACAGGCACTCGCGCTCGGCCTGGCCATCGGCGATGCGCTCCCTTATCTGTGCGGCGGCTTGACTGGCACGCTCGGCCTCGATCGCTGCATCCTGGGCGGCGCGCTGGCGGGCACGAGCCTCATTGGTCAGCGATGTGATGCTCCACTCGGCCTCGCGTGCCTCTTGCTCGAGGCGCTCGGCTCGCTGAGCTTGGCGTTGGCTGGCTTGGGCGGCCGAGGCGTCAGCCGGCGTCCACGCGCCCTCGTCTTCGAGTTGGCGGCGCTGACGAGCGTATTGACCCTCGCGCTCACTGAGCCGACTCTGCTCGACCGAGAGCGCGTTGATGGCCTGGGCGAGTTGCGTTCGCCAGGATTGCAGCTCACGCAGCTGCGCTTGGGCGGCCTGTCGGATGCCTTCGTCCTGATCGGCAATGCGGATGGCAACGCGCGCCTTTTGCTCAAGCGCACCCCGCAGTCGCGAGCCGTCTCGGCGCGCTCGGTCGCGGAAGGGATCGAGTTGCTGCCTGGCATCGGCCTCGAGTTCCTGGATCTGCAACAGCGCGCCGCGAGCCAGCCGCAGCCCGGACAGGGCTTGTGCGCCGCGGACCTGGCTCAGTTCGTCTTCCAGTGACTGCTTGCGCGCATGGGCTTCATCTTGGCGCGATTGGGCGCGGCCGACTTCGCGCTCGTGTTGCAAGCGAGTGAGCGCGTCGGCCTGTACTTGCGCGGCAGCGGCACTGGTGTCGGCCTCGCGCGCGATTCCGTTGCTGTCGCTGGCTTGCTCGGCAGCAGCGCGAGCGTCAGCTTCCGCTTGCAGTGCGGCGGTGCGCAGCGCCGCGCCGAGCCGTGCGGCACGCGCGACGACCTCTTGCCGCTGGCGGTCGGTCTCGGCGAGGTGGTCGGCGGCCCCGACGAAGGCGTCGACGCTGACTTGCAGACGGGCAAGTTCGCTGCGCTGACGTTCGTACTTGGGTTTGTCTTTGGATTGCTCGCAGGCCTTGACCACGCTGTCGCGCACCGAGGCCATGCGCTCTTCGTCGAGAGTGAGGCCAAAGAACTTGGCGAGGAAGTCGGTCTCGGTGCGGAAGGTCAGAAAGCCGCTGTCCATGCCGCCCTCGGCGGCCGAGAAGTTGACCTGCATCCTGAGCATCTCGACGTCAATCGACCGCGTCTTGGCCAGGTGTTGCAACCATTCCGATTGGACCTTGGTCCAGTAGGTGTCCGGGGCGGGATCGCGACTTTGCTGCAGCCACGCCATCACCTCGGCCATGTTGCGCGCGCCGCCGGCCGAGCCGAGGCGGGCAGCAGGAAACCGGTCGAAGCTGACGTCACCTCTGGCCTGGAAGGCAAAGAAGAGCCGGTCTGGCGCGTCGGCCGCGTCCCTGACCGAGACGGCTTGGCCGGTCACCAGTCGCACGCTGGGCTGACCGGCAAATTGAGGTGGCATCTCCCATTCAATAAGGCAGATACCGGGGCGGCCGTCGTGAGCGAAATACTGGACAAAGCGGTGATTGCGGTCCTGGATGTGCTTGAGAAACCGCTCCTGAGCGGGCTCGATGCAAGAGAAGATGAAACTCAACAAGGAGGTTTTGCCGCCCCCGTTCTCCAGGTTGAGGATGGTGTCGCAGGGCAGGCCGCTGGCCGGGTCGGTCAGGTCGAGCGTGATGCCCTCGTACCAAGCGGCGGGCGGCCCGTAGTTGGCGACATGGATGCGGGAGATGCGCTGTTGCATGCGAGGCTCGCTACGAAGCCGGTGGGAGCGGCTGGGCGATGGGGGTGTCGGCGTCGTGTGCCAGTGACAAGGGCGTGCGCGCGACCTGCTGCGCGAGTTCAAAGCTGCGGCGCAGGCCGAGTTCGCGCAACTGGACTCGCAGCGGGTGCCGCGGCGTATAGGTGGCGCGGTCGTCAGCGCCTTCGCGTTCGATTCGCACCAGTCCACCATCCGTCATGTGGGCCAGGGCCGAACGGACAATGCCCAGCACCGAGCTCATCGAGGCCCGGACTTCGCCCGGCTTGCTCACCGGCAGCAGCAAGAGGGAATGGCAGGCGGGCTGCGCGGCCTCGCCCAGCTCGGTCGCCTCCAGCGGGACTTGATTCAGTCGACGCGCGAGGGTGAGCAGAGTGTCGCGGAACTGCCCTACCGAGGCTGGGGGTGGCGTGTACTGGTCGTCTTCCAGCCCCTCGGTGGTGGGAAAGAAGACCGCCGCAATCGCAAGATGGGCGAGCAGCAGCGCGGCTTTCTGCTCGCTCGACAGAACCGAGCGCAAGTTACTCAGGCGCAGGGCGAAGTGCGATTGGCGCGAGCTGGGCGCCATTACCATCCCGCGGCTGTCGCTGACATCGAGGACGATCAGTTCGAGCCCTTCGGCAACGTCGGTGACGAGTTCACGGAAGCTGGGGTCGGCGCGGTGAAGCGCGAGCAGCTCCCGATACTCAAGGTCATTGGCGGGGACATGGTTCGGCTTGAGGCTTTTGTAGACCAGGCGGGCGGCTTGTCTGACACGCATGGGAATCAATCCGTTGCAATGGAGTGGAAGCGCAGGTTGGAGCCGCGGGCGATGTCGTTGACGAACTGACCGTCGAGCTCGACGCCCACCCCTGACAAGGGGCTTTCGGAGAGGGCGAAGGCGCGCATCAGCATCAGGGCGAGACAGCGCCGCGCCGCCAGGTCCATGCCTTCGGCGCGAGCGCTCTCCAAGATCTCTGCGCTGCTGGTGGAAGCGAGGCTTGCCAGCCGTTGGCGCAGCCAGGCCTCAGTCTCCGTAATGAGTTGCTTCGAGAACTGGTCGGCGTAACTGGCGAGGGGCTCGACCGTGCCATCGATATCCTGCGATTGGACTGTGGTTTCGGTGCGGCGCTCGAGCAGCAAGGAGAAAACCGTGTTGAGGTCGTACAGCCGGGGTGGGGCGGGCGGATAGAGCGCGCCAAGAATATCGTCGGCGCCCGCCGCCAGCACTCCGACATCCGCTTGCATCAGGATGGGAAGAAGGGTCGACTCGAGGTCGGGCAGATGCGAGGCGCGGCGCGCGCGAAAGACCGCAGCCTGCGCAGTCATGAAAGCGTCGGGCGCGTCGCTGATATCGCCCACCAGGCGGGAGCGCAGGGTGTTGGCCGACTGAATGAGCTGCTGGAGCCTTACCAGATTGCTGCGGGCCTCGGGCGAACTTGCGTCAGCCAGGGCGCGGCGCACCGAATCCTCCATTCGCCCGTCTTCTTCTGCACGACGCCGAACGTGGTCGCGGGCCTTGGTGAGCCGGGGCCCAAGATCGCGGGTCCAGCGCACCGAGCCTGGCGCGCGGATGGCGGCGTCAATGTCTTGGCGGATGCCCTGGCGGTACTCGATAGAGAGCGTGCGCGCGCGGCGCGCGATGTCGATGGCGGCATCGAAGCGCCCACGTTCGACCAGTAGCCCGAGCATCTTCTCCATCAGTTCCTGAGAATCTTCGACCTCGAGGTCGAGCATTCCCAGGTAAACCAGATACCCCTCGGGGGTGGGGCGGTAGCGGTAGACGTCTTCGACGTCGGGCTCCCAGGTCACCAATCGGAACGACACGGTGCGGTTGGTTCGCATGGCCGAGTCAAAGTGCTCGTAGGAAAACGCGCGGTAGTTGTTGCCTTTGTTATCGAGCGCATCGAGAACGATCTCGGCGGCCCGGGCGCACTGGGCCGGAGTTCGCTGCGAATCCATCGCGGCCACGGTTTCGGCAATCTGCGCCAGTACGCGCTCTGCGGTATAGCCCAGCTCGACCGTCGTGCCTTCCATCATCGCGTCGAGCGCGATCAAAACCAGATAGTGAGTGTCGATCCCGTCGAAAACGCCGCGCCCTTCGCTGTCGGTATGCCGCCCCTTGTTGAGTTCCAGTTGAAACAGCGGCCGCAACAACAAAAGATTGCGGCACGGCCGCGAGAGGTCAAGTAGGCTGGCTACCGCGTCGGGGGCGGCGGCTACGCCTGCCCCGGCCGGGGTCCGGTCGCTGCTTTTCTCGGACAGCGCGAGGCGGTCTGAAGAACGGAGATCCATAACGAAGTTCGGAGGGTCGGAGGCTTGCGTCAGCAAGCACCAAGCGTATCGCGTCCATCGCGATTGCTTCGGCGGGCGACGGGCAACACTCGAGCCAATCGTGCCTGCGCTCAGGCTCTCCCGCTGAACCCATGCTCACCACCTACTGCACCATTGCGCGTGATCAGAGCGGTCAGGCCTAGCGAGAGAGCGACAAACTCAGCTCGCCGTCAGCAGGGAATCGATCCGCGTCAGAGCCTCCGCGCCTCCCAACGGGACGCTTATTCCCAGCCGCCCCCTCACCTGCGGCTCGCGCACGTTGATCCGTATGTAGGGCACGCCACTGTGCTCTGTAAATCCGCGAATCTGCGCACGGTTGAGCTCGCAGTGCCGGCGCCAATTTCGATCGCCACCAGGTTGAACCCTTGCGCCAGCCATTCGCGCAACTCCCAGCGCTGGCCTTCGGTGCGTCGCGCCACCCATGCATCGTCACTGAAGTGGACGAACTTACGCCGCCAGCGCGTGCAGCCCGTGCGCCTTCATTAGCGTGCGCACGCGATGGCGCCCCATCGGGAGGCCCCCTGGCCCCTGGGCAAGGAGGGCGGCCGCCAAACGCCGGCTGCCGTAGCAGCCTGCGCTCGCGGTAAATG
>JAVVWR010000046.1:0-16149 GCA_036652035.1 Burkholderiaceae bacterium | reverse complement strand
CCGGTGACGCCGCTGATATCGCTGAGCACATGGTGCAGCTGAAGGTTCATCAGCGTCAGGGACGGGCGTTGGCAAGCACAACGTTCAAGCCGTGCGCTTCCAAGATTTTGTAGACCGGGACCCAGTACACGCCCGTGGATTCCATCGCCACGGGCGTGATCCTGACTGAGACCAGCCAGTTGACCATCGCCTCGATGTCGGCAGTGAAGCTCCCGAACGTGCGGACCGAATCGTCACTCAGCTCGGGCGGTACGGCTGCGATCTGGATTCGTGCACCGATGTCGATGCCGGCAGCTCTGGCATTAACGATGGCAGACCGAGCGTCTTTCCAACCTTGGACATGGCAACCGCCTGTAGGCAAAGCGCCGGACAGGGGAGCGGGTCAATCATTTTTCTAATCGGGGTCGCACAAGGCGCCACCACAGCTGGGTCCGCGGGATCCCCGGGGCCACGGTTTTTGACGGGGACGAAAGCCTTCAAAAAGCTGACGGCCACGGTCCGACTGGGTCAGTGTAGGTAGCCCGGTGTTTCCGTCCACTGGGACGAGGCCGCGTCACGATGGCCGTTTTTTAGCAGGTCGCGTTCCTCGCTCACTCGCTTGAGCTCGGTCTTCAAGCAGCGCAGCTCATCGAACTGCGGGGCCGGTGCCCCTCCTTGCCATCGCGCCCGGCGCGAATCCACTGATACAGGCTGTGCTGGCTCACCCCCAGCCGGGCTGCCACCTCTGAAACGCGGTGGCCACGCTCCGTTATTTGCTTGACCGCTTCGGCCTTGAATCCGTCTGTGTATCGCTGCACCTATCGAACCTCACTTTGAGGCTCTTCAGTGTTTACGAACGGCGGGGCAATTCAGTCGAGCTTGGCGCCGCTGCGTTCGACGACCGGGCCCCAGCGCTTGCGCTCGGCGGCCATGAAATCGGCGAATTGGCGCGCACTGCTGCCGGCTGCGTCCCAGCCCGCGCCCTCCATGCGCCGGCGAGTTTCAGGCTCGGCGAGGATGGTGTTGATCTCCCGGTTGAGACGATCAACGATCTCGGTCGGGGTTCCCGGCGGCGCGATCACGCCATTCCAGGCGATGGCTTCGAAGCCGGGGAAACCGCTCTCAGCCAGGGTCGGCAAATCCTTCATGCCTGGCCAACGCGAGCGGCTGGTCACGGCGAGCGGCTTGAGCCGGCCGGCTTTGATCAGCGGCAGAAGCGAGGTCGGGTTCGACATGATCACCTGCACTTCGCCCGCCGCCGTGGCCTGAGCCGCGGGCGGCGCACCGTTGTACGGAATGTGCACGATGTGTAGCTGCCCCTGGGTCTTTAGCTGCTCCATCGCCAGATGCGAGGTCGAGCCATTGCCGACCGAGGCGTAATTGAGCTTTCCGGGGTTCTTCTTGGCGTAGGCGACCAGTTCCGCCACCGAGTTCACTGGCAGCTTGCTGGAAACCGCCAGCAGATTGGGGGCGGTACCGACCAGAATCACTGGGGCAAGTTCGGTGGCAGGGTCGTAAGGCAGCTTGGTGTAGAGGTAGGGAGCGAGCGCCAAGGGGCCGGTAAACGACAGGCCGATCGTGTAGCCGTCGGGGGCGCTCTTGGCGACGGCGTCGGTGCCGACCGTGCCGCCTGCCGCCGCGCGGTTGTCGGCAACCACGGGCTGGCCGATGCGCTGGTGCAGGCGATCGGCGATCAGCCGGCCAAGCACGTCGACCGATGAGCCGGGCGGAGCGGTCAGGATGAATCGCACGGGTTTGCTCGGCCAGCCCTGGGCGCGAGCCGCGAGCGCAGCGGTGGCAGCGACTGCCGCCGCGATCAGGAGCGAACGTCGTTTCATGGCAGGGAATTGGTTGGGCGCGCCGCCAAGCAGCGCACTCATGTGGAAGGGGTACGTGGCTTTAAGCGACGTCGTGGCCGAGCAGCAGGTATTCCATCAAGGCCTTTTGCACGTGCATGCGGTTTTCGGCCTCGTCCCAGACCACCGATTGCGGGCCTTCGAGCACGGCTTCGGTCACTTCCTCGCCGCGGTGAGCGGGCAGGCAGTGCATGAAAAGCGAGTCGGCGGCGGCCACCGCCATCATGTCTTGGTCAACACACCAGTCGGCAAAGGCGATTCGTCGGATTTCGTTTTCCGACTCGTAACCCATGCTGGTCCAGACGTCGGTGGTGACCAGGTGGGCGCCACGGGCGGCGTCCATCGGATCGGCGAAGAACTGGAAGTGCGGACCGGCCGGCGCGAGCGCCGGGTCGAGCGGGTATTGCGGCGGGGTCGAGACCTGAACCTTGAAGTCAAGCAGCTGCGCGGCCTGCAACCAGGTGTAGAGCATGTTGTTGGCGTCGCCGATCCAGGCCACCGTCTTGCCGGAAATGCCGCCGCGGTGCTCGATGAAGGTCAGGATGTCGGCCAGGATCTGGCACGGGTGGTATTCGTTGGTCAGCCCATTGATCACCGGCACTCGCGAATGCTTGGCAAATCGCTCGATCTTGGTCTGCTCGAAAGTGCGGATCATGACCACGTCGACCATGCGGGAGATCACTCGCGCGGTGTCTTCGATGGGTTCGGAGCGGCCCAGCTGCGAGTCGCCGGTGGTGAGGTGGATCACCGAGCCCCCCAACTGGTACATGCCGGCTTCGAAGCTGACGCGGGTGCGGGTGCTGGCCTTCTCGAACACCATGGCGAGAGTGCGGTCGGTCAGCGGTTGGTAGAACTCGTAGCGCTTGAAGCGGTCCTTGATGATGCGGGCGCGTTCGAGCACATGTTCGATCTCGCTGCGGTCGAAGTCGTCAAGCTTGAGAAAGTGTTTGATCGGCATGGCCGTCATGGAGCGCTCCTAGGCGGCTGCCTGGTTGGATTCGGCAAGGAAGGCGCGGATCAGGGGCACCAGCAACGCCACGATCTGGTCGGCCTCAGCGGCCGAGAGGTTGAGCGCGGGCAAGAGCCGCACCACGCTGTCGGCGGTGACGCTGATCAAGAGGCCGGCCTCGAGCGCACGCTTAAGCAGTTCGCCGCAGGGGCGGTCGAGCTCGATTCCGAGCATCAGTCCCTGGCCGCGGATTTCCTTCAAACCGGCGACGCCTTGCAGTCCGGCAGCCAGGCCCGCCTTGATGCGTTCGCCCATGGCATGAGCGTTGGCAAGCAGCTGCTCCTGCTCGACGATGGCCAGGGTCTCGACGCCTGCGCGCATCGCCAACGGGTTGCCGCCAAACGTGGTGCCGTGGTTGCCTGGACCGAAGATGTGGCGCGCCCGGGGGCCGACCACCACGGCGCCGATCGGCACGCCCGATCCCAGGCCTTTGGCGAGCGGCATCACGTCGGGTTGGATGCCGGCCCACTGGTGGGCAAACCACTTGCCGGTGCGGCCAATGCCGCACTGGACTTCGTCGAGCATCAGCAGCCAGTTCTGCTCGTCGCATACCACGCGCAGCTCGCGCAGCATTTCCCAGCGAGCGGGGTTGATCCCGCCTTCGCCCTGGATCGTTTCGAGAAACACAGCCACCACGTTGGGGTTGGTGCGCGCCACTTCACGCACGGCGTCGATGTCGTTGAAGGGCAGTCGAACGAAACCCTCGAGCAGCGGCTCGAAGCCCTTGTGGACCTTGGGGTTGCCGGTGGCCGACAGGGTCGCGATCGAGCGGCCGTGGAAGGCCCTGTCGTAAACGATGATCTCGGGGCGCTCGATGCCACGGTCACGGCCGAACTTGCGCGCAAGCTTGAGCGCGGCCTCATTGGCCTCGAGCCCGCTATTGCAGAAAAACGCCGCCTCCAGGCCGGAGATCTCGCACAGCTTGGTCGCGAGTTGCTCCTGCAACGGAACCTGGTAGTAGTTCGAGCAGTGGATCAGCTTGGCGACCTGGTCTTGCAGCGCGGGCACGAGCTTGGGGTGGGCGTGCCCGAGCGTGTTGACGGCAATTCCGGCGAGCGCGTCCAGGTATCGTCGTCCCGATGTATCCCACAGCCAGGACCCTTCGCCATGTGTGAAGGCGACCGGTAGACGGGAGTAGGTGTTCATCAGGTGCGACATCGCATGCCTTTCAAAAGAAGAGGCGTCGCGCACCGGGTGGCACGCAACGCTCGATCGATTATAGGCACGGGCTTGCCCACTCTGATGCCGCCGGCCAAATGCGACGACGATGCCTGAGCCGGGTCAACTGAGCCGGGTCAATTGACGGCGCCTTGTCGCCATGCGAACTGCAATCTCAGTGGCGAGTATTGCGACCGTATAATCCCGTCTTCTCAAAGACCCACCGGCGCGGCGTCGTGCAATCCACGGCCTGGCGCACGGAGCCCCGCGTGTCAGACGCTGTACCCCAGTTCAAGCCTCGCGAATACTTCATTCACGGCGTCACCACCTCCGGCCGCAAATTCCGGCCCAGTGATTGGGCGGAGCGTTTGTGCGGAGTGTTGTCGTGTTACCGCCCGGGGGGCTCCAGTGGCCGTACCGCACACATCGGTTATTCGCCCTATGTGCGGCCGGTGATGATCGGCGAGGTCAAATGCGTGGTGGTCGATGAGCGCCTCAAGGATCTCGAGCCACTGGCCTTCAAATTCGTGATGGGATTTGCGGCTGACAACCAGTTGGCCGTTTTCGAAGGCTGCTCGCTTCCCGACTCGCCCCAACCGGCTGCTGGCTGAGCGAAATTCGTCAAGGTTAATAAACGCAAAAAACGCGCACCGCCGAGGCGGAACGCGTTTTTTGCGTTTGGCTGCTGAAAACTCGGCCACTGACGTGGCCGGAGCTTTAGGCCATCAGCTTGATGGCGGCCGACAGGCGGCTCTTGTGGCGAGCAGCGGCGTTCTTGTGCAGAACGTTCTTGTCGGCGCTCGAGTCGATCACGGCCTGAGCCTGCTTGAAGATTTCGGCCGCGGTGGCCTTGTCACCAGCGGCGATCGCCTTGCGGACCGACTTGATCGCGGTACGGGCGCGCGAACGCTGCGAAGAAATGTGCTGATTGCGCGTCACTGCCTGACGGGCGCGCTTGCGAGCTTGCTTGCTATTGGCCATCGTTTGTCCTTGCCTGTGCCTGTGCGGCTGAGCTGAGTTCTGGGGTGCCTTGCCACCTTGCCGGTAGCCACCGCACGTCTCGAGCGCGGGCTGCGGCGTATTTCTCACTAGCCAACTCTCTTGGATCCGGTCGCAAAACCGAGCCAAATCGAAAGTGGGTTCGCGGAAAAGCCCTAAACTATATCAAATCAGACGCTTATGAACAAGATCGAGTGCGGGGCCGACCCGATCTTTGCTTTTTCGGAATTTCCCCAGTGAACCTTCTGCGCGCCGCGGCGACGATTTCCAGCCTGACTCTTCTTTCTCGCATCACGGGTCTGATCCGCGACATGCTGATCGCCCGGATCTTCGGGGCGAGTGCAGCGACCGACGCCTACAACGTTGCCTTTCGTCTCCCCAACCTGCTGCGGCGCCTGTTTGCCGAAGGTGCGTTCCAGCAGGCTTTTGTGCCCATCCTCGCCGACGTTCGGGCGCGCGAAGGCGAGAGCGGGTCGCGCGTCTTCATCAATCACGTGGCGAGCGTGCTGCTGTTCGTGCTGCTGCTGGTGTCTGTGCTGGGCGTGCTGGCCGCGCCCGTGCTGGTGTGGTTGATCGCCTCAGGTCTGAGCGCCGAGCCTGACACCTTTGCCCTGGCCACCACCATGACGCGCTGGATGTTTCCCTACATCCTTTTCATGTCGCTGGTGGCCCTGGCGGCCTCGGTGCTCAATACCTGGAAGCGATTTGCGGTGCCGGCCTTCACGCCCGTTCTGCTCAATCTTTCCCTGATCGCCGCCGCCGTGTGGCTTGCCCCGCACATGAGCCAGCCGATTCTTGCGCTTGCCGTTGGCGTGCTGGCGGGCGGCGCAGCGCAGCTGGCGATCCAACTGCCGGCGCTGGTGCGAATCGGAATGCTGCCGCGCCTGGGCAACCCGATCATGGCGCTGCGCGACCCGGCGGTGCGGCGGGTTCTCACGCTCATGCTGCCGGCGCTGTTTGCGGTGGGCGTGGCGCAGATCTCGATCATCATCAACACCAACATCGCCTCGCATCTGGCGGTGGGCTCGGTCACCTGGCTCGCCTTTGCCGATCGCCTGATGGAGTTCCCGACCGCGCTGCTGGGTGTGGCGCTCGGCACGGTTCTGCTGCCGGGGCTCTCGGCCGCCTTTGCCGAGAAGCGGGTCGAGCACTACAACGAGTTACTCGACTGGGGCCTGCGTCTGGTATTCATGTTCGCTTTGCCGGCCGCGGTCGGACTGGGTCTGATGGCCGATGGCCTGGTGGCCGTCTTGTTCCAGGGTTCGAAATTCACCGCCGCCGATGTCAACCAGACTGCGACTGCCGTGATTGGCTATTCGGTCGGACTGATCGGTTTGATCGCCGTCAAGATCCTTGCGCCTGGCTTTTATGCGCAGAAGGACATCAAGACTCCAGTCAAGATCGGTGTGGTGGTGCTGGTTTCGACCCAGATTGCCAACCTGGCGCTGGTGCCGATCTTTGCCCACGCCGGCTTGGCGCTGTCGGTGGGGTTGGGGGCCTGCCTTAACGCGACCCTGTTGTTTGTTGTTTTGCGCAGACGCGGCACTTACCGTCCTTTGCCGGGTTGGCGGCGTTTGTTCCTGAGCTTGACGCTCGCGCTCGCGGTGCTCGCCGGAGTGCTGGTGGCAGCCCAATGGAACCTGGACTGGACCGCCATGCATGAGCGCTGGTGGTTGCGCGCGGGTTTGATGAGCGTGATTGTTGTTGCCGCGGCGACAAGTTATCTCGCCGTTCTGGCGCTGCTCGGCTATCGTCCACATCATCTTCGACTGAGCACCAAGTAGAGCCGTGACATGACCGGGCCTGCCGAAAAATTCACGCAACTGGTGGCAGGCACCGGGCCGATTGACCTGACGGGAGCGGTGGCGGCGATCGCCACTGACGCCTATCCCGAGCCCACGCTCGACCGCGCATGCGCCCAGATGAACGCTTGGTGCGAGCGTCTGCGCGATCGGGTTACGTCCGAGCTCTCAAGCGCCGAGCGACTGCGCCAGCTCAATCGCTACTTTTTCGATGAGCTGCGCTTTCGCGGCAATCGGGTCGATTACTTCGATCCTGATAACAACTACCTCAACCGCGTGCTTGAGCGCCGCATGGGCTTGCCGATCTCGATCTCGGTGGTTTACATCGTGCTCGGCCGGGCGATCGGGCTTGACCTGGTCGGTGTGAACTTTCCGCGCCGTTTTCTCGTCAAGCTGATGGCGCCCGAGCCCGTGGTCGTGATCGATGTTTTCGATGGTGGAGCCACGCTCAGCCCCGAAGAGTTGCGGTCGCGTCTGGCGCAGGCGCATGGCGCCGAAGCCGGTCCGCTCGAGACCTATCTGCGGCCGGCGAGCGAGCGCGAAATCCTGATCCGCTGGCTCTACAACCTCAAACTTTTGCATCAGCGCCGCGAAGATTGGGCCGGGTTGCTGGCGGTCGGCCAACGGCTGGTGGCTTTATTGCCGGGCGCGGTCGACGAACTGCTCGATCGCGCCGCGGCTTACGAAAAGCTCGAGTGCCCGCGCGCGGCGGCCGATGACATTGCAACGGTATTGCAGCGCCAACCGGGTCGGCCTGATGCCGCTGCGTTGCGCGAACGCCTCGCCCGGCTTGAGGGCCACGGCGCTCGCCTCAACTAACCGCAGGCAAAAAAACGCCGCGCACCGGGCGCGGCGTCAAAGCGAAAACCTGGCTTGGCTTAGAGCGTCTTGAGAACGCTTTGCGCGCTCGAGACTTCGAACTTGCCGGGAGCCTCCACCGCGAGCGACTTGACCACGCCGTCGTCGACCACCATGGCGAAACGCTGGCAACGCAGCCCCAGCCCGCGGGCCGTGAGGTCGAATTCGAGACCGAGTTTCTTGGTGTAGTCGGCCGAACCATCGGCCATCATCCGCACCTTGCCGCCGGCTTTCAGCTCGCGGCCCCAGGCGCCCATCACGAAAGCGTCGTTGACCGCGAAACACCAGATCTCGTCGACGCCCTTGGCCTTGAGTTCGTCGGTGTGCTGGAGGTAGCCCGGCACGTGCTGCGCCGAACAAGTGGGAGTGAACGCTCCGGGCAGACCGAAGATCACGATCTTCTTGCCGCGAGCGATTTCGTCCACTTGGAAGCTGTTGGGGCCGAGCGAGCAGCCATTGCCTTCGATCTCGATGAATTCCTGCAGCTGACCTGCGGGGAGTTGGTCGCCGACCTTGATGGTCATGGTGACTCCTGTGATGTGGTGGGGAGGGAAAACCAGCCTGGCAACGGCTTCGCGCGGGCGACGCTCAAAACGGAAACTCTTCCGGCCAGGCGATCAGTTCGTCGTGTTCCAGCTGCTCGATCGCCTCCGGGCCGAGGTCGCGGCTGTTCCAGGCGTAGTTGAGCTTGGCGTAGACCGCGGGCAGCAGCTCGGGCATCAGTTCGGCGGCGGCATCCGGCTCGGATTCGATCGCGTCAACCGCCGCTTGCAGTTCGGCCAGAGCATCGTTGAGCGTGGCGAGGACCCATTCGGCATCCATAGTGTTTCCTTCCTTGTGCTGGGCGCCCGCGACAATGCCGGCGCAACTGTCGCTCATTGTCGCCGATGGCTGAGGCTGCGACGCCGGTTCGAAAAGCGCCGGCCGCTGCCGGCGCTTTCCCGCCAACACTGCCATCTAGTTGCCGCGCACCGTGCCCTCTCGCCGCGGGTCGGCGCCGCCCACCAGCACGGTCTTGCCCTTGACGGTCTGGCGTGAAATGCCCTGGATTCCGCTCGTCATTTCGATCTCTCGCACCTCATGCCCGCGCGCCTTGAGAGCGTCAACCACGGCCGCAGGCATTCGACCCTTTTCCACTTCGGTCGGGCCGTTGCGGCTGCCGTAGTTGGGCATGGCAATCGCCTGCTGAATGTCGAGCTCCCAATCGAGCGTGCCGATCAGGGTGCGGCCAACGTAGCTGATGATCTGCGAGCCGCCGGGCGAACCGGTCACCAGCACCAGTTCACCCAGTTGACCCGCTTGTTTGCTTTTCTTGAAGACCAGGGTCGGCGCCATCGACGAGCGCGGGCGCTTGCCGGGTTCGACCCGATTGGCGACGGGTTTGCCGTTTTCCTGCGACACAAAAGAGAAATCGGTGAGCTGGTTGTTGAGGAGAAAGCCGCCAACCATCTGGCGCGAACCGAACTGGTCTTCGATCGACGTCGTCATCGAGACCGCGTTGCCGGCCGCATCGATCACCGAGATGTGCGAGGTCGAAGGCAGTTCGGGCGACTGGTCCGGCGCCCAGCTCAGCTTCAACGTGGCGGGATCGCCAGCAGCAGCGCGGCCCATGCTCTTCTCGCCGATCAGACGAGCCCGCTCCCGCAGGTAAGCCGGGGCGGTCAGGCCCGCGGGCGGCGGCACGAAGTCGGCATCGGCCACGTACTGGCCGCGGTCGGCAAAGGCGAGGCGACCGGCCTCTGAGAAGAGGTGAACCGCCTTGGGGTCGGGCGCGTAGCTGCCGTCGGCCTGCAGCGTGGGCTTGAGGCGTTCGATCCCGCTCGCTTCCAGCGCGCCCAGCATCTGAGCGACCGCGATTCCCCCCGACGACGGGGGCGGCATGCCGCAGACCGTCCATTGGCGGTAATCGCTGCACAGCGCCTGACGCTGCTTCGGCGTGTAGAACACCATGTCGCTGAGACTGAGCTTGCCGGCGTTGCTCGGGTGGCTCTGAACCTTGGCCACGATGTCCTTGGCAATCTGGCCGCGATAAAAGGGCGCGCTGCCGTCAGCGGCAAGCGCCTCGAGTGTGGCGGCGAGCTCCGGGTTCTTGAGCAAGGTTCCGGCCGCCAGCGGCTGGCCGGCAGCGTCGTAGAAGTACTTGGCGGCGACCGGATCTTTCTTGAGGTGTTGTTCGGACGCGAGCAGGGTGGCCAGGCGGGGGCTGACCACGAAACCCTCGCTCGCGAGCTTGATCACCGGTGCGAATAGGGCTGGCCAAGGCAGCTTGCCGAACTGGGCGTGAGCCATCTCGAGCATCCGGACCACGCCCGGGGTGCCGACCGAGCGGCCACCGACCACGCCTTCGTAGAAAGCCAGCGGCTTGCCGTCGGCACCCAGGAATAGAGCATCGGTGGCGGCGGCCGGGGCGGTCTCGCGCCCGTCGAGCGCGAAAACCTGGTCCTTCTTGTGGTCGAAAAACAGCAGGAAAGCGCCGCCACCCAAGCCCGAGCTCTGTGGTTCGACCAGCGTCAAGACCAGCTGCACGGCGATGGCGGCATCGACCGCGCTGCCGCCCTGCTTGAGCATTTCGTAGCCGGCGTTGGTGGCGAACGGGTTGGCCGCCGCGACCATGAAGCGATGGGCCTTGACCGCTTGTTTGGTGGTGAAACCGGAAGCGGCTTCCGGATGGGTCGGGGTTTGAGCGAAAGCGGGCGCCAGAACAGCCAGCGCCAAGGCGAGCGGAAGGAGTCTGAGCTTCATCGGGAGTTCGAAAGCCGCAGGGGATAGAGCAAAGAAAAGCACCCGCTCGGGCGAGTTGGCGGGCGCGACGTTTACTTGGGCTGGAGGCGGATCGCGCCGTCGAGGCGGATGGTCTCGCCGTTCAACATGGGATTGCCAAAAATGCTCGCCACCAGTTGCGCGTATTCGGCTGGTTTGCCCAGGCGCGAAGGGAAGGGCACTTGTTTGCCAAGCGACTCCTGCACCTCGGGCGGCATGCCCAGCAGCATCGGCGTCTCAAACAGGCCGGGCGCGATCGTGACGATGCGGATGCCGCTGCGAGCGAGGTCGCGCGCGATCGGCAGCGTCATGCCGGCGATGCCGGCCTTCGATGCGGCATAAGCGGCCTGCCCCATCTGGCCGTCAAAGGCCGCGACCGAGGCGGTATTGACGATCACGCCGCGCTCGCCCAGTTCGTTGGCTTCGAGCCTGCTCATCGCGTCGGCAGCGAGCCGGATCATGTTGAAACTGCCGATCAGGTTGATGTTGATGACGCGGGCAAATCGGGCCAGATCGTGCGGGCCTTCCTTGCCGACGGTCTTTTCGCCGATCGCGATGCCGGCGCAATTGATCAGGCCGCGCAACTCGCCGATCGCCTGCGCCGCGGCGATGGCGGCCTGTGCATCGGCTTCACGGGTAACGTCACAGGCGACAAAGCGGCCACCCAGCTCGGCGGCAAGCGCCTCGCCTTTGTCGACCTGAACGTCGGCGATCACGACCTGGCCGCCTACGGCCGCGATCATGCGCGCCGTGGCTTCTCCCAGCCCCGATGCGCCGCCGGTGACGACAAAGGCCTTGTCCTTGAACTGCATCGAATGTCTCCTCTTGTGAAGGGCGTAATCGCCGCGCCGGAGATTGTAGGTGGCGGACAAGGGTTATTCCGTGGGTGCGTGGGGGCGGCTTTATCAGGCGAAACTGTCAACAGCAAGCGGGGCGCGAACGCGCCCCGGGCAAGCCTGGCTTTGAGCTTCGTTTAGTCGAGTGTGCAGCGCATGAAAAGCCAGATCGCGCCGTTGTTGTCGCTGCCGGTGAGATTGACCCGAGCTCGCACCATTGGAAGCATGCAATCGCGCGCGCCGACGCCGCCCGCGCGCAGGAGATCGCGCGTCGTTTCCGAGGGCATTCCGAAGTTGAATCGCGGGCGAACATAACGCCCGTCGACCATTCGGGCGGGCTCGATGTAGAGCGAGGAACTTGCCCACCAGCGGGCGGCAGAAAAATCGGGGTAACGGTGGCTGGCAGTCGAGCGATCCGCCTCGGGTCGCAGCATCTCGGGACCGCTCCAGTTGCTGGGCTGCAAGAGATCCGAGGGAACGGACTCAAGCTTGAGTTGCGCGCTCACAACAGCGGCAATGCTGATCAGCAGCGTTGCCGCCATCACCTTTGCCAGCGTGCTCGAGCGCATCGTCGCCTCCCGCTTCGATCCCTCGTTTTCAATATCGACTCCGCCAGCCGCTCTGGCAAGGACGAAGTCTCGCCCCTACCGTCCAAAGCGACACGGTATTGCCCACCACGGGGAGAATCGGCATGAGCCAGCACGGTCGCGAGATGCTTCACGCCCTGCGCGCGTTCGAGAAGGGCAAGATCGTCAGCAGCGGCGAGGCGGTGCAGCTGATCCAGAACGGCGACACGGTGGCGACTGGCGGCTTTGTCGGAATCGGCTTTGCCGAGTCGATCGCAGGGGCGCTCGAGCAACGCTTTCTCGATTCGAGCGCCAAGGACCCTGACGGCATTGGCTATCCGAGTTCGCTCACTCTTGTGTATGCCGCTGGCCAGGGCGATGGCAAGGACCGCGGCCTCAACCACTTCGGCCACGAAGGTCTGGTCAAGCGAGTGATCGGCGGTCACTGGGGGCTTTGCCCGAAGCTGCAGGCCTTGGCCTTGGCCAATGTGATCGAAGCCTGAAACTTGCCGCAAGGCGTGATCACGCATCTGTTTCGCGATATCGCGGCGGGCAAGCCGGGTCATCTAAGCCGCATCGGGCTCAGTACCTTGGTCGATCCGCGCCTAAGTGGTGGCGCGATCAATCCGCGCAGCACTGATCGCCTGGTCGAACGGATGACGATAGCCGGCGAGGAATATCTCTTTTACAAGGCGATGCCGATCGACGTTGGCATCATCCGAGGCACCAAGGCGGACGCCGACGGCAACGTCACGATGGAGCGTGAAGCGCTCACGCTCGAGGCGCTGGCGATTGCCACCGCGGCCCGCAACTCGGGCGGAATCGTGATCATCCAGGTCGAGCGCATCGCCGAGCGTGGCTTGCTCAACCCGCGCCAGGTGAAGATCCCCGGCATCCTGGTTGACTGCGTGGTGGTGGCTGATAGCCCCGAGCACCACATGCAGACTTTTGCCTCGGCCTACAACGTACTCGGGCGAGATTCGGGTGCCGGCCTCGAGCGTCGCACCCATTGGCAATGAGCGAGCGCAAGATCATCGCGCGTCACGCCGCGCTGGAACTGGTGGCCAATAGCGTGGTCAATCTCGGCATTGGCATGCTCGACGGCGTCGCTGCCGTGGCGGCCGAAGAGCGGGTGATCGACCTGCTGACGCTCACCACCGAACCGGGAGTGATCGGCGGCATTCCGGCCGCGGGCCTTAACTTCGGCGCGGCGGTCAACACCCAGGCCGTGATCGATCAGCCCAGCCAGTTCGATTTCTACGACGGTGGCGGACTCGATCTCGCCTTTCTCGGGCTGGCTCAGGCCGACTGCGCCGGCAACCTCAATGTCAGCAAGTTCGGCCCCCGTCTGGCGGTCGCGGGCAGCTTTATCAACATCTCGCAGTCAGCCAAGAAGGTGGTGTTCGTCGGCAGCTTTACCGCCGGCGACCTGCAGGTGAGGATCGACAACGGCCATCTCATCCTGCTCAACGACATCGGTTCAAAGAAGTTCGTTCTCGTGGTCGAGCACCGGACTTTCTTGGCCGAGCAGGCGATCAAGCGCGGCCAGCCCGTGCTCTACATCACCGAGCGCTGCGTTTTTCGGCTCACTGCCGAAGGGCTGGAACTGACCGAGGTCGCTCCGGGCGTCGACATCGAGCGCGACATCCTGGCGCGAATGGATTTCGCTCTCATCGTCCGCGCCACGCCGGCGCTGATGGAGGCGGCGATCTTCGCGCCCGAACCCATGGGGCTGCGCGATCGGATCGCTGAGCGTGCCGCTCGCGCAACGCCTGTTCTACGACGCCGAGAACAACATCCTTTTTCTCAACTTCGAGCGTCTGGTGATCAAGACCACGGCCGATGTTGCCGCCGTGCGCGCCGAGATCGAGTCGCGCCTGGCCGCGATCGGCCACAAGGTCTGGGGCATCGTCAATGACGACCACTTCGAACTCGCGCCCGAGGTCGAGGACGCCTACGCCGCCATGGTCAAACACCTGGTCGACGAGCATTACTTCGGCGTGAGCCGCTACACCACCTCAGGCTTCCAGCGCGCCAAGCTCGGCCGCGCCTTGAAAAGCCGCGGCGTTTCGCCGCACCTCTACGAGAGCGCACGCGAAGCGCTCATGCATGTGAAGGACGCCTGAGCGCGATCTGACGGGGCGGTGCGCCGAGTCGGGCCTGGCGGTCGCGGCAGGCCGGAACTGATCCCGTCCGGGATTCGTGCTGGACCGGGTCTTGCGGGAAGTGTCAATACCGACTTGCTGTTGACGGCATTGCCTCGGGCATTGGCCGACGCCGATACTGCTTGGGTCGCTGGAGACCCTCTGGCCTCACTGGATCGAACCGATGGATCGAGCTTGAATCCGGTTCGGTCGCTGGGTTGGTAACTCGGGCTGGGGCGGCGCGAAGAAGTGCCGCGGGGCTTTCTTCCGGGGCGTTCGCGAGGTTTTTGGCGCGATCGTCCGGCGCTAGCAGCATCACCGCCGCCCTGGCGCGGCGATGGCTCGTCAATCGCCTTCGATAGCTAACGATCCCGCGCCGGGGTTCGATCAAACCGGCGATGGCGAGATCTTTCTCGGTCCGGAGTGGATGGTGCTTGCGAAGCGCCAGGCCCGGCCTTGCTCAAAAAAAGGACAACGTCATGTACGACTTGATTCTGAAAAACGCCCGGGTGGTCGACCCCGTCAACGGCGTCAACCAAGTGGCCGACATCGGCATCGAAAACGGCCGCATCGCCGCGGTCGAGCCGGAGTTGCCGGTCGCCAAGGCCCGCGTCCTCCACGACTTCGCTGGCGCCACGGCGATTCCGGGAATCATCGACACTCACGTTCACCTCGGCGCGATGTGGGGCGGCGACCAGGGCCAGACCATGCTCGCCAAAGCGGGCGTGTGCACTTGCCTCGATCTGGCCGGGCCGATCGACGACGTGATCGGAACCCTCGGCGAGCGCGGCGCGGGACTCAATATCGCGACCCTGCAATTTGCCAGCCCGCCTTACACCTTCCGCGACGCCAACCCCACCGTGGCGGAGATGGATGCTCTGATCGACGCCAGCCTTGAGGCGGGTGCGCTTGGCGTCAAGCTGCTTGGCGGCCATTACCCGCTCACGCCCGAGGTGTCCCGCACCCTGATCGTGCGGGCGCGCGCCAAAGGCGCCTACATCGCCTGGCATGCGGGCACCACCGAGCACGGTTCGAACATCGAAGGCATGCGAGAAGCGGTCGAGATGGCCGATGGCAACTTCCTGCATCTGCCGCACATCAACAGCTATTGCCGCGGCGGTGTGAGCGATGAAATCAGCGAAACGCTCGAAGCGATCGCTCTGCTCAAAGCCAATCCGAACATCTATAGCGAGTCGTATATCTCGCCCATGAACGGCACCCGCCTGACCTGCGCCGATGGCGTTCCGGTGAGCAAGGTGACCTGCACCTGCCTGGTCAAGCTCGGCTTCGAAGCCAACGAGGCCGGCATCGAGCAGGGCTTTCGTGCCGGCGTGGTCAATGCCGTGGTCAAGATCGGCGACGAAAGCGTTCTGGTCACGGGCACCGAGGGCCTCAAGCTGTGGCGCGAGGCCGGTACCGACCTGGGCGGCAGCTTCCCGGTCAACCCGCCGATTCCTCGAATCATGCTGGCGGCGGCCAAGCGCGAGAGCGGCGCCTTCGTGGTCGATTGCCTCTCCACCGATGGTGGCTGCATTCCGCGCAACGTCATCGTCGATCAAGGCCTGTCACTGGTCCGCCTGGCGGCCTTGAGCCTGGACGAGTTTGTTCGCAAGACCAGCTTCAATCCCTCGCGCATGCTGCGGCTGCCAAACAAGGGCCATCTGGCGGTCGGCGCCGACGCCGACATCACGGTGCTCGATCTCGAAGCGCAAAAGCCGCTCGCCGCCTTTGTGGCGGGGCGACCCATCATGTACCGGGGGCTGGTTGTCGGGCGCGGGGCCAATGTGATCTGTACGGCACGCGGCGAGCGTTCGATCCGGCGACAGGGTTTCACACCGATCGTGGTCGATCCGACCGCTGCGCCGCTGACGATGGGCGCGGGCCGCTGAGAGCCGTTTCGCCGCTTTAAATCCGGGCGCCCCTGGCGCGCAATAACGAGGTAGAAAAAGATGCAATTCACAGTCTGGCTGGCGGCGATCGTCGTCGCCGTCACCGTCTGGGCGCTGGTCAAGCGCTATGAGACCCGCCTGGTGCTCGTCACCGCCGGCCTGGTTCTGGCAACACTGAGCCTGAGCCCGATGGATGCGCTCAATGCGTTTGCCAAAAGCATGACCAATGGTTCGCTGATCATGGCGATCTGCGGCGCAATGGGTTTTGCTTACGTGATCTCGTACACGCGCTG
>JAVVWR010000045.1:14661-24832 GCA_036652035.1 Burkholderiaceae bacterium | reverse complement strand
CCCAAGCAATACCTGCGGCTGGGCGCGGCGACGATGCTCGAATTGACCGCGCAAGCGCTGGCGCAAGACCCGCGGATCGGCCGCATCGCGATCGTGGTCGCGGCAGACGACGATCGCTGGCGCGAGCTGAGCTTTCCGCCGCAGGTCGAGGTCCTCGCCGTGGGCGGAGCAACCCGCGCCGAGACCGTGCGCAACGGCCTGGCTGCGCTCGGCGCTCAAGACCACGACTGGGTTCTGGTGCACGACGCGGCCCGACCCTGTTTGTCACGCGCCGAGCTTGCGCGCCTGATCGACGAGCTGGTCGACGATGCCGTCGGCGGTCTGCTCGCGGTACCGCTGGCCGACACGCTCAAGCGTGGTGAAGGCAGGCGGGTGGCTGCCACCATCGATCGCCAGGGCTTGTGGCGAGCGGCCACGCCGCAGATGTTTCGCGCCGGTGTGTTGGCGCAAGCGCTGGCGGGTGATGTGGCGGCGATCACCGACGAAGCGTCGGCGATCGAGCGGGCGGGCCTGGCTCCCCGTCTGGTCGAGGGCGAGGCCACCAATCTGAAGGTCACGCTGCCCGCCGACGAAGCGCTGGCCCGCGCGATTCTGCAACTGCAAGGAAGACTGTCATGAAGATCCGAGTCGGTCAGGGCTACGACGTCCACGCTCTGGTGCCGGGGCGCCGTCTGGTGATCGGCGGGGTCGAGATCCCGCACACCCATGGCCTGCTGGGTCATTCCGACGCCGACGTGCTGTTGCACGCGATCACCGATGCGCTTCTGGGCGCGGCCGGCCTGGGCGACATCGGCCGCCTGTTTCCCGATACCGATCCCGCTCATGCCGGCGCCGATTCGCGCGAACTGCTCAAGACCGCGATGGAGCGAGTGGCCGCCGCCGGCTGGCGCGTGGTCAATGTCGATTCGACCGTGATCGCGCAGGCCCCCAAGCTCGCGCCGCACGTGCCGGCGATGCAGACCGCGATCGCCGCCTGCCTTGCGATCGAGGCGAGCGAGGTCAATGTCAAGGGCAAGACCAACGAGCGGCTCGGCTTTGAAGGCCGCGAGCAAGGCATCGTGGCGCAGGCCGTGGTGTTGCTCGCCGCGGTCTGATCGGTGACGGCCATTCACCACGCGGCACCGCCACCGTCGACCGTCAATCAGGCTTTGCCGAAGCACGGCATCCACTTGCGCGAGGTGAGCCTGGTGCGCGGTGCAAGCACCGTGTTCGATGGGCTTTCGCTCGAACTCACCGAAGCGCGGATCGGCCTGATCGGCGACAACGGTGCGGGCAAGAGCAGCTTGTTCCGTCTGATCTGCGGGCTCGATTCGCCGCGGGCGGGCCGTGTCGAGGCCTGTGGCGAGCCCGTCAACGCCGAGCATCCGGTGGTGGGGCGAGTCGGTTTGATGTTCCAGAACGCCGACGAGCAAATCATCTTTCCCACGGTCGAGGAAGAACTGGCGCTCAGCCTGACGGCGACCGGTGTCTCGCGTCGGGTCGCCGTGACGCAGGCGCGCGATTGGCTGGCCGCTCGAGGTCTGGCGGATTGGGCGCCGCGGGCGGTTGGCAGTTTGAGCCAAGGTCAGCGCCAATACGTGTGCTGGCTGGCTCTGGTGATCGCAGCGCCGCAGGTGCTCCTGCTCGACGAACCTTTTGCCAGTCTCGATCTTCCTGGACAGGCGCGGCTGCGCTCGGAGCTCGCGCGTGCGTCACAACAATTGCTGGTCTCGACTCATGTCTTGCATCACGTCAGTGACTACGAGCGGGTGATCTGGCTCGACCATGGGCGCGTGCGCGCCGATGGCCCCGGGCACGAGGTCTGCGCCGTTTACGAGGCCGACGTCATGGCGCGCGTGGCCAGCGGCGCGCCGGTGAACTGATGGAAGCCTTGTATCGCGAACGCCGCAGTTGGCTGCATTCGGTGCCTGCCGGCCTCAAATTGCTGCTGGTCGCGGTGTTGGGAACGGTGTTTTTCCTGGTCGCGCGGCTTGACGTTCTGAGCGGCGCCGCGCTGGCCTGTTCGGTCGTGGTCGCCTCGCTCGGTCGCCCCGGTCCAGGCGTGCGCCGGCTCTTGCTGGGCATGGCCGTGGCCGTCGTGCTCATCATCGGTTTCCATGCCTGGCAGGGTCAGGTTCGGGTCGGTCTGACCAGTTCGCTGCGCTTATGGTGCGCCTGTTTGCTGGGCGTGGCCTTGAGTGCGAGCACGCGTTACACCGAGCTGCTCGAGGTGATCGAACGCCTGCTCGCGCCGCTCGCGCGCACCGGCGTTCGCACCGATCGCCTCGCGCTCCAGCTCGCCTTGATGCTGCGTTTCATCGACCACTTCTTTGGCCATTGGCAGCGCCTGGCGGAGTCGCACCGGCTTCGCACGGGCCGCTCGGGCGGCCTGGGGTTAGTGGCCCCCATGGTCATCCTCATGCTGCGCTCGGCGCAGCGGGTGGCTGATACCCTGGAGTTACGTTGGCCGCGGCGTTGATCGTGCTGATCCGTGTCCGCGCGGCTTGATTGATTTTTTTTGGAATTTCATGAACTCATCGACCCGTTCACTCGCTTATGTCTCGCTGTTTGCGGCGCTGCTTGCCGTGCTGGGAATGATTCCCAAGATCGACCTCCCGCTCGGGGTGCCGATTACGGTGCAGACCTTGGGCGTGATGCTGGCGGGCTGCATGCTCGGTCCCAAACGCGCTCTGCAGGCGCTCGCGCTGTTTCTGGGCGCGGTGGCGCTGGGCCTGCCCTTGCTGGCGGGCGGTCGCGGCGGTTTGGGAGTCTTTTTTGCGCCGTCGGCGGGTTATCTGATCGGCTGGCCGATCGGCGCGATGATCGCCGGCTGGGCGATGGCCAATCTGCCGGTCAACACCCCGCGCCGCGCGGCAGTCAGCGCTTTTGTGGCCTCGGTCCTGGGCGGCTTGCTCGTGGTTCATGCCTGTGGCGTGGTGGGTCTGGTGCTGATTGCCAAGATGTCCTGGATCCAGGCGCTGGTGGGAACCCTGGTCTTTGTGCCAGGTGACCTGATCAAGTGCGGGCTCGCCGCCATGGTGGTCCACACAGTGGCGCGCGGCCTGCCGGACTGGCGCTTCGGCGGCCGCATCGCGCAGTAATACTTGGAGTGGGGTGGCGATGAGTGATCGGGTTCACGCCCCGCTCGCGCGCTGGGCCCGGGAGCGCGGTGCGGCGATCGCGATCAGCGACGGCAACACCGCGCTTTCCTTTGCCGAGCTCAACGCGGCGGTGGAAGGAGTGGCGGCCTCGTTGGCCGATGCGCCCGCGACCGTTCTGCTTGACGATCGCCAGAGCACGTTGCAACGGCTGGTCGAGTTTCTGGGCATTGTCGCGAGCGGCCGCTGCGCCGCGGTGGGCGACCCGGACTGGCCGCGTGCGACGCGCGACTCGGTGCGCGCCGCGCTCGCGGCCTTGCCCGCTCACCTCCCCCAGCCCGCGTCCGACGCGCCGTTCTATATCGGTTTTACCTCGGGCAGCACCGGCACCCCCAAGGGCTTTCGCCGCGACCATCGTTCCTGGGTCGAGAGCTTTCGCGTCTGCCTGGAGACCTTTGGTTCGGATGCGGCCACCTGCGTGCTTGCGCCTGGCCGCCTGTCTCATTCGCTGTTTTTGTTTGGCATGTTGCTCGGCTTGTGGAGCGGTGCTGGCGTGGTGGTGCAAGAGCGTTTTTCCGCGGCGCGCGCCCTGGCTGACCTGAAAGCCGGACGCACCCGGTGTCTGGTCGCGGTGCCCAGCCAGCTGGTGATGCTGCTCGAGCACGCACGGCGCCGGGGGATGGCGCCGATCGACGCCGTTGGCCTGATCCTGATCAGCGGCGCGCGCTGGATGCGGGAGCGCACGGCTGAACTCAAGGCCTTGTTTCCGCAGGCGCGGGTGGTCGAGTTCTATGGCGCCTCCGAGACCAGCTTTGTCGCCTGGATGGAGGCCGACCCCGCCGCTCCCAGCGATGCCGTGGGCTGGCCTTTCTCCAACGTGCAAGTCGATATCCGCCCGCTCGATTCGCCCGCCGGGCCAGGCCTGATCTTCGTGCGCAGCCCGATGCTGTTTTCCGATTACGTCGGCGGCGCCAACGACGCCACCGCCGCCGTGCGCGATGGCGACTGGCTGTCGGTGCGCGACCTCGGCCGGATCGACGCCGAGGGGCGCCTGCGCCTGGCCGGCCGCCAGAACCGCATGATCGTCACCCAGGGCAAGAACCTGTTTCCGGAAGAGGTCGAAGCCGAACTCGCCGCGCGGCCGGACGTGCTGGCCGCTTCGGTCCACGGGTTGGCCGATCCGGTGCGCGGCCAGCAGGTGGTGGCGGTGCTGCATCTTGCGCCCGGTGCGGCACCGAACGCCGCCGCGATGGCAGCGGCGTGCCGCAATCGGCTTGAGGCCTACAAAGTTCCGCGCCAGTTTCTGGTTTGCGCCGACTGGCCGCAGACCTTGAGCGGAAAGACCGATCACGTACTGCTTGGACGCTGGCTGCAAGCGGGCGATTCGCCATGCCTGAGCCCGCTGTCCTGATCGCGGGCTGGGCGCGCAGCCCGATCGCGCCACGCGGCGGCGCGTTCCGCGCGCTCGCGCCGCACCCGATCGCCGCTCCCGTACTCACGGCTTTGCTGGCTCGCGCAGGGGTTGCCGATAGCGCGATTGACGCCGTGGTGATGGGGAATGCCTTAGGCGCGGGAGGCAATCCGGCGCGCCTGGTGGCGTTGGCGGCGGGCCTGCCAGACCGGTGCGCGGCCATGTCGGTCGATAGCCAATGCTGCGCCGGGCTGGATGCGGTGGCGGTGGCGGCCGGCTTGATCGCCAGTGGCCAGGCCGAGGTGGTGGTCGCCGGCGGCGTCGAAGCCTGGAGCCGCTCGCCGATCCGCATCCAGCGTCCGGTCGATGGCTCAGCAGATTTTTCAGCCGCCTCGCTGGCTTACGAGCGGCCGGCGTTTGCTCCCGATCCCGCCCGCGACCCCGATCTTCTGCAGGCCGCCGCGCGCTACGCGCTGCGCCACGGCATCACTCGCGCCGAGCAGGACGCTTACGCCGTGGCCAGCCATGCCCGGGCGCTCGCCAGCCGCGCATGGCTGGCAACCGAGATCGTCGCGCTTGCCGGTCTTGCCCACGACGCCTATCCCCGCGCGATCGATCCGGCACGAGCGGCGCGGATGCCAGCCGCGGTCAAACCGATTGACAACGGCCCTGACGATGAGGTGCTGCGGCAGGGTTCGCCCGACTGTTCGCTCAGCCCGCTGTCAATCTCGGCGCAGGCCGACGGTGCGGCGCTGGTTCTGCTCGCGAGTCCGGCGGCGTGCCAGCGGCTCGAGTTGAACCCGCGTCTGGCTTGGGTGGCCAGCGCGTCGGTGGGGGGCGATCCGGCCGAGCCGATGCTGTCGGCCGAGGCCGCCACCCGCGTGGCGCTGGCACGCGCGGGGATGGTTACGGCCAGCGAGCTGGCCGCCATTGAGCTGCACGACGCTTTTGCCGTTCAAGGCCTGAGCTTTTGTCGTGGCCTGGGCTTGGAGCCCGAGCGCATCAACCGCCATGGCGGCGGGATTGCACGCGGCCATCCGATCGGCGCCTCGGGTGCGGTAGCGCTGGTGCGGGTGCTGGCCGATCTCTCTTTCGAAGCCAAGCCCGGGGCGCGCGGCTTGGCGGCTGTCGCCGGTGCGGGCGGCATTGGCGCGGCGGCGCTGGTGGGCTGCCGGTAAACCCCGGTGGAGCCGTGCCATTCAGGGCAGGCTGGCGGGAGGTGTCGGTCGGGTGCGCGGCTAGAGTGATTTCTCTGCGCGTGACGCGCGACTCGGGGGATGAGCGATGAGTCTGGCAGGCCTTCTGATTTACCTGGCGATTGGAGCGGTAGCCGGCTGGCTGGCCGGCCATCTGATGCGGGGCGGCGGTTTCGGGCTGATCGGCAACATCATTGTCGGCATCATCGGCGCGGTGGTCGGCGGTTTTCTCTTTGGAATGCTGGGAATCAGCGCGGGCGGAATGATCGGCTCGATCGTGACGGCCACCGTGGGCGCGGTGGTGCTGCTTTTCATCGGCGGGCTGATCAAGCGCGCTTGAAGCGGCGTTCGATGCGTCCGGGCCCGCTGGTGCGGGCCTTTTTCATGGGACGAGCGGGAAACGCAGTTCCGCCAGCAGCCCGTGCGGCGGATTGGCTTTCAGGCTCAGCGTGCCGCCGGCGCGGCGGGCAATCCGGTCGACGATGGGCAAGCCCAGGCCGGCGCCGCTGGGGCCGCCGCGAGAGGCTTCACCGCGCTCGAAGGGGCGCAGGACCCGCTCGCGCTCGGCCGCTGCAATGCCGGCGCCGTGGTCGGCAACCGAAATCACGGCGTGCCCGCTTTCGCGTCGCAAGGCCACGCTCAGCTCGAGTCGGGTGTCGGCGCCGCGGCCATAACGATCGGCGTTGACGATCAGGTTCTCGATGGCTCGCGCCAGGTCGGTCGGATTGCCTTGGATCTTGATGCCCGCAGTCAGCGAGAGCTGGACGGAGGTGTGGGCGGCGGTGTCGATGCGGGACCGCGCCAGGGTGTCGGCGAGCAAAGGCCCAAGCTCGATCTCGGTGGAGGTGCCCGGCCGCTGGCGCGCGTAGTCGAGGAACTGGCGCACGATCGCGTCCATCTGTTCGATGTCGTCGGTCATGGCGGCGCGGGTCTCGTCGCAGACCGCAGCCATTTCGACTTCCAGCCGCAGCCGGGTGAGCGGAGTGCGCAGGTCGTGGCTGATGCCGGCGAGCAGCACTTCGCGGTCGGCGGCGAGCTTTTCGAGATCGGCCACCATGCGATTGAAACTGCGGTTGACGGTTTCGATCTCCGCCGGGCCACGCTCGGGCAGGGGGGCGGGTCGCTGGCCGGCGCCCAAGGCTCGCACCGCCAGAGTCAGCCGTGCCAGGGGCTGGTTCAAAAGGCGGGTGATGAGCAGCGCCCCCAGGATGGAGAGCAAGAGCGCGGCGATGGCCCAGCCGATCCAGCGGGTGCCGAGGCGGCGCTCGAGCGGATCGCGCTCGAGCATCAGCCAGTAGTCGTCACCGTCGATCAAGAGGCTCACCCACAAGCCGCGCTCACCATTGACCGCGTCGGCCAGACGAGTCTTGGGGCCGAGCTTGGCGCGAACCTGGGCTTCGATCAGAGCGGTGAAGTCATCATTGGGCAGTGACTGGATGCTGTCGGTGGTTTCAAACGGAAAGATCCGCAGGCCCTCGTTGGCCGCCAGCGCGCCCAGCAGTTCGCGTCGGTAGACCGGGTCGGCGTAGATCAGCGCGTAGCGGGTGAGGTTGGCGGCCGAGATCACATGTTGCGCGACCTGGGCGGCGCGCGGTGCGCGCTCAAGCACCCGCAAGCTTTGCAGCCACGCCGCCATGCTGGCGACGATCAAGAGCAGCACCAGCCCGAAGGTGCGCCAGAAGAGGCTGGGTGAACGCAGCTTCAAGGCTCAGACCGTGCCGTCGGGAACAAAGACGTAGCCCAGGCCCCAGACGGTCTGGATATAGCGCGGCTTGGACGGATCGGGTTCGATCAGTTTGCGCAGGCGCGAGACTTGAACGTCGAGCGAGCGGTCGAAGGCCTCGTATTCGCGGCCGCGCGCCATTTCCATCAGCTTGTCGCGTGACAGCGGCAGGCGCGGGTGGCGGGCGAACGCCTTGAGAACCGCGAACTCCCCGGTGGTGAGCGTCACGCCTTCGCCGTTCTTGCGCAGGCTGCGCGTGCCGAGGTCGAGTTCGAACTCGCCGAAGGTGACGGTGGCGTCTTCCCGGGTGGGGGCGCCCGGTGCGTCGCTGGCTGGACGGCGGCGCAGCACGGCGTGGATTCGTGCCAGCAGCTCGCGCGGATTGAAGGGTTTGGCCAGGTAGTCATCGGCGCCGAGCTCGAGCCCGACGATGCGATCAACATCCTCACCCTTGGCCGTGAGCATGATCACCGGCGTGTCGTCCTTGTCGGCACGCAGACGGCGCAAGACCGAGAGTCCGTCTTCGCCCGGCATCATCAGATCGAGGATCAGGACGTCATAACGCTCGCGCAGCCACAGCCGGTTCATGGCGGCGGCATTCTCGGCGACGAAGACCGAAAAGCCGTTCTCGCCGAGGTAGCGGCGCAGCAGATCGCGCAAGCGGGTGTCGTCGTCAACGACGAGGATCTTGGGAGTACGGTGCATGGTCATCGAACGACTGAAACGAAATGGCATTGTGGGCTTGCGGTGAAGGCTAGATCGGCGCCATCGGCCCAGCACAACAGCGTGTTACAAACTTTACCTCGGTGCGGTGGAGTTTTGACCGCGACCGGCTGCGCCAACTCAACGCAGGCTCTAGCATTCTCACTATTGATGAATGACGCTTGCCGCCGGACGGATGTGATTCGACTCCACGTTTTCCTATGCCTATCGCTTCTTGCCTTCGCTGTCGCCGCGCAGCCGATGGGCGAGGGCGGTCGTGCGCGCTGGGAGGCGGCCGAGCCGAGCCCGCGGGGCGACATGGGCGGCCGCAGCGGATCGGACATGCACGAGCGCGAACGCGCCTGGCGCCGGATGGCGCCCGAGGAGCGTGCCGCAATGCGCGAGCGAATGAGCCCGCAGGAACGCGAGCAGATGCGCAACCGTTTTCTCGAACGGCATGAGCAACACCGGCGTCATGATGGGGAAGATCCGCGCAGCGGCCCGCCACAGCGCCGCCTGAGCCCCGAAGAGCGTCAGCAATTACGCGATCAGATCCGCGAAGCGAACCGTGAGATGCCGCATCACGATCGTTACGAGCCGCGTCGTCGGCCATGAAGCGGGCAGCGGTCCGATAGAATCCACTGCCTACTCTCGATGGCGCGCGCGCCGCGCGACCGATGTCAAAGACTCCAGCCCTACTTGCCCTCGATACCGCCACCGACTTCTGTTCGGTGGCTTTGACCGCTCGCGGCCAGACCTGGCAGCGCCTGGAGCGCGCCGGTCAGCGTCATTCGCAACTGATTCTTGGCATGGTCGAGAGCGTGCTCAAGGAAGGCGGTTACGCCATGACTGACCTTGACGCGATGGCGTTTGGTGCCGGTCCGGGCTCCTTCACCGGCTTGCGGATCGCCTGTGGCGTGGTGCAAGGTTTGGCCTGGGCGGTGGAAAAACCTGTGGTCGCGGTCGGCAATCTGCGCGCTCTGGCAGTGGCGGCTTTGGCTGATGACCCTGCCGCCCGCCGCGTCTTGTGCGCGATGGACGCCCGCATGAGCGAGGCATATTGCGCCATCTACGAGCGCGGGCCGAGTCTGTTTGAACTGATCGAGATCGAGCCGCCGATGCTGGCGGCGCCCGCCGAGCTGGCCGATCTGGCGCGGGCCAATGACTGCGATGTGGTGGCGGGCGACGCGCTGGGTGTCTATCCCGACGCTTGGCCGGCCAGCGCGCCCTGGCGCACGTCGCGCGAGCAGGTTGCCAGCGCAGCCTGGATTGCCCGGTTGGGCGCGGCCGATTTTCTGGCCGGTCGCGCCGAGGCCCCAGCCCTGGCGGCGCCGCTCTACGTGCGTGATCGAGTGGCTCTGACCATCGCCCAGCGCGCAGCCGGAGAGCGAATGTGAGTGCCTGGCCCAAGCCGGCGCTCGACGCCTTCCAGCCTTTGGCTGAAGCCGATCTCGACGCGGTGATGCCGGTTGAAAACGAGATTTATCCCTACCCCTGGACTCGCGGCAATTTCGTCGATGCGCTCAAGTCCGGTTACTCGGTCTGGTTGCTGCGCGATGAGAATGAAGCGGTGGCGGCCTACGGCGTCTTGATGTCGGTGCTCGACGAGGTGCATTTGCTCAACCTGTCGGTGGCGCGGCCTTATCAGGGGCAGGGCCTGGGTTTTCGCACGCTCGAATGGCTGGCGGGCGTGGCACGTGAGTACGGTGCGCAGTCGATGCTGCTCGAAGTCCGGCCGTCGAACGCGGCGGCGCTCAAACTTTACGAGCGCTACGGCTTCGAGCGCATCGGTGTGAGGCGGAATTACTACCCCGCACCTGGCGGTCGCGAAGACGCGCTGGTCATGCGGATTGCCTTATGAACACGGTCTTGCCAGCGGGACGGACGGGCGGGCACGCATGAGCCTCGATCCACGTCGCGCCGCGCTATGGGACGCCATGGGTCTGGGTGCGCGCTGGGTTGCGCGTGGCTCGGTCGCCTGGGCCGATATTCCCGTGATTGGCACGTTGCCCCGGCGCGCTGCACCCATGCCGGCTCCTGCGGCGCTCGCGCCTGCTCTGGC
>JAVVWR010000045.1:0-14561 GCA_036652035.1 Burkholderiaceae bacterium | reverse complement strand
TGCCCCGGCGCGCTGCACCCATGCCGGCTCCTGCGGCGCTCGCGCCTGCTCTGGCGCCGTCCAGCGCAGCGCCTGCCGCCGTGCCGATAACGGCTCCCATACCCGCAGCTAGGCCCGTGCCGCCTGCTGGCCGCAGCGCGCCGCGAGTGATGACGCCGCGCCCGGCGCGAGTTGCACCGCCGCCGGCCGCAGTGGCGGCTCCGATCGTGGTCGATCCGGAGCGTGCCCGGCGGATTGCGGCGATGAGTTGGGACGAGTTGCGGATCGAGGTTGAGCACTGCCGTGCTTGCGGTCTGTGCGAATCGCGCACCCAGACGGTTTTCGCTGCGGGCGAGCCCAGTGCGCGCTGGATGCTGGTGGGCGAAGCGCCGGGAGCCGACGAAGACATGCGCGGCGAACCGTTTGTGGGTCAGGCCGGCAAGCTGCTCGACACCATGTTGGCGGCCATCGATCTGGCGCGCGGTCCCGGGGTCTTGATCACCAACGTTCTCAAATGCCGTCCGCCTGGCAACCGCAATCCCTTGCCGGAAGAAGTGGCAGCGTGTTCGCCATTTCTGGCGCGTCAGCTCGAACTCGTCAATCCGGCGGTCGTGATGGTGCTGGGGCGGTTTGCGGCGCAGTCGCTGTTGGCGAGCGATACCAGCATCGCCGGCCTGCGCGGACGCCTTCACTCGATTGAGATCGCGGACCGCAAGGTGCCGGTGGTGGTGAGTTATCACCCGGCGTATCTGCTGCGCAATCTGGCCGACAAGGCCAAGAGCTGGGAAGACCTGCTGCTTGCCAAGCGGACCGCAGCGTCGGCTGGATCCGAACATCCCTGATCGCAGATATGACAAGGCCGCGCAGAATTCTGCGCGGCCTTAGGTTTAGACGGGCGAGAGCTTAGTGTTGCGGCGCGCCCTTGATCCACGACGGCCACCAGCTCGGGGCCTCAGCTTGCGGCGGGTTGCGCAGCCAGGCCGGGGTGTAGACGGCTTCGGGCGTGTACTGCACTTCAGAGCCAAGCTTGTAATAGGCGCCGAGCGTGAGCGATCCGGCGGTGAGCAAGATGGCGATCAGCGCCCACATGCCGGCCTTGAGGCGGCGACGGCTTTCGTCCGGGTTCTTGCCCTCAAAAAAGCCCCACTTCACGCAGATGCGATAGAGGCCGATGGCGCCGTGAACTTCGGTGGCGACGAGGAAAAGAAGCGAGACGGCGAGCCAGGATTCATACACGCGCAGGCCCGATTGGTACGGTCCGATTTCTTCCGGGCGCATCATCATCTCGAGCAGATGCGGGAAGGCCAAGGCCGTGAGCGCGACGCCAGTGACGACCTGGACCCACCAAAGCGTGGTGTCACCGTGGCGGATCAGTTTGTAATGGCCGGTGAAATTGCGGTACTGGCGATAGTTGATCGGGAACTTGCGCAGCGCGAGGATGGCGTGAACCGCCACGAGCGCCAGCATGATGGCCACCACCACCGAGTGGACCCACGGCATGTCACGTCCGGTGATGAAATAGCCACCCGAGGCCTGTACCAAAGTCCAGAACGCATCCTTGCTGATCAAAATGCTGCTGGTAAAACACATGTGAGCCCAAAGAAACAGGGCGAGAACCAGGCCGGTGGCGCTTTGGGTGACGTCCATGAAAGCCGGCAATCGACTTTTTCTTCGCGCGTGCGATAAACCAACTCCGGCAATGATGCGACGGCTCTCGGGCGAGAACGTCATTCCTGGTGCGGTGGGCTGTGCTGTGTGGCTCATGAGAAAACCTCAAACTGGGCTAAATCAATGATGGATGCCGCGCAAGTCGTGCCGGTCGTGGCGGTTTGGAGTTGGTCAATACAAAGCGGGCGCGGCACGGACCTTCCCTCAATGCGTAGCCCAACGGCAGCGCGACCGGGTATCAAGAAGCAGTATTCGTAACCTCCACAACAGCTTTGGATGCAATTTTTTCTGCCCCGCTATTCATCGCGGCCAGTGGCCGATGGCGACGGATCCGGGAGAGATTCCTAAAGCAGAATTTGCGCCTAAAACGGGCGAAATGATTTGACTTGCCGCAGCGGGGGACGCGTCTACGGGCACGCCAATTGACGCCGCTCATGGATCGCACGACGGGCGCGAGCGCGGTGGCGCGGTAGATGCTTGTTTTGTCCCGAAAAGGCAGCGTTGGCCGGTGGCGTCTGCGGGATGCCAGGCACGTAAAAAAGGGCGCGATTGCGCCCGGGGAGGGTTATGACTGGCGGCGATTCATGGGTGTTTGCCCTCGCCAATGAGCGCGACTGAATCGAACGCGCGCTGGTTGGCACGATGACGCACCATCACCATCGCCATGGTCGCGGCGACAAATAAACCAAAGAGCAGCATGATGGTTTGCACCGAGCACTCGGCCCATACCAGTCCAGCGTAAATGCCAAGCATGACGAGAATCGACAGATTCTCGTTGAAGTTCTGCACGGCGATGGAGCGGCCCGCGCTCATCAGGACGTGGCCGCGATGTTGCAGCAGCGCGTTCATTGGCACCACGAAGAAACCGGCCAGCGCGCCAACGACGACGAGCATGGCGCAAGCAATCACGATGAACCAGGCAAGGTGAATCGTGCCGATATCGATCCCGCCGGCGGGAACAAGCGCCGGGCCATAGAAAGCCATGACCGCGACGACCAGGCCCATCGCGATCCCGACCGGCAATACCGAGATCGACTGCCGCAGGGACACTCGCGCCGCGGCGTAGACCGAACCGAGGGCGATGCCGATGGCGACTACCGCCTGCAGGATGGCGCCCTTCGAGAGATTCATCCCCAGCACCTGCTCGGCCCACGTGAGAACCAGAAACTGCAGCGTCGCTCCTGCCCCCCAGAACAGCGTGGTGACGGCAAGTGAGATCTGGCCGAGCTTGTCTTTCCACAGCAAGGCGCAGGAGTGGACGAATCCCTTGACCATCTGCACCGGATGGATCGATTGGCTTTGATAGCGGGCGCCGGTGTCGGGAATGAACAGGTTGGCGATGGCGGCGCTGACGTAGACGAAGACGATGACCGAGATCGCCGCTTGTGGCGGCTGCTCGATGCCGGTGCCGATCCACGGGACGTCGAAAGCGAGCAGCCAGGAGGACACCTGCGGGCTGATCAAAATGCCGCCCAGCACAAAGCCCAGGATGATCGAGCTCACCGTCAGGCCTTCGATCCAGCCATTGGCCACGACCAGTTTGTCGGGCGGCAGAAGCTCGGTGAGGATGCCGTATTTGGCAGGCGAATACGCCGCCGCGCCAATGCCGACGACTGCGTAGGCGAGCAGCGGGTGCGAGCCGAACAGCATCATCAGGCAGCCGCCAACCTTGATCGTATTGGTCAGAAACATCACCCGGCCCTTGGGCAGGGCATCGGCGAAAGCGCCGACAAAGGCGGCAAGGAAGACGTAGCTCAGAACAAAGAAAAGTTTGAGCATCGGCGTCATCCACGCGGGCGCGCCCAGTGTGGCCAGCAGGGCGATGGCGGAAATCAGCAGGGCGTTGTCGGCAAGCGACGACAGGAACTGCGCGGCCATGATGGTGTAGAAGCCGCGTTTCATGTGCTCGGTTCCTTGGCTGCGGGGATCCGCGTGTTCAACTTCTTCAAGCGGGCCTGTGCGATGGTTGTTGCGAGATCCCTCGCGCTAAAGCCATGGAAACCGGCGAGGGCGTCGCGTTATAGCACGAGGGTTCAGGCGCTTGGCCCCGGCCCGGCCGGTATCCTTGGGACATCCACGACACTCAAGATCATGCCCCGTCCGATTCTTGCCACGATTCATCTCGGTGCCTTGCGCGCCAATCTGGCGCGAGCTCGCGCTGCTGCTGCCCGCCGCAAGCTGTGGGCGGTCATCAAGGCCAATGCCTACGGTCATGGGATCGAGCGCGCCGTGCAGGCCTTTGATGCCGCCGACGGTTTGGCTCTGCTCGATTTGGCCGAAGCGCAGCGTGCCCGCGCAGCGGGCTGGAGCAAAGCGATCCTTCTGCTCGAGGGTTTCTTCGATCCGGCCGATCTTGACCTGGTTCAAGCTTTGCGGCTGGAAACCGTCGTCCATGGTGAGGCGCAGCTGCGGATGCTCGAGCAGGCGCAGATCGGCTCGCCGATTCGTATCCATATCAAGCTCAACAGCGGTATGAACCGGCTCGGTTTTCGGCCGCAGGAGCTGCCCGCAGTGAGAGAGCGGCTCGCAGCGCTGGCTGGCGTGCAGGTCGAAGGATTGGTAATGCATTTCGCCAATGCCGATCGCACCCATCCCGGACCGGTCGCGGTCGACGACCAAATGCAGGCCCTGGCTGCGCCGTGGACGTGCGACGGCGATGGTCGTTGCCTGGCCAATTCGGCCGCGCTGCTCTTTCAGCCGCAGGTGGGCGGTGACGCGGTCCGTGCCGGGATTGCGCTTTATGGTTCTTCGCCGATGGAAGGGTTGAGCCGCGATTCGCTCGGTCTTGCCGCCGGCATGACGCTTTCCAGCCAGATCATCGCGGTCCAGCGCCTCGCCGTGGGTGAGGCGGTCGGTTACGGCTCGCGCTTTGTGACGCAGCGCCCCAGCCGCATCGGGGTGGTTGCCTGCGGCTATGCCGACGGTTATCCACGCGGGGCCAAGGACGGCACGCCGGTGCTGGTCGCCGGGCAACGGGTCGGGCTTGCGGGGCGGGTGTCGATGGACATGATCACGGTCGATCTCACCGATGCGCCGCAGGCCGACCTTGGCAGCGAGGTCGAGTTGTGGGGCTCACGCCTGTCGATCGACGAGGTGGCGGCCGGGGCCGACACCGTGGGTTACGAATTGATGTGCGCCTTGGCCGATCGCGTGCCGGTGCAAGAGAAGGACTGATGGCCAAGCCCAAGACTCAATATGTGTGCGGCGAGTGCGGCGGCGCCTCGCCCAAGTGGCAGGGGCAGTGCCCGCAGTGCCAGGCGTGGAACACGCTGGCCGAAGTACGGCTGGAAGCAGCGAGCGCCAACCGGTTCTCGGTCAGCTCACGAGCGGGACTGGTGAGTGCCGCCGAGGTGGCGGATCTGGCGGCGATCGAAGCCGAGGAATTGCCGCGCACCGCCACCGGGCTGGAGGAGTTCGATCGAGTTCTCGGTGGCGGCCTGGTGCCGGGCGGCGTGGTGCTGATTGGTGGTGACCCCGGCATCGGCAAGTCGACCCTGCTGCTCCAGGCCTTGGCAGTGATGGCGCAGTCCGGGCGCAAGGTGCTGTATGTCAGTGGCGAGGAGAGTGGGGCGCAGATCGCGCTGCGCGCGCGCCGGCTGGGTCTCGACGCTTACGGGATGCGCTTGATGGCCGAGATCCAGCTCGAGCGGATCGAAGCGGCGATTGGCGCCGAGCAGCCCGAGGTGGTGGTGGTCGACTCGATCCAGACCCTGTTCTCAGCCGAGCTGAGTTCGGCGCCGGGTTCGGTCGCGCAGGTGCGCGAATGCGCGGCGCAGCTCACGCGTCTGGCCAAGCAGGGCGGACCGTGTGTGATCCTGGTCGGCCATGTGACCAAGGAAGGCGCGCTCGCCGGCCCCCGCGTGCTGGAACACATCGTCGACACCGTGCTGTATTTCGAAGGCGACACCCACTCGAGCTTCCGTCTGGTGCGGGCGATCAAAAACCGCTTTGGCGCGGTCAATGAGCTGGGCGTGTTCGCCATGACCGACCGCGGGTTGCGCGGCGTCTCCAATCCGTCGGCGCTGTTTCTCAGCCAGCATGATGCGAGCGTGGCGGGTTCAGCCGTGCTGGTCACGCAAGAGGGCACTCGTCCCTTGCTGGTCGAGATCCAGGCCCTGGTCGATGGCTCGCACCTGCCCAGCCCGCGCCGCCTGTCGGTGGGTCTGGATCAGCAGCGCCTGGCGATGTTGCTGGCGGTCTTGCACCGGCATGCGGGCATCGCGGCGTTTGACCAGGATGTCTTTGTCAACGCCGTGGGCGGGGTCAAGATCACCGAACCCGCGGCTGACCTTGCCGTGCTGGTGGCGATCAATTCGTCGATCCGAAATCGGCCTTTGGCGCGTGGTCTGGTCGTGTTTGGTGAAGTGGGTCTGGCGGGCGAGATCCGTCCCGCGCCGCGCGGGCAGGAGCGTTTGCGCGAAGCGGCCAAGCTGGGGTTTTCGCGCGCCATCATTCCGCGCGCCAATGCGCCCAAGGGCCGGATCGAAGGGCTCGACGTGGTGCCGGTCGATCGCTTGAGCGAAGCGCTTGCCGCCGCCAACGAGAATTGAATTGAACTGTGGATTGAAACGTGCCGATTGAGGCGGACCGAAAGAGGATTTCAATGACGACCCTGACCAAGCTTCTCCCCGCCAACGCGCGGCCCGCGGCGGCCTTGTTGGCACGCGCTCGCAAGCTGCCGCTCGCCAGCGGTGACCGCGCCCGCCTGCCCGCGCACATCGACATTCCGGGCGCGCATCTACACCATCATCTGGCCGGTCACCGGCCGCTGGAAGTGGGTGATCTTCTGCTCGACGAAGGCAGCGGACTGTGGGTGGTCGAAGCCGCGCCCGAGTCCGTGCTCGAGGTGCGTGGCCCGATCGACGCCTTGCTCAAAGCAACGCTCGCCCTGGGCCGGGCGCAAGTGCAGCTCGAGGTTCGCGGCGACGGTTTGCGCCTTGCCGCTGACGAGCGCTTGGGGCAGCAATTACGCGAGTTGGGACTCGACGTGGCCGAGGCCACGGCGGCGTTTTCGCCCGAGCGCGAGGTCCAGCACCAGGAGGCGGTTCACGTTCATGGTCCGGGCTGCGGTCATCACCACGACGAGAGTCACGATCACGAGCACGGCCATTGCGATCACGCCCACCCGCACAAGCATTGAACGCAGGCGCGGATCGAGACTTGTTTCAGCGAACGCGCGGCCCGAACACCGCCGTGCGCCAGGCGAGTCTGAAGCGGGTCAAGGGTGTCAGCGCAACGCGTTGGTGCAGCACTTCGAAGTTTTCGGACTCGATTTCGTCGAGCTGGCGCTGCGCGATCTGGCCAAGGATCAGCACAGGGCGTAACGGGCGCTGCGCAGCCGCCGGTAGCTGTTCAAGCGTCTGGGCCCAGGCCACGCGGGCTCGCCCGGCTTGCTGCTGCATCAGCGCAGGCCAGCCGGCGACGTAACGACCAGCCATCACGTCGGCGGCCTTGACTTCGAAGCGACGCAAGTCGTCGATGGGCAGGCCAAGCAGGCCGCGTCGAACCGCCGCCCCCAGGTTGGCGATCAAACCGATGAGGCGCAGGGAATGCGCCAGGCGCTCGATCGCGGGCAGAGCCGATGGATCGCCCCCGAGCGCGCCGAGCGCCAGCCGCGCGAGTGCGCGGTCGGTGCTGGCGTAGTGGGAGGAAAGATCGGCGTAATCGAGAAAGCGGGTCTGCCGCAGGCTCGCCTCCGCGCCATCGATCAACGCAACCAGATCGGCCGTGGGCAGCTTGGGTAACTCGGCGCAGACCGCGGCCATTGCCTGCGTGACCGGATGACTGGGGCTGGCCGCGATCAGGCGATCGGTTTCCGCGCGCCACCATTGCAGCTTGGTCTGCGCCAGCGCGGAGTCGTTGACGCCGCTGGCGAGCGTCTCGATCTCCTTGGCGTAGGCCCCCACCGCAATCAAAGCTCGCCGGCGAATGGGAGGCAGAAGCAGGGTGGCGTAGTGCAGGCTGGTGCCGCGCGCGGCTGCCTTGGTCTGGCAGTAAGCGTCGGGAGTCATGGAGCGACGGGAGGTCCGAATGAGAGGGAAAACACTCGGCTTTTCGCCGGTACAACAGTCTAGCAAGGGAGGTGCCGACGAGACGTCACTCATTCCATTAGAATCCGCCGTTTCGCGGTGATCGCTGCCTGCCGCGATCACTCGCCGCGGGGGTGGCGAAATTGGTAGACGCACCAGGTTTAGGTCCTGACGCCTTCATCGGCGTGCCGGTTCGAGTCCGGCCCTCCGCACCACACGAATTTGCCGCTGCATTTGCGTTGCGGCCCCATAAGCTGACAAGACAATGACTCAGAACCTTGAAACGCTGGGCGCGCTGGAGCGCCGCATCGATTTGACCGTGGCCGCCGATGAGATGAGCAAGGAAGTGGCCAAGCGCCTCGCCAAGCTCTCGCGCACGGTCAAGATGCCGGGCTTTCGCCCTGGCAAGGTGCCGATGAAGATGGTCGAGGCCAGCTACGGCCCGCAAGTCGAGAACGAAGTTCTCAACGATCTGATCGGCAATGCTTTCGTCACGGCCGTCTCCGAGGCCAAGCTGCGCGTGGCCGGTGCCCCGCGCGTCGAGCCGAAGGAAACCGCCGAAGGCGCGACCGAGTTCGGTTTCACCGCGAGCTTCGAGGTCTACCCCGAGATCACCACGCCCGACCTGTCGGCGGTTGAGATCAAGCGCGCCATCTGCCCGGTGGGCGAGGCCGAGATCGACGCCACGATCGACATCATGCGCAAGCAGCGCGCGACCTACGACGTGGTCGAGCGCGCCGCTGGCGACACCGACCAGGTGACGCTGGACTTCAAGGGCATGCTCGACGGCGTGGCCTTCCAGGGCGGCACCGCCGAAGGCTTCTCCTTCGTGCTGGGTGCCGGTCGCATGCTGCCCGAGTTCGAAGAGGCTGTTCGCGGTCTGCGCGCGGGCGAGACCAAGACCTTCCCGCTGACCTTCCCGAACGATTACGGTTCGGCTGAGCTGGCCGGCAAGACGGTCGAGTTCACCGCCACCGTGACCAAGGTCGAGCAAGCGGTTCTGCCGGCGGTCGATGGCGAATTCGCCAAGTCGCTCGGCATCGTCGAAGGCGAAGTCGAGAAGATGCGCGCCGAGATCCGCTCGAACCTCGAGCGCGAAGTCGAGTCGCGCCTGAAGGCTCGCACCAAGGACGCCGCGATGGACGCCCTGGTCGCCGCCGCTCAGTTCGATCTGCCCAAGGCTTTGATTGCTGAAGACCAGCAGCGTCTGGTTGAAATGGCGCGTGCCGACATGGCTTCGCGCGGCATGGACGTCAAGAACGCTCCCATCCCCGCCGAGCTGTTTGCCTCGCAAGCCGAGCGCCGCGTGCGCCTGGGCCTGCTGGTGGGCGAGCTGGTCGCCAAGGAAGGCCTGACGGTCAAGCCGGACCAGATCCGCAAGCTGGTCGAAGACATGGCGCAGAGCTACGAGCGTCCGCAGGAAGTGATCAACTGGTATCTGTCGGACCGCAAGCGTGTCGCTGAACTGGAAGCCGTTGCGCTCGAGAACAACGTCGTGGACTGGGCTCTGGCCAAGGCCAAGACCGTTGACACTCCGGTGGCGTTCGACGAACTGATGGGCCGCAAGCAGTAAGCTTGCTCACGGACTAACCCGAACAAGGAATCAGGAGCATGGACCCGCAAGCCCTTGGCATGGTGCCCATCGTCATCGAGCAGAGCGGTCGTGGCGAACGCGCCTACGACATCTACTCGCGTCTGCTGCGTGACCGGGTGATCTTCCTGGTCGGTCCGGTCACCGACCAGACCGCCAACCTGGTGGTGGCCCAGCTTCTGTTCCTTGAGTCGGAGAACCCGGACAAGGACATCGCCCTCTACATCAACTCGCCCGGCGGGTCGGTGTACGCGGGCATGGCGATCTACGACACGATGCAGTTCATCAAGCCGCAGGTCTCGACGATCTGCGTCGGCATGGCGGCCAGCATGGGCGCCTTCTTGTTGGCCGCTGGCGAGAAGGGCAAGCGGTTTGCTCTGCCCAACTCGCGCATCATGATTCACCAGCCTTCGGGCGGATCGCAGGGTCAGGCCTCGGATATCGAGATCCAGGCGCGTGAGATCCTCGACCTGCGGGCGCGACTCAACAAGATCCTGGCCGACCGCACGGGTCAGCCGATCGAACGCATCGAGCGCGACACGGATCGCGACAACTTCATGTCGGCGGACGATGCGGTAAATTACGGATTGATCGACAAGATCTTCGTCAAGCGCGGCGATGCCGCCTGACGCAACCAAGGACCGAGCACACGATGTCAGAAAAGAAGGGTTCCAGCGAGAAGCTGCTGTATTGCTCGTTCTGCGGCAAGAGCCAGCACGAGGTCAAGAAGCTGATCGCCGGCCCGTCGGTCTTCATCTGCGACGAGTGCATTGATCTTTGCAACGACATCATTCGCGACGAGGCAACCGCCGAGCCCGCCACCACCGCGAAGAGCGACCTGCCGACGCCGCAGGAAATCTGCAACCTGCTCGACCAATATGTGATTGGGCAGGGCCGGGCCAAGCGCAATCTGTCGGTGGCGGTCTACAACCATTACAAGCGTTTGAAGCATCTGGCGGCCGGCAAGGAAGAGGTCGAACTCGCCAAGAGCAATATTCTGCTGATCGGGCCGACCGGCTCGGGCAAGACGCTGCTGGCCCAGACGCTTGCGCGCATGCTCAACGTTCCTTTCGTGATCGCCGACGCGACCACGCTCACCGAGGCCGGCTACGTCGGCGAGGACGTCGAGAACATCATTCAGAAGCTCTTGCAGAACTGCAATTACGAGGTCGACAAGGCTCAGCGTGGCATTGTCTACATCGACGAGATCGACAAGATCTCGCGCAAGAGTGACAACCCTTCGATCACCCGCGACGTTTCGGGCGAAGGCGTGCAGCAGGCGCTTCTCAAGCTGATCGAAGGCACGATCGCGAGCGTTCCGCCCCAGGGCGGCCGCAAGCATCCGAATCAGGACTTCGTCCAGATCGACACGACCAACATCCTGTTTATCTGCGGCGGCGCGTTTGATGGCCTCGACAAGCTCATTCGCAATCGTTCCGAGCGCAGCGGTATCGGTTTTGGCGCCGAGGTTTCCAGCCCGACTGAGCGCAGCGTTGGTGATTTGCTGCGCGATATCGAGCCCGAAGATCTGATCAAGTTCGGTCTGATTCCCGAACTCGTCGGTCGTCTGCCGGTGCTCGCCACGCTCGAAGAGCTCAGCGAAGAGGCTCTGGTCGAAATTCTGGTTGAACCGAAGAACGCTCTGGTCAAGCAGTTTCAGCGGCTGTTCCAGATGGAAGGCGTGGAGCTCGAGATTCGCGCTGAGGCGCTGCGCGCGATCGCTTTGAAGGCGATCAAGCGCAAGACCGGTGCACGTGGTCTGCGCTCGATTGTCGAAGGTGTTCTGCTCGACGTCATGTATGACCTGCCCGACCAGAAAAATGTGGTCAAGGTGGTGCTCGACGAAAACGCGGTCAATGGCTCGGGGCAGCCAATCTTGATGTATTCGGACCAGCCGAAAGTCGCCAGCGCGCCGCGCTAGTCGGCGCCGCTCTCGTATTGCCCCCTTCTGCTAGAGTGATCTGCGGGCCCTGCGCCCGCGGATCTTGCAATCTGCCAGCGCATCCCCACTTGCGCACTCGGTACCCTAATTCCAGGACATCCCATGACGACCTCCCTGCTTCCGTCGGAATTGATCACGCTGCCGCTGCTGCCGCTGCGCGATGTGGTCGTATTCCCGCACATGGTGATTCCGCTCTTTGTTGGCCGTCCCAAGTCGATCAAGGCACTTGAAGCTGCGATGGAATCGGGCAAGAGCATCATGCTCGTGGCTCAGAAGAACGCTGCCAAAGACGAGCCGACGGCGGAGGATATGTACGAGCTCGGCTGCGTCGCCAATATTTTGCAAATGCTGAAGCTGCCTGATGGCACCGTGAAAGTGCTGGTCGAAGGCGCTCAGCGCGCGCGCATTGACGCGATCGAAGACGGTCCCGAGCACTTCAGTGCGGAAGTCATGCCGCAGCCGGCCGCAGGCCCAGCGGGTGCCGAAGTTGAGGCTTTGCGTCGTGCGCTGGTTGCGCAGTTCGACCAATACGTCAAGCTCAACAAGAAAATTCCGGCCGAGATATTGACGTCGATCGCCGGGATCGACGACGCCGGTCGTTTGGCCGACACGATCGCCGCGCACCTGCCGTTAAAGCTTGAGCAGAAGCAACGCATTCTCGAGATGGCGGGCATTAACGAACGGCTCGAGAATCTGCTCGCTCAACTCGAATCCGAAATCGACATCTTGCAGGTGGAAAAGCGCATTCGCGGGCGCGTCAAGCGCCAGATGGAAAAAAGCCAGCGCGAGTACTACCTGAACGAACAGGTCAAGGCGATCCAGAAGGAGCTGGGCGAAGGCGAAGAGGGCGCCGATCTCGACGAAGTCGAGAAGAAGATCAAGGCCGCGCGCATGCCCAAGCCTGCGCTCGACAAGGCCAACGCTGAACTCAAGAAGTTGAAGCTGATGTCGCCGATGTCGGCCGAAGCGACGGTGGTTCGCAACTATCTCGACATCCTGGTCGGGTTGCCCTGGAAAAAGCGCAGCAAGATCAATACCGACCTCACTCATGCCGAGGAAGTGCTCGAGGACGACCACTACGGTCTGGACAAGGTCAAAGAACGGATTCTCGAGTACCTGGCTGTCCAGCAACGCGTCGACAAGGTCAAGGCGCCGATCCTCTGCCTGGTCGGCCCCCCAGGGGTGGGCAAGACCTCGCTCGGCCAGTCGATCGCCAAGGCGACGAACCGCAAGTTCGTTCGCATGGCTTTGGGTGGTGTGCGCGACGAGGCGGAAATCCGTGGCCATCGGCGCACTTACATCGGCTCGATGCCCGGCAAGATCCTGCAGAGCCTGTCCAAGGTCGGCGTGCGCAATCCGCTCTTCCTGCTCGATGAAGTCGACAAGATGGGAATGGATTTCCGCGGTGATCCGGCCTCGGCGCTGCTGGAGGTGCTCGACCCCGAGCAGAACCATACCTTCCAGGACCACTACGTCGAGGTCGACTTCGATCTCTCCGATGTGATGTTTGTCGCCACCAGCAACACCATGGACATTCCGCCGGCGCTGCTCGACCGGATGGAAGTGATCCGGTTGTCCGGCTACACGGAAGAGGAGAAGGTCAATATTGCCCTCAACCATCTGCTGCCCAAGCAGATGAAGGCCAACGGACTCAAGGACGGCGAGTTGCAAGTGGCCGAGAGCGCTGTACGCGACATCATTCGCTACTACTCGCGCGAAGCGGGTGTGCGCGCGTTGGAGCGCGAAATCAGCAAGGTCTGCCGCAAGGTGGTCAAGCAGCTGCTGCTCAAGAAAGAGGGGGATGCGAGCAGCGTCCACGTCACGGCCGATAACCTCGACAAGTTCCTTGGCGTTCGCCGCTACACCTACGGTGTGGCCGAAAAAGAGGATCAGGTCGGACAGGTCACGGGGTTGGCATGGACTGAAGTCGGTGGCGATCTGCTGACGATCGAAGTCGCGACGATGCCGGGCAAGGGCAATGTGCAGCGCACCGGTTCGCTCGGTGATGTGATGAAGGAATCGGTCGAGGCTGCGCGCTCGGTGGTTCGTGCTCGCGCCAAGCGTCTCGGTATCAAGAACGATGTGTTCGAGAAGACCGATTTGCACGTGCACTTTCCGGAAGGTGCCACACCTAAGGACGGGCCGTCGGCGGGCGGAGCGATTACCACCGCCTTTGTGTCGGCCTTGACCGGAATTCCAGTGCGAGCTGACGTGGCCATGACGGGCGAGATCACCTTGCGTGGGGAAATTCTTGCCATCGGTGGACTCAAGGAAAAACTGCTTGCGGCGCTGCGCGGCGGGATCAAGATGGTCTTGATCCCGGAGGAAAACGTCAAGGATCTGACGGATATCCCGGAGAACGTCAAGAGCCAGCTCGAGATCGTGCCGGTTCGCTGGATCGACAAGGTTCTTGAAGTTGCGCTTCAGCGTCAGCCGGTTCCGCTGACGGATGAAGAGGCCGCGGTAACCGAAGCCAAGCCTGCTGCAGTGGCGGCGGGCACGGAGTTGATGAAGCACTGACAGCCGCACATGCCAGCGATAGAGGCGCCAGCGTCGAGCTTGACCAAGCGCAGCATGCCGGCTCTTTCGCTTGACACCCCTGGGGGGGCGCGGTTGAATACGTTCATGCAGTAGCGATCTGCATTTAGTGCGCGGCGTCTAATGGCGCCGCGCTTTTTCTTAAAATTGCAACCGCAAGCGAACAAGACGCGCAAAGGGGGTACAAGTGAACAAATCCGAACTGATCGAGGTCATCGCTAAGGATGCCGACATTTCCAAGGCTGCTGCCGGCCGCGCGCTCGATAGCGCGATCGCTGCCGTTACCAAGACCCTCAAGAAGGGTGACGATGTGACGCTGGTGGGTTTTGGTACGTTCTCGGTGGGTAAACGCGCGGCGCGTACTGGGCGTAACCCGCAGACCGGGGCGACCATCAAAATCAAGGCGGCGAAAGTTCCGAAGTTTCGCGCTGGCAAAGCTTTGAAAGATGCTGTAAACTAACGTCTGTGTTTGATGCTGACGCCGGCGAAATGATAATTGCTGGATTAGGTGAAGCGCCAGATCGTTTGGGTGCTTAGCTCAGTTGGTAGAGCGGCGCCTTTACACGGCGTAGGTCGGGAGTTCGAGACTCTCAGCACCCACCAAAGCATCAACAAGTTTTCCGTGTGGAGTGGTAGTTCAGTTGGTTAGAATACCGGCCTGTCACGCCGGGGGTCGCGGGTTCGAGTCCCGTCCACTCCGCCAGTTTCAATAAGGCGAACTGCGGTTCGTCTTTTAATTTCAGTTATTTTGTGTGTGTTGGAGTGGTAGTTCAGTTGGTTAGAATACCGGCCTGTCACGCCGGGGGTCGCGGGT
>JAVVWR010000044.1:0-25433 GCA_036652035.1 Burkholderiaceae bacterium | reverse complement strand
GGTCAACGTGACCAATCGTGCCCACGTTAACGTGAGGCTTCGTACGCTCGAACTTACCCTTGGCCATTTTTCTGGTCCTCTAAAGAACGGTATTAAGTTGGTTTTACTGGCTTACTTCGTCTTGGCGGTGATCACGGCATCAGCCACGTTCTTGGGCGCCTCGGCGTAGTGCTTGAATTCCATGCTGTAGGTCGCTCGGCCTTGCGTGAGCGAGCGCAGCGTCGTCGAGTAGCCAAACATCTCGGCCAGAGGAACTTCCGCCTTGATCGCCTTGCCACCGCCGACCATGTCTTCCATGCCCTGGATGACACCACGACGGGAGGACAGATCGCCCATCACATCGCCCATCTTCTCTTCGGCAGTCTCGACTTCAACCGCCATGACCGGCTCGAGCAGGACCGGTGACGCAGCGCGCATACCGTCCTTGAAACCCATCGACGCGGCCATCTTGAACGCGTTTTCGTTCGAGTCCACCTCGTGGTACGAACCGAAATGCAGCGTGACCTTGACGTCGACGACGGGGTAACCCGCCAGCACGCCAGCCTTGAGGGTCTCTTCGACGCCCTTGGCCACTGCGGGGATGTATTCGCGCGGAACGACACCGCCCTTGATGGCGTCAACAAACTCGAAGCCCTTGCCCGGCTCCTGCGGCTCAACCTTGAGCACGACGTGACCGTACTGGCCGCGGCCGCCCGACTGCTTGACGAACTTGCCTTCGGCGTTCTCGACAGTCTTGCGAATCGTTTCGCGATAGGCCACCTGGGGCTTACCAACGGTCGCTTCGACGCCGAACTCACGCTTCATGCGGTCGACCAGAATTTCGAGGTGGAGCTCGCCCATGCCCGAAATGATGGTCTGGCCCGACTCTTCGTCCGTGCGAACACGGAACGACGGGTCTTCCTGCGCCAGGCGGTTCAGAGCAATGCCCATCTTCTCCTGGTCGGCCTTGGTCTTGGGCTCGACAGCCTGCGAGATCACGGGCTCAGGGAACTCCATGCGCTCGAGGATGATCGTCGCGGTCGGATCGCACAGCGTGTCACCGGTGGTGACGTCCTTCAGGCCCACGGCGGCAGCGATGTCGCCCGCGAGCACTTCCTTGATTTCGGCGCGCTCATTCGCGTGCATCTGCAGCAGACGGCCGATGCGCTCTTTCTTGCCCTTGACCGAGTTCAGCACGGTGTCACCGGAGTTCATCACGCCCGAGTACACGCGCAGGAAAGTCAGCTGACCCACGTACGGGTCGGTCATGATCTTGAAGGCCAGAGCCGAGAAAGCCGCCTTGTCGCTGGCTTCGCGCTCAACCGTCTTCTCGTCGTCATCAAGACCCGTAACCGGCGGAATGTCGACCGGCGACGGCAGCAATTCAATCACGGCGTCGAGCATGCGCTGCACGCCCTTGTTCTTGAACGCGGTGCCGCAGAGCATCGGCTGAATTTCGCAGCCGATCGTGCGCGTGCGCAGACCCAACGTGATTTCGGCCTCGGTCAGTTCGCCCGACTCGAGATACTTGTTCATCAGTTCTTCGCTGGCTTCGGCAGCCGCCTCGACCATCTTCTCGCGCCATTCTTCGGCAATCGCTTGAAGCTCGGCCGGAATCGGCGCGTACTCAAACTTCATGCCTTGCGAAGCCTCGTCCCAGAGGATCGCCTTCATCTTGGTCAAGTCAACCACACCCTTGAAGGTGTCTTCGGCACCGATCGGGATCACGACCGGCACGGGGTTAGCCTTCAGACGCGTGCGCATCTGATCGTAGACTTTGAAGAAGTTAGCGCCGGTGCGGTCCATCTTGTTGACGAACGCCAAACGCGGAACTTTGTACTTGTTGGCTTGACGCCAAACGGTTTCCGACTGCGGCTGCACGCCGCCGACAGCGCAATAAACCATGCAAGCACCGTCGAGCACGCGCATCGAGCGCTCGACTTCAATCGTGAAGTCGACGTGACCCGGGGTATCGATGATGTTGATGTGGTGCTCAGGGAACGACATTTCCATGCCGCGCCAGAACGTGGTGGTGGCGGCGGACGTGATCGTGATGCCACGTTCCTGCTCCTGCTCCATCCAGTCCATCGTGGCGGCACCGTCGTGCACTTCGCCGATCTTATGGTTGACGCCGGTGTAGAACAGGATGCGCTCGGTCGTCGTGGTCTTGCCAGCGTCGATGTGCGCGGAAATGCCGATATTGCGATATCGCTCGATCGGAGTCTTGCGGGCCATAGTGATCCCCTGAAACCTTAAATGACGAAGCGCGCGCCGGGCGCGCGCTTCGCACACATGTTTGCTTAGAAACGGAAGTGCGAGAACGCCTTGTTGGCTTCAGCCATGCGGTGAACTTCTTCGCGCTTCTTCATCGCGCCACCACGACCTTCGGCCGCTTCCAGGAGTTCACCAGCCAGACGCAGCGGCATCGACTTTTCGCCGCGCTTCTTGGCCGACTCGCGCAGCCAGCGCATGGCCAGAGCCATACGACGGACCGGGCGCACCTCAACCGGAACCTGATAGTTCGCGCCACCGACACGGCGGCTCTTGACTTCGACCATCGGGCGGACGTTGGACAGGGCGGTGGTGAACACTTCGATAGCGTTCTTGCCGGACTTGGTCTCGATCTGCTCGAGAGCGCCGTAAACGATACGCTCAGCGACGGCCTTCTTGCCATCAAGCATGATGACGTTCACGAACTTGGTGATATCGACGCTGCCGAACTTAGGATCCGGCAGAACTTCGCGTTTGGGTACTTCGCGACGACGGGGCATGATTAACCTCTTGCGTTGTCTTCAGTCGTTGGGTGGCTTGAGCCACGAAGGCGATCCCATACAGCCGGATCGCGACTTACTCGGCCGCAACTCGCACAGTGAAGGCGAGCGACAACCGTCGAAAGCCGAACTTAGGCCTTCTTCGGGCGCTTGGCGCCGTACTTCGAACGGGATTGCTTGCGATCCTTGACACCTTGCGTGTCAAGCGAACCGCGCACGATGTGATAACGCACACCCGGCAAGTCTTTCACACGACCGCCACGAATCAGCACGACCGAGTGTTCTTGCAGGTTGTGGCCTTCGCCACCGATGTAGGAAATGACCTCAAAGCCGTTGGTCAGACGCACCTTGGCAACCTTACGAAGCGCCGAGTTCGGCTTCTTCGGGGTCGTGGTGTAAACGCGCGTGCAAACGCCACGCTTTTGCGGGCAGTTCTTGAGCGCGGGGCTCTTGCTTTTTTCGATCGCGCTCTCGCGCGGCTTGCGCACTAGCTGGTTAATGGTCGGCATAGACGTCCGTGTCCGAATCAGTCACGGCCCGCTCGGTAGTGCGAACCGCTGGTTTTAATCGCGACTCGGAGGCGGCGCTGACAAGCCTTGCGCATCCGCCTTGACCCCCGGAGAGAGGTCAAAAAAAGAGCGCAAAGCCCGGGCGGGCTCCGAAAAGCGTTCAAGTATCGCCGCACCGGACTTGACTGTCAAGCCAAACCCAGGGCAGCACCTAATGCCGGAGCAAAACCGGCGAACCGGCTCTGCCCCGGGTAAAGCATTATTCGCCGAGCGGATTAGGCTCGTCGGCGGCGGCACTTTCCGCCACTTCAGCGGCCTGATTGGCCTCGAGCGTGGCAAACAGCGCTTGCTCTTGAGCCTCGGCGGACTCCTTGTCCTTGCGAGCTCGGTGGAACGCGAGGCCGGTACCGGCCGGAATCAGACGGCCGACGATCACGTTTTCCTTCAGGCCGCGCAGATCGTCCTTCTTGCCCATGATCGCCGCTTCGGTCAGGACTCGAGTGGTTTCCTGGAACGAGGCAGCGGAGATGAACGAGTCGGTCGACAACGAGGCCTTGGTGATGCCGAGCAGCACATTGTCGTAGAGCGCCGGACGACGACCGTCAGCAACAGCCTTGTCGTTCTCGCCCAGCAATTCCGAACGCTCAACTTGCTCGCCCGGAATGAAGCTGGTCTCGCCCGGATCGGTGATCTGAACCCGACGCAGCATCTGACGAACGATCACCTCGATGTGCTTGTCATTGATCTTCACGCCTTGCAGACGGTAAACGTCCTGCACTTCGTCAACGATGTAACGAGCCAACGCTTCGATTCCGAGCAGACGCAGGATGTCGTGCGGATCGGCTGGACCGTCCACGATCGACTCGCCCTTGTTCACGACTTGACCGTCGTGGACCATCACGTGCTTTTCCTTCGAGATCAGGAACTCGTGTTCCTTACCGTCGAGGTCGGTGATGATCAGGCGCTGCTTGCCCTTGGTTTCCTTGCCGAAGGTTACGGTACCCGTGACCTCGGCCAGCATGCCGGCGTCCTTCGGCGAACGCGCTTCGAACAGCTCGGCCACGCGCGGCAGACCACCAGTAATGTCGCGAGTCTTTTGCGATTCGGTCGGAATACGCGCCAGCACTTCACCAACCGCCAGAGCCTGGCCGTCACGAGTAACGATCAGCGCACCAACCGGCAGCTGAATGCTCACCGAGTGCTCGGTGCCGGGGATCTTGACTTCCTGACCGTTCTCGTTGAGCAGCTTGACCAGAGGACGAACGCCCTTGCTGGCCGAGCCGCGACGCTTGCCGTCAATCACGACCAGGGTCGACAGACCGGTCACTTCGTCGATCTGCTTGGCAACCGTGACGCCTTCTTCGACGTTCTCGAACTTCACCGAACCGGTGTACTCCGAGATGATCGGGCGAGTCATCGGGTCCCAGGTGGCGAGCGTCGTGCCGGCCTTGATCTGCTGGCCATCAACCGCCAGCAGTGTGGCGCCGTAGGGCACCTTGTGGCGCTCACGCTCACGGCCGTTGTCATCGGTGATGATGACTTCGCCCGAACGCGAGATCACGACCTGCTCGTTCTTGGCGGAGGTGACGTAACGCATGGTGCTAGTGAAACGCACCGTGCCGTTGCTCTTGGCTTCGACGCTCGAGGCTACCGCCGCACGCGAAGCCGCACCACCGATGTGGAACGTCCGCATGGTCAGCTGGGTACCCGGCTCACCGATCGACTGAGCAGCGATCACGCCAACCGCTTCGCCCGCATTGACCATCGAGCCACGGCCCAGGTCGCGGCCGTAGCACTTGGCGCACAGACCGTAACGGGTGTCGCAGGTCAGCGGAGTACGCACGCGCACTTCGTCGACGCCGACGCGCTCGATTTCCTCGACGGCGTCCTCGTCCATCAAGGTACCAGCGGCAAACAGCACGTCTTGCGTGTCGGGGTGAATTACGTCGGCAACAGTGACGCGGCCCAGGATGCGGTCGCGCAGCGCCTCGATCACTTCACCACCCTCAACCATGGCGCGCATCGCGACGCCGTTGTGGGTGCCGCAATCGTCCTCGACCACGACCAAGTCTTGAGTCACGTCGACCAGACGACGAGTCAGGTAACCCGAGTTCGCGGTCTTCAGCGCCGTGTCCGCCAGGCCCTTACGAGCACCGTGGGTCGAGATGAAGTACTGCAGAACGTTCAGACCTTCGCGGAAGTTCGCGGTAATCGGGGTCTCGATAATCGAGCCGTCCGGCTTGGCCATCAGGCCGCGCATACCGGCAAGCTGGCGAATCTGCGCCGCGGAACCGCGAGCGCCCGAGTCGGCCATCATGTAGATCGAGTTGAACGACTCCTGGCGCACTTCGCGGCCATGGCGGTCGATCGTCGGCTCGGTCGAAAGCTCTTCCATCATCACGCGGCCGACCTGGTCGCCGGTGCGGCCCCAGATGTCAACGACCTTGTTGTAGCGCTCGCCCTGCGTCACCAGACCCGAGGTGTACTGCGCCTCGATTTCCTTGACTTCCTTCTCGGCGGCGCGGATCAGCTTTTCCTTCTGCTCCGGGATCGACATGTCACCAATGGCGATCGACAGACCACCGCGAGTGGCGAGCTTGAAGCCCGACTGCATCAGCTTGTCGGCGAAGATCACGGTCTCGCGCAGACCGCACTTGCGGAACGCGGTGTTGATCAGGCGCGAGATTTCCTTCTTCTTCAGCGGCTTGTTCAGCACGCTGAAAGGCAGGCCCGGGGGCAGGATCTCGGAGAGCATCGCGCGGCCGACCGTGGTCTCGTAGCGCGTGATCTTCGGGGTCTTCTCGCCGGTCTCCTTGTTGACCTCAACCTCACGGATACGAACCGTGATGCGGGTCTGGAGCTCGACTTCCTTGTTGTCCCAGGCGCGGTGAACTTCGGCCAGGTCCGCGAGGAACATGCCCTCGCCCTTGCCGTTGGTCTTTTCGCGCGTGGCGAAGTACAGGCCCAACACGATGTCCTGCGACGGCACGATCGACGGCTCGCCGTTGCTCGGGAACAGGATGTTGTTCGAGGCCAGCATCAGCGAGCGGGCTTCGAGCTGCGCCTCGAGCGACAACGGCACGTGAACGGCCATCTGGTCGCCGTCGAAGTCGGCGTTGAACGCGGCGCAAACCAGCGGGTGCAGCTGGATCGCCTTGCCTTCGATCAGCAGCGGCTCGAACGCCTGAATACCGAGACGGTGCAGGGTCGGTGCGCGGTTGAGCATCACCGGGTGCTCGTAGATCACCTCTTCAAGGATGTCCCACACCACCGGCTCTTGCGACTCGACCATCTTCTTGGCCGCCTTGATGGTGGTGGCCAGGCCGCGCAACTCGAGCTTGTTGAAGATGAAGGGCTTGAAGAGCTCAAGCGCCATCAGCTTGGGCAGACCGCACTGGTGGAGCTTCAACTGCGGGCCGACCACGATGACCGAACGGCCCGAGTAGTCGACGCGCTTGCCCAGCAAGTTCTGACGGAAACGACCGCCCTTGCCCTTGATCATGTCGGCGAGCGACTTGAGCGGACGCTTGTTGGCGCCCGTCATCGCCTTGCCGCGACGACCGTTGTCGAGCAGCGAATCAACTGCTTCCTGCAGCATGCGCTTTTCGTTGCGCACGATGATCTCAGGCGCCTTGAGTTCGAGCAGGCGCTTGAGACGGTTGTTACGGTTGATGACGCGGCGATACAGGTCGTTCAGATCGGACGTGGCGAAGCGACCGCCGTCGAGCGGAACCAGCGGGCGCAGCTCGGGCGGGAGCACCGGCAGCACTTCCAGGATCATCCACTCGGGCTTGATGCCCGAACGCTGGAAGCCCTCGAGCACCTTGAGGCGCTTGGCGAACTTCTTGATCTTGGCTTCCGACGAGGTCTCGCCGAGATCCTTGCGCAGAGTCTCGATTTCGCGATCGACATCGATCGTCGCCAGCAACTCGCGCACGGCTTCCGCCCCCATCAGGGCGCGGAAGTCATCGCCGTACTCTTCGGTCTTGGCGATGAAGTCGTCCTCGGTCATCAGCTGACCGCGCTTCAGGGGCGTGAAACCGGGGTCGGTGACGCAATAGGCTTCGAAGTACAGCACGCGCTCGATATCGCGCAGCGCGATGTCGAGCACCATGCCCATGCGGGACGGTAGGCTCTTCAAGAACCAGATGTGCGCGGTCGGGCTGGCCAGCTCGATGTGGCCCATGCGCTCGCGGCGCACCTTGGCCAGAGTGACTTCGACGCCGCACTTTTCGCAGATCACGCCGCGGTGCTTGAGTCGCTTGTACTTGCCGCACAAGCACTCGTAGTCCTTGATCGGTCCGAAGATCTTGGCGCAGAAAAGACCGTCCCGCTCCGGCTTGAAGGTGCGGTAGTTGATGGTCTCCGGCTTCTTGACTTCACCGAAGGACCACGAGCGGATCTTGTCAGGCGACGCGATGCCAATCTTGATGGCGTCGAACTGTTCGTCCTGTTGGACCTGCTTGAATAGATCGAGTAGCGCTTTCATCAGTGCCGCTCCTTAGTTGCGCTCGAGGTCGATGTCGATACCGAGCGACCGGATTTCCTTGACCAGCACGTTGAACGATTCCGGCATGCCGGCTTCGATCACGTGATCGCCCTTGACGATGTTCTCGTACAGCTTGGTACGGCCCTGCACGTCGTCGGACTTGACCGTCAGCATTTCCTGCAGCACGTAGGACGCGCCGTAGGCTTCGAGGGCCCAGACTTCCATTTCACCGAAGCGCTGGCCGCCGAACTGCGCCTTACCGCCCAGCGGCTGCTGAGTGACGAGCGAGTACGGGCCGGTCGAACGCGCGTGCATCTTGTCGTCAACCAAGTGATGCAGCTTCAGCACGTGCATGAAGCCCACGGTGACGGGACGCTCGAACGCTTCGCCGGTGCGGCCATCGAACAGCTGCGCCTGGGTCTTCGCCGGGTTGAGCTGGAGCTTGGCGGCGGTTTCGTCGGGGAAGGCGAGGTCGAGCATCATGCCGATCTCTTCCTCCGCAGCGCCGTCGAACACCGGGGTGGCGAACGGAATGCCCGCCTTCAGGTGTTCAGCCAGCTCGAGCACTTCCGCGTCGGAGAAGGAAGCGATGTCTTCCTGCTTGCCGGTGCGGTTGTAGACCTCGGTGATGAACTCGCGCATCTGCGCCACTTGCTCGGTCTTGAGCATCGCTTCGATGCGCCAGCCGATACCCTTGGCGGCCCAGCCGAGGTGAACTTCCAGCACCTGACCGACGTTCATACGCGACGGCACGCCCAGCGGGTTCAGAACGACATCGACCGGACGGCCATCGGCCATGTGCGGCATGTCTTCGATCGGAGTGATCTTGGACACCACACCCTTGTTACCGTGACGGCCGGCCATCTTGTCGCCAGGCTGCAGGCGACGCTTGACGGCCAGGTAGACCTTGACCATCTTCAGCACACCGGCGGGCAACTCGTCACCCTGGGTGAGCTTCTTGCGCTTGATCTCGAAGGCCTCGTCGAACTCGCGACGCTTGGTCTCGATCGATTCCTTCATGCCTTCGAGCGCGGCCTGAGCCTCGTCCTCAGCCAGACGGATCTCGAACCAGTGGTACTTCTCGAGCGACTCGAGGTATTCGGCGGTGATCTTGGTGCCGCGGGCGACCTTCTTCGGCCCTCCCGTCATTTCCTTGCCGATCAGGACGCGCTCGATCCGCTGGAACGCGTCGGTTTCGACGATCCGCAGCTGGTCGTTCAAGTCCTGGCGATAGCGCTTCAAGGCGTCGTCGATGATCGACTGCGCGCGCTTGTCGCGCTGGATGCCTTCGCGGGTGAAGACCTGGACGTCGATCACGGTACCGCTCATGCCCGAGGGCACACGCAGCGAGGTGTCCTTAACGTCGGATGCCTTCTCGCCAAAGATCGCGCGCAGCAGCTTCTCTTCCGGCGTCAGCTGGGTCTCGCCCTTGGGCGTGACCTTGCCGACCAGCACGTCGCCGGCGTTGACTTCGGCGCCGATGTAGACGATGCCGGAGTCATCCAGGCGAGCAAGTTGCCCTTCGGACAGGTTCGAGATGTCGCGGGTGATGTCTTCCGAACCGAGCTTGGTGTCGCGAGCGACAACATTCAGCTCCTCGATGTGAATCGAGGTATAGCGGTCGTCCGAAACCACCTTCTCCGAGATCAGGATCGAGTCTTCGAAGTTGTAGCCGTTCCACGGCATGAACGCGACCAGCATGTTCTGGCCGAGCGCGAGTTCGCCCAGGTCGGTCGACGCGCCGTCGGCGATCACGTCACCCTTGGCAATCAGATCGCCCTTCTTGACGATCGGACGCTGGTTGATGTTCGTGTTCTGGTTCGAACGCGTGTACTTCTGCAGGTTGTAAATGTCGACGCCAACTTCACCGGCGACATTTTCGTCGTCGTTGACGCGAACCACCACACGGTTTGCATCGATGTAGTCGACCACACCACCGCGCAGAGCCTGGACCGTCGTACCCGAGTCAACCGCCACGGTGCGCTCGACGCCGGTACCGACGACGGGCTTCTCGGGACGCAGACAGGGCACGCCCTGACGCTGCATGTTCGAGCCCATCAACGCGCGGTTCGCGTCGTCGTGCTCAAGGAACGGAATCAGCGAAGCAGCGACCGACACGATCTGCGACGGCGCCACGTCCATGTACTCGACGCGGCTGGGCGACATCAGAACGAATTCACCGTTCTGACGGCAGCTCACGAGCTCGTCGGTGAGGTTGCCTTCATCATCGAGCGCGGCGTTGGCCTGGCCGATGATGTACTTGCCTTCATCGATCGCCGACAGGTAAGCGATGTCTTCCGTGACGCGGCCATTTTCGACGCGACGATACGGGGTCTCGAGGAAGCCGTACTCGTTCAAGCGCGCATACAGCGCCATCGAGTTGATCAGGCCGATGTTCGGACCTTCCGGCGTTTCGATCGGGCAGACGCGACCGTAATGGGTCGGGTGCACGTCGCGCACCTCGAAGCCGGCGCGCTCGCGGGTCAGGCCGCCCGGTCCCAGAGCGGAGACGCGACGCTTGTGCGTGATCTCCGACAGCGGGTTGGTCTGGTCCATGAACTGGCTCAACTGCGACGAGCCGAAGAACTCGCGAATCGACGCGGAGATCGGCTTGCTGTTGATCAGGTCATGCGGCATCAGGTTGTCGGCTTCCGCCTGACCCAGACGCTCCTTGACCGCGCGTTCGACGCGCACAAGACCGGCGCGGAACTGGTTTTCGGCCAGTTCGCCAACGCAACGCACACGACGGTTGCCGAGGTGATCGATGTCGTCGACCTCGCCGCGGCCATTGCGCAGCTCGACCAGCAACTTCATCGTGTCGATGATGTCTTCGTTCGAGAGCGTCATCGCGCCTTCGATCTCGCCACGGCCGAAGCGGGCGTTGACCTTCATGCGACCGACACGCGACAGATCGTAGGTCTCGGCGTCGAAGAACAGGCGGCGGAACAAGGTCTCGACCGCGTCTTCGGTGGGCGGCTCGCCCGGGCGCATCATGCGATAGATCGCGATGCGCGCAGCCAGCTGGTCCGGAGTCTCGTCCAGACGCAGCGTGTTCGAGATGTACGCGCCCTGATCGAGATCGTTGGTGTAGATCGTGCGAATTTCCTTGACGTTCGCGACGCGCAGCTTTTTGAGCACGTCCTCGGTCAATTCTTCGTTCGCGTTGGCGATCACTTCACCGGTATCGGCATCGAAGACGTTAGCTGCGAGCACGCGACCCAGCAGATAGTCTTCAGGCACTTCGATGCGGGTCATGCCGGCCGCATCCAGATCGCGGATGTGCTTGGCGTTGACGCGCTTGTCCTTGGCGACAATGACCTTACCGGCCTTGTCAAGGATGTCGAAGCGCGCAATTTCACCGCGCAGACGATCGGCCACCAAGTCCATGTAGCCGCCGCTGGCGGTGATGGCGAAGGTGTCGAAGGCGAAGAAGTGCGCCAGGATCTGCTCGGGAGTCAGGCCGATGGCCTTGAGCAGGATGGTCGCGGGCATCTTGCGGCGACGGTCAACGCGGAAGAACAGAATGTCCTTCGCATCGAACTCGAAGTCGAGCCACGAGCCACGGTAGGGAATCACGCGAGCCGAGAACAGCAACTTGCCCGAGCTGTGGGTCTTGCCACGGTCGTGCTCAAAGAACACGCCAGGCGAGCGGTGCAGCTGGCTGACGATGACGCGCTCGGTGCCATTGATGATGAACGAGCCCTTGGTCGTCATGAGCGGAATTTCGCCCATGTAGACCTCTTGCTCCTTCACTTCCTTGACCGTCGGCTTGGAAGCTTCGCGATCCATGATCACGAGGCGTACCTTGGCACGCAAGGGGCTGGCAAACGTGAGACCACGTTGCTGGCATTCAGAGACGTCGAATACCGGCTCGCCCAGAACGTAGTTGACGAACTCCAGCCGCGCCATGCCATTGTGGCTGGAGATCGGGAAGATCGACGAGAACGCGGCTTGAAGGCCCTCGCTCTTTCGTTTGGACGGGCCTACATCAGACTGCAGGAATTCCGTGTAGGACTGAAGCTGGGTAGCGAGCAGGAAGGGAACTTCAAGCACGCTCGGACGCTTGGCAAAGCTCTTCCGAATCCGCTTCTTTTCAGTGAACGAGTACGGCATGGACGCTCCGTTCGACGCGAGAGGAGAAACAACTTACCTTGTTAAGCACAGGTCGCAGACGCCAATAGCCGCACCGGGGGCAGTCCCTAAGACTGCCGCCCGTGCGGCGTGCAGGTGTGCTGCGATCTGTAACTCATTAAGGGAAGACTTGGAACTGAGTTCGGCGTCGAACCCAGTTCGAAGTCCTCCAGGGACTTCGAAGGAGACGGCTTGCACCGTCCCCGTCGAACTCAATTACTTGAGCTCGACCTTGGCGCCGGCTTCTTCCAGCTTCTTCTTGGCGGCTTCGGCGTCGGCCTTGGCGATGCCTTCCTTGACGGCCTTCGGGGCGCCGTCGACGAGGTCCTTGGCTTCCTTCAGACCCAGACCGGTCAGCTCGCGCACGGCCTTGATGACGCTGACCTTGTTCGCGCCAGCTTCGAGCAGCATGACGTTGAATTCGGTCTTCTCTTCCACGGCGGCAGCAGCGGCGGCGGGAGCGGCCACGGCAACAGCGGCGGCGGCGGCGGACACGCCAAACTTCTCTTCCATCATCTTGATCAGTTCGCTGATCTCGAGAACGGTCTTGGCGGCGATGGCGTCGAGGATTTCTTGGTTAGTCATTGACTGACTCCTGATACGTTGTGAACGTTTAATTCGGGTTGAGATTAGGCTGCGGCCTTTTCCTGGGCGTCGCGAACGGCAGCCACGGTGCGCACAAAGCGCGCCGGAACTTCGTTGATGGTGCGAACGAACTTGCCAATCGGCGCATTCATCGTAGCCATCAGCGTTGCCAGGAGCTCATCGCGGCTCGGCATCGTGGCAAGAGCGGTGACACCAGCTACGTCCATGACGTAGTTGGGCATCGCGCCGGCCTTGATCACCAGCTTGTCATTCGTTTTCGCGAAGGTGGCGATGACCTTGGCGGCCGCGACCGGGTCGGCAGAGAAGCCGTACACGAGCGGGCCGACAAGCTTGTCGGCCAGACCCGCAAACGGCGTGCCTTCCACGGCACGACGTGCCAGGGTGTTCTTCAGCACGCGCAACTGGACACCTTGCTTGCGCGCTTCCGCACGAAGCTTGGTGGCAGCATCCACACTCAGCCCACGGTACTCAGCGACCACGATCGTGGTGGTCTGCGCTACAAGTGCGCTGACTTCCTCGACCACTGCCGCTTTGTCTTGACGATTGAGACCCACGGTACTGGCTCCACTCAGAGGTGCTAGGCAGAATGCCCGGCACCGGTTCTTCATAACCGGCGCTCTCTCCGAGAGTCCCTTGTCGCGGTCCCTGTCGCCAGGGCTTCACAACGCAGTATTCTCTCTTCGGTCGCCGTCTGCGCTGGAAATCTTCTAGACGCCGCGGTGAGTGGGCGCCAACGCACCCGCGGATTGGAAGACAATTAAAGGAGGTTCTTGTCGGCTTGCGTTGGTTACGCCCGCAGCCAGAAACAGAGCTTCCGTCCAGCGGTCTTTGACAGCAGCAGCGGCGGTGAGGCCGCTGCAGCCCAAAGCCCTCGAGACCTCACGGTCCCTGTGGTCCACCGCAAGGGCGGACCGGGTATGGCTTAGCCGTTCAGGCTACCGACATCGACGCGAACGCCAATGCCCATGGTCGACGAAACAGCAATCTTGCGCAGGTAAACACCCTTGGACGACGCCGGCTTTGCCTTATTCAGGGCTTCCACCAGAGCGACCAGGTTGGTCTTCAGACGATCCGTACCAAACGACGCACGGCCGATCGAGGCGTGAATGATGCCAGCCTTGTCAGCGCGGAACTGGACTTGACCCGCCTTGGCGTTCTTCACAGCCGTAGCAACGTCGGGGGTCACGGTGCCAACCTTCGGGTTCGGCATCAGGCCGCGCGGGCCCAGGATCTGACCCAGAGCACCGACCACGCGCATCGCGTCAGGCGAGGCGATGACGATGTCGAAGTCCATTTCGCCGGCCTTGACCTTGGCGGCCAGATCGTCAAAACCAACGATATCAGCGCCGGCAGCCTTGGCCTCTTCAGCCTTGGCGCCTTGGGCAAACACGGCGACGCGAACGGTGCGACCGGTACCTTCAGGCATAACAACAGCGCCACGGACCGCTTGGTCCGACTTCTTGGCGTCGATGCCAAGTTGCACGGCCACGTCGACGGACTCGTCGAACTTGGCGCCAGCGGTTTCCTGGACCAGCGCAAAGGCGTCAGCCACGGGGTACAGCTTCTGTGTATCGACCTTGGCGCGAATGGCCTTAGTGCGCTTGGACAACTTAGCCATTACATGCCCTCCACGGTGATGCCCATCGAGCGGGCGCTGCCGGCGATCGTACGCACAGCGGCGTCGAGGTCAGCGGCGGTAAGGTCGGGGGTCTTGGTCTTGGCGATTTCTTCGGCTTGCGCGCGAGTGATCTTGCCAACCTTGTCCGTGTGGGGACGGGGCGATCCCTTGGTGATGCCAGCCGCCTTCTTGATGAGGATGGTCGCCGGGGGCGTCTTCATCACGAAGGTGAAGCTCTTGTCGGCGAAGGCGGTGATCACCACTGGAATCGGCAAGCCCGGTTCGACGCCCTGAGTCTGGGCGTTGAAGGCCTTGCAGAATTCCATGATGTTCAGGCCACGCTGACCAAGCGCGGGGCCGATGGGGGGCGACGGGTTCGCCTTACCAGCCGGCACTTGCAGCTTGATAAAGCCAATAATCTTCTTTGCCATGAATGGCTCCTTCCGGGTTCAATCGCCAGCCGGTTTCACGGCTGGCTCCCCATCAGTTCTGGCCCATTAAAAACACAGCGATGGCAGCGGGCCGACTCTGCCACCGCGTAGCAATCAGACTTTTTCGACTTCGCCGAAGGCCAGCTCAACCGGGGTGTCACGACCAAAGATCGTGACCGCGACGCGCAGGCGGCTTTTCTCGTAGTTCACTTCTTCGACACGGCCATTGAAGTCGGTGAAGGGGCCGTCCTTGACGCGCACCACTTCGCCCGCCTCGAACAACACCTTCGGACGCGGCTTCTCAGCGCCTTCCTGCATCCGCAGAAGGATTTCGTCAACCTCGCGCTGCGGCAGCGGAGCCGGGCGGTTCGCAGTACCACCAAGGAAACCGGTGACCTTGGGCGTGCTCTTGACCAAGTGCCACGCTTCGTCGGTCATTTCCATCTCGACCAGCACGTAGCCGGAGTACATCCGGCGCTCGGTGATGGTCTTCTTGCCGCCGCGCACCTCGACCACCTCTTCGGTCGGAACGAGGATTTGGCCGAACTGCGACTGCAGGCCGGCGCGATTAATGCGCTCAGCCAGCGCCTTGGCCACGCTCTTTTCCATGCCGGAATAGGCGTGAACAACGTACCAGCGCTTGCCCGTTGTCGTAGTCGTCATAGTTAAATTCTCCGTCCTGCCTTAGCCGAGCTTCAGGAAGACGTCATAAAGGAGCCATTCGACGCTCTTGTCCACCAGGAACAAAAACACCGACATAATCACCACGAACGCGAACACCACGCCGGTGGTGCTGAAAGTTTCTTTCTTGGTCGGCCAGACAACACGACGCAGTTCCTCGTAGGCCTCGCGCCCGTAAGCAATGAAACGCTTGCCGGACTGCGTCGTCCAGGCGATTGCAACGCCAGCAACCAAACCCGCCAGAAGTACGCCAACGCGCACAAGAGTGGCTTGCTCGGAAAGAAAAGTGAAAGCCAGCACGCCCGCAAGCGCGACAGCACCGGCGAGTATCACCAGTGCGAGATCGGCCTTGCTTTGGACGGTCTGTACGTTTTGCGTGGTCATCAGGAATCTCTTGCCGAAGGCTATTCCGGCAAAGCCGAACCGCGACCGAAAGATCGCGGTTCGTCGTAGCACCCGCCAGGGCGGGTGGCAGGGGCAGAGGGAATCGAACCCCCAACCTTCGGTTTTGGAGACCGACGCTCTGCCAGTTGAGCTATACCCCTGCGTCGCCCGCTCCGCTTACGCAGAGCGGGTGTTCTTTGCGTCTTAGGCGAGGATCTTGGCAACGACGCCGGCGCCGACGGTACGACCGCCTTCACGGATGGCGAAGCGCAGACCTTCTTCCATGGCGATCGGCTGGATCAGCGTCACGACCATCTGGATGTTGTCGCCAGGCATGACCATCTCGACGCCTTCCGGCAGCTCGATCGAACCCGTCACGTCCGTGGTACGGAAGTAGAACTGGGGACGATAGCCGTTGAAGAACGGGGTGTGACGGCCGCCTTCTTCCTTCGAGAGAACATAAACCTCGGAGGTGAACTTGGTGTGCGGCTTGATCGAACCCGGCTTGCACAGCACTTGGCCGCGCTCGACGTCTTCGCGCTTGGTGCCGCGCAGCAGAACGCCCACGTTGTCGCCCGCTTGACCTTGGTCGAGCAGCTTGCGGAACATTTCAACGCCGGTGCAGATCGTCTTGACGGTGGGCTTGAGACCCACGATCTCGATTTCCTCGCCCACCTTGACGATGCCGCGCTCAACACGACCGGTCACCACGGTGCCACGGCCCGAGATCGAGAACACGTCTTCCACCGGCATCAGGAACGGCAGATCGATCGCACGCTCCGGAGTCGGAATGTAGCTGTCGAGCGCCTCGGCCAGCGCCATGATCGCCACTTCGCCCAGCTCGCCCTTGTCGCCTTCGAGCGCCAGCTTGGCCGAACCCTTGACGATCGGCAGATCGTCGCCCGGAAAGTCGTACTTCGAGAGCAGCTCGCGCACTTCCATCTCGACGAGCTCGAGCAGCTCGGCGTCGTCGACCATGTCGCACTTGTTCAGAAAGACGATGATGTAAGGCACACCCACCTGGCGGGCCAGCAGGATGTGCTCGCGGGTCTGGGGCATCGGGCCGTCAGCGGCCGAGCACACCAGAATCGCGCCGTCCATCTGCGCCGCGCCAGTGATCATGTTCTTGACGTAGTCGGCGTGACCCGGGCAGTCAACGTGCGCGTAGTGACGCGCCGCGGTTTCGTACTCGACGTGCGCGGTGTTGATCGTGATGCCACGCGCCTTTTCTTCCGGCGCGGCGTCGATCTGGTCGTACGCCTTCGCTTCGCCGCCGAACTTGCTCGACAACACGGTCGCAATCGCCGCGGTCAGCGTGGTCTTGCCATGGTCAACGTGACCAATCGTGCCCACGTTAACGTGAGGCTTCGTACGCTCGAACTTGCCTTTTGCCATCGCTGACTCCTGACTTTTCTGTCACGAATGGCCCCGGACCACCGGGGCCAGCGCCTACAACAAAACTGTGGTGCCCATGACGCGGATCGAACGCGTGACCTCTCCCTTACCAAGGGAGTGCTCTACCACTGAGCCACATGGGCATATAACTTATGGAGCGGGTGAAGGGAATCGAACCCTTGTCGTAAGCTTGGAAGGCTTCTGCTCTACCATTGAGCTACACCCGCCCGCTGCGACCGAAGCGTTCACTACCTCGCCCGCTCGAAATCTGTCCGCATACAAGCTAAAAAGCTTGGTGGAGGAGGTTGGATTCGAACCAACGTAGGCGTAAGCCAACAGATTTACAGTCTGCCCCCTTTAGCCACTCGGGCACCCCTCCGCGGAGAACTTCAGATTATGGAGGTCGGTGTTTGCCTTGTCAAATCGAGCAACAACCTCGGACCCAGCCGCCACGCCCAACAAGACCCACAGCATTCAATTGCGGTTGCGCCACCCCAACCCAGCACGACTTAAAAATCATGGATCGCATCCATTGTGAGCGCACACACACATCTAGTTGCTACAGTCAGAGCTGACGCGAACTAGAACAAACACCAGGATCGCGCTGATCAACGCTGGACCCCAAAAATTCGGGAGGAAAGCAAGACGTAATCACATCTGTTTGAAAAGGTGGGTGTAATTGCGGCTGACCTCAAGCTTCTGCGGGTGGCCTTTGACTTGTACCAGCTGGCGGCCGCGAAGATCGCGGCTCACTCCGGCGATAGCCTTGACGCTCACAACCGTTGACCGATGAATCTGCCAGAACTCGCGCGGATCGAGTTCGTCGACCAACTCTTTGATCGGCTTGCGGATCAAGGCTTCGATGGTCTCGGTCTGAACCCGGGTGTACTTCTCATCCGAAATAAAAAAAAGCACTTCGGCGACAGGAATCAGACGCAGTTGTTGCCCCACACTGGCCTGAATCCATTCCAACCGCACTGGTACGGTCCCCAGACGCGGAGCAAGGACTGCCAAGAGCCCTGAAAGATTTTGTGGCGGTGAATCGAGGCGTCTCTTGAGCCGCGCAACTGTGGTTTCGAGTCGATCCCGTTCCGCAGGCTTGAGAACGTAGTCCGCCGCTCCTTGCTCGAAGGCGTCGACCGCGTACTCGTTGTACGCAGTAATGAAAACCACGTGACAGGCTTCGCCGATCTCACGAGCCGCCTCGATGCCAGTCATTCCTGGCATACGAATATCAAGAAAAGCGAAGTCAGGTTGGCGGAGTCGAACCGCTTCCACCGCCTCGATCCCGTTCTTGGCTTCGGCCACGATCTGGAGTTCGGGCCAGACCTCGGCAAGCCGAGTTCGTAACTGGTCGCGCATCAAGCGCTCATCGTCGGCAATGATGGCGGTTGGCATTGATCGGTCCGGTTAGCGGCTCACGACGCCAACCGCTCCCAACTATAGGGAACTTCAATGATTGCGATCATGCCACTGGGCGAATTGGTCAGCACCGTGAACGTGGCGCGCGCACCGTAGAGTTGAATCAGGCGTTCGCGGATATTCGACAAGCCCACGCCGCTTCCCGCATCGCTCGCCAGGCCGAGACCGGTGTCGGCTACCGTCACCCGAAGGACGCCGTTGACCACGTCGGCCGCGATTGTCACCGCTCCACCGTCGGCTTTGGGCTCAAGCCCGTGCTTGATCGAATTCTCGACCAAGGACTGCAGCAGCATCGGCGGGAACTGGGCGGTCAGGAGCCCTTGGGGCACGGCGATCGAATATTGCAGCCGTTCGTCCATCCGAACCTTGAGAATTTCGAGATACGCCCGGCACTGCGCCACTTCCTTGCCCAAGGTAGTCGAGCCCTCTCGCATCTGCGGCAATGACGCGCGCAGATAGGCGATCAGATTCTTCTGCATCTGCGAGGCGCGCGCCGGATCGGTTTCAATCAGGTAATCGACCGAAGCCAGGGTATTGAATAGAAAGTGTGGCTCGACCTGCGCCTGCATCATCTTGAGTTGAGCCTCGGCCAACTGCCGCTTGAGCCCCTCCTCCGCAGCGCTGGCACTGGCCGCGGCCGCCCGGGTCTCGGCCTTTCGCTTTCCACCCAGCGCCACCTTCACAATGATTCCGGTGATGATCAGCAGAACGATGAAGCTCATCAGCCAATCGCTGCGCTCGGCCGACACATGTCGGACCTTGCGCGCCACCTGGCGGGAAACCTGTTCCTCGACGATGCCTTCGATCTGATCACGCGCTGCCTCGACGGCCGCGGCGGTCTGGTCAGGATCGGTGACAGCGCCTGAAGGCAGAGGGATCAGCACGCCCCCCGCCGGCGCCCCCTCTTCCACCCGGACACCCTTGGCGTCGAGCACGATCGACACCTGTTTGCCATCTTTGTCGGCCAGGATGCGAACGCCGCTCTCGTCGATCTGCACCTGACCGCTCGGCTTGTCAGTCGGCGCGCTCGGCGTTGTCGGAGCGGTCGGTGTAGTGGACGTCGCGGGCGTCGTGGGCGTCGTCGCGGTCGTCGGTGCGTTCGAGGTCGTTGGAGTCACTGATGCCGTCGGGGAACGAACCTGAATCCCTTCGGGCGTGATCCTGACGTCAACCTTCACTTCCGGCGGCGCGCTCTCGACCACCACCGCCGAACGCCCCTCAAACACGATGCTGGAGAAGATCCCGCCGAACATCAACAGCAGAAGCGAGAGCAAAAAGAACTTGCCCCAACCCACGATCGCCAGCCAATCACCGATCAGACCGCCCCAGCGCCGAAGCATGGGCAAGGCCCTCTCGGCCGCCGCCGCCGCGATCTCCGTGGCCCGCACCCACCAACTCGCCACTGCTGACTCCTGCTTGCCGTCCATGCCTGCCTCGCTATGCCCCGTAAAGCCGAGCTTACGACGCACCGCGCGTCGCTTTCTTATCGCGACCGGAATCTAGACAAAGATGACGGCCGCTTCGCGTTCGATGCGACAGACTGCACAGTGAGCGGGCCCAGCCGCAAGCAAGTCGGACAGCCAACGCCCCTGGCAGCGCCAAGGTTCTTGCCAGCGCCACAGCACCGATGCGCGACTGGAGCGGAAAGCTCGATCACTCGACGCCGAACAAACGCAGCACCAGCGAACCGCCGAGCAAGATCCAGCCGATACGACTGGCTTGGTCAGTCCAGGGGTGGCGAGCGCGCAGTTCTTCTGCCGTCTTGAGGACTTTCTCCCGCTTGGCCGCAGGGTCGCCACCATCGGCGCCGGTTGTCACAAAGGCTCGTACAAAAGGGAATTGCACCGCCATGCCGAACATCAACACGGTGACACCGAGATCCCCCAGGCCGGCGGCATAACGCCCGGCCGAAAAAGCCAGCAGACCCGACGCGAAGATCGCCGCGGACAGTAGAAAGAACGCGGCATTCCAGGCGCGTTCCGCGGGTGATACAGAAGCGTTATCAGCAGGCGTGGTCATGGATGAGTCTTAAGGGTGTTACATCAGATGCGGTCACAAACGCGTGCTTCAAGCGCTCGCCTGACCTAGCGGCAACGCTGTGGTGTCCTTGATCCGCTCAAGCGCGAAGCTCGATTTCACATCGATCACGCCGGGATGCTTGAGCAATTGCCCCATCACGAAGCGCGAGAAGGGTTCGAGGTCTTGCACATGGACTCGCAGCAGATAGTCCATTTCGCCCGTCATGGCGTAGCAGGCCACCACTTCGGTCCAGGCCTGGACCTGGGCGCGCCAATCGTCCATCGGGCTCTTGCCCCGCTTCTCGAGCTTGACGCTGACATAAGCCAGCAGGCCAAGGCCGATCTTCTGCGCATCGAGCAAGGCAAGGTACTGCCGGATCACACCGACCTCTTCGAGGCCTACGGATTCGGCGCAAACAGGGCGAAGGCGAAAGCGAAACCCGCTCCGCCACTTCCTGACTGGAAAGGCCGCCGTCTTTCTGAAGGATCTTCAGTATGCGCACATCGGTTCGATCCAGCTCGATTGACGCCATGCAACACCTTTCTCTGAGTTGATTGCGCAATCTTCCGTCGGCGGGTTTACCCGATACTTCGCGAACGTCAAGATTCACCGAACGAACGAGGAGACAAACCCCATGAAATTCACGCCTTGGGACAACCCGATGGGCACCGACGGCTTCGAATTCGTCGAGTACGCCGCCCCCGATCCCGCCGCCCTTGGGCGCTTGTTCGAGCAGATGGGCTTTGCCGCCGTCGCCCGCCACCGCCACAAGAACGTCATCCTTTATCGCCAGGGCGGGGTGAACTTCATCGTCAACGCCGAACCGGATTCCTTTGCCCAGCGCTTTGCCCGCCAACACGGCCCGAGCGTGTGCGCGATGGCCTTCCGCGTCCAGGACGCCAACGCCGCCTACCGCCGCGCGCTGGAGCGGGGCGCCTGGGGCTTCGACAAGCAGACCGGGCCGATGGAATTGAACATCCCCGCGATCAAGGGCATCGGCGACAGCCTGATCTACTTCGTCGACCGCTGGCACGGCAAGGACGGCGCCCAGCCTGGCGGGATCGGCAACATCAGCATTTACGACGTCGACTTTGTTCCCATCCTCGACGCCGCCGGCCAGCCGGTCCAAGCCAGCCCGGTCGGGCACGGCCTCACCTCCATCGACCACCTGACCCACAACGTCCACCGCGGCCGCATGAAGGAATGGGCCGAGTTCTACGAGCGGCTTTTCAATTTCAAGGAAGTGCGCTACTTCGACATCGAGGGCAAGCTCACCGGATTGAAAAGCAAGGCCATGACCAGCCCCTGCGGCAAGATCCGCATCCCGATCAACGAGAGCAGCGACGACCAGAGCCAGATCGCCGAATACCTTGCCCTCTATCACGGCGAAGGCATCCAGCACATTGCGCTTGCCACGGGCGACATCTACTCCACCGTCGCGGCGATGCAGACCGCCGGCGTGGTATTCCAGGACACGATCGAGACTTACTACGATCTCGTCGACCAGCGTCTGCCCGGCCACGGCGAGCGGCTCGACGAGCTGCACCGCCTGCGCATCCTGATCGACGGAGCCACGCATCTGGGCGCGCCCAACGAACTGCTGCTGCAAATCTTCACCAAGGAGGTGATCGGGCCGATCTTCTTCGAGCTCATCCAGCGCAAGGGCGACGAAGGCTTTGGCGAGGGCAACTTCCGCGCGCTGTTCGAATCGATCGAACTCGACCAGATCCGCCGCGGCGTGCTCCAGCCAGCGGCGTAAGGCCATGGCCGTCACCCCTGTCACCTATGGCGCGAGCACGCGGGCGCCGCGCGGCGACTACGCCGCCGCGCGCGCGGATTACACCTGCGATCAGGACTGGGACCGCTACACACCCGCCGAACACGCGCTCTATGCGCAACTGCATGCGCGGCAAATGAAACAAGTGCCCGGCCAGGCCTGCGACGAGTTCATCCACGCCCTCGCCCGTCTCGATGGTGGCACCGCCATCCCCCGCTTTGACGAGATGAGCGAGCGTCTGCACCGCGCCACCGGCTGGCAGATCGTCGCCGTGCCAGGCCTCATCCCCGAACCCGCGTTTTTCAGCCATCTGGCAGCGCGCCGCTTTCCCGTCACCGTGTGGCTCAGAAAACCCGAGGAGTTCGACTACATCGTCGAACCCGACGTTTTCCACGACCTCTTCGGCCACGTGCCGCTGCTCTTCAACCCGGTGTTTGCCGACTACATGCAGGCCTTCGGCGCGGGCGGGCTCAAGGCCGAGGGACACCACGCGCTGCAATATCTGGCGCGGCTCTACTGGTACACGGTGGAGTTCGGTCTGATCGCCACGCCGCAAGGCCTGCGCGCGTATGGCGCGGGAATCCTCAGTTCGGTCGGCGAAACCGGCTATTCACTGACCAGCCTCAAGCCGCAGCGGCTGGGCTTCGATCTCAAGCGCGTGTTGCGCACGCCCTACAAGATCGACGACTACCAGGACAGCTATTTCGTGATCGACAGCTTTGCCCGGCTGTTCGATGCCACTGCACCCGACTTCGCGCCCCTTTATGAAGAGATCGCCCAGCGGCCCGCGCTGCCAATCAACGCGCGCCTGCCGGGAGAAGCTATCTATCCACCCAACCCGCAGCCCGTCTGATCACTGGGCGCGCGGGACCAGCGTTTCGACCGGCAAGGCAGGGGGCGCTTGCAGGATCGGGCTGTCGAACTTGGGCAAGGGCGCTCCTGGCGGCATCGCTTGCGGTGTCCCCGGCGCCGGCTCGGCCGGGCGCGCGGCAGCCGGAGCGCCGGTGGCGCTGGGGGCCGACAAGACCTGGTTGTGCAAGGTGTAGCGCGGCGCCGGCGCAGGGCTATCCAGCGCCGCGGCCGGCGGCCGCAGAGCCACTCGGGCTTCCTGCCGGGCCGCCCCCGAACCGAGCACCGCGCCGCTGGCGTTGACTTCAAGCAAGCTCACGCCCGGCGCCACCTCCTGCCCGATCAGAAAAACCTTGGCCGGCTTCCCATCAACCACCAGGATCGCGCTCGACAAAGGGCCGGCGGCGAACACGCCCATCGCCTGCACATTGGCGACGCCACTGGCCTGCGTTTCGATCTTGCCAAAAAGCCGTGCGGCGGCCACCGGATCGGCCTCACGCACCAGAGCCGCCGCCGCCGCGGGCGGCGCCGCGCTCGGCGCTGGCGTGAAGATCCGTAACCCCCACCAGGCCGCCAGGGCGATCACCACGGCAAACATCAGAAGATTGAACAAGGCTGGCACTACCTTCTTGGGCATAGGTCGCTCGTGTTAAGACGGTCGGCGACGCGGCGGACGACACCCAAACACGCGACGAACTCGTCAGTCACCAAGGATATTATCCGTAGCAACCCGAAGTCGGCGTGACACTGTGCACCGACCCCGCCCCACCCACCGAGGTTCCCATGTTGTCTCCCCTCGCGGCTCCGGCCCGTTCCCGCGGCTTCACCCTGATCGAGATCATGGTGGTCATCACCATCCTCGGCATCCTCGCCGCGCTCATCGTTCCGCGCGTCGTCGGCCGCACCGACGACGCCCGCATCGCCGCCGCCAAGCAGGACATCGCCTCGGTGATGCAGGCACTCAAGCTCTACCGGCTCGACAACAGCCGCTACCCCACCACCGAACAAGGCCTGCAAGCCTTGATCACCAAGCCGACCATCGAGCCGCTGCCAAGCAACTGGAAGTCGGGCGGCTACCTCGAACGCCATTCCGTTCCCAAGGACCCCTGGGGCCATCCTTATCAGTACCTCAGCCCCGGCACCCAGGGCGAGATCGACGTCTTCTCGCTCGGCGCCGACGGCCAACCCGGTGGCGAAGGCCCCGACGCCGACATCGGTTCGTGGCAGCTCTAAGCCACAGGCGCGGCGAGCGCGGCTTCACCCTGCTCGAGCTGCTGGTGGTGATCGTTCTTGCCGGCATCCTGCTGACGGTCGTCACCATCAACGTCATGCCCGACGCGGCCCAACGCCTCGACCGCGAAGCCGAGCGCGTCGGTCAGCTGATGGCGCTCGCGGCCGATGAGTCACGCCTGTCGGCGCAGCCGATCAGCTGGGAAGCCGACCTCGCCGGCTACCGCTTCGTCACCGAGCGCGGCGGCGAGCGCCGGCTGATCACGGGCGACGATCTGCTGCGCGAACGCCGCTGGGACGAACCGCTCACCCGCCTCGCCGTCGTGCCGGCGCAAGGCGAGCCGCAAGTCCTGCTCGGCGCCGGCGCGCCGGCGCTGCGCGTGCCGATCGCGCGCGAATGGGTCCAGCCGCGCTGGCGGCTTGAGCTTGCCACCGCCACCCATGCTTCCACCGTGGAGTTCGACGATGCCGGCCGCGCCCATCTCGCTGCGCGTTAAGTTGCCTGCCCAGCGGCGCGGCTTCACCTTGCTCGAGGTGCTGATCGCGCTGGCCATCATCGGCGTGGCGCTCGCCGCCGCCATGCGCGGCGCGATGGCGCTGACCGACACCGCCGACGACACCCGCGCCCGCCTCTACGCCGGGCTGCTGGCCGAGAACCAGCTGCGCGAACTGCGCCTGGCGCGCGAGCAGATCGCCACCGGCCAGACTCGCAGCGACTGCGAACAAGGCGGCGTGACTTTCGTGTGCGAACAAACCGTTCTGCCGACGCCCAACCCCTTTTTCCGCCGCATCGAGCTGCGGGTGTATTCGAGTGGCACGGGCGAGCCGCGCCGTTATGCCGAACTGGTGGGCTTGTTGCCGATCGACAATCCCTCATGAGGTCGCGCGGCTTCACCCTGCTTGAATTGCTGGTGGCGATCAGCGTGCTGGCGATCGTGTCTCTGATCGCCTGGCGCGGGCTCGACAGCCTGGTCGCCACCCGCGAGCGGCTCGAACCCGAGACCGATCGCGCGCGCGCCCTGCTCACCGTCTTCGGCCAGCTCGACCGCGATCTCGCCACCACCGCCAACCCGCAATTCATTGGCGCGGCCACGCCGTCCTTGCGAGTGATCACGGCGAGCGACGGCCAGGTTGCGATCGAG
>JAVVWR010000043.1:11143-27059 GCA_036652035.1 Burkholderiaceae bacterium | reverse complement strand
TTCACGAGGAAAGCGTTGCGTGCCACTGACAAACTTCAATCTCGCTGGCGTGGCGCACGCCTCGCCGCCCGACCTGCGCGATAGCGCAGTGCCTTTGACGTCCCCCTTGAGAGGTCGCCGCAGCGACGCCTTGCGGCAGCGGGAATTCCGAGGAGCGTGTCCGAAGGACGTGGCTCGCGCGCAGCGCGAGATCGTCCGAGTTCGCGACGAGGCCGCTGACGCAACGCGGCGCAAGGGCAGCCCGAAGGGCCGACCGACAGGGGCCGTCGGGAGTCCAGAGGGTCGGACGGGACCGACCCTCTGGGGCCTTGCGGCGGCCCGAGCCGCTCGGCGCTTCGCGCGAGCGAATCCGCCACCGCGCAGCGGCACGAACCCATCGCCGCAAGCAAAACAACGAACAACCCACTCGCCGCAGCACAACCCAGAACTTGCGACCACCGCGGGCGCAGCCCGCGCTACCGGGACGCCGCCGCGCCAGCGGCAAAATCTCACCCCTCGAGCAAGCTCACCAGCGTCCACAACGTTCGATTCACCGGCACCGCCACGCCCTGCGCCTCGCCGCGGCGAGTGACGTAGCCGTTGAGATGGTCGATCTCGGTCGCTCGAGCGCGAGCAATGTCCTGTGCGGTCGATGAGATCTGCTGCGGCATCGCGGGGGCGAGCGAATCGACGGTGGCGATCATTGCGTCTTCGTCGAGCAGAACGCCGCTGGCGCGTGCCACTGCCACCACCTCGCGGGTGGCGGCGTGCATCAGAGCCACCACGTCGGGGCTTGCCACCATGCGGCCGTAGTTGGATGAGCCGAGCGCGCTGATCGCGTTGTAGGCGCAGTTGATGGCGAGCTTGGTCCAGAGTTCGATCTCGATCTCGGCCGAGATCCGGCACGGCACCGCGCTCGTCTCGAACACGCGGGCGATCGCGTCGAGCCGCGAGGCCTCAAGCCGCTGCGAGGGCTCGGCCGCATCGCCGATCACCAGGTCCCCACGACCGGTGTGGCGCAGGTGACCGGGCGCGGGCAAGGCCGCGGCCACGTAGACCAGCGCCGGCAAGACTGGCTGCGTCAGGTGGCGGCGCAGGCGCTCGACGTTATCAATCCCGTTCTGCAAGCTCAGCACCACCGCGCCGGGGCCGAGGTGCGGCGCGATCGCCTGCGCCGCGCTGTCGGTGTCGCCGCTCTTGACCGCCAAGAGCACGAGGTCGGCGCCCGCCACCGCGGCGGCGTCAACGCTGGCCTTGATCGCCACCGGCCCGGCCAAGCGCAGGCTCTCGAACCACAGCCCGTGCGATGCGATCGCCGCGACGTGGGCAGCGCGTCCGATCAGGGTCACATCGACACCGGCGCGCGCCAGCATCGCGCCGAAGTAGCTTCCCACGGCGCCCGCGCCCATCACGGCAACGGTCTTGATCGATTCCGGTTCCATGCTTTCTGCCGAAAAAGCCGGCTCAGGCGTCGGCCGCTTCGACCCACGCGACCACCATCGCGTAGACCGTTCCCAGCACCACCGGGCCGACAAAAAGCCCGATGAAGCCGAAGGCGATGAAGCCGCCCAGCACCCCCAGGAACATGACCGAGATCGGCAGGCCGGCTTCCTTGCTGATGAGCATCGGTTGCAACACCGTGTAGGCCAGGTGAACGCCAACGCTCCAGAGCGCGGCAAACACCGCCCACGCCACCGCGCCCTGCCACCACAGCCAGCCGGCTACCGCCAGGCCGATCAGAAAGATCGGCGCCTGCACCAGCGCCACGAGGAAGCTGAGCACGCCGATCAGGCCCAGCGCCGGCGCGCCGGCAATGCCCAGCCCCACCAGCAGCGCGGCCGTCGCCACCGCGGCACCGCCGATCACGCCCAGCGAGACGCCGCGCACCACGCGGGTGGCCACGTCGAGCAGCATCTGGCCGCGAGTGGGTTCGACCGCGTCGGCCAGCTTGCGGGCGAAGTGAACCGAGCGCTCGGCGCCGAGCAGCATCGGAAAGACCAGGACCATCGCAATCAAGACCTGGGCGAACGAACCGCTGATGGCCAGGCCCGCATGAACCAGCCAACCGGCTGCCCCGCCAACGGCGGCCTCGATCTGCGAGAAGGTGGCGAAATCGCCCTGCTGGGCGTCACGCCACAGGCTCTGCAAGTGCTCCCCCAGCAGCGGAATCTGGTCGAGCACCGCGGGCGGCGCCATCTCGAGCAGTTTGAGATCGCCCAGCCGCGTTGCCACCGCCTGCACCGCCTGCGTCGCGTAGATCAGCAGCATCCCCACCGGCAGCAGGACCGTGACGATCAGCAGCAAACTCACCAGCGCCGCCGCCGAGCGCGGCCGTCGCCCCAATCGGCGCGCGAGCCAGGTCTGGATCGGGTGCACCGACACCGCCAGCGATATCGCCCACGCCAGCGAAACCATGAAGGGCGCCAGGATCTGCCAGCTCACCAGCAGCAAAAGCGCGAACACCGCCAGGCCGCCGGCGCGCGCGTAAACCCCGCGCGTCAAACCGTTCGCGCTCCGACTCGGCGCTGGATCTTCGCCACTCATGCCATGTCTCTCCCGAATTCGATGGGCCGGATTCTGGCATGCATGAAACCGCACGAAGGCCGGATCGACCCTGCGATGTGGCGTGGCGCCGCCCCGGTCCGGCTTGATCGAGAACAAGCAAGCCGCGGCGCGGCATGGCCACGGCCTCGAGCTTGCCGGAGCGCAAACGACACCCGCGCCCGGCGGCGAAGAATCGACGCTTCACTCTCCGTCAACGAGAACACTGCCATGGATAAGACTCTGCTTGACCACGCTGAACTTGGCCGTCGTGATTTCTTCCGCACCAGCGCCGCGCTGTCAGCCGGCCTGCTCACCGCGGGAGGCAGTGCGGCGGCGGCGCTTGAAGCCCCGGCCGCCGTCGCGGCCGCTCCGCTCAAACCCTTGAGCGGCAAGATGACGGTTGACCAGGTGCTCGACCGCGCGCGCGAGATGATGAGCCCCAAGTGCATGGTGTGCTCCGAATGCAATGGCGAGGTCTGCGCCGGTCAGGTGCCGGGCTTTGGCGGCATGGGTGCAGGCAAGTCGTTCCAGAACAACTATCAGTCGCTCAACCGGGTCGAGCTCAACCTGCGCGTCGTGCATGACGTCAAGAAGCCCGATACCTCGTTCGACTTCTTCGGCACCCGGCTGTCCTTGCCGGCGATTGCCGCGCCCACCGGCGGCACCACCTACAACATGGGCGGCAAGCTGACGGAAGAAGAGTTCGTCACCGCGATCTGCGGCGGCTGCTCGCAGGCGGGCACCCTGGGCGCGGTGGCCGACGGCATCGGCGACCCGCTCGATGTTTTTGACAAACGCCTGCAGACGCTCAAGAGCCTGGGCTTCAAGGCGATCGTCGGCCTCAAGCCGCGCACCCAGGAAGAGATCATCCAGCGCATGAAGAAGGCGGCCCAAGCGGGTGTGGTGGCGATCACGATCGACCTGGATTCGGCCGGCCGCGCCGCGCGCGCCACCCCCGGCCAGACCGTCGAACCCAAGACCCCGGCGCAGCTGAAGGAACTGGTCAAGGCCTGCCCGGTACCGCTGTTCTTCAAGGGCATCATGACGGTCGATGAGGCGCGTATCTGCATGAACTCGGGGGCGGCCGGCATCGTCGTGTCCAACCACGGCGGGCGGGTTCTCGCCGCCACGCCGGGGACGGCCGAGGTCCTGCCCAAGATCGCCGATTCGCTGCGCGGCAAGCTGATGATCCTGGTCGATGGCACCGTCAAGCGCGGCACCGACGTGCAGAAGTACCTGGCGCTCGGCGCCAACGGCGTGCTGGTCGGTCGCCACTTCATCCGCGCCGCTCACGGCGGCGGCGCCGACGGTGTGGCGCTCTTTGCCAACCGCATGCGCGACGAGCTGGTGGTCTCGATGACGCTCACCGGCGCAGCCAACATCAAGGGCATCAAGCGCAGCATGATCGCCTGATAGCGGCATCACCACGGCTGGGGGGGCGGGAGCTGCGGCACCCGCTCGCCACGGCGGTGATATCCCTTCCTGCCACCCGCTCGGGCGAGGGCGCCGAGCCGCGGGCTAGACTTCGGTCTGATTCTTTTGCTGCTCAGAAACGATGGCCAAACCGCTCTCCATGATTCGCGAATTCCACCTGGCCGACTGGTTCACCCTCGGCAACGCGGTGTCGGGCACGGCCGCGCTGTTCTCGACCCTGTCGTTCATCGCGACCGACGACCCCGCGCACCTGTATTTCGCCTGCGGCCTGATCTTCGCCGCCCTGGTGTTCGACGTTCTTGATGGCCGCATCGCCCGCTGGCGCCAGACCGCGTCGGCCTTTGGGCGCGAGCTCGATTCGCTCGCCGATGTCATCTCGTTTGGCGTCGCACCGGCGATCCTGGCTTACGGCTGCGGCATGCGCACCCTGCTCGACCGGGTTCTGCTGGCCTATTTCGTGGCCTGCGGCGTGTCGCGTCTGGCGCGCTACAACGTCACCGCCGAGCAGATGTCCGACAGCAGCGGCAAGGTCACGCACTTCGAAGGCACCCCCATCCCGACCTCGGCCTTCCTCGTCCTGCTGCTGGGCGTGGCGGCGTCGATCGGCGCCATCGGGCCGAATCTGTGGCTGGGCGAGATCAGCATTGCCGGTCTGCCGCTGCACGGAATGACGCTCTTGTTTGCGCTGTCGGGCTCGTTGATGATCAGCCGCCTCCCGATTCCCAAGCTGTAAGTCGATTGATCGCCGGCGCCGGCCCGAGCCGGCGCGCTTTCCTGCGCCCGGCCTAAGATCGCGGTCATGGAACTCGATGCCGCGCTCGTGCCGCGCCTGGCCCAGGTCGCCCTGGCCAACGTCGCCACCGACTACCCCTGCCATCTCTCGCACCTGGCGCGCAGCGACGCCGACATGCGGCCGCCGCGCACGCTCTACCCGGCGTTCCGCGGCAGCTACGACTGGCATTCCTGCGTCCACATGCACTGGAGCCTGGCGCGTCTGCTGCGGCTCGCGCCCGGGCACGCCAGCGCCGCCACCACCCGGGCGCACTTCGATGCGCGCCTGACCGCCCCCCATATCGCAGCCGAGATCGATTACTTCGAGGCCGCCGGCCGCGCGTCGTTCGAGCGGCCTTACGGCTGGGGCTGGCTGCTCAAGCTGCACGCCGAGCTGATCGCGCTCGCCCGCACCGAACCGGCCGCAACCCGCTGGCGCGACGCGCTCGATCCGCTCGCGCAGTGCATCGCCGATCGCTGGCTCGATTTCCTGCCGCGCGCCGATTACGCGGTGCGCGCCGGCACCCATGGCAACTCGGCCTTCGCCCTGGTGCTCGCGCTCGCCTGGGCGCAGGCAACCCAGCACTTCGCCCTCAAGGCGCAGATCGAGGAACGCGCGCATCGCTGGTTCGGCCGCGACCAGCGCTACCCCGCCGCGTACGAGCCGGGCGGCGAGGATTTCCTCGCTCCCGGCCTGGTCGAAGCGGTCCTGATGCGCAAAGTGATCCGTTCCTGCTCGTTTGCCGATTGGTGGGAGCTCTTTGCGCCGGGCGAGACCGCCAGCCCATGGCTCACTCCAGTGCGGGTGGCCGATCCGGGCGACCCCAAGATCGTCCACTTGCACGGGGTCAATCTGTGCCGCGCCTGGTGCTGGAAGCAGCTCGCGGGTGAGCTCGACGCGCCAACCGCTGCGCTCGCCCGGCGCGCGATCAAGGCCCACCTCGACGCCTCCCTGCCCGCGGCCAGTGGCGGCGACTACGTCGGCACCCACTGGCTCGCGTCCTTTGCCCTGCTCGCGCTCACCGAGCCCTAGCGACTGAGTCTTCCGCCCTTCTTTGGCGCGGGCGCGGCTTTAGCGCCGTTCGACCAGCCACATCGCCGCGGCGGCGATCGCCAGCATCACCGCGCTGGGCAGAACCGCGACCAGGATCGGCGGCCAGGTATTGAGCAGGCCCAGATAGGAGAAGAGATTGTTGAGCGCGTAGAAACCGATGCCGATCATGACGCCGGCAAAGATGCGGATGCTCACCCCGCCCGCGCGGACGTTGAGATACGCGAAGGGCATCGCCAAGGCCAGCATCACCAGGATCGCGAGCGGATAAAAGATCTTGCCCCAGAAGGCGATCTCGTAGCGCTCGGTCTGCTGGCGGTTCTCTTCGAGATGACGCACATAGCGGTTGAGATCGCCGATCGCCATGTTCTCGGGCTTGACCATCAGGACGCCGAAGATCTCGGGCGACAGCCCGGACCCCCACATCAGCTCCTTCGCGTGGCGCACCACGGTGCGATCGCTGGTGGTGGTCACGGACTCCGGATCGACCACGGGGATCGAGGTCTCGACCACATCGAAGAGCTTCCAGCCTTCGCCCGGCACATAGACGCCGTGGCCGGCGGTAAGCAGCGAGCGCAGGCGGTAATCGCCGTCAAAATCGAAGACCCGCCATTGGCTCGCCTCGATGCCGGGCTTGACCCGGCCGACGTTGATAAAGCGCAGCGAACTCACCGCGCCATCGGGCTGACGAACCACGTCGCGCACCCACACGCCCGAGAGAAAACCGCCGGCAATGAAATCGCTCTTGGTCGCCACCATCTTGACTTGCTTGGCCAGGCGGTCGGCCGGCGGCGCGACATATTCGCCAAACAGATAGGTCGCCACCACCAGGCTCACGCCGGCCACGGCGAGCGACTGCGCCAGCATGCGGGCGCTCATGCCCGAGACCCGCATGATCGTGAACTCGGAATTCGAGGCCAGGCGAGACAGGGTATAGACCGCGCCGATCAAGGCCGCGATCGGCATCACTTCGTAGATGCGGATCGGCAGCGTCAGCAGCGTCAGCAAAAAGGCCTGGGTCAGCGAGTAGCGGCTGCCGACCTCGCCCAGCTGACCGATCAGATCGAAAAAAGCGAACAGCGCGACCAGGGCAAACAGCACAAAACCGGTGGCGATCAGAACCTCGCGCGTCAGGTAGCGGGTGAGCAGCTTCATTGGCCAGCCCTCGCTCGCCAATAGCCCAGGCTCGTCCACGCCGGCAGCCAGCGCAGCAGCCAGACCCGACGAATGAAGAAGGCCACCGCCACCAGGAAGACCGGCACGTGGACCATCGCCAGGCCCGCCGCAAAGCCGATCCGGCCCTGCTGCACCCAGGCCTGCGCCACGCTGATGCCATTCAGGTAAAGCACGAAGATCAGGACCGCGATCACCAGGTTGAGCGAACGCCCCGCGCGCGGGTTGGTAAATGACAGCGGAATCGCCAGCAGCACCAGGTTGAGAGCGGCCAGCGGCCAGCTCAGGCGCCACTGCAGCTCGGCCTGATTGAGCGCGGTGCGTTCGGACAAGACCTGGGCCAGCGGGCGGGCGCTCGCGCGCTTGGCTTCCAGCGGCGCATCGGGTTTGACGTCGAGCCGCACGGCGTAGCTGTCGAACTCAAGCACCCGGTATTCGGGCTGGCCGGGAACGCCTTCGTAGCGGCGGCCGCTTTGCAGGACCAGGAAGCGGTCGCCGTTGGCCATCACCTCGATCACGCCACGCTCGGCCACCACGACGTTCTCGACGCCCTTGGCAAACTGGCTGATGAAAACGTTCTTGACCTGGTTGTCGGCCTGATCGACCCCTTCGACAAAGAAGACCCGCTGGCCGCCCTCGCTTTCGATGAAGCGCCCGGGAGCGACCTTGCTGACGTCGTCGCGCTTGGCAAAGCGCTCCTTGTTGAGCTCGACCTGCGAACGCGCCCAAGGCGAGACCACCAGCGCCAGAGCCCCGATCAGGACAATCACCGGCAGGGCAAAGCGCAACACCGGGCGGATCCAGGCGAGCAGGCTTAAGCCCCCACTGGAGAACCAGACCACCATCTCGGAGTCCTGCCAGCTGCGCGACAGCGTCATCAGGACCGCGATGAACAAGGCCAGAGCCAGGAGCGGCGGCAGGTTGATGAGCGAGGTGTAGGCGACCACTTCGAACACGGTCGCGTTGTCGATCTGGCCGCCCGCGGCCTGGCCCAGGATGCGGACCAGGCCCACCGTCAAGACGATGGAAAACAGGACAGTGAAAACGCCGCCCGCGGAATTGGCCAGTTCCGAAACCAGCGAACGCCTGAAGATCATGGAAGAGGATGCCCGGTCATGGCGAGCCTGCCTCGGGCCTGCCTGATAAGTGCTGCGGTGCGGCCACCGCCCCGGCCGCGCAGCGACGAGCCGGTTTCGGCACGGCTCGCGCGGGATGCGCATCGCCGCCGAGGGAGAAAGCTGCGATCGAATCTATCACAGCCCCGGCGTCTGCTTCAGACGACGGCCGACCCCTGGAGCGCCAGAGTTCCACTGCGTCCGGGAATCTCCGCCATCGCCACCCGGTGACGCGGCAGGGCCGCGATATCGAGCGACTCGAACAGGCGGCGGCAAGCGACCAGCTCGTAACCCTGGTCGCGCCAGCCCGCCAGCAGGCGCTCGAAAGTCGGCAGAAGCCGCATGCCCTCGAGCTCGGCGTGCAAGGTGTAGACGTGGCCGTGAACCGGCGGCCTGGCCGTGAGACCCAGCAGATGTTGGTGCACGTTGTCGGCGGTCCAGCCATCGAGCCCGATCAGCTCGTCGAGCGTGGGCAAGGTGGTGGGCAGCTGCGGCACGCCGAAATCGCGCCCGGCCGCGTCGACCGGCTGGAACGGATGCGTGCCGCGGCCGTCGGAGGCGTAATCGAGACCGAGCTCGCGCTCGCAGGCGTAGGCCGCCTCGTTCATCTGCCAACCCGCCGAACCGTGGGTGCGGGCGGGCTCGCCGAAGATCTCGGCAAACCGATCGGCCGCCTTTTTCATCTCGGCGCGGGTCCAGGCGGCATTCTTGCCAGCCACGAAGTCCTGCCAGCGGATGTGGTCCCAGGTGTGGATTCCCATCTCGAAGCCGGCGTCTCGCACCTGCCGCATCAGCGCCGCTTCGCGCCGACCGATGTCGGGGCCGGGCAGGAGCGTGCCGTAAAGCAGGGTGCGAATGCCGTAATGCTCGACCACCGAGGTGCGCGAGACCTTGGACAGAAAGCCCGGCCGGAACACACGCCGGATCGCGCGGCCGGTGTGGTCGGGCCCCAGGCTCCACAGAAAGGTCGCGTCGGCGCCGTGGCGCCGCAGGGCCTCGACCAGCAGCGGCACGCCGTCGCGCGTGCCGCGCCAGGTATCGACGTCGATCTTGAGAGCGAGCTGAGCCACGTCTTACTGAGCCAGGTCGCGGGCGGCGGCCACCTGGTCGCGGTAGAAGTCGAAGATGCTGGCGAGCGCGTCGCGCATCCCGACCTCGGGCGCCCAGGCCAGATCCGCCTGGGTGTTGGCGATCTTGGGCATGCGCCGGTTCACGTCCTGGTAACCCTGGCCGTAGTACTCGCCCGAGCTGGTCTCGACGATCTTCACCTTGGCCGCGTTGTCGCGGTACTCGGGGTAGGTGGCGGCAAGCTCGAGCATCATGTGGGCGAGTTCGCGGATCGAATACTCATTGCCCGGGTTGCCGATGTTGTAGATCTGGCGCGCGGCCTTGCCGCCCGGGTTTTCAAGAATCTTCATCAGCGCGCCGATGCCGTCGCTCACATAGGTGAAAGCGCGGCGCTGCGCGCCACCATCGACCAGCTGGATCGGCTCTCCGCGAACGATGTGGCCAAGGAACTGGGTGATGACCCGGCTCGAGCCTTCCTTTGGGGTGTGGATGCTGTCCAAGCCCGGGCCGATCCAGTTGAACGGACGAAACAGCGTGTAATCAAGGCCTTCCTGCTGGCCGTAGGCGGCGATCACGCGGTCCATCAGCTGCTTGGAGCAGGCGTAAATCCAGCGCGGCTTGTTGATCGGGCCGTAGACCAGGTCCGAGTTCTCGGGATCGAACTCCTCGTCGCCGCACTTGCCGTAGACCTCGGAGGTCGAGGGGAAGATCACCCGCTTGCCGTACTTCACGCAGCTCTTGACGATCGGCAGATTGGCCTCGAAGTCGAGCTCGAACACGCGCAGCGGTGCCTGGACGTAAGTGGCCGGCGTGGCGATCGCCACCAGCGGCAGCACCACGTCGCACTTCTTGATGTGGTACTCGATCCACTGCGTGTTGATGGTGATGTCACCCTCGAAGAAATGAAAGCGCGGGTGGTTCGTCCACTCGGCCACGCGGTCGCTCTGCATGTCCATGCCGTAGACCTCCCAGTCGGTGGTCGCGAGAATGCGCTGGCTCAGGTGGTGACCGATGAAGCCGTTCACGCCGAGGATCAGGATCTTTTTCATGGAACTTCCTTGGAATCGATTTGAAGAAATTGGGAGAAGACTGAGGGCTCAGGCCAGCGGAATCGCACAAGCGCCAAAGAGGGCGGTAAAGCGCGCCGCATCGAGCCGGCTGCCATCGAGCTCGGCTTCGAACACCCGCAGGCGGCCGCCGTCGGCGGTCTCGATCACGAGTTCGTCGCCCACCGCGCCCAGGCGAGCGGACTCGCCACTGGCCGCTCCGCTCGCGGCCAGACCGGTGCGCCAGACGATCAGGCGGTGCGACCCGAGATCGGCGAAAGCGCCGGGATAAGGCTGGGACAGGGCGCGCACAAAGTCGTGGATCGCCCGGCTGCTGGCGCGCGGATCGATCCGGCCGTCCTCGGGCTTGCGGCCGCCGAAGTAGGCGCCTTGGGAGAGGTCTTGTTCGCGCAGCACCGCGCGGCCGGCGATCAGGCCGGGAAGCGATCGCCACAGCACGATCTCGGCCGCCACCGTCACCTTGTCGAAGACTTCGCGCGCGCTGTCGTCGGGCAGGATGGGAACGGCCATCTGATCGACGATGGCGCCGTTGTCAGGCTTGACGTTCATCGCGTGCAAGGTGGCGCCGGTCTCGGTCTCGCCGTGGATGATGGCCCAGTTGACCGGAACCCGGCCGCGGTACTGGGGCAGGAGCGAGCCGTGCAGGTTGAAGGCGCCGCGCGGCGCGGCTTCGAGCAGCGGCGCCTTCAACATGTGGCGGTAATAGAAGCTAAACAGAAAGTCCGGCTGCGCCGCTTGCACAGCGGCAAGCACCTCGTCGGTATTGGGGTCGGCCGGGGTGATCACGGGAATGCCGGCCTCGCGAGCGGTGGTCGCAACGCTGTCGAACCAGATCGTCTCGGCCGGGTTGTCCTGGTGAGTGACGACCAGGCCCACCTCGACTCCGCGGGCGAGCAGCGTCTTCAGACAACGAACGCCAACCTTGTGATACGCGAAGACCACGGCGCGGGTCATTGATCGGGATCCTTTTGCTCAAGCACGGCGTCGATCAGGTAACGCGGCCGGCCGCGCACTTCCTGGTAGATGCGGCCGATGTACTCACCCAGGATGCCGATACCAAACAAGGTGATGCCGATCAGCATGAAAGCGATCGCGAACAGAGTGAAGAGACCGCCCTCTTCCGGCCCGAGGATGATGCGGCGCGCACCCAGGTAGACCACCAGCACGCTTGAAGCGAGCGAGATCACGATGCCAAACAGCGAGAAGAGCTGCAGCGGCACCAGCGAAAAAGCGGTGACCAGATCGAAGTTCAGCCGCAGCAGGCTGTAGACCGAGTATTTCGACTCCCCCGCAAAGCGCTCCTCGTGGCCGACCACCACCTCGGTCGGGTTCTGGGCGAACTGGTAGGCGAGCGCCGGGATGAAGGTGTGCAGCTCGTTGCACTGGTTGATCGTGTCGATGATGCGGCGGCTGTAGGCCCGCATCATGCAGCCCTGATCGGTCATGTGGATGCGCGTGATCTTCTCGCGCAAGCGGTTCATGGCGCGCGAAGCGAGGTGCCGCCACAGGCTGTCCTTGCGCTGGCGGCGGATCGAACCGACGTAGTCGTGGCCGGCATCCATCTGCTCAAGCAGAAGGTGGATATCTTCGGGCGGGTTTTGCAGATCGGCGTCGAGCGTGACGACACGCTCGCCGCGGCTATAGGCAAAGCCCGCCAGGATCGCGCGGTGCTGGCCGAAGTTGCCGTTGAACAGAATCACCCGCGTCACGTCGGGGCGGGCGTGGAACTGGTTGGCGAGCAGCGCGGCCGATCCGTCGCGGCTGCCGTCGTTGACGAAGACGACCTCGTAACTCACGCCCAGCTTGTCGAGCGCCGGATACAGGCGGGCAAACAGCGCCCGCAGAACGGCCTGTTCGTTGTAGACCGGGATGACGACGGAAAGAGAAGGCTTCATGGAATCGACTTCAGGGCCGGGCGCAACACCCGGCTCATGGCTTGACACACCCGCACCACGTCGGCCTCGCTCATGGCGGCAAACAGCGGCAGGGTCACGGTGCGGCAGCCGATCTCTTCGGCCACCGGGAATTCGCCCTCAGCATGACCGAGGCCACGGAACAGGGTGAAGAGGTGCATCGCCGGGTAATGAACGCCGACGCCGATGCCCTCGGCCTTCATCGCGGCGATGAACTCGGCGCGGCTCATCCTCATCGAGGCGAGCGGCAGCAGCGGCTGGAACATGTGCCAGTTGCCGCTCTCGAACTCTTCGAGTGGAAGCTCGCAACCCAGGCTGCGGTCGAAGTGCTCGAAGTACACGCGGGCCAGTTCGCGCCGGCGAGCCGTGAACTCGTCGAGCCGAGCGAGCTGCCCCAGACCGATCGCCGCGGCGATATCGGTGAGGTTGGCCTTGCCGCCCAGAACGTCGACATCCATCGTGCCGTCGGGCAGGCGCGTGACGCCCTGCAGGCGCAGCTTCTCAAAGAGACGCGCCTCGGCCTCGTCGTTCATCACCAGGCAGCCGCCTTCGCCGCTGGTGATGTTCTTGTTGGGGTGGAAGCTGAACGAGACCAGGTCACCCGTGCGGCCGATCTCCGATCCGCGCCAAGAAGCGCCGATCGACTGCGCAGCGTCTTCGATCACCCGCAAGTGGTGGCGGCGAGCGATCTCGTAGAGGCGATCGCGATCGACCGGCAGACCGGCCAGATCGACCGGAATGATGGCGCGGGTGCGCGGCGTGATCGCCGCCTCGATCAAACCGAGATCGAGGTTGCGGGTGGCGCGCTCGATATCGACAAACACCGGCGTGGCGCCAACCGTGAGCACCACGTTGGCGGTGGCGACCCAGCTCATGGGCGAGGTGATCACCTCGTCGCCCGGGCCGACACCGGCGATTCGCAGTGCCAGCTCCAGCGCGGCAGTGGCCGAGGTCACCACGCGCACCGGGCGGCCGCCGCAGCGCGCCGACAGAGCCGCCTCGAACTCGCGGCACTGGGGGCCGGTGGTGAGCCAGCCCGAGCGCAGCACCGCGGCGACAGCGGCAATCGTGTCCTCGTCGATCGTGGGGCGCGTAAAGGGAAGAAAGTTCATGTGATGAGACCTCAGCTGCGGGCGACGATGATCACGCCCACGATGATCACGCCAATCCCAACGAGGCGCTGCGGCCCCACCGCTTCGCCAAACAGCCACCAGGCGAGCAGAGCGTTGACCACGTAGCCGATCGAGAGCATCGGGTAGGCAATGCTGACCTCGACCCGCGACAGCGCCAGGATCCACACCACCACGCTCACGGCGTAACAGGCGAGCCCCCCGAGGATGGGAAGGTTGGTCGCCAGCTCACGGCCGATCGGCCCGGCGTTGGCAAGGCTGAAATCGAAGTGGCCGATGCCGCGCACCCCGGCCTTGAGCAGGAGCTGCGCGGCGGCGTTGAGCAGGACGCCGGCGAGGATCAGAGAGAATTCGAGCGCCTTCATGGAGCCACCGCCGGCTTGACCACCGCCACCCGCTTGCGGTCCTGATAGACCACTGTCATCGGCAAGCCCTGGGCCTCGAGTTCGCGGTAAACGTCGAGCGGGATCGAGGCCGCGGCGGCGGGCTGCGACCGCCACAGCGTGACGAACTCGGCCAGGGTCGGCACCCAGCGCTGGGGTTCCTGCTTCTCACCGAAATCGAACTCGTCAACGTATTCAACCAGGGTCACGTTGCGGCCCAGGTAGAAGGGCAGGGTCTGGTCGTAGTCGCGCACGGCGTAGACCGGGGTCTCGGGGGTGATCTGCGCTGAGAGCGCCGCCGCCAGCTTGCGGGCGCTCTTGAGATTGACGCCATAGGCTTCGTGGCCGGCAGTGCCAATCGCCGCCGACAGCAGACCGCCCGCCGCCACGCAGGCGATCGCCGCGAGCTTGCGGCCCCGCCCCAGCAGCCACCAGCCGGCTAGCGCAAGAACCAGCATCACCACCATTGCCACGCCAATGGCCAGCACCATCGACGCGACGATCTCGGCGGGCGCGCTGGCCGAGGCAAAGCGCGACGAAAACGGCAGCGCCGCCAACACGATCAGCGCGAGACCGATCGGCAGCCACAGGATCTTGCGCAGCGCCAGCGGCTCCGCGCGATCGAGAGTGGCCGCACCCAGAAGCGCGAGCGCCGGGAACATCGGCAGGATGTACGAGGGCAGCTTGGAGCTCGAGAGGCTGAAGAAGGCGAGGATGAACGCCGACCAGATCAGCAGCAGACGGGCCGGCTGGAACTGGCTCGCGCTGCGCTTCCAACCCTCTTGCACCAGCGCCGGCAACAAGGCGGTCCAGGGCATCAGGCCCACCAGCAGCAGGGGGATGAAATACCAGATCGCTCCCTCACGCCGGTGCGTCGTGGTGAGAAAGCGCTGGAAGTGTTCGTGAATGAAGAAGAACTCGGCAAAGCCGGGGTTCTTCAGCGAAACCGCAATCAACCACGGCGCCGCCAGCAGCAGGTAGATCGCCAGGCCCGAGACCCAATGCATGCGCTTCCAGAAACCCCATTGCCAGTTGAGCAGGCTGTAGAGCGCCAGCGTGGCGCCGGGAATCACCAGACCGACCAGGCCCTTGCTCAAGGTCGCTCCCGCCATTGCCGCCCAGCACAGCCACATGAAGCGGCGCCGTTCGGCCGTGCCCGCCTCGTCGCGCTGGGCCAGGACAAAGGCGCACAACGCGACCGTGAGGCAAGCCATCAGTCCGCCGTCGAGAGTCAGGTAGTGGGTATTGGCGTAGACCCACAACATGCTGCCCATCAGCAAGGCGGCGATCACGCCGGCCCGCTGCCCCCACAGCCGGCCGCCGGTGAAACTCACCATGCCGACCGCGAAAAAGCCGGCCAGGCCGGGCCAGAAGCGGGCCGCGAATTCATTGACGCCAAAGAGCTGGAAGGCGATCGCCCCCATCCAGTACTGCAGCGCAGGCTTCTCGAAATAGAGCAGGCCATTCAAGCGCGGGGTGATCCAGTCGCCCGACTGCAGCATGTTGAGCGACAGCACGGCGTAGCGGCCTTCGTCGGGCGTGATCAGGGTTCGAACTCCGAGCGAGCCGAACCACACCAGGGCGAACAGCAGCCAGCCGATGGCGATGATCGAGCGCGGAATCCGGGCGGAGCCGAAGTCGGCGAAGTGGATGTTGCTGGCTCGAGAAAGCGAAGACATGAATTTCCAGGCGTTATGCTCGTTGCGCAGAGGGCGACACGCGGGCGCAGCTCATCGTGACAAGCGGGCAACCGGCCAGGCTCGCCGCATTGTGAGGCGAGCCCATCGAACGAACCGGATGGATGGATTGATGGACCACAAGCATTTGACGAAAACCGAACTCGACGCTCTGAGCGCTGCCGCCGCAGCCTCGCCGCGCCTGCGAATGCATCGCAACTTCCACCCCGACCACAGCGCGCCGGTTCAGCGGCTGGCGATCGCGATGGAGCCCGGCACCTACGTCCGGCCGCACCGCCATTCGCACACCTGGGAGCTGTTGCTGATCTTGCGGGGCGAGCTGGAACTGGTCTTGTTCGACCCCGCGGGCGAGCAGGTGACGGGCCGAGTCAGGCTCAGCGCCGAGGCCAACCAGGTCTTCGAGATGCCCGCCAACACCTGGCATTCGGTGCTCTCGCGCCAGCCCGGCACGGTGGTTTTCGAAGTCAAACAAGGTCCTTACCAAGCTCTGCCGGCCAGTGATGTCGCCGCCGGGTCGCCCGCCGAAGGTGAGGCTGCGGTGGCGGGCTTCATGAGCTTTCTCGATCACGCGCAAACCGGCGATCGCTGGCA
>JAVVWR010000043.1:0-11043 GCA_036652035.1 Burkholderiaceae bacterium | reverse complement strand
TTAGAGGCGCCCCTTAAAGACGCCCCTCTTGCACCGCATGGCAGGCCACCTGCGATTCCAGTCCGGCGCGGGTGTCGATGCGCAGTGCCGGCGCCTCGGCCTTACAACGCTCATTGGCGTGCGGACAGCGCGGGTGGAAGGTGCAGCCCGAGGGTGGATTGAGCGGGTTGGGCACTTCGCCGCGCACCGGCGTGCGGGCGCGACCGCTCATTTCCAGGTCGGGAATCGCGTCGAGCAACATGCGCGTGTAAGGGTGGCGCGGCTGGGCAAACAGCGTCGCCTTGGACGCGATCTCGACCAGCTTGCCCAGGTACATCACGCCGACGCGGTCGGAGATGTGATGCACCACCGCCAGGTTGTGCGAGATGAAGAGATAGGTCAGGCCCATCTCGCGCTGCAAGTCCTTCATGAGGTTGAGCACCTGCGCCTGGACCGAGACGTCGAGCGCACTGGTGGGCTCGTCGCAGACCAGGAACTCCGGATTGGTCGCCAGCGCCCGGGCGATCGAGATGCGCTGGCGCTGGCCGCCCGAGAACTGGTGCGGGTATTTATCTTTATCAGCGGGCGAAAGACGGACGAGGTTGAGCAGCTCGTCGACGCGGGCGTCGATCGCTTTCGGATCGCTCATCAGACCGTGGGTCTTGATCGGCTCGGCGATGATGCGGCCGACGCGCCAGCGCGGGTTGAGGCTGGCGTAGGGGTCCTGGAAAATCATCTGCAGCTTTTGCCGCAGCGCGCGCCCGTTGGCCGCATTGATTTCCTGCAGGTCGTGGCCGAAGAACTCGACCTTGCCTTGAGTCGGCGTGTAGAGCCCGACCAAGAGGCGCGCCACGGTTGATTTGCCGCAGCCGGATTCGCCCACCAGCGAGAGCGTTTCGCCGCGCCGGATCTCGAAGCTCACGCCATCGACCGCACGCAGGATGCTCTTGGGCTGGCGCGCGAGCACGCGATTCAACCACGGCGGCGAAACATCGAAAGCCTTGGCGATACCCTCGGCCCGCACGATGGGGGCACGTTCATTGCTGGCAGCAGGATTCATGTCTTTCACGAGCGCATTCATGGACGGGTTCCGGAGCCTTCGGTGAGCATCAAGCGCCGTGCTCGGCGGGAGCTGCGTGCAGCCAGCACGCGGCGTGGCTCGCCCCGGCCGCAAGCAGGTCGGGGCGCTCGCGGCGGCAGCGCTCGAATGCCTGCGGACAACGCGGGTTGAAAGCGCAGCCGGCGGGAATGGCGGTCAGGCGCGGCATCGAGCCTTCGATCTGAGTGAGCCGCACGGCGTCGGCCGCCATGCTCGGGATCGACCCCATCAAGCCCACGGTATAGGGGTGCTGCGGGCGGTGGATCACGTCGGCCACCGGGCCGATCTCGGCGATGCGGCCGGCGTACATCACGGCCACGCGGTCGGCGGTCTCGGCGATCACGCCCATGTCGTGAGTCACCAGCATCACGGCGGTGCCGTGCTCGCGGCACAGCTTCTTGATGAGCGAAATGATCTGCGCCTGGATCGACACATCGAGCGCCGTGGTGGGCTCGTCGGCGATCACCAGCCGCGGGTTGGCGGCGAGCGCCAGAGCGATCACCACACGCTGGCGCATGCCGCCCGAGAACTGGTGCGGATAGTGGTCGATGCGGCGCTCGGGCGCGGGGATGCCGGTGTCGGCCAGCAGCTCGATCGCGCGGCGTCGCGCCTGCGCGGCTGACAGATCGAGGTGGGTGGTGATGGTCTCGATCAGCTGCTGACCCACGGTGTAAAGCGGGTTGAGCGAGGTCAGCGGGTCCTGAAAGATGGCGCCGATCTGGCGGCCGCGGATGCGCCGCATCTGTTCGTAGGGCAGATGGTCGATGCGCTGGCCATCGAGCAGGATCTCGCCGCTGGCCACCCGCCCGGGCGGCTCGAGCAGGCCGATCACCGCGGCGCCGGTCATCGACTTGCCAGCGCCGGACTCACCCACCACGCCCAGCACTTCGCCCGGCGCGATCGCAAACGAAATCTCATCAACGGCCACCAGGGTGCCGCGGCGGGTGGGGAATTCCACCCGCAGGTTTTTCACTTCCAGCAGTGCTTGCGTCATTTCTTGTCCCAGCCGGGCGGAGGCGTGCAGCCTGCCAGCGGATCCCTGTAGTCAAGCTTGGGCGTGAAGTCCATGGCCAGGGCATTGGCCTTCACCGCCACGATGTAATAGGTGTAGCAAGGCTCAATCAAGAGCTTGATTTCACGCGTCTCGCCCTGCATCGACGCCACCCCCGGGCCCTGGACCCGGATCACGTGCTCGCCCGGGCTGACCAGCACACGGCGCTGCAAGGTGTCGCTGCCGTCAATGCCGAGGATGAGGGTCGGGTAGGTGTCGAGCCTGGTCTGAAACCAGCGATCGCCCACAACATACGAGTCGTGGAACGAGTTGGCGCAACCGGCGAGCAAGCCCGCAGTCGCCACCAGCCCCGCCAGATTCCAACGCTTCCGTGTCATCGCTGTCTCCGTCAGACCTGCGCGTTCGCCTCAGCGCAGCTTGGGGTTGAGCGCGTCACGCAACCAGTCGCCCAGCAGGTTGACCGACAGCACCAGCAGCACCAGAGCCAGGCCCGGGAAAATGGTGATCCACCACTCGCCCGAGAACAGAAACTCATTGCCGATCCGGATCAGGGTGCCGAGCGACGGCGTGGTCGGCGGCACACCCACCCCCAGAAACGAGAGCGTCGCCTCGGTGATGATGGCGGTGGCCACGTGCACGGTGGCGAGCACCAGCACCGGCCCGGTGACGTTGGGCAGAACGTGGCTGAACATGATCTTGAGCGGCTTGACGCCGATGACGCGGGCCGCCTGGACATATTCCTTGTTCTTCTCGACCAGGGTCGAGCCGCGCACGGTGCGCGCGTACTGGACCCAGCCCGAGAGCGCGATCGCCACCACCAGCACGCCGAAAGCGACTTCGTCGTGAACCTCGCGCGGCAGGGCGGCACGCGCCACGCCATCGATCAGCAGGGCGATCAGGATCGCCGGGAAGCTCAGCATCACGTCGCAGATCCGCATGATGAAGGCATCGACCTTGCCGCCGACATAACCCGAGAGCAGCCCGAGCGAGACCCCGATCACGATCGACAGCGCCACCGAGGCGAGACCGATCTCGAGCGAGATCCGCATGCCGTAGAGGATGCCCGAGAAGATGTCGCGGCCCTGGTCGTCGGTGCCGAGCCAGAAACTCGGATTGCCACCGGCCTGCCAGAAGGGCGGCGTCGAGGCGTCGAGCAGGCTCAGCGTGGCGAGATCGAAGGGGTTGTGCGGCGACACCCAGGGCGCAAGCAGCGCCGCGGCTACCAGCACGAAGGCGACGACGAAAGCGACCATCGCCACCGGTGCGTGGCGAAAGCTGTACGCGATGTCCGAATCCCAGGCGCGTTGAAAAATCGACATGTCTTGAGCCATCTTGAGTCTGCTGTCAGCGGGAAGCTGCCCGCTTTCCGGAAATGAATTCAGAAGCGCTGAGGGCGAAGGCCGCGCTCGACGGGGCGGCCACGGCAGCGGACGGCGGAAGCTTGATGGCATCCATCGCCAGCGTCTCAGGAGTGCTTTCCGTTGGGATTTCAGTGCGCCCCGGCCGTACGGTCCATGCGCAGGCGTGGATCGACCGCGAAATACAAGAGATCGACGATCAGGTTGATCACCACGAACACCAGGGCGATCAGACACAGATAGGCGGCCATCACCGGGATGTCGGCGAACTGCACGGACTGGATAAAGAGCAGACCCATGCCCGGCCACTGGAACACGGTCTCGGTGACGATCGCAAACGCGATGATCCCGCCCAGCTGCAGGCCGGTGATGGTGATGACGGGCACCAGCGTGTTTTTCAGGGCGTGACCGAAGTGGATCACCCGGTTGGTAAGGCCGCGGGCGCGCGCGAACTTGATGTAGTCGGTGCGCAGGACTTCCAGCATCTCCGAGCGCACCAGCCGCATGATCAGGGTGAGCTGGAACAGACTCAGCGTGATCGAGGGCAGGATCAGATGTTCCCAGCCGCTCTTGGTGAAAAAACCGCTGCTCCACCAACCGATCTGGACCACGTCGCCGCGACCGTACGACGGCAACCAGCCGAGTTGGACCGCAAAGACAAGGATCAGCAGGATGCCGATCAGAAAAGTCGGCAGCGACACCCCGAGCAGCGAAGCTGCCAGCAACACTTGCGAGAGCCAGGAACTTCGTCGCAGCGCGGTGTAAACGCCGGCCGGAATGCCGACCACGATCGCCAGAAATCCGGCAACCAGCGACAACTCAAGCGTGGCGGGCAGGCGCTCCTTGATGAGCGCGGAGACGGCGCGGCCTTGCCGCAGGCTCAGGCCGAAATCGCCCTGGACCGCGTTGCCCACGAAGGTGCCGAACTGCACGTAAAAGGGTTGGTCGAGTCCGAGATCGGCGCGCAGCCGGGCCCGGTCTTCCTGCGTCGCATCTTGCCCCAGCATCTGGGTGACCGGGTCGCCCACGTACTGGAAGAGCAGAAAAGCCACCAGGGCCACGGAGAGCATGACGAGCACAGCCTGGAACAGGCGCTGAACGATGAAGGCGAACATGGACCCGATCTAGCAAGAACCCGGCCGGAGACGGCAGGGCCATGCGCTTGGAATATAAAAATGCGGACGCCGTCTCAGCCACGGCGCAGTGCGGCAATGACGCGGCCTGCTTCGCGCCGCACGACGGGGCTGTGTTAGCCCCCGTCGCGCTGGCAGCGGGCCGCACAGGCCAAGCTACTTGATCGTCACCCAGGTGGCTTCGACACGGTTGTCGGCGCGGTGAACGACGCTGACGTTCTTGCGCATCGCCCACGGGATGACCTGGTTGTGCAGCGGAATGTGCATCACGGTGTCGTTGTGGATCTTGAGCGCCTTGGTGATCATTTCGTTGCGCTTGGTGGTATCGACTTCCTGCTTGATGCCTTCGACCAATTTGTCGAACTCGGGGTGGCTCACCCGGCCCAGGTTGAAGTTGCCGTCGCCGTCCTTGCCGACGGTCTTGCCGAGCGACTGCAGCGAATAGAGCGCATCGAAGGTCGGCACGCCCCAACCCAGCAGATAGGCCGAGGTATCGAACTTCTGGATCTTGGCAAAGTAGGTGGCACGCGGCATCGCGTTGACATTCGTCTTGACCCCGACCTTGGCCCACATGCTGGCGAGCGCCTTGCAGATGTTCTCGTCGTTGATGTAGCGGTTGTTCGGACAGTCGAGCGTGAAGGCAAAACCGTTGGGGTAACCCGCTTCGGCGAGCAGCTTCTTGGCAAGTGCCGGGTCGTAGGCGAGGCGGGTGTCGATCGCCTTGCTCCAGCCACGCACTTGCGGCGCGATGATTGCGCCGGTGGGAGCGGACGAGCCGCGCATCACCGCCTTCTTGATCGCCTCGATGTCGATCGCGTGGTAGAGCGCCTGGCGCACGCGCAAGTCCTTGAGCGGGTTTTTGCCCTTGACCTCGACATACGGGCTTTCGTCGCGGAACTGGTCAAGGCCGATGAAGATCGTGCGCGCTTCGGCGCCTTCGACGACCTTGGTGTCGGCTGAGTGCTTCAGCCGCTCGATGTCCTGGGTCGCGGGGTCAAGCACGAAGTCGAGCTCGCCCGAGAGCAGCGCCGCGGTGCGCGTGGCGTTCGACTTGATCGGGGTGTAGACGATCTCGGTGACGTTGCCCTTCTTGCCCGCCTTGCCCCACCAGTCGGGGTTCTCGACAAAGACGGTCTTGACGTCAACATCGCGCGACTTGAGCTTGTACGGGCCGGTACCCATCGCATTGCGCGCGGCGAAGGTCTCTTCCTTCTGCACGAAGTCCTGCGGCTTGGTGACCTTGTTTTTTTCGGACCAGGCCTTGCTCATCATGCGGACTTCGGTGAGCTGGTTGAGCAGCACCGGGGTCGGCGTGTTGGTGTAGATGAGGACCGTGTGATCGTCGACTTTCTTGGCGCCCTGGATGCCCGAGGTGTAGGCCTTGAAGTTCGACGAAGGCGCGAGCGCACGGTTGATCGAGAACACCACGTCATCGGCGGTGAAGGCGCTGCCGTCGTGAAACTTGACGCCCTTTCTCAGGTTGAACTTCCAGATCAGGTTGCCGTCCTGGGTCCACGAGGTGGCGAGCGCGGGAACCAGCTGGAACTTCTCGTCGTAAGCGATGAGTGGTTCGTAGATGAAGCTGTTGGCGTTGTTGTTCAGGTTTTCGTTCTGGGCGTGCGGATCGAGCGTAAGGATGTCGCCCTGGCTGGCCCAGCGCAGGGTTTTGGCATCGACCGTTCCGGTCACGCCAACGGCGAACACCGAAGCAACAAGGGCAGCAAGGGCAAAACGACGCATCAAGTGACTCCAGGGAAAATCGAGAGGAAACCCAGAAAGCGCGAATTTCGCACAAACCGGGTTTTCCTGCTGGACGATTCCCTTAGGCAATCACCCTAATGATCGAATCAGCGGCGATTTCAGCCTTGCGCCTGGCGCATCGCGTCGGCCAGCACCGCGGGCGGCTGCGCGCCCGAGGCCGCGAGCTTGCGGTTGAAAATAAAAAACGGCACGCCTTCGACCCCGATCTCACGCGCCTGCCTTTCGATCGCCGTGGTGCGGGCCTTGATTTCTGGATCCGCGAGCATGGCTTCGGCGAGTTCAGGAGCGATCCCGACCGATCGCGCCACATCGATCAACACCGCCCGGTCAGAGAGATCGCGTGCCTCGGTGAAAAACGCCCGCATCAAGGCTTCAACCAGGGCCATCTGCAGCGTCGGCTCGCCGATCACGCCCTGGACCAGTTGGTGCGCCGCCAAGGTATTGGGCATGCGCTCGATCTCGGGAAAACGAAAGTCGATGCCAGCCTCTCGTCCCGCAGCTTCGACCTGGGCATACCTCTCGCCCGCGCCGCCGGGGCCAAATTTGCGGTCGAGGTACTCGGTGCGATCCATCCCTTCTGACGGCATGTCGGGGTTGAGCTCGAACGGCAGAAACCGCACCACGGGCTCCGGCGCATCGGGATTTTCGTCGCGCCAGAGCTCGATCGCTTGCGCCAGATGACGCTCGCCCACCCAGCACCAGGGGCAGACGATGTCGGCAAACACATCAATGTTCATGTCGGTCTCCAAGAGATCGGTCTTTGCGCGGTCGGGCAACATAAGCCTCGGGCACGCGGTTCCTGTCAATGCGTCGCGGCCGGGCGCCGCGGCAGCAACTCGATGTCGCCATACCAGGCTTCGGTCGAAGCGCCCGTGTTATCGGTGTCGGTAAGAATTCCCACACCGACCAAGCGGCCAGGGTCGGCTCCGAAAGCCTGGCGATAGTCGGCGCGGTAATCACGCTCAAACCTCTGCCATTGGCCCAGGCGATCCGCGCCGCTGCCGGCGACCACCATTTTCACCTGTCGCGTATGGGCGTTAGGAATGACGGTGCCAACCGGCTGCTGGTTCTCCCACACGTAGACCAGGGTGGCGTAAGGCACGTCCTGACCGGTGAGCATCTTGGCGGTATCGATCAGAACCTGCTCCTTGAAGGGCAGCGTGCTCTTGTCACCGTCGAAAAAAAGCATCAGGCGGGCAGGCGAATCCTCGGCATAGGGATCGGTGTTGTCAGCGCCGTCAACCAGGCGCGCAATGCGCCAATGCCACGCCAACCGAGGGCGCAACAAAGGGTCAACGTCGAGCGATTGCGCCAGCCCCGAAGCGGCCTTGTTGGCCAAGGCATGCAGCACGACCTGGTCGCGCACCGGATCGACCACCAGTTCATAGCGAGTCGGTGCCTTGCTGCGATTGATCAGCCAGGGTTGCCAGCCGGCCGGTGTATCGCGCCCGGCCCAGTTGGATGAAAAGGCGGCGACCTCGCCAGCGGGCGGCTGAGCCGTCGGGGATACGGCGCAACCTGCCATGGCAAGGATCGCCACGCAGGTCATGGCAGACAGACGCATGAGACTGGCATGTAAGAGTTGAGAGGGAGATGCTAACCCGAGGGCTCGGCCCGCTTTTTCCCGGCCGCGCTTTGGCTCGCATTCGACGCGCTGCCTCTCACTCCCCTGACTCGCAGTCTTTGGCGTCGGCAACAACGCATGAAGCGAATGGCGGCGGCGTGTGCCAGTGGATGGGTCGGCCGCGCGTTGCTGGACCCGCTTCGCGGCGAAGACCGCTATGACCGCGTCATCGCGCAGAGCCGCCAACCGCCGGGCCTGCTGGCCATCAGCCGGCCGGGAGCCAAGCCGCACAGCCACGGCCTGTCTGACACGCGCCCAGGGCAAGCGGGAACTGGCGCTGCGCGCAGGCCGCTGGACTTCCTTGGTGATCCTTCGCCCCAGCTTGTTCCATGCAGGGGACGGCCTCGAACAACCGCACAACACCAAGCCCAAGCCGCCAACCCCGCTCGATCAGGCGCGGCGCCCCTGCCATGACAGCGGCGCCTCAAGCCCGCAACGCGCCAGCAGGGCTGCATCGGCAAAGATCTCCACGGGTGCGCCGTCGGCCTCGATCGCACCGGCTTTCATCACGATCACCCGTGAACAGACATCGAGCACGAGATCCAGATCGTGAGTCGCGATGACCCGCGTATGGCTAAACGCCGCCAGCAGAGTCATCAGGCGACGCCGAGCGGCGGGATCGAGATTGTCCGAGGGTTCGTCAAGCACCAGAACATCGGGCGCCATGGCGAGAACGCCGGCGATGGCAACCGCGCGCTTTTCACCGCCCGAGAGCCGGTACGGCGCGCGCGCGGCAAGATGTTCGGCACCCACGGTGGCCAGCGCGTCGTGCACCCGCCGCTCCACCTCGGGCAAGTCCAGGCCCATGTTCAAGGGGCCGAAGGCCACGTCGTCGAACACGGTTGGCATGAACAACTGGTCGTCCGGATCCTGGAACACGTAGCCAACGCTTCGGAACACCTGTGGCCGGGTTTTGCGGGTCACCGGCCAGTCGCCGATTCGAACCTCGCCCCGACTGGGCATGAGCAAGCCGTTGAGATGCATCAGCAAGGTCGACTTGCCGGCGCCATTGGCGCCAACGATGGCGACCGCTTCACCGTGGTGGATTCGAAAGCTCAGGCCGCGCAGTGCGGGAGTGCCATCGGGATAGTCGTAAGCGAGATCGATCGCCTCGAGCAGGTGGTGGCTCATCCGGGTATCCGTAACAGGAATTGGCCAAGGGCTTGCGGGAGATCGATCCACCGCAGCAGAACCAAGGTGCCGCAGCACAACAGCGTAAATCGCGTGTCCGCCCGCGACCACTGAAAGCGCCGCGCCAATTTCATCTCGCCGTCGAAGCCGCGCGCCAGCATGGCCAGATGGATTCGCTGCGCACGCTCGAACGCTCTCAAAAGCAGTTGCCCGATGAGATTGACCCACACGCCAAAGCGGATTGCGGGCCGGCCGCGCCCCCGCAGCTGAGCAGCGGTAAGCATGTGCGAGGCCTCCTCGCCCAGGACAAACGCATAGCGATACAGAAAGACCAGCTGAGTAGTGAAGGCGCGCGGCGCGCCGACACGAGACAGCGCCTCAGCGACGGCGTTGATCCCGGTGGTGGCAACGAGAATCAACGCGGCGCTCATGGCCAATACAAAGCGCAGAAGAATCGAGGCGAAGGACACCCAACCCGCACTGATTTGCAATGCACCGAAATCGAGCATCGGCGCTCGATCAAGCCAGGGATTGAACAAGCCAACCATGAGCGCGAAAGGGGCTGCCAGCGCGATTTTGCGTGCCAGGGCCTGCAACGGCACGACGCCCCAGATCGCCATCGCCAGCGGAAACACCGTCAAGGGAAGCAGGCTTGCGACCTGATAGCGATCGAACGAAACGACCACCACGATGAACACCAGCGTCACCAGCAACTTGGCGCGCGGATCAAGCTGCGCGGGCCCAGAGCTGCGTGCGGCTACGACATCAAGCGCACGAAACTCCAGCAAGGCACGATCGATCGGATTCATGCTGCTCAGCGCAGAGACCGGCCCTTAACGCAGACGACGGCGCAGAGCCCAGCCCAAACCAGCCACAACAAGCAATGTCACTCCCCCGCCCAGCAAACCAGCGAGCGAGGTGCCACGAGCGTCGGATGCTTCCGGCGGCGAAGTGTCGGCCCCCGAGCGAGGAAGGCTGTAGTCCGGCAGAAGTGCAAGGCTTTCCTGAAGTTTCGCCAACGTGGAGTGCACGGAATTGACCGCCTCCGGCAGGCCGGCTTCTCCCGCGACCCGAGCGATCGACCACTCCAAACCATCTGGTTGTTCCGAAGCGAACGAAGACAGCGCGCCCCCCGCGATGACTGCCGCCAGCCCCATGCCAACCAGCACCGGGCGCAGCGAGCGTTGGCCCAACGGCGCGGCGTTCACCCGGATCAGTTCCGGTCGCGCACGTCGAAGGACCAGAATCAAGGCCGCCGTCGCGATGCCCTCGATCAAGCCAATCACAAGATGGATCGGCAACATAAGCGTCGCGAAAGACTCAAACGGCAAACTGGAGATGCTCGACGCAGTAGTCTCGAGTACGACCCCTAGCGCTCCAAGTTGCAGCCCAACGACCGTCGCGACAACGGTAGCCAAAGCGAGTCGCCTCCCACTGGGCGCGGCTCCAGCCAGAGGCTTAAAGACCAAGGGATAGGCGAGATAGCAGGGAATAAAACCCAGATTCACCATGTTGACGCCAAGTGCGAGCAGACCGCCATCAGCAAACAGTAGCGCCTGGACTGTCAACACCGAAGCAATAACGATGAAAGCTGCTTGAGGTCCAAGCAGGATCGCTAGCAAAAGACCGCCGCCGATATGACCACTGGATCCGGTTCCCGGAATCGAAAAATTGATCATCTGGGCAGCAAACACGAAGGCGCCAAGCACGCCCATCAAGGGCACCACGCTTTCTTGTGCATCACCGCGCAAGCGCCGTGAACTGATGGTCAATACCGCAGCAGCAGCGCCCCACCCCAACAAGCCGATGGTCGGTGACAGCAGTGCATCAGCCATATGCATACGGATCCCCAACGAACAAGCAGCGCGCCCGGCCGGCGTTGCGAAACGTCCGGAGCGACGAAAATACCCACGCAAACGATATGGTGCCGTGTTGAAAGTATGCAC
>JAVVWR010000042.1:18357-27513 GCA_036652035.1 Burkholderiaceae bacterium | reverse complement strand
ACCCGCCAATACGCGTTATGGCTGATGCAGCCGGTCTGGCAGATCACCAGGTCGGCCGCGCTCAGGCTGGCGTCCAGCCGCGCCGCGCTTTCTTCGGTGCCGCCGTCGTGATGCAGGAATCGACCGCCTTGTCCTTCGACCAGTTTGCGGTAGGTCGGCACGGCGCTGGGGCGCCCGCCCACGCACAGGACCGCGGCGTCGTTGAGCCGGACCGGCAGCGCAGCGGGCGGAACAGGGAGTGGCGAGAGCGACGAGGGCGGCGCCGGGGCGGCCGCGCCGACGATCAAGCCTGCGTGGCGCGCGGCTTGGAGCTTGCCGATGGCGCGCTCGAGCTGACGAATGCGCGCCGCCCGTTCGACCAGACGCGGATCTTCCTTCCGCTCAAGACTTTCAAGCTCGGCCACGCGGGCTTCGAGCGAACGGCTGCGTGCTGCAGCACCGCCGAGCTGGATTTCAAGCCCGCTTCTGTGCCGCTCCGCGGCCGCCGCTGCCTCGCTCAATTGCTGCGCGCGCGTCTGCGCCGCCGCGATCGCCTGACGCAAATCCGCGTTCTGGGTCTCGAGCGCGCGCAAGCGAGCCAGATCGGTCCGCTCGCGGCTGCCCACCTGATGCGCCAGCATGTGAACCTCGCCCAGGATGCGCTTGGCCAGAAGTCCGCCGCAGCGGGCATGGGTGAGGCAGGCCCAGAGCGCCGCCCCCACCTCGGCACCGTCACGCTCGGCCTCCCAGTAGGTCTGCAGGCGCAAGTCAGACTTGCAGCCTTGTACCTGGCGCAGGGCCAGCGCATGACGCCGCTCGAGTTCGGCCTGGATCGCTTCGGTCAAGGGGCTGCGCCAGCCGCATTGCGCCACCACCTGGCTGTGCAAGGCGTAGTCGTCGCCCAGCCGGTGAGCGGTGTCGTCAAAGCGCGTGGCGATGCGGCGCAGCGCCGCCAGTGGCAGACAGGTGCCAATCACCGGGCAATGCGCGCTGGCCCCCAGCTCCCAGAGCTTGAGCCGACGCAAAGCCAAAGCCGGCGGGGCCGCCAACGCAGAGAGAGGCTCTGGCAGCGCAAGCCCCAGGCCCGGCAAAGCGTGCTTCTCACACATGGCAAGTCCCAGGTAAAACAATGAGCGAGAATTGAAACACAAATGCGAATCATTCGCATTTGTGTTTCACCCGAAGATCAGGCAATCCTCTCGGTCCGTGTGCCGGCTGGCGGCAAGGCGGCTAGACTGCCGGCCCGTTCCGCCGGCCTGCGCCCCTCGCAACCATGCCCCGCCCCCGAGTCACCACCACCCCGACCGTTGCCCTGGTCACCGGCGCCGCGCGCCGCATCGGCCGCGAGATCGCGCTCGCGCTCGCGCGCGACGGCTGGGATATCGCGGTCCATTACGCCAGCTCGCGCGAGGAAGCTCTGGCCGTGGTGGCCGAGATCGCGGCGCTGGGCCGGCGCGCGGTGGCGGTCAACCGCGACCTCGCCATCGAGTCCGGCGTGCGCAGCCTGATCGCCCAGGTGGCCGAGGAGCTGGGGCCGGTCGGCTGCGTCGTCAACAACGCCTCGCTGTTCGAGTTCGACAGCGCCGCCGACTTTTCGGGTGAACGCCTGGCGCGCCATATGCGGGTCAACCTCACCGCGCCGATGCTGCTCGCGCAAGCGCTCGCCGAGCGGCTCGGCAAGAACGAGCAAGGGGTCGTCATCAACCTGCTCGACCAGAAACTCTGGAACCCCAACCCGGACTTCCTGTCTTACACCCTTTCCAAAGCCGCTCTGCGCGAAGCGACCGTGCTGCTGGCGCAGGCCCTGGCCCCCAAGGTGCGTGTCGTCGGGATCGCCCCGGGGATCACGCTCTTGTCGGAGCGGCAGACCGCGGCGGGCTTTGCGCTCGCCCACACCAAGACCCCGCTCGGACGCTCGAGCACGCCGGACGACGTGGCCGGCGCCGTGGTTTACGCCGCTCGGGCCCGGGCCCTGACCGGCACCGCGCTGCTGGTCGATGGCGGCCAGCACCTGCTGCCGTCGCCGCGCGACGTGATGTTCCTGACGGAACGAAAGAAATCGGAGAAGCAAAGTGTCTGATTGGCTGTTGCACCCCAAACTGGCGGGCTGCCGCCGCATCTTCCTGCGCGAGGTGGTGCTCGACGCCAACATCGGCGCCCATGCCTTCGAAAAGGAAGCGAGCCAGCGCCTGGTGGTCAATGTCGACCTCTTCGTCTCGCTGGCGGGCACCACGCCCAAGGAAGACAAGCTGTGCGAAGTGCTCGATTACGACTTCGTCGCCCGCACGATCAAGGAGCGGATCGCGCGCGGCCACATCCACCTTCAGGAAACCCTGGTCGATGACATCGCCCGCACCCTGCTCGCCCACCCGCTGGTGGTGGCGGCCCGGGTCGCAAGCGAAAAGCCCGACATCTACGACGACGTGGCAGCGGTCGGCATCGAGGTCTTCCAGTTCAAGGACGCGGCATGAACGCTCCGCAAGCCATCGGCACTCTGAGCGCCAAGCAGGCCGAGAAAATCGCCTTCGAGAACCGCAAGCTCGAAAAACGTCTGGTGCGGCTCACCGCCCAGGCGATCACCGACTTCGGCATGATCGAAGACGGCGATAAGGTCATGGTTTGCCTGTCCGGCGGCAAGGACAGCTACGGCCTGCTCGACATCCTGCTCAAGCTCAAGGGCCGGGCCCCCATCAACTTCGAGGTGGTGGCGGTCAATCTTGACCAGAAGCAGCCCGGCTTTCCGGCCGATGTCCTGCCCAATTACCTGAAGTCGATCGAGGTGCCATTCCACATCGAGACCCAGGACACGTATTCGATCGTCAAGCGCCTGGTGCCCGAGGGCAAGACCACCTGCTCGCTGTGTTCGCGCCTGCGCCGCGGCATTCTTTATCGCGTCGCGAAAGAGCTGGGCGCGACCAAGATCGCGCTCGGCCACCACCTCGACGACATCACCGCCACCCTGCTGCTCAACATGTTCTACGGCGGCCGCATGAAGGGCATGCCGCCCAAGCTCGTGAGCGACGACGGCCAGAACATCGTGATCCGTCCGCTCGCCTATGTGCGCGAGAAAGACATGGCGCGCTGGGCCGAGGTGCGCGAGTTCCCGATCATTCCCTGCAACCTGTGCGGCTCGCAGGAGAACCTCAAGCGCAAGGAGGTCAAGCGCCTGATGGACGAGTGGGACAAACGCTATCCGGGCCGGGTCGAGAACCTCTTCAATTCCTTGGGCCGCGTCACGCCCTCGCACCTGATGGACCCGGCGCATTACGACTTCAAGAACCTGGTCGCCACCGGCCGCCCCGACCCTGACGGCGACATCGCTTTCGATGAAGAACCCTGCGCCGAACCCGGCGCCAAGCAAAGCTCGGGCGTGATCCGCTTCGACATCGATTAAGACGGTCGCGGCAGCACGGCACAACCCCTGAAGTCCGCCCGCGTGGCGGACTTTTCTTGGCCTTGTTCAGTGCCATGGAATCGGCGCGCCCAGGCTGACGCCAATCACACGATCCGCTTGAAGAAGGGTTGTTCAGAACCGGCCTTTCCCATCGCTCGGGCTAACGCCACCTGCGGCTGGCCGCGGCGGCGTTTACGCTGACCGGGAGTTTCCTTGTCCGTCGACCGGGACCGGGGTCCCGTTCATGCAACCGCTTTCAAGTCCCATGGATTTCCTGTTCGCCGCCGCGACCCAGATCTGCAGCAGCCTGGATCTGGCCAAATCGCTGCAACGAGGCCTGGACGCCGTGCGCCACCGCGTTCCCGCGCATGGCGTGTTCGTCAATATCTTCATTGACCACCGCCAGCAGATCCGCTTTCTGGCGCACGCCACGCCCAGCGCGGCGCACGCACTCGAGCTCACCGTCGATCTGCCCGCGATCTACGCCGACGCCTTGCGCTCGGGCCGGCGGCCGGCGGTGATCCGTGCCGCCCAGATCCAGGACGATCCGGTCACCCACTGGGCCGCGCCACACCTCGTCCCCGGGATCGCTTCCTTCGTCATGGTGCGCTTGCGCCTGGACAACCGTCACCTCGGCGTCGCGGTGTTCTACAGCAAAGCGGCCAACGCCTTTACCGAAGAGCACGCCGACTGGCTCGCCCAACTGCACGATCCGCTCGCCCTGGTCACGGCCAACGCGCTCTACCCGCTGCTGGCCGACCGCAACCACGACCTGCGCGCCGAAAACGCTTTTCTGCACGCCCGGCTGCAAGCCTTGCACGCGCCAGGCGCCGGCTTGCTGGTGGGGTCGAGCCCCGAGTCGGCCCTGGTGCGCAAGCAGATCGAGCAAGTCGCTCCGTTTGACGCCACCGTGCTGATCCGTGGTGAAACCGGCACCGGCAAGGAAGTGATCGCCAATGCCATCCACCGGCGTTCGAACCGCGCTGCGCGCCCCTTTGTCAAAGTCAATTGCGGCGCGATTCCCGAAAGCCTGCTCGATAGCGAATTGTTCGGTCACGAACGCGGCGCGTTCACCGACGCGCACCAGGCTCGCCGCGGCTACTTCGAACAGGCCGACGGCGGCACCTTGTTTCTCGACGAAATTGGCGAGCTGTCCTTGAGCGGTCAGGTGCGCCTGCTGCGAGCGCTGCAAAGCAAGGTCATCACCCGCGTTGGCGGCAGCAGCGAAATCAAGCTCGACCTGCGGGTGATCGCCGCCACCCACCGGGATCTGAGCGCAATGGTCGAGCGCGAACTGTTCCGCGAAGACCTGTGGTACCGGCTCAACGTCTTTCCGATCGAGATGCCGCCCTTGCGCGAGCGGCCCAGCGACATCATCGATCTGGTCTCCTGCTTTCTCGAGACCCTTCAGCTCAAATACGACCTGCCATGCCTGCCGCGGCTGAGCCCCGCCAGCCTCACCGCGGCGCTGCGCCATGCGTGGCCGGGCAATGTGCGCGAACTGGAGAACACCCTCGAGCGCGCATTGCTGCGATCGGACGACGGCCGCCTGCTGCAGCTGGAACTGCCGGCGGCAGGCGTTGCGCTGCCAGCGCCGGCCAACCTGACCACCGCCATGGCGAGCGGCACCTTCGACGACGCGGCCCGTGCCTACCTGTGCCAGATCCTGGGCGAATGCCAGGGCCGCATCTTTGGCCATGGCGGCGCCGCCGAGCGGGCCGGGCTGCATCCCAACACCTTGCGCAGCCGCTTGAAAAAACTCGGCATCAGCGCCGCTTCGATCGCCGCCGAGTGCGGCCGCGCCTGAGCCCGACGCCACGCGCTTTCCCTCTTGGTGGTTCAGCGCATTCGGCGCCCAGGCCGCTACGAGATTTCGTAGTCACGAAATCTCGTAGCGGCCCAAATGCCCACCTCTTTCGCAATACCTCTTCGGAATCAATCGTTTGCGTGTCGGCGCAGCGGTGGCACGAATCTCGCCTCCAGCCATTCAAGCGGCTCATTCAAGCAGCCGCATTTGAACCGTGAGGAATACGCATGAACCAAGATCACTCCGGGAGCCCGCAACAGGCCTCCCGTCGACAGCTTCTGAAAGGCGGTTCGGCCCTGCTGCTGGGCACGATGTCGGCCGCCGCCAGCGCCACCCCCGCCAAGCCCGCCCCGCGCTTTGACAAGGTCGTCGACGTGATCGTCGTCGGCAGCGGCTTTGCCGCCCTGGCCGCCGCGCTCGAAGCGCGCGAGAACGGCGCCGAGGTCTTGATGATCGAGAAGATGCCGATGCTCGGCGGCAACTCGGCCATCAATGGCGGCGCGTTTGCCGTCGCCGGTTCGCCCCTGCAGGAAAAGGACGGCATCCAGGATTCGCCCGCGCTGATGCAGGCCGACATGCTCAAGGCCGGCCGCGGGCTCAACAACGTCGACATCCTCAAGCTGATCGTCGAGGGCACCCGCCCGGCATTCGACTTCACCGTGCGCCACGGCGTGCAGTACAAGCCCTTCACCCAGCACTTCGGTGGCCACAGCGTGCCGCGCATCGCGCAGGCGCTCCACAGCACCGGCGGCGACATCACCGTGCCGCTGGCCAAGGCGGCGGAAAAGATGGGGGTCGAGATCCGCTCGCGCTGCAAGATGGAAGAGTTCATCCGCGATGCCGACGGCCGCGTGATCGGCGTGGTTGCACGCGACCGCTACGACTTCCCCAACGAGTCCTCGGGCGTGCTCCAGACCTACGGTGCGCGCCGCGGCGTGGTGATGGCCACCGGCGGTTTTTCGCGCAACCTTGAATTCCGCAAGATGCAGGATCCGGCGCTCGACGAGCGTCTGGATTCGACCAACCAGCCCGGCGCCACGGGCGAAGCGATGCTGGCGATGTTCGAGCTCGGCGCCGCGCCGGTGCAGATCGATCAGATCCAGCTCGGCCCCTGGTCCTCGCCCGACGAAAAGGGCTTCGGTCTGGCCTCGCAGTTCAACACCATCGCCGGCTTCCCCAAGGGAATCATGGTCGATGCCCGCACCGGCCAGCGTTTCGTCGATGAACTGGCTGACCGCAAGGCGCGCTCCGACGCGATCCTGACCCAGGTGGACGCCAAGACCGGCAAGCCGGTCTATCCGATCTGCTTTACCGACGCGATCGGCGCCAAGGACGCGCAGACCCTCAAGAACGGCCTCAAGTACAAGGTCATTCACGAGTTCGCCACGCTCGAAGCGCTGGCCCAGTTCTACGGCATGCCGGCCGCCGGCCTCAAGCGCCAGGTCGCCGAGTTCAACCAGATGGTGCGCGCGCGCAAAGACCCGCAGTTCGGCCGGTCGCTCGATGTCGCCATCGAGCTCAAGCAGGCGCCGTTCTACGCCGTGCGGGTCTGGCCCAAGGTTCATTACTGCATGGGCGGAGTTGGCATCGACGCCCAGGCGCGCGTGATCCGCGCCGACCGCAAGGCGATTGCCGGCCTGTACGCCGCGGGCGAAGTCGCGGGCGGCACCCACGGCGCGAGCCGTCTGGGCGGCTGCGCCATCGCCGACGGGCTGGTGATGGGCCGCATTGCCGGCACCCAGGCCGCCAAGAACGCTCCGGCCGCCACGCTGCGCGCTTAAAGCGCTCCTCCCGCTCCGATCAAGAAACGTGATGAACACTCTGACCAAAATCATGGGCTCGACCCCCACCCTGCTGGCCGCGATCGGTCTGGCCTTTGCCGCCACCTTCGCCCAGGCCCAGACGCTCAAGCCGCAACACAGCGCCATGGCGGGCAATTGCACCGCCTGCCACGGCACTTCGGGCCAGTTCCTGGTCCCCGACGACAAGGCCTGCCTGACCTGCCACGGCTCTTACGCCGAGCTGGTCAAGAAGAGCGAAGCCAAGCTCAAGCAGGACCGCAACCCCGAGCCCAACCCGCACGCGTCGGGCCACTACGGCGATTCGCTCAACTGCACCGCGTGCCACAAGGAACACCAGGCGGCCGAGGTCTATTGCAACCACTGTCACGAGTTCACGTATCCCCGCATGAAGAAGTGACATGCCGATTCGCGCCGCGCACTGGCGCGGCGCGACGGGCCCAAGGCGGCGCAGTCCGCCCGGCCCAAGCTCTTTCCCACAGGATGGAAAACACAATGCGTCAATCAAAACTGCTGATCTCGGTCGTGATGCTGGCTGCCAGCTTCTCGATCGCTCACGCCAAGCCCGCCGTCGAGCTTGACGGTTCACGCCTCACTCTCGAACAGGCGCGCCAGATCGCGCAGGGCGAGGCCGATGTCAAGATCGCCCCCAGCGCCATCGAAAAGCTGAAGAAGTCCTACACGCTGGTGCTGGCCGCCGCCAAGGGCGGCACGCCGGTCTACGGCCTGACGGTGGGCGTGGGCCTCAACAAGGATCAGGCTCTGTTCGACGCCAAGGGCGAACTGAGCCCGGCCGTCCTCGACGCGTCCAAGGCCTTCAACCAGGCCATGATCCTGTCGCACTCGGCGGGCGTGGGCCCGATGATGGACGAAGCCCTGGTGCGCATGACCATGGTGGTTCGCCTCAACACCTTGCTCAACGGCCAGACCGGCTCGCAGCCTTACGTGGCCGAGCTCTACCAGCGCTTTCTCAATCGCGGCCTGACGCCGGTGGTGCCGGCACGCGGCACGGTGGGCGAGGGCGACATCACGATCGCCTCGCATATCGGCGCGGTGATGGTCGGCCAATGGCAGGCCAAGATCGACGGCAAGACGGTGAGCGGGGCGGAAGCGCTGCGCATCGCCGGGCTCAAGCCGCTCGACATCCAGGGCAAGGACGGCCTGGCCATTCTCTCGACCAATGCACCGTCGGTGGCGCAGTCGATCAATGCCGTGCTCGCCGCACGCCAGATCGTGCGCGCCACGCCGCGGGTCTATGCGCTCAGCCTCGAAGCCTTGAATGGCAACGTCGCGCCCTTCCTGCCGCAAACGATCGGCGTGCGCCCCTTCCCCGGCCTGGCCGAATCGGCCAAGACGCTGCGCGACACCCTGGCGGGCTCTTATCTGTGGGTGCGCCATCCGCAGCGCTCGCTGCAGGATCCGCTCTCGTTCCGCGATCAGGTCTACGTGATCACGGAGATGGAACGCGCGCTGCGCGACGCCGAGCAGATGCTGGCGGTGCAGATCAACAGCTCGGATGACAACCCCGCCACCGTGCTCGACGCTGACCGCGCCTATAGCGACCGGAGCCAGGTCGCGATGTATTTCGTCGATACCCCGCAGGCCAAGGGCGGCATCTTCCCGAGCGCCAACTTCGAGATTCTGCCGGTCGCCCTGGCCGTGCAACGCCTGACGCTCGCCCTGGCGCATGCCTCGGCCACCAGCGTTCAGCGCACCATTCACCTGTCCGACGACGGCTTCACCAAACTGCCGCGCTTTCTGGCGGCGCCCGGCAATGCCGGCCACGCTTTCGGCGCGATCCAGAAGCCCTTCGTGGCGCTGCACGCCGAGAACGTTGACCTGGCCAACCCGGTCTCGCTCGACGTGATGCCGGTGGCCGGCAACATCGAAGACATCGGCACCAACAACGACGCGGCCGCGCGCCGCCTGCATCAGGTCGCCGACAACCTGGCCGCGATCTACGGCCTCGAGATGCTGCACGCCGCCCAGGCGATCGACCTGCGCCTGGCGCAGACGCCCGCCCCGACGCTGTCGAAGTCGACCCAGGCGATGCACCGCGCCTACCGCGAGAAAGTCGCTTTCGTGAAGCAGGACCGCATTTTCACGCCCGACATCGCGGCCTCGACCCGCTTTGTCCAGACCTACTCCGCTCAGTAACTCCGCTCAGTAACTCCGCT
>JAVVWR010000042.1:7143-18257 GCA_036652035.1 Burkholderiaceae bacterium | reverse complement strand
GTAACTCCGCTCAGTAACTCCGCTCTCGCCAGACAGACGCCGGCCCCGGCGTCTGCGGCGGCAGCGCACAGGAATTCAGTAATGCAATCGTCTCTTCTCGCGCTGGCTCTGGTCAGTGTCACGGCGGCCAGCGCCGCATCGGCCCAGACCCGGGTCGAGCTTTACGGCGTGCTCGACGGCGGCGTGCAGTCGATCACCCGCGCCGACATTGACGGCGTGAAACAGCACTCCAGCCTGGGCCTCACCTCGAGCTTCAACTGGGGCAACCGCATCGGCTTGCGCGGCTCGGAAGATCTGGGCGGCGGCAATCAGCTCGTGTTCACGCTCGAAAACGGCTTCCAGCTCGACACCGGCGCCCTCGCCTCACGCGACCGCCTCTTCAACCGCCAGGCCTATCTCGGCCTGCAGAACGCGCTCGGCACCGTGGCCTTCGGCCGCTTCGGCACTCCGGGCTCGACCGCCGGCAACTTCGACATGTTCTGGCAGGCCGACCCCTTCGAGGGCGGCTACGGCGACGCCGGCATGGTGACCTTCGCCAACTACTGGACCCTGGACAACGCGGTGGTCGTGCGCTCGGCCAACATGAACGGGCTGATCGGCTCGGCCATGTATTCGTTTTCGATGGATGGCCAAGAGAAACCCGGCAGCGGCAGCAACAACCGCTTTGCTGCGCTGGGCGCGAACTATTCGGTCGGCAAGCTGTGGTCGGCGCTGATTTACGAGACCAAGCTGGCGGCCGACGGCAGCGGCGAGGACGAGACAATCTTCAAGGCCGCGCTCAACTACGACTTCGGTCCGGTCAAGCCCTTCCTGGCGTTCTCGCGCGCCGACAACTACGCCAACTACGGCCAATCCAGCGATTCGAATACCTGGCTGCTGGGCCTGACCGCGCCGCTCGCGGGCGGTCTGGTGCGCGCCTCGTGGCAATACCTCGACGGCAAGGAAAAGCAGCTCGCCGCCGGCACCTTCGCCGCCGAACGCGAGGTCTGGTCGCTGGGCTATTCGTACCACCTGAGCAAGCGCACCATCGCCTGGGGCGTGGCCTCGCATTCGAGCGGCGACAAGTCGCTCGACAAGAACAGCCAGGCCGGCTACGTGATGGCGGCCGACCGCCAGGACGTCAACCGCAGCATGCTCACGCTCGGCCTGACGCACAGCTTCTAAGCGCGCCGCTGTCGTCCGCGCACCGTCGTTCGCCGCTACGCGGACGACGGTGCGCGCGGCCCGAATGACTCCAAAGGGAAAGGGGAAAGCCAGCGGTTTGCGCTTTACCCCGCTTCTCATACCCGCCTCCTTTACGCAACAACCCTGAGCACAAAGCTTGCTCTGGCGTAATCCCCATGGACCGAAGCGCGCACCCGCGGGCCGAAGAGCGACCCGACACCCCTAAGATTCGCGCTCAAGAATTTGAGTTCAGCAGAAGGGAAGCAAAAATGAGAGCACGCTCGATGAAAGTCGTCGATATGGCGGTCCGCGAGGTCGAGTCGGTCGCCGCCGAAGCCTCCGTGAAAGATTGCGCGCTGGTGATGCGCCGCAAGCATGTCGGCAGCCTGGTCGTGGTTGATGGCAACAACGTGCCGGTCGGCATGATCACTGACCGCGACCTCGCGATCGAGGTCCTGGCGCAAGGCCTCAACCCCGACGCCTTGACCGTGGGCGACGTGATGACGACGCCGGTGGCCGTGGCGCAGGAAGAAGAAAACGTGATCGACGCGCTGGCCCGCCTGCGCGAGCGCGGCGTGCGCCGCCTGCCGGTGGTCGATGCCGCGGGCAAGCTGACCGGCATCGTCACCAGCTCGAACCTGCTTGAAGAGCTGTCGATGGAACTCGACAGCCTGGTGCGCGCGATCAAGGCCTCGCACACCCGCGAGACCGAGACCCGCCCTTAAGTCCCAGCCCCTCCGGGAGGCGGCCATGGAAATCGGCTCGTCAGCGTTTAGCGAAGGCGGGGAGATTCCGCGCCGCCATACCCAGGAAGGCGAGGACTTGTCGCCGCCGCTCACCTGGAGCGGCGTGCCGGGGCAGGCCCGCAGCCTGGTTCTGATCGCAGACGATCCGGACGCGCCCGACCCCGCCGCGCCCACCATGACCTGGGTCCACTGGCTCGTCTTCAATCTGCCGCCCAGCAGCACCGGCCTGGCCGAAGGCGTGCAGACCTTTCCGCCCGGCACCGGCCATGGCCGCAACGACCGCCATGACACGGCCTGGCACGGGCCACGGCCACCGATCGGTCGCCACCGCTATTTCTTTCGGCTGTTCGCGCTCGACACCGTGCTCGCCCTGTCGGGCCAGCCCAGCCGTGCGCAGATCGATGCCGCGATGAGCGACCACATCCTTGCCCGCGCCCAGTTGATGGGCACCTACCAACGTCAGACTCGTTGAGTCTGACTCTGCGGGGCCGCGCGCCGCGCGCCTGATTCTGGAAAGTAACGTGAGCGACGTTCGCAAACTTGGCCTGCTGGGCCTGACCGGCATGGTCGCCGGATCGATGATTGGCAGCGGCGTCTTCAACCTGCCCTCGAACATGGCGCAAGGCGCCTCGGCCGGCGCGGTGCTGATCGGCTGGGTGGTGACCTTCATCGGCATGGCCCTGGTCGCCAACGCCTTTCGCCTGCTCGCCAATGCGCGGCCGCAACTCTCGGGCGGCGTCTACACCTATGCCGAAGCGGGCTTTGGCCGCTTCGTCGGCTTCGAGATGGCCTGGGGTTACTGGCTCTCGGCCGCGTTCTCGAACGTTGCTTTCGCGGTCCTGGTGGGGTCGATCGCGGGCTATTTCCACCCCGCGTTTGCCGACGCCAAGGGCTGGCCGGCGCTCGCCATCGGCTCCTGCGTGATCTGGGGCATGACCTTGATCGTGCTGCGCGGCGTGACCGATGCGGCCCGCCTCAACGTGGTGGTCACCGCCGCCAAGCTGATCCCGCTGCTCTTCATCGTGGTGGTGCTGATCGGCGCCTTCGAGCCGCAGAAGTTCGAGCTCGACCTGTGGGGCAGCAAGGACAATCTGGGTTCGGTCTTCGACCAGGTCAAGAGCACCATGGTCGTCACCCTGTGGGCCTTCATCGGCATCGAGGGCGCGGTGGTGGTCTCGGGCCGCGCCAAGAGCCCGCGGCTGGTGGGCTTGGCGACCATGATCGGTTTTGCGCTCGCCTTCACGCTCTACGCGCTGGTCTCGCTCTCCTCGTTCGGCGTGGCCGAGCGCGCCGCGCTGGCCGGCCTCAAGGACCCTTCGGCGGCGTATCTGATGGGCCATCTGGTGGGCGGCTGGGGCGCGACCCTGGTCAACATCGCCGTGCTGGTCTCGGTGCTGGGCGCCTGGCTGGCCTGGACCATCATGACGGTCGAGGTGCCGTATGTGGCCGGCCGCGATGGCGGCTTCCCCGCCATCTTCGGCCGCACCAACTCGCGCGGCGCGCCCGCGCCGGCGCTCCTGATCACCGCCTGCGTGATGCAGGCCATGCTGGTGCTCGCCACCTTCGCCGACAACGCCTGGATCTTCCTGATCTCGGTGGTCGGCGTGATGATCCTGCCGCCTTATCTGGCGAGCGCGGCCTACCTTTTGATACTCGCCTTCCTGCCGACCGAGCCGGGCGCCCCGGCCGTGCCGCGCACCCAGGCGCTCCTGATCGGCCTGGGCGCTGCGGTCTATGCGGTGTGGCTGCTCTACGCGGCGGGCCCGGCCATGCTGCTGCTCGCCAGCATCTTCTACGCGCTCGGCATGCCGGTGTTCCAGCGCGCCCGCCAGGAACGCGCCTCGGGCTTGCCCACCTTCACCAAGCTCGAGAGCGCTCTGGCGATCGCGCTCGCGGCAATCGCCATCGTCGCCGTGCTGATGTTCGCCATGGGACACGTCAAGGTCTGAGTCTGTCGATGCTCCTCGAAGCTCCTGACGCCAGGAGCTTTTTGCCGAGGTCGAAAGCGGGTCGATGCCGCAGATCAAGAACAGAGCGGCGGCGATGGTGCGCGCTGCCAAACTTGGCGCTCGGCAGCGCTAAGGTGAGAAGGTTGCGTTTTCCCTGCCGCCCCATGCACTCCCTTCTTGGCGCCCGAGTCCGACTGCGCCCTCTGCTGGCGAGCGATGCCAGCGCCCTGGTCGAAGCCGCTGCTGACGGCGAACTCTGGCAACTGCCTTTCACCGTGGTGCCTTCCGCGGCCACGGTCGAGAACTACATTCAGGTCGCGCTCGCGGGGCGCGACGCCGGCACCGTGCTGCCCTTTGTGATCGAGCTTGGACACAACGGCCAAGTGATCGGTTCGACCCGGCTGTGGAAGATCGATCGCCATAACCGCAAGCTCGAGATCGGCAGCACCTGGATTGCAAAGTCCTGGCAGAAGACCTTCGTCAACACCGAAGCCAAGCTGCTGCTGCTCACTTATGCGTTCGACACGCTCCAGTGCGTGCGGGTCCAGCTCACCACCGACGAGATCAATCAGACTTCGCGCCAGGCCATCCTGCGGCTGGGTGCGCAACAGGAAGGCGTCGTCCGCCACGAGCGGATCATGCCCGACGGCCGCAAGCGCAACTCGGTGCGGTTCAGCATCATCGACGACGAGTGGCCTGCGGTGCGCGCCAGGCTCGAGAGCCGCCTGCAGCAGGGCTGAGATCAGTCCTTCTTGCCCTTGGCGATGGATAGAAAGTAGGTCAGGGCGGCGATCACCAGCGCAATCGCCGCGCCAAAGCGCAGCAGGTCGCGCTCACCGTTCCATGCCACCACCTGGCCCAGGAACAAGACCGCCAGCACCACGATCACCACCCCGACCAGCTTGTTCTTGAGGTCATCGAGGGTGCGGATGTGAAGCCACTCCGGCGTCTGGATCTGCGAGTCGACAAAGAGCTCGTAGAGCCCGAGCGCGATGATCAGCAACACCGTGCCCAGCAGAAAAAGATCAACGATCTCGATAAACGAGAGCGCCAGCGCCTTGGCGCCCTTGCTGCTGACCTCGGCGCGGGCGAGCAGTTCAATCACCACCGCCACCGTTTCGGCCGCGCCGTAGACAAACAGCACGACCGAGGCCACCAGCGAGCCGAGAACCGCAAACACCACCAGGAAACGGCTGGCGCCCAGCACGCGACGGATCAAGGGGTTCGAGTTCACAGGATGGGAGTCCCTTCGCGCTTTTCGCCACGCTCGTAGACCACGGCCGCGCGGCCGACAATCAGCGGATCGATCGCGCCCAGGGTGGCCAGGTCCTTGCTCGAATACGGCAGCTTGTGCAGCACGTAGCGCATGGCGTTGAGCCGGGCGCGCTTCTTGTCGTTGCTCTTGACCACGGTCCAGGGGGCGTCGGCGGTGTCGGTGTGGAAAAACATCGCTTCCTTGGCGCCGGTGTAGTCGTCCCACTTGTCGAGCGAAGCGAGATCGACCGGCGAGAGCTTCCACTGCTTGAGCGGATGGATCTTGCGCTCCTTGAAACGGCGCCGCTGCTCGTCGCGGCTGACCGAGAACCAGAACTTCACCAGGTGAGTGCCGCTGCGCACCAGGTTGCGCTCGAACTCCGGGCACTGGCGCATGAACTCGATGTATTCGTCCTCGCTGCAAAAGCCCATCACCCGCTCGACACCGGCGCGGTTGTACCAGGAGCGATCGAACAGAACGATCTCGCCACGGGTGGGCAGGTGCTGCACATAGCGCTGGAAGTACCACTGGCCGCGCTCGACATCGCTGGGTTTTTCCAGCGCCACCACGCGGGCGCCGCGCGGGTTGAGGTGTTCCATGAAGCGCTTGATGGTGCCACCCTTGCCGGCCGCGTCGCGCCCCTCGAACACGATCACCACTTTCTGCCCGGTCTCCTTGACCCAGGCTTGAAGCTTGAGCAGCTCGACTTGCAGGTGGTACTTCTGACGCTCGTAGTTCCGCCGCAACATCAGATTGCGATAGGGGTAGGCGCCATCGCGCCAGCCGGGCGCGAGCTCTTCGTCGGGGTTGGCGGGCGGCCGCCGCAGCACCGGTTCGTCCTGCTGCAACAGGCTGTGCATCAAGGCCTTGCGGTCGGCCGGCGACTCGCCCTTGAGAATGTCAGCGATCGTGGCGAGTTCATGCTCGGCGGCGGCGATGGTGGCCTGATCGACCACATAGGAGTCGAGCGCGGCGCGGCTGCGCGCCCGCGCGGTGTCGCCAGCGCGCACCCGCCGTACCGCCACGGGCGCCGCGCCCTGACTCTTGAGCTCGGCGGGGGTCGCAGAAGCCTGCGGGCTGGCGCGGGACCGTGCTGCCGGCTTGGCGGCGACCGGGGTAGATGAAGCGGGTTTGCTGCGAGTGACCATGGCGGCGAACTCCCTTGAATGAGTCAAGTTCAGCGCGAGCCGCGGTTTCGCGCCTTGCGCTGGCGCAAAAACCACGCACTCGAAAACCCTGTCAGAGCCGCCCCCGGTTGCGTGCCGCAGCTCACCGACAATTGAAACTCAGTCGGTCGCGCCGCGCCCGCTCAACTCGCGATAGAGCCGATCGCGCGGCAGCCCGGTGACCTTGGCCGCCACGGCCGCCGCCCGCGAAGCCGGCAGTTCGTCGGCCAGCACGGCGAGCCAGCGGCGGGTGGTCTCGTCGATCTCGAGCGCCGCTTCGAGCGCTGGCAGAACGTCGATCAGGACCACATATTCGCCGCGCGCTTCATGCGTTTCTCCCCAGGCAGGAAGATCGGCGACCGCCACGGTTTCGAAAGTCTCGAACTTCTTGGTCAGCTCGCGCGCGAACACCACGCGCCGCTGCGGTTCGAGCCATTGCGACAGCTCGCGCGCCAGCGCCAGGATGCGGTGCGGTGCTTCGAACACGATGAAGGCCTCGCCGCGCGCGGCTTGCGATCGAACCTGCTTTTCGCGCTGCTTGGCGCCCGTGGGCAGAAAGCCGACAAAGGCAAAGCCGCCTGGAGCCAAGCCCGCGGCCGACAAGGCGGTGACGCTGCTGGAGGCGCCAGGCACCGGCACGACACGCAGACCGGCATCGAGCACGACCCGCACCACGCGCGCACCCGGGTCGGAGACCGCGGGCGTGCCGGCATCGGTCACCAGGGCGATCCGCTCGCCAGCCCGCAGACGCTCGACAATTTTCTCGGCCGCCGCTCGCTCGTTGTGCTCGTGAGCGGCAAAGCTCGGCGTCGTGATGCCGAAGCGGTCAAGGAGCTTTCTTGTCTCGCGGGTATCCTCGGCCGCAATCGCATCGACGCGCGCCAGTGTCCATAACGCGCGCAAGGTGATGTCCGCTGCGTTTCCGATCGGCAGCGCGACTACATACAATGCCCCAGCCGGCAGATCCTGAGCCGCAACGCCGCAAGCCTGCATCAGGAGATTTTCCGCCCAGGGGGCCGTCTTGGATTCCATCGTGTTCTCTCGCTTCCTGATTCTTTCGTTAGCCAGTTCGCCAATCCGCTCACTGGCCCAGGCCGCGACGCGCTGCCTGCCCGCGCTGGCCGTCTTTGGCGCATTGTCCGTGTCGGCGCAGACCCCGGCAAACGTGACCAACCCTGCCACCATTGCCGTTCTGCTGCCGGGCACCGATTCGCCCCTGAGCAACGCCGCCGATGCGGTGCGTCGCGGCATTCTGGCGGCCAACGCCGCATCTGGCGCTCCCGCGACGATCCAGATGATCGACTTGTCGGCCGGGGCCGACCCGATCGCCGCGCTGGGCGCCGCCGCCACGCTGGGCGCAACCGTGGCCATCGGCCCGCTGTCGCGCACCGATGTCGGCCTGCTCGCACAACAGCCTTATCTGCCCTTGCCGGTGGTGGCGCTCAACATCCCCTCCACCGCCGTCGGGCTGCCCGAAGCCCTGGTCCTCATGGGGCTGCCAGCGGAAGACGAGGCGCGACGCGTGGTGCGGATCGCGCTGGCGGAATTTGCCGGCAAGCTGCCCGGCCCCAGCGTGGCGCCGCGATTTCTGGTGGTCGAGGCCGATGCCCCGCTCGAGCATCGCATCGCTCAGGCTTATGTCGACGCCCTGGCCGCTGCCGGCGAACGCAGCACCCGCCTTGTGGTGCAGACCGACAAGCTTGAATCGCTGCGCCGCCAGGCCGAGTCCGGCAAGTACGAAGCGGTCTTTCTCGCGCTCGACGCCCGGGCCGCGGCCCTGGTGCGGCCGCGCCTGCCGCGCGAAGCCTTCGTGTTCGCCACGGCCCTGGCCAACCCCGGCAACATCAAGACCTCGGCTGACGCGGCCACCCTGGCGCAAGACCTCGACGGTCTGCGCTTTGTCGACGCACCCTGGCTGATCGAGCCCGACCACCCGGCGCTCGCGGGGGTGGCGCGCGCCAAGCTGCCGCTGCCGGCCGACGAAGAGCGGCTGTACGCGCTCGGGATCGACGCCTACCGCGTCGCTCTCGAATGGTCGCTTGGCCGCCCGCGCTTTGAGATCGAAGGCGCGACCGGCCACCTGGTGCTCGACCGCCTGCGCTCGGCCCGAGTCGAACGCACGCCGTTCTCGGCGGTCCTGCGCAACGGCGAGATCGAACGGGAAAACTTCGCGCACTGATGCCGCGACCGGTTCCGCCCCAGCCTGGCGATACCCGTTCGCCGCGCCAGCGCGCCGGTGACGCCACCGAAGACCAGGCCGCCCGCCACCTTCAAGCGCAGGGATTGGCCCTGCTCGATCGCCAGGTGCGCTATCGCGAAGGCGAGCTCGACCTGGTCTGCCGCGACGGCGACGTGCTGGTGTTTGTCGAAGTGCGCCTGCGCCGTCATGCCGGCTTTGGCGGCGGCGCTGCCAGCGTCGATTTTTTCAAACGTCAGCGTCTCATCCGCGCCGCCCAGCACTACCTGATCAGCCATTGGGGCTCGCGCTTACCCGCGTGCCGTTTCGACGTCGTGAGCGTGGATGCGAGTGGCACAATCGAATGGATTCGCGATGCGTTCGCGCTTGATTGAGGAGTTGGAATGAACCGAAGAAGTCTCGCCGCGGTGCTAGCTGCCGGAGCCGTCGTTGTCAGCTTGCCAGCGTGCGCGCCCTTGATCGTTGGCGGCGCTGCCGCCGGCACCGCCATGATGGCCACCGATCGCCGCTCGGCCGGCGCGATCGTCGAAGATCAGACCCTCGAAACCCGCGTGGCGTATGAGCTCGACCAACGACTCAATGCCGAGAGCGTTCACATCAGCAACACCGTCTTCAACGGCAAGGTGCTGCTCACCGGCGAAGTGCCCACCGAAGCCTTGAAGGTGCAAGCCGGCCGCATCGCCCACGGCGTTCTCAACGTCAAGTCGGTCGCCAATGAAATCGCGGTCATGCCGGCCAGTTCGCTCGGCAGCCGGACCAACGACCTGGTCATCCTCGGCAAGATCAAAGCCGCCTTCATCGACAACGGCGAGGTTTCCACCAGCTCGGTCAAGATCGTGGTCGAGCGCGGCATCGTCTACCTGATGGGCATCGTCACCGAGCGCGAAGCCGACGCCGCCGGCAAGGCCGCCGCGCGAGTCAGCGGCGTGAGCTCGGTGGTCAAGCTGTTCGATGTCGAGTCGCCCGCCGAGATCCGCCGCCGCATGGGGCAGCCTTGATCCGTCCCGATCACCCACACCGAGGTCGATAGCACTATGGGCTGGTTCATTTTCCTGGGCCTGGTCATCCTGGTCATTTTCTGGGCGATCGGCGCTTACAACCGCATGGTCGGTTTACGCAACCGATTCAAGAATGCGTTCGCACAGATCGATGTTCAGTTAAAGCGCCGCTACGACCTCATTCCCAACCTGGTCGAGACGGCCCGTGCCTACATGAATCACGAGCGCGAAACGCTCGAAGCCGTGATCGACGCGCGCCACCACGCACAGGCGGCGGATCTGGCCGCCGCCGCCAAGCCGGACGACGCCCAGGCGCTGACGCAGCTGGCCAGCGCCGAAGGGTTGCTGTCGGGAGCGCTGACCCGGTTCTTCGCGGTCGCCGAGGCCTATCCCGACCTCAAGGCCGACCAGACCATGATGCAGCTCGCCGAGGAGCTGAGCGCCACCGAGAACAAGGTGGCTTTCGCGCGCCAGGCCTTCAACGACGCGGTCATGAGCTACAACACCGCGACCGAGCAGTTCCCTGCCAATCTGCTGGCGCAGGCGTTCAAGTTCAAGCTGGCCGAGCCGCTCGTGGCGACCGAAACCGCGGACGAAAAAAAGGCCGTCACGGTCAAGTTCTGACGCGCCCGCACGGCGGCCCCGACCACCCACCGGCATGGATTTCTTCCAGCACCAGGAAAACGCTCGCATCGCAACGCGGCAGCTGGTTCTGCTTTTCATCCTGGCCGTGGTGGCGATCGCGGCGGCGGTCAGCCTGACCACTGCGCTGGTTTTCAGCATCGCCGGCCTGCCGCGGCCGCAGCACCTCTGGCTCACCAACACCTTGCTCACCGCGCTGTTTGTCGGCGGCGGTTCCCTGGTGGAAATCAGCCGGCTGCGCGCCGGTGGCGAGGTCGTGGCGCAGCAGGTGGGCGGCCGCGCGATCGCATCCTCAACCCGCGATCCGCTCGAGCGCCGTCTACTCAACGTGGTCGAAGAGATGGCGCTCGCCGCTGGCGTGCCGGTGCCGCGGGTCTACGTGCTCGACCGCGAAGACGGCATCAACGCCTTTGCCGCCGGCTGGTCGGTCAACAACGCCGTGCTCGCTGTCACCCGTGGCACGCTCACCCGCCTCAACCGGCAGGAGCTGCAAGGCGTGGTGGCGCACGAGTTCTCGCACATCCTCAATGGCGACATGCGGCTCAACCTGCGTCTGATGGGCGTGCTCTACGGCCTGCTGATGCTGTCGATGTTCGGCCGCTTTCTGATGGAAGCTGACGCTCGCTCCCCGGCCATGGGCGGGCGCAAGACGCTGTCTTTTTTCGCCGTGATCGGCCTGGGCGTGTGGCTGGTCGGCGGCATTGGCGTTTTTTTCGGCCGCTGGATCAAGGCCGCTGTCTCGCGCCGCCGCGAGTTTCTCGCCGACGCCAGCGCGGTTCAGTTCACGCGCGACACCGGCGGCCTGGGCGGTGCCCTGCGCAAGATCGGCGGGCTCGCCCGCGAGTTCGGCGAGATCGGCGAACAGGGCGACCTTGCACGCGGCGACCCGGGTTCCTTGATCCGCCACCGCCAGGCCGAATCGCTCTCTCATCTTTTCCTGGGGCCGGCGAGCAAGACTTTGGCGAACGGCTTTCTCGCCACCCATCCGCCGCTCGAA
>JAVVWR010000042.1:0-7043 GCA_036652035.1 Burkholderiaceae bacterium | reverse complement strand
CGCGTCGCCGCGCCCGGCCACCCCGATTTCTCGCTCGACGCCAATCAGCAAGCCTGGTTCGATCAATTGCGCCGCCAGGCTCAGGACGGCGGCACGGCCCGGCTGATGCTGCTGGCGATGGTGATCGACCGCCACGCCAGCCCCACGCCGCCGCAGCTCGAGCGGGTGACCCAGGCCCTGGGAGCCCCTGCCGCCGCGCAGCTGCAAGCCCTGCATGCTGCGATCGCCCAACTGCCTCCTGGCACCCGTCTGCCGCTGGCCGACCTGGCGATGCCCGCCGTGCTCGGCTGGCCACCGGTCGAGCGTGAGCGGATTCTGCAGCTGGCACACGAACTGATCGCCGCCGACGGCCAGGTGACGCTGCCCGAGTTCCTGCTCTACACCGTCTTGCAGCGCCGCCTGGGTGCCAAGGCATCGCGCGCGGTGCCGGCGCGCTTTAACAGCGCGGCCGAACTGCCGGCGCAGGCGAGCCTGGTGCTGTCTCTGATCGCCGCTCTGCGCCGGCCTGACGATGCGCAGCGCGCCTTCGCGGCGGGCCGCGCCTGGCTGGGCGAGAGCGCCACCCTGACGCCCGCCGCGGCGATCCGGCTCGATGCCCTGAGCACGGCACTGGACCAGCTCAACCAGCTCGCACCGCTCGCCAAGCCAGCGTTGATCAAGGCCGCCACCGAAGTGGCGTTTGTTGACGGTCAAACCCATTGGCGCGCCGCCAGCGCGCTGCGAACCCTGGCGATCGCGCTCGACGCACCGCTGCCGCCGCGGCTCACCGCGCTCGACCCCGCCTGAATCAGCGCCGGCTGCCGAACACCTTGCGCACCGCCTCGCTGCTGGCGGCCGCCGGGTTGGCGCGCAACTTTCTCTCCTGCTCGGCCATGGTGGCGTACAGGCCATCGAGCGCACGCGCGGTGACGTATTGCTCGACCGTCGCGTGTTCGTTGTTGGAAAGGCTGAGTGGCCTGGCCTTCTCGGCCAGCCCGTTGTAGATCCGCGCCAGCCCGTAGCGATCGGCGAGCTGCTTGACCACCGGCTGCAAGCGCCGCGCGAGATCGGCCTGGGTGCGGCTGCGGAAATACTGCGTAGCGGCGTCCGGGCTGCCGCGCACGATGCCCTTGCCGTCGTAGACGATCAGGTCGCGGATCGCATCGAGCAGGATCGGCTGTGCGAGTGGCAGGGCCTGTTCGGCCACGCGATTGACGCCGCGCTCGAGCTCATCGAGCTGCTTGCCGCGTCCCATCGCAAGCAGCGTCGAGCGCGACTGCCGCACCGCCTCGGGCAAGGGGATGCGAAGCCTGGGATGGCCCCAGAAACCGTCGGGGCGGCCGAGCGTGTTGACCGCGGTACGGGCGCCTTGTTCGAGCGCCGTCTTGATGCCGCGGTTGAGATCACCCAGGGGCAGCGAATCGAGCGTGTTCGCAGCCGAGTGACTCGCGAGCAACCCGGCGCCGACCAGCACCAACGCGCTCAGAAAACGGGAACAGGCGGCAAGCATGGACAGCTCTCCGATAAGGAGAGCCGAGCTTAGCGCGCGCGTCTCGCGCACCACCGAAGGGGCGCCAACGCGCCCCTTCGGTGTAGCAAGAGTGTTGGCTGCGAGCTACTTTTTCTCGACGTGGCCGCCAAATTCCTTGCGCATCGCCGACAAGAGCTTGTCGCCAAACTCGGCTTCGCCGCGCGACGAAAAACGCGAGAACAGCGCGGCCGTGATCACCGGCGCGGGAACCGCGGTATCGACCGCGGCCTGCACCGTCCAGCGCCCTTCGCCGGAATCGGACACGCGACCGGCAAACTCGGTCAGCTCGGGGCTTTTCTTGAGTGCGCTGGCGGTCAGGTCGAGCAGCCAGGAACCCACCACCGAACCGCGCCGCCACAGCTCGGCCACCTGGCCGACGTCGATGTCGTAGCGGTAAGCCTCGGGGTCGCGCATCGGCGCGGTTTCGGCCGAGGCGCCCGCGGCGAGCTGGCCGGCATTGGCGTGACGCAGCAGGTTGAAGCCTTCGGCGTAGGCGGCCATCAGGCCGTACTCGATACCGTTGTGGACCATCTTCACGAAGTGACCGGCACCGGCCGCCCCGCAGTGCAGGTAGCCGCGCTCGGCGGTGCTCAGCGCGCCGCTCGCCTCGGGCGTGCGCGGAGCGGCTTCGACCCCAGGGGCGAGCGTGGCGAACACCGGGTCAAGACGATCGACCGCAGCCTGATCGCCGCCGATCATCAGGCAGTAGCCGCGCTCCAGCCCCCACACGCCACCGGAGACACCGCAGTCGACGTAATGGATGTCTTGCGCGGCGAGCGACTTGGCGCGGCGAATGTCGTCCTGCCAATGCGAGTTGCCGCCGTCGATCACGATGTCGCCGGGAGCCAGCAGGGGGCGCAGCTGCTCGATCACCGAATCGACCGCCGCCGCCGGCACCATGATCCAGATCGCTCGCGGCGCGGCGAGCTGGGCGACGAAAGCGGCGAGCTCGGTCGATCCCTGAGCGCCCTCGGCCACCAGCTTGTCCACCGCCGCCTGACTGGCGTCGTTGACCACGCAGTCATGGCCGGCACGCATCAGGCGGCTCACCATGTTGGCGCCCATGCGCCCCAGTCCGATCATTCCCAATTGCATGGCGTTCTCCGGCGGAAAAGTTTGTGATTATCCCAGGACAGCGGGGTCTGGCGAGCGCGGGACAGTCCCAGGGCTCCAGCGTCGCGGCTCCCCACTGCTGTCTTCGTCGATAGGAACGAACCGCGCTCTCGACGACGAGCCTTGCTCCGCGCGAAAACACCGAGACCAACGCGGCTCAGAGCACGCTACCATCAATGCAAATGAGAATTATTTGCATTGAGAAATGACGCCCTGGCTTGGCGCGCTCGCGCTTCCTCTTCTGCTGCTCGCCATCTGGACCTCCATCACGGCCGGCGGACACGTCAACACCTATCTGCTGCCATCCCCCCAGCAGGTGCTGGCAGCCGCCACCGACATGGCGTACTCGGGCGCGCTGGCGACTCACGTTGCCGCCAGCGGCAGCCGCGCGCTGGGCGGCTTTCTGCTCACTGCCCTGATCGCCCTGCCGCTGGCCGCCGTCTTGGCCGCCGCACCGCGCTGGCATCGGCGCTGCAACCTGGTGCTCGAGTTCCTGCGCGTGGTGCCGCCGCTCGCCCTGATTCCGCTGCTGATCCTGTGGCTGGGCATTGGTGAAGCGGCCAAGTTCTCGATCGTGGCGCTGGCGAGCTTCTTCCCGATCTTTCTCAACGCCGTCGCCGGCTTGCGCCAGGCCGATCAGAAACTGGTCGAACTCGCCGCCAGCCTCGAACTCAACCGGCGCGAGCGGCTCTGGCATATCCACCTGCCCGCCGCCCTGCCTTCGATCTTCACCGGTTTGCGGCTCGGGTTTGGTTACAGCTGGCGCGCTCTGGTCGGCGCCGAACTGATCGCCGCCTCGGCCGGCCTGGGTTTTCTGATCGGCGAATCGGCCGAGCTCGCTCGCACCGACCGCGTGTTCGTCGGCATCTTCGCCATTGCCACGCTCGGCATCGTCGGTGACCTGCTGTTTCAGTGGCTGACCCGCTGCGCCGCTCCCTGGACCCGAACACTCAAGACCGCCGGCCATGAATGACATCGAGATCCGTGGCCTTGAGCGCCATTACCGCAGCCACGGCCGCGCCATTGCTGCCCTGGCCGGGGTGGACCTGCGCCTGCGCGCGGGCGAGCTCACCGCCATCGTCGGCCGCAGCGGCTGCGGCAAGACCACCTTGCTGCGCCATCTGGCCGGTCTGGAATCGGCCGATGCCGGAACGATCGACTTCGGCGCCGGCCCCCGGCCCCGCATCGGCCTGGTGTTCCAGGAGCCGCGCCTGCTGCCGTGGAAGTCGGTCCACGACAACCTGGCGCTGGCCGTGCGCCACCTGCCGCCGCCCGCAGCGGCGCACGCCATTGCCGACACTCTTGCCCTGGTCGGTCTGGCCGACTGCGCCGCGGCCATGCCCAACGAACTGTCGGGCGGCATGGCGCAGCGCGTCGGGCTGGCGCGCGCCTTGTGCCGCTCGCCCCAGCTGCTCCTGCTCGATGAGCCTTTCGGCGCGCTCGATGCCTTGACCCGCAGCCAGCTCCATCTGGAATTCGCCCGCATTCGCGCCAGCCACGGCATCACCACCGTGCTCGTGACGCATGACATCGCCGAAGCCACCCAGCTCGCCGACCGCGTGATCCATCTCAAAGCCGGACGGGTCGCGCATCGCTTCGCGATCGATCGGCCGCATCCGCGCCGCCCGGGCGATGCCCACCTGGCCGCGAGCGCGGCCGACATCCTGGACGCCGTGCTCGAACGCTCGCGCGCCCCTCTCTCCGCTTGAACCAAGGAACCGCCATGACACTCCAATCCCTGCTCGCCGCAGTCGGCCTCGCCTGGCTCGCCGCCGGCGCCCACGCTGCCACGCCGGACGCAATCAATATCTCGTACGTGAAAGCGCCGTTCAATCTGCAAAGCATGGTCATGCGCGAGCAGCAACTGCTCGAGAAGGAGTTCGCGGCCGACGGCATCCAGATCCACTGGCATTCGATCAACTCGGGGGCGCAGCAAGCGCAGGCCATGGCCGCTGGCGCGCTCGACATCGGCGGCGTGATGAACACCACCTCGGTGCTGCTCGCCAACGCCGGCGGCAACCCGGTCAAGATCGCCGCGGGCGTGAGCCGCCCGGCGCAGACCTTTGCCATCGTCTCGCGCCCGGGCGCCACGTTCTCGATCGAGCAACTGCGCGGCAAGAAAATCGCCGGCCCGCGTGGCACCGTCTTGCACCAGTTGCTGGTGGCGGCGCTGGCCAGCAAGGGCATCAAGCCGGGCGAGGTCGAGTTCATTTCGATGGACATTCCCAAGGCGCAGACCGCGCTGATCGCCGGCCATGTCGATGCCGCGCTGCTGGCGGCCGGCTCCCTGGTCAAGGCGGTCGAGCAGGGCGGCACGGTCGTCACCACGGCGGCCGGCCTGGTGGATCCGGTCCTGGTGGTGAGCGTGAGCCAGGCGTTTGCGCAGAAACACCCCGCGCTGCTGGCGCGCGTGCTCAAGGTCCATCGCGCCGCCGGCGCCTGGGTCGCCGCCCACCGGCCCGAGGCGATCGCGCTCGGCGCCAAGGAGCAGGGCATTGCACTGGCTGACGCCAAGCAGCTCGCCGATTGGACGCCGCTGATGGACACGCTGAGCGCTGCCGACATCCGCGGCGTGAAGGCCGACATGCAGTTCCTGCTCGATCACGATCTGATGAAGGCGCCGGTCGCGGTTGACGCCTTGCTGCTGCCCAGCGCCACCGGAGCCGCACGATGAGACCGCAGCAGACTCTGTTTGTGAGCGTGGCCGAACCCGAAGGCCAGCTCTTCTTCGGCCGCGATGACTTGCTGCGTTACGCCGGCCCGTCGCAGCTGATCGCCAGCGCCCTGGTGCTGCGCCTGCTCGCGCAGGCCTTCGCCGACCTCAGCCCGGAGCGGCCGCCGCTGCGCAGCGACATCCATGTGCTCACCGCTTTCCCCGGCGACGGCATTCTCGATTGCGTCGAACTGGTGACCCGCGCGCGTACCCAGGGCCGCCTGACGATCAACACCGAGGCCGGCCCGCCTGAGGCCTCGCCCGCCCTGCCCGGCCGTTTCTATTTCGAAGTGCGGATCGGCTCGCGCGCCCGCGCCTACTGGCCGGTCGCGGGGATCTTCACCGAGGAATTCCGCCAGCGCGTGCTGCAATTCCAGGACGGCCACGGCACGGCCGCCGAACTCGAGGACTACCTCGCCTTCAAGCACGCCTTGATCGGCCGGCTGCTGGGCACGCCCGCCGCCCAACTCTTCCATTCAAAGGAGCTGGATCGATGAAGCCGGTGATCCGCGTTCTTGACCATGGCACCGAACTGGCCATCGATTTCGACGCCTGCGTCGCCTATCACGGCCGCACCAGCATTGGCGGCCTGGCGCTGGGATTCCGCCTGCTGCAGTGGGCGATCGGAGAGCTCTCGCCGAACCAGATTCCTGACCGCCAATCGATCCGGCTGCGCACCGCCTTCCCCGGCCCCGGCCTGCGCGACGCGTTCGAGATGCTCGCCCGCGTCGTCACCCGCGGCGCCTACGAGGTCCTGCCGCCCGCGGCAGCCCCGGCCGCGGCACCCGTCGGCGTCACCGGACGCATGTACTTCCAGGTTTGGATCGGGCAGCGCCACCTCGACGTGGTGCTGCCCGCGGGGGCCATCAGCGCCGAGTTCATCGAGCTCGGGCGCGCCGTGAAATCGGGACAGGCGAGCCCGGCGCAGGATGCGCGCTGGACCGAACTCAAGGAAGCGCTGGCGCGCACCGTGTGGGCAGCGGATCCGGTCGCGCTGTTCGTCCCGGTCGGCTGAGCGCAGCGCAACCCCGTCGGTGCGGCCCAAGACGGCCTGAGCCGCACCGGCCATCTGAGCTAACGCAGAGCGCCGAAGACCTTCTTGGCCAGATCGCTGGTCGCCGCCGCCGGGTTGGCGCGCAAGGCGCGCTCCTGCTCGCCGATGGTGGAGTACAGGCCGTCGAGCGCTTTCTGCGTGACGTATTGCTCGACGCTCGCCTGTTCGTGCTTGATCAGTCCGAACTGCGCGCCCTGACCGGCGAGCGCGTTGTACTGCTGCGCCAGTCCGCTGCGGTCGGTGATGGTCTTGACCACCGGCAGAAAGCGGCGCGCCAGCTCGGCCTGGGTCTTGCCCTTGAAGAACTGCGTGACCGAATCGTCGCCGCCACTGAGGATGCTCTTGGCATCGCTGACGCTCATGGTCTTGACCGCATCGAGCAACAAGGCCTGCGCTTGCGGCACCGCTTGCTCGGCGGCGCGGTTGAGACCGCGCTCAAGTTCATCGACTTCGGCGCCGCGCCCCATCATCTTGAGGACGCCCTTACCGCGCGCGATGGCCTCGGGCAAGGGAATCCTGACCTTGGGGTTGGACCAAAAGCCGTCCGTTTGGCCCAGGCTGGCCACCGCCGTGCGGGCGCCCTGGTCAAGCGCGGCCTTGAGCCCGCCGCCCGCCTCCGCCCCGGTGATCTGATCGAACGAGACCGCCGCCGC
>JAVVWR010000041.1:0-28547 GCA_036652035.1 Burkholderiaceae bacterium | reverse complement strand
GATGAGACAGATTAGCGGGCGGGCAGTGGGGGGCATGGCAGTTCGGTCGGCTAGCGCGGACAGTGGTTGAGAAAAATGCACGAAACACGAATCGGATGTTGGTGCCGCAAAGCCGTGCTGCGTGCCATTACTATCCGCGCCAAGCTTAGGACTCGTTGATGGGATTTCGCACGTGCTCTCTTTGAAACCGCATTCCTTGGCGCTCGGCGCCGTCCTGTTGTGCGTCACTGCAACGGCATGGGCGCAAGACATGGCCGCGGCGGCTTTCGCTCCGGCCCGTGCCGCCGCCGTCGCTGACGAAACCGCCCAGCGTGACTGGCATGGCCGCGTGCTGCTGCCAGCTTTTGGCGGGCCCTATTCCCGGATCTATCAGGAATGCACCACGGGAGCGGCGGCCGCGGACGCGCAGCCGTTCTCCTTTGTTGTGGTGATCGCTGCCGATGGAACGGTGCAGCAACTGCTGGCCGATCGCAGCACGCGGGTGTGGAGCTGCATGCGCGGCAAACTGGCTTTCGAGCGGCTGCCGGCGCCGCCCGCCGCGCCGTTCCATCTATTGATGCATCAGCGCTTTCGCGAGACGGCACCGCAGTGAGTGCGGCGCGCTCCTAACGCGAGCGCCAGGGAGCGATCGCCAAGCACAGCCAGCCCAGCATCATGGCCAAGCCGCCTGCCGGAGTGATCAGCGGCCACGGCCGCCATTCGGTCAGCACCAGGATGTAGAGGCTCAGGCTGAAGCCGGCCATCCCGATCAGGAACAGCACCGCCGCGGCATTGACGAGGCGGGCGTTCCATTGGGTGGCAGCCCAGGCGCACACGAGCAGGGCGAGCGCGTGAATGAACTGGTAGTCGACGCCGTATTGGAATGTCTCGACCAGTTCCGGCGCGACGAGCTTCTTGAGGCCATGAGCGGCAAAGGCGCCGAGCGCCACGGCGACCATGGCCAGCAAGGCGCCGAGCGTGAACCAGAGACGGGAGGTTTTCATCAGTCTGCTGCGTTGGGGCCGATGGCCACGGAGTGAAAGCCGGCGTCAACGTAGACCACGTCGCCGGTCATGCCGCTCGCCATGTCGGAGAGCAGGAAGGCGGCGACATTGCCCACCTCGTCGATCGTCACCGTGCGGCGCAGCGGAGCGTTGGCTTCCATGAAGTGCAGCAGCTTGGAGAAGCCCTGGATGCCGGCGGCGGCCAAGGTCTTGATCGGGCCGGCCGAGATCGCATTGGCGCGAATGCCGCGCGGCCCCAGGCTCGCTGCCAGATAGCGGGTGCTTGCCTCGAGCGCGGCCTTGGCCACGCCCATGGTGTTGTAGTTGGGGACGACGCGCTCGGCGCCGAGATAGGAGAGCGTCAGTACCGAGGCCGGCCGGCCTTCCATCAAGGGCAGCGCCGCCTTGGCCAGCGCCGGGAAGGAGTAGGCCGAGATGTCCATCGCGATGCGGAAGCTCTCGCGTGACAAGCCTTCGACGAAATCGCCGGTGATGGCATCGCGCGGCGCAAAGCCGATCGAATGCACCAGGCCGTCGAGGTGGCCCCAGCGTGCGCGAATGCCGTCGATGGTGGCGGCGATCTGCTCGTCGCTGCCGACGTCCATCTCGAACACCATGTCCGAGCCGAATTCGGCGGCAAATTCGGTAATGCGATCCTTGAAACGCTCGCCGACGTAGGTGAAAGCGAGCTCGGCGCCTTCGCGCTGGCAGGCTTTCGCGATGCCGTAGGCGATCGAGCGGTTGGAAAGCAGGCCGGTAATGAGGAGGCGCTTGCCGGAGAGAAAGGCCATGGGAGGTCCGTATTTTTGTTCGGGGAATGATCACCGGGTGATCGATCGCGCGAGTATAGAAGAGTGCGTGGGAGGGGGCTGATGCCCCAAAGTTGCAGAAAGGTCTTGATGTGCATCAAGCGCAACCGTGAATGGGCGCCCACACTCGGTCCTTCGCAATTCAAGGATTCGCTGATGTTCGAGCTGCTTGCCGCCAACGGTCTCCGTCCTCTCATGCTCAAGGGCAAGGCTTTGCTGCCCGTCGTCCAGGGGGGGATGGGCGTGGGCGTCTCCGCACACCGCTTGGCGTCAGCCGTCGCTCGAACGGGTGCGCTGGGAACCATCGCCTCGGTTGATCTGCGCCACCACCATGCGGATCTGGTTGACGCCGGTCGCGGCGTGCGCGACCGCGTCATTCTGGAAGGCCACAATCTGGTGGCGCTTGACCGTGAGGTTCGCGCGGCCCGTGCCGCCGCCGGCGGCCACGGCGCGATTGCCGTCAATGTGATGAAGGCGGTTGACCAGCATCCCGCTCTGATCCGCCAGGCGTGCGAATCCGGCGCCGACGCGATCGTGATGGGTGCCGGCCTGCCGCTCGATCTGCCGGAGCTGGCGGCGGGTTTCCCGGACGTGGCCCTGGTGCCTATCCTGTCCGATGCCCGTGGCGTGGCGCTGGTTTTCAAACGCTGGATGCGCAAGGGTCGTCTGCCGGATGCGGTGGTGATCGAGCACCCGGCTCATGCGGGGGGGCACCTGGGAGCCGCTCGCATCGAGGATCTGGGCGATGGCCGTTTCGACTTCGCCCGCGTGATGGAAGAAATCCAGACCGCGCTGCGCGAACTCGGTCTGGCGCCCGACGCGGTTCCTTTCATCGCCGCGGGCGGGGTCAACTCGCACGAGCAGGTGCGCGAACTGTTGTCGATCGGCTACTCCGCGGTTCAGCTGGGCACCGCGTTTGCTGTCAGCGAAGAGGGTGACGCTCATCCCAATTTCAAGCGGGTGCTGGCCGAAGCCGGCCCGGCCGACATGGTCGAGTTCATCAGCGTGGCCGGTCTGCCGGCGCGCGCGGTGCGCACGCCCTGGCTGGACCGCTACCTGAGCCAGGAGTCGCGCCTGCGCGAGAAGGCGGCGCAGCGAGTGATCGAAGTCAAGGAAGCGCTGCGAGAGACCGCTGGCAAGTGTGCGGTGGCGCTCAACTGCCTGTCGTCCTGCGGCCTGCGCGACGGCATTTCCAAGTTCGGCCAGTTCTGCATCGACAGCCAACTGGCGGCGGCGATGCGCGGCGAAGTCTCCAAGGGCTTGTTCTTCCGCGGCTCGGCGAGCCTGCCTTTCGGTGACGCGGTGCGGCCGGCGCGCGAGCTGGTTGAGTACCTGCTTTCTGGCCGTATGCCGTTGACTCTGGGGCGGCGTTAAACGCTTTTCCCAATAAAAAACGCGGCACTTCGGTGCCGCGTTTTTTGTCTGAAGGCCTTTAGCGTTTGGCCGTGTTCTTGACCGGAGCGCGCTTGCTGCTGCGGCCGGTGGCGACCTTGGTCGAGCCCGAACGGGTCGCTTTGGCGCTGGATTTGCCACTCTTGCCATTCTTGGCGACGGCGGTCCGCGGCGTATACGGCACGTTGAGAGTGAGGCGCTGGCCAGAGAAGAGGCTGTTTCTGCTCAGGCCGTTCCATGCGATCACGTCCTGCGGGCTCACATTCCAGCGCTTGGCTACCGTGGCCACCGTGTCGCCCTTGCGCACGCGGTAGGTCAGCTTGCGCAGTCGTTGTTCGGGCACCAGGGCAAGCTGGGCATCCTGGCTGGCGGCCGGAATGTCCTCGGTCATGGTCTCGTCGCGCGGGATCAGAAGCGTCGAGCCGGGCGTGGGTTTGTAGCGGGTCGGGATACGGTTGGCGTCGCGCAGCTGGGCTTCGCTCAAGCCCACGCGTTTGGCCACCGAGGCGAGCGTCTCGCCACTTTTGATGCGGTGCACGGTCCAGCTCGCCAGCGGCTGGCCCGTGGCCTTCCACGCCGCCAGGTTGGCGGTGAAGACGTCAACCTTGTCGGCAGGCAGCAACAAGGGCGTGTTGTGCGAGGCGACGATCACCGGCCGGTTGAAGCTGGGGTTGAGAGCGATGAACTCGTCGAGCTTCATCTCCGCCAGTTTGGCCGCGGTCTTGACGTCGATGTCGCGCTCCTTGTCAACGCGCACGAAGTAAGGTTCGTTCTCGACCGCCGGCAGGCGAAGGTTGAAGTTCTCGGGCGTGGCCACCAGGTTCTTGACCGCCTGCAGCTTGGGCACGTAGTGCTGGGTCTCCAGCGGCATCTTCAGATCGAGATAGCCGGTGGACTTACCGGCCTTGCGGTTTTTTTCGATCGCCCGCGAGACCGAACCTTCGCCCCAGTTGTAGGCGGCGAGCGCCAGGTGCCAGTCGCCGAACATGTTGTAGAGCTTTTGCAGGTAGTCGAGCGCGGCGCGGGTGGATTCGAGCACGTCGCGGCGTTCGTCCTTCCACATGTTCTGCGCGAGGTCGAAGTCCTTGCCGGTGGCTGGCACGAATTGCCACAGTCCGGCGGCCTTGGCGACCGACTGCGCCTCGGGCTGGAACGCACTTTCCACGAAGGGCAGCAGGGCGAGTTCGGTCGGCATGCCGCGTGCCTCGACCTCTTCGACGATGTGATAAAGGTAGCGGCCGGCGCGCTTGGACATGCGCGCGAAGTATTCCGGTTGGCCGGCGTACCAGCGGGTGCGTTGCTCGGCGATCGGGGTGTCGAGCTCTTGCATCGCAAAGCCGCGGCGGATTCGCTCCCAGATGTCGCGCGGCGGAACCGGCGGCTCGGCGCCGAGGTCGTCGGCCATGGCGGGCAGGGTAAAGAGCAGGGCTCCGAGCGGATCGGGCTGCGGCAGCGAGGGGGCGACGCTGGCGACCTGCGGTGTGGAGCCGACGTTGACGAGGGTGTCCGACGGCAAGTCGGAGGCCATCGCGGCGCCGGCCAGACTGGCGAAGATCAGAGCGCAAGGCGCCGCGAAAAAACGCTGCATCAGGAAAATCCCAGAAGAATCAAGGCAGTGTAGAAAACGTATCAAAAGCCAGTCAAGTTGACCGGGTCAGCGGAAATTGTTTTTCCAGGCTCGCAAAGCCGTAAAGCTTGCTAGCCGGTCGGTGGGCTCGGTGGCGCCATGAGCGGCGGCGGCGGCGCTCGACGCGGCTTGCCCCGAGCGCAGGAAAGGATTGGTCGCCAGTTCCAAGCCGAGGGTCGATGGCAGCGTCGGCTCGCCGCGGGCGCGCATCGCCGTGGCAGTTTCGAGGCGCGCGGCGAGCTCGGCGTTGTCGGGTTCGACCGCGCGCGCGAAACGCAGATTGGCCACGGTGTATTCATGGGCGCAGCAGACCCGGGTTGCGGCCGGCAAGGCGGCGAGACGATCGAGCGAAGCGAGCATCTGTTCGGGAGTTCCTTCAAAGATCCGGCCGCAGCCGCCCGCGAACAAGGTGTCGCCGCAGAACAGCGCCGGCGGCGCCAGTTGCGGCAGCCAATAAGCGATGTGACCGGCGGTGTGGCCGGGCACGGCGATCACTTCGACCCGGGTTCCCAGCAATTCGAAGCTCTCGCCGCCCGCCAGTCCGATATCGACCCCGGGAATGTCCTCGGATGCCGGCCCCCATACTCGGGCGCCGGTGGCTTCGACCAGAGCTGCGATGCCCGCGACATGGTCGGCGTGGTGGTGGGTGACTAGAATCGCCACCAAACTCAGTTTCTCGGCAGCGAGCCGAGTGAGCACCGGCGCAGCGTCACCGGGATCGACCACGGCGGCTTGCGAGCCCTGCCGCAGAAGCCACAGATAATTATCGGTCAGGGCCGGGATCGGTTCGATCAGCATTTTCACTCCGCGTTCGGGGCGCGTCGTTGGCGCGACCGCATTGTCCAGCAAATGACACCACCGGGTTCCATGGCCAGTCTGTCGGCTTTCCTGCATACGCCGCCGGGGCGCTATGCCTTGGCGTGGGAGCAGGCCCAGCTCGACCGCGTCGTCGGCGACATCTTCGGCTATCACGCCGTGCAACTGGGGCTTCCTGAGCTGGACGCCTTGCGTGAGAACCGCATGCCGTTGCGCTTGCTGACGAATGAACGCTGGCTCGAGCCGGACGCAGTCGAGGGCCGATCGATCGCTCTGCTGACGAGTTACGAGGAGCTGCCGTTGGCTACCGGTTCGGTCGATCTGGTGGTCTTGCCGCACACGCTCGAGTTCGCGCTCGAGCCGCACCAGGTCTTGCGTGAAGTGGATCGAATTCTGGTGCCCGAAGGGCAGGTCGTGATTACCGGCTTTAATCCGGCCAGTTTGTGGGGGGCTCGCCAGGCGATGACCCGCTTGGGCGCCTTGCCGTTCCTGCCCGCCGAAGGCCAGTTGATCAGCCTGCCGCGCGTCAAGGATTGGCTCAAGCTGCTCTCGTTCGAGGTCAATCGCGGTCGCTTTGGCGGCTATGCGCCGTGCATGGGCAGCGAGAAATGGCTGCAGCGGTTTGGTTTTATGGAAAAAGCCGGCGATCGCTGGTGGCCGGTGCTGGGCGCTCTGACGATGATCACCGCGATCAAGCGGGTGCGCGGCATGCGCTTGATCGGCCCGGTGCGGCGGCGGCGCGATGTGGTGCCCGCCTCGATGGCGCCGGCGGCGAGCAAGGCCTTGTTATGTGGGGCAGCTGATCCGCCCGAGAATCCTTTCGCTGCGAGCCAGCACGGCTCGCGGTCTGACAACGTATGAGGCATGTAAACAGCGTGACATTGACTGACAAGACACAAGCGGCATCGAGCCTGGCTGAGGCGCCGGTCGATGTCTGGACCGATGGCGCCTGCAAGGGCAACCCGGGGCCCGGCGGCTGGGGGGCGTGGTTGTCCTGGGGCGGACGCGAAAAAGAGTTGTGCGGTGGCGAACTCAACACCACCAACAATCGGATGGAGCTGATGGCCGTGATCGAGGCCTTGGCGGCGCTGACCCGGTCGTGCCGTGTCGTCATCAACACCGACTCGCAATACGTCAAGAACGGCATTAACGAGTGGATGGCCAACTGGATTCGCCGCGGTTGGCGCACGGCCGACAACAAGCCGGTCAAGAACGACGACTTGTGGCGGCGCCTCAACGCCGAGGTCGCCCGCCATCAGGTCGAGTGGCGCTGGGTCAAGGGGCACTCGGGGGTCGAAGGCAATGAGCGCGCCGACGAACTCGCTAACCGCGGTGTCGAGATGGTGCGAAAAGGCTGAACCTCGGCGGCCCCCATTGTGGGTGACGGGTGTAAATTAAGGGTAAGTACGCGGGCCGATTCGGCCCGTTGTTCATTCCTTTCCCGTGACTTCATGACAGCCCGACGCTCAGTGTTTTACGCGGCCATCGCCGCCGGATTGGCCGCCACCCTGGTTTTCTCCTTCATCTGGCAGCGCGGCCCGCGGCCCGCGAGCGAGATCCAGCCCGCCAAGGCAGTCGGCCCGGGAGGCGCGGCCGCCGCCGGGGCACTGCCGGTGGAAGTCAGCCAGGTGGCGACCCGCTCGCTCAAGGACGATCTCAGCGCTGTTGGCACGCTGCGCTCCAACGAAAGCGTGATGCTGAAGCCCGAGATCGCCGGGCGCGTGAGCCGGATTGCCTTTGCCGAAGGCCAGCGGGTGGTGCGCGGCGCGGTGCTGGTCGAGCTCGACGCGCAGGTGGCGCGGGCCGAAGCGGCTCAAGCCAAGGCGCAGCTCGAGTTGGCGCGCAGCCATTTCCAGCGCACGCAAGAACTGTCGGCCAAGAGTTTTGTTTCACCCAGCGCCAAGGATCAGGCCGCGTCTAACCTCGAAGTGGCTCAGGCCGCTTACGCACTGGCTCAGGCGCGGCTCGATCGCTACACCATCCGCGCGCCCTTCGATGGCGTGCTCGGCCTGCGCAACGTGTCGGTCGGCGATTACGTCAAGGACGGCGCCGATCTGGTTCAGGTCGAAGACGCCTCGAGCATGAAGCTCGATTTCCGCCTGCCCGAGCGCTTTAGCGCTCAGATCCGTGCCGGCCAGCCGGTCGAGTTCACGCTCGACGCCTTGCCCGGCAAGCCGTTCAAGGCGCAGGTCCAGGCGATCGACTCGCAGGTCGAGGCCAACGGGCGTTCGCTATTGGTGCGCGCCCGCGCCGACAACCCCGGCCATCAGTTGAAGAGCGGCATGTTTGCCCGCGTTCGGGTGGTTCTGGGCGAGCGCGCTGATGCCATCGTCGTTCCCGAAGAGGCTTTGGTGCCCGGTGCCACGGGGCAGGTGGTGTTTCGAGTGATCGACGGCAAGGCGGTTCGCACCCCGGTCACGCCCGGTCAGCGCCGCGAGGGTGTGGTCGAGATCATCAAGGGCCTGACTCCGGGCGAAACCATCGTCACCGCCGGCCAGATCCGCCTGCAGCGCGATGGTCTGCCGGTGCGCGTGGTCGATGGCGCTGCTGCCAAGCCCGCCTCGGCCGAAACGCCAGCGGCTTCTGCGGCCGACAAGAAGCCCGGGGTCTGAGATGAGCTTGTCGGAAATCTGCATCCGCCGCCCGGTTTTTGCGACGGTGCTCTCACTCTTGATCCTGCTGGTGGGGCTGGTGTCGTACCAGCGGCTGGCGGTGCGCGAGTACCCCAAGATCGACGAGCCGGTGGTGACGGTCGAGACCCGCTATGCGGGGGCGGCGGCCGAGATCATCGAGAGCCAGGTCACCAAGCCGCTGGAGGATTCGATCGCCGGGATCGAGGGGGTGGACATCCTCACCTCGATCTCGCGCGCCGAGCAAAGCCAGATCACGGTCCGCTTCAAGCTCGCCCGCGAAGCCGATGGCGCCGCGGCCGATGTGCGCGACCGCGTTTCACGCGTGCGGCAGAAGCTTCCGGCCGATGCTGACGAACCCGTGATTGCGAAAGTCGAGGCCGATGCCAATCCGATCATCTGGCTCGCTTTCACCTCGGACAAGGTCAATACGCTCGCGGTCTCCGATTACGCCAACCGCATCGTCAAGCCGCGCCTGCAGACCCTGCCCGGGGTGGCCGATGTGCGAGTCTTCGGTGAGCGGCGTTATGCGATGCGGGTGTTTCTTGACCGCGACCGTCTGGCCGCTTTCCGCCTGACGCCGGCCGACATCGAAGACGCGGTGCGGCGTCAGAACGTGGAGATTCCGGCCGGCCGGATCGAGAGCCGCGAGCGCGAGTTCAATGTCGTGTCGCAGACCGATCTGGCCACGCCCGAGCAGTTTGGCGACATCATCGTGCGCAATGCTGGTGGCACCAACGTGCGGCTGCGTGATGTGGCCGACGTGTTCGTGGCACCGGTCTCCGAGCGCGCGATCGTGCGCTACAACGGCCAGCCCGCGGTCTCGCTGGGCCTGATTCGCCAGGCCACCGCCAATCCGCTCGATATCGCCCGCGCGGTCAAGACCGAGTTGCCACGGATCGAAGCCAGTCTGCCCGCCGGCATGCGGGTGCAGGTGGCCAACGACCAGACCATCTTCATCGACGAGGCGATCAAGAACGTCTACCAGACGATCGCCGAAGCAGTGGTGTTGGTGGCGCTGGTGATTTTTTTCTTTCTGCGCAGTTGGCGCGCCTCGATCATTCCGCTGGTGACGATTCCGGTGTCGCTGATTGGTGCCTTTGCGCTGATGTACGCGGCGGGTTTCACCGTCAACACGCTCACGCTGCTCGCGCTGGTGCTGGCGATCGGCCTGGTGGTCGATGACGCGATCGTGGTGCTTGAGAACATCTACCGCCACATCGAAGACGGCATGAAACCTTTCGATGCCGCGATCCAAGGCATGCGCGAGATCAGCTTCGCGGTGGTGGCGATGACCATCACGCTGGCGGCGGTGTTTGTTCCACTCGCCTTCACGCCCGGTCGCACCGGTCGGCTGTTTGTCGAGTTCGCGCTCGCGCTCGCGGGGGCGGTGATGGTCTCGGGCTTTGTCGCTCTCACGCTCACCCCCATGATGTGCTCACGGCTGCTGCGGCACGAGCCCCGTCATGGCGCGGTCTACCTCGCGATCGAGCGTTTCCTGCTCGCGCTCAACCGCGCTTATGAGCGCTCTTTGCACTGGCTGCTCGAGCCGCGCCGCGCCGGTGTGGCGATCGGACGCAGCCGCTGGTTCGACACCAACCGCTGGCTGGTGCTGGCCGTGGTGATGGCCTTGATCGCGGCAACGGTGGCGCTGTTTGCCAACATCAAGCGCGAACTCTCGCCGGTGGAGGACCGCGGCACCTTGCTCGCGAGTTTTACCGGGCCGGAGGGAGCGTCGGTTGATTTCACGGCGCGTTACGGCACCCGGATCGAAGACATCGCCGCCAAGTACCCAATGTTCGATCGCGTGTTCGTGGTGAGCGGCTCTCCCACCGCGACTCAGGGCATCGGATTCTTGCGCATGCTGCCGTGGAGCGAGCGGCCACAGCACGCGCGCGACCTGGCGCGTGAACTGGCGCCGCAGCTCGGCGCGATCCCGGGTGTGCTGGCCTTTCCGGTGGTGCCCCCTTCGCTTGGCCAAGGCTTTCGCGACCGGCCGGTGAGTTTCGTCGTGGTCTCGTCCGATGCCTACGAAGACATGAATCAGGTGGTCGGCGCGGTCCTGGCCGAGATGCAGAAGAATCCGGGATTCCAGGCGCCGGATTCGGATCTGCGCCTCAACCGCCCCGAGCTGCGGGTGAGCGTTGATCGTGACAAGGCGGCCGACGCCGGCGTTCAGATCGAAACGGTCGGCCGCACGCTCGAGACCATGCTGGGTGGCCGCAATGTCACCCGCTTCAAGCGCGACGGCGAGCAATACGATGTGGTGGTCCAGGTGCGCGGCGACGAGCGCCGCGGCCCCGACGACATTTCGAACATCTTTGTGCGCGGGCGCGCCGACCAGATGATTCCGCTCACCTCGCTGGTCAAGGTCAACGAAGGCATCGCCCCGCGCGAACTCAACCACTTCGGCCAGCGCCGCGCAGTGACGATCACCGCCAATCTTTCGCCCGGTTACACCCTGGGTGAAGCGCTCGATTTCATGGCGCTCACGGCCGACAAACATCTGAAGCCGGGTTATGCGACCGAGCTCAATGGCCAGTCGCGCGAATTCCGGCAATCCGGAGCGGCGCTGGCGGCCGTGTTCGTGTTGGCTTTGGCCTTCATCTACCTGGTGCTGGCGGCGCAATTCGAAAGTTTTCGCGATCCCTTCATCATCATGCTCACCGTGCCGCTGGCCATGTTCGGCGCAGTGCTGGCGCTGTCGCTCTCGCCCATCGGCTCGCTCAACGTGTATTCACAGATCGGTTTGGTGACCTTGATCGGGCTGATCACCAAGAACGGCATCCTGATTGTCGAGTTCGCCAACCAGTTGCAGGACCAGGGGCGCTCGCTGAGGGAGGCGGTGGTGGGGGCCTCGGTGCTGCGCCTGCGGCCGATTCTGATGACGACCTTGGCCACCGTGTTCGGCGCGGCGCCGCTCGCTTACGCCGCCGGAGCGGGTGCTGAGAGCCGGCAGCAGATCGGTCTGGTGATCGTCGGCGGCATGAGCTTTGGCACGCTCTTTACCCTGTTCGTGATTCCCACCGTCTACAGCTGGATCGCGGCGCGCCGCAGCGCGGTCGGCGGGGCGGATCCCGCGGATGAGGGTAAGGCCCGGGTGCAGGGCGGCGGCGCGGTGGCGCAAACTTCGGTCCCCATGAGCAAAGAGCGCTGAGCAGCCAAGATGCGGCAAGTCGTACTGGATACCGAAACTACGGGCCTTGAAGCGCGTGCCGGCCACCGCGTCATCGAGGTGGGATGCATCGAGATCGCTGGCCGGCGCGTGGGCGAGCGTCGGCTGCATCAATACATCAACCCCGAGCGCGAGATCGACGAGGGCGCCGAAGCCGTTCACGGACTGTCCTTCGAGTTTTTGTCCGACAAGCCCAAGTTCGCCGAGATCGTTGATGAGCTGCTCGCGTTCGTCGACGGTGCCGAAGTGATCATTCACAACGCCTCTTTCGACGTCGAATTCCTCGATGCCGAACTAAAGCGTCTGAAGCGCGGCAAATTCACCGACTACTGCGCCAAGGTGACCGATTCGCTGGCAATGGCGCGCAACCTGCACCCGGGCAAGCGCAATTCGCTTGACGCGCTGTGCGACCGCTACGAGATCAGCAACGCGCACCGCACCCTGCACGGCGCGCTGCTCGACGCTGGCCTCTTGGCCGAGGTCTACCTCGCCATGACCCGCGGCCAGGACAGCTTGGTGATCGACCTGGTCGATGACGAGCAAGAGACCGAACACGCCACTCCGATCGATGTCAGCCAATTGATTTTCGTGGCGGCCTCAAGCGAGGAGATCGCCGCGCACGAAAAGGTGCTCGACGCGGTGGCCAAGGCGAGCAAGGGCGAGCCGGTGTGGCGAATCGCTGGGCAGTGAAATCCCGGCCGAGGTGACGCTGAAACCGAAGGAAAAATGTGTACAATGCGCAGCTCTGGGCGGTTAGCTCAGCGGTAGAGCACTGCCTTCACACGGCAGGGGTCACAAGTTCGAAACTTGTACCGCCCACCAGATACGAAACCCCGCAGACTCTAGGTCTGCGGGGTTTTTTGTTGTCTTTCCCCGCTTAGCGAAGGTCGCCGTCCAGGTAGAGCCAGCGATCCCCCTCGCGCACAAAGCGGCTGGTCTCGTGCAGGCGATGGGCGCGGCCGCCCTGCTTGCTGCGCGCGACGAATTCGACCGTGGCGTGCTTGTCGTCCTGCTGCGTGTGCGAACGCAGGGCGAGCCCCAGCCAGCGCAGTCCGGGTTCGTCGAGGTCGAGGTGCGCCGGCTGCGTGCTCGGGTGCCAGGTGGCGAGCAGGTAGTCGCTTAACCCCAGGACAAAAGCCGTATAGCGCGAGCGCATCAACGCTTCGGCGTTGGGCGCCTGCAGGTGCAGCGGGCCGCCGTGAAAACGGCCGCAGCAGTTCTCGTAGAGGTGGCCGCTGCCGCAGGGGCAGGGGGAATGGAGCGGATCAGCCGTCATCGTGGAGCGGTGGCAAGGCCGCGTCGGAAAGGATTGACGCTGATTATCCCAAGGTCTGGCTCGCGCGCCGCCGTCGGGTTGCAGGCACAAGCCATTTCCGGGATTGGGCGCGGCGGATTAACGCGCTGATTTGGCCGTGCTCGCTGTGTCGCCGCTGGCGATCGCCGCCAGCCGGGTTGCGCCGATGGGTTCGTCGGCCAGCAAAGGCACCAGGGCGTAACGCCGCGTGTGCTGTGTGGCTACGGCGTCGATCTGTGGGCGTTCGTTGTTGGCGCGCCGACGCAGCAGCGGCGCGGCGGCGGGGGCGGCGGCGATGCTGTGGTTGATGATCCAGGCCCAGGGCTCGATCCCGGCGCGGCGCAGATCGGTCTGAAGATTGGCGGCTTCGAGCACGGGTGTGGTTTCGGCCAGCGTCACGAGCAAGACCTTGGTCTGGCGCGGGTCCTGCAGCTGGGTCAGCGGCGTTGTGACGGGCGCGTCAGGGCCGAGCTGGCGCGCGACGTCGCGGTGGTAGGCGCCGGTGGCGTCGAGCAGCAGCAAGGTGTGGCCGGTGGGCGCGGTATCCATCACGACGAACTGGTGGCCGGCTTGCCGGATGACTTGCGAAAAGGCCTGGAACACCGCGATCTCTTCCGTGCAGGGTGAGCGCAGGTCTTCTTCGAGCAGGGCGCGGCCGGCGTCGTCGAGCGCGGCGCCCTGGATGCGCAGGATCTGCTCGCGGTAACGGGCGGTCTCGGCTGCCGGGTCGATCCGGCTCACCGTCAGGTGTTCGACCGACTCGGCCAGGGTTTCGCTCCAATGCGCGGCCGGGTCCGAGGTGGACAAATGAACCGGCAGTCCGCGCTGCGCGAGTTCGACCGCGATCGCCGCCGCGAGCGTGGTTTTGCCGACGCCGCCCTTGCCCATCAGCATCACCAGGCCATGGCCGTCGGCCGCGATCTGATCGACCAATTCGGAGAGCTTGGGCGCGCTGATAATCGCCGGCGCTGCGGTGGTGCTCTGCGCTACTGCGGGAGCCGGGGCCAGCAGCGCGTCGAGAGCGTCCAGGCCAACGAGGTTGAAGGGCTTGAGCGGAATGCGTTCCTGCGGCAGCTTGGCCAGCTCGGCCGGCAGGGCGGCCAGCGCGGCCTGTTCGCGCGCCACGATCGCGCTGGCGAGCGGATCGCCAGCGGCCTCGCTGGCGGGCAAAACGCCGTTGATGACCAGGTGTGGTTGGCTCATGCCGATCGCTGCGAGTTCGCGCTGGGTGCGCGCCACTTCGTTGAGCGTGGCGGCTTGCGCGCGTGCCACCAGTATCAGGCGGGTGCGGGCCGGATCGGCCAGAGCGTCGACCGCGGCCTGGTATTGGGTGCGCTGCTTTGCCAGCCCGGCCAGAGGTCCGAGGCAGGAGGCGCCGCCCTTGCTCGCCGCGAGAAACCCGCTCCAGGCTCCCGGCAGTTGCAGCAGGCGAATGGTGTGGCCGGTGGGCGCAGTGTCGAACACGATCGAGTCGAACCCGGCGGTGAGATCGGTGGGAGTGAGCAAGGCGGTGAATTCATCGAACGCGGCGATCTCGGTGGTGCAGGCGCCCGAGAGCTGCTCTTCGATGCCGCGCACCACGGCCTCGGGCAAGAGCCCGCGCACCGGCCCGATCAGGCGCTCGCGGTACGCCGCAGCGGCGGCCTGCGGGTCGATGTCGAGCGCGCTCAGGCCGGCGACCTGGGCGATCGGCGTAACCCGGTTGCCGATCGGGACTCCGAACACCTGGCCGACGTTGGACGCCGGGTCGGTGCTCACCAGCAAGACGCGGCGGCCGGCGCGGGCCAGGGCGATCGCGCTGGCGCAGGCGAGCGAGGTCTTGCCGACCCCTCCCTTGCCAGTGAAGAAAAGAAAGCGGGGGGCGTGGTCAAGGAATTTCATGCGGGTCTCTTGAAGTCGGGATCGAGGCGCGCCGAGGCGCGCAGCCGGACTTGAAGACGAGGTCGATGCGAAAAGGGTGCAGGGCCATCGTCGCGGGGAGATGGCCCTTGGCCGCAGAGAGGGATCAGCAGCAGCTCTTGCCGCTGCAGCACGGGGCGGCGGCGACCTCAAGCGTGGGCTTGAGGCCGGCCCAGCGCGCGAGTTCGCTGCGGCTGGGGTAGCGACCGGCGAGAGCGACTTCGCCGTCAACCAGCACCAGCGGCAGGCTTTCCGCGCCGGAGCGCTCGAGAAAGCCCTTGACCACGGCATGGTCCACAAAGGCGAGTGGCTCTTGCGCCAGGTTGTGGCGAGCCAGCGTTACGCCTTGCTGGCGCGCCCATTCGGCGTCGGCGGCAAAGGTGACGAGGTGCTGGTCAACCGCGGTGCCGCACACGCCGGTGCTGCAGCACAGGGCGGGATCAAAGATTTCGATGGTGCTCATTCAGGTCTCCGGGTTTGAAGGAAGAAGCTGGCCGATGCGGTCGAGCTCGAACTTTAAGCGGGCCGGATCGGTTTGAAGCGCGGCGAGCGGCAAAGCCAGGAAGGCTTCGATGCGCGTGCGCAGGATGCGGTAGGCGGCAACAAAGGCCGCATCGATCGCGGCGTCGGTGCCAGTGGCGTGAGCCGGGTCGGCCACGCCCCAATGGGCGCGCAAGACCGGGCCGAGATAGGCCGGGCAGGTCTCGCCCGCAGCGCTGGCGCAGACCGTGATCACGATGTCGGGCGTGGCGGATAGCCTGTCCCAGGACTGGCTCGCGAGGCCGGTGGTGGCGATGCCTTCGCGCTCGAGCAGTGCCAGCGCGCGCGGGTGGACGCGGCCGGTGGCTTGGCTGCCGGCGCTCATCGCCCGCCAGCCCGCGGGTGCGAGGTGATTAAAGCAGGCTTCGGCCAGAATCGAGCGACAGGAATTGCCGGTGCAGAGAAACAGCAGCTTCATGGCGGGTTCGCGGCCTAGGGTTGGGAGGCGTTGTTTTTGTCTGGCTCCGGCGCGCGGTGGCAGCACACCTTGCCCTGGCCTCAGCGTCGAGCCCGGCGGCGCACCGCTGCGCCGCTGTCGTACCAGGGCTTGCTGGCGTTGACGATGCGCACCACCAGCAGCATCACCGGCACTTCGATCAGAACGCCCACCACGGTGGCAAGAGCGGCGCCGGAATGGAGGCCGAACAGGCTGATCGCGGTGGCCACCGCCAGCTCGAAGAAATTGCTCGCGCCGATCAAGGCCGACGGGCCGGCGACCGAGTGCTGCTCACCCAGCCAGCGGTTGCCCAGATAGGCCAAGCCGGCGTTGAAGACCACCTGGAGCAGGATCGGCACCGCCAGGATCGCGATCACCCAGGGCTGAGCCAGGATCTGCTGGCCCTGGAAGGCAAACAGAAACACGAGCGTGGCCAGCAGCGCACCGATCGACCAGGGTCCCAGCCGGTGCAGCAAAGCGTCGAGCCCAGCCGCGCCGGCGCGGGCCAGCGTGCGGCGCCGGATCTGCTGGGCCAGAACCACCGGCACCACGATGTAGAGCGCGACCGAGATCAGGAGCGTGTTCCACGGCACGGTGATCGCCGCCACGCCCAGCAGAAAGGCCACCAGCGGTGCGAAGGCAACGATCATGATCGCGTCGTTGAGCGCGACCTGACTGAGCGTGAAGTAGGGGTCGCCGTGGGCCAGCCGGCTCCACACAAACACCATCGCGGTGCAGGGCGCGGCGGCGAGCAGGATCAGCCCGGCGATGTAGCTGTCGATCTGGTCGGCCGGCAGCCAGGGCGCAAACAGCAGGCGAATGAAAAGCCAGGCGAGCACGGCCATCGAGAAGGGCTTGACCAGCCAGTTGACCGCCAGGGTGACGCCGATCCCGCGCAGGTGGTTCTTGACCTGGCCGAGTGCGGAAAAATCGATCCGCAACAGCATTGGAATGATCATCACCCAGATCAGAAGACCGACCGGAAGGTTGACCTGGGCGACCTCGACCGCGGCGATCGCCTGCATGGTCGCCGGCAGCCCTTGGCCAAGCGCGATGCCGAGCACGATGCACAGCGCCACCCACACCGTCAGGTAGCGCTCGAACAGGTTCATCGCCGGCTTGGCTGGCGCGCTGATGGTGGCACTCATTGATACGGATCCGATCGTGTTGGGGCCAAGGGTTCCGGGGGTATTGGGCGATATCAGGCGTGGCCCCCGCCCGCGGGGCAGGTCGGTGCGGTCGTGGACGGAGTGCAGCACGTAGTGGCAGCGGGCTCGTCGAAAGTCGGGACGGTCGCCAAGGAATGAAAGCTCTCCCACGCCAGACCGGCGGGATCGCTGACCCAATGTTTGTCCGAGCGGCTATAGCAGCATGCAACCCCGGTTTCGCTGCGCGAAGCCAGTGCGGCGCGGTCCAGACGGGCCTTGAGTTCGGCGAGTTCCGCGTCGGACTCCGCCTGGATTCCGAGGTGGTTGACCCCGGGCGTTGCGCCCCGGGCCGAGATGGCGAAGTTCACGCGCGGGTCCTCGAGCTGCCACTTGGCGTAGTCGTCCTTGAGCACGCTGGGTGGGCAGTCGAACAGCGTGGAATAGAAGCGCACGCCGGCGGCCAGATCGGCGACGGCGACATGGACATGAAAGCGTTTCATGGCTTGGCCTTGACAGGGGTTTTGCGGGACTTGGGCAACGCAATCTTGACCGGCTTGACCTCGCACTCCTGGCCGTCGACCGCGCAGCACTGATCCGTGAGGAAGGCGAGCAGGGCGTTCATCTCGGCGAAGTTGGCCGCGTAATAGATGAAGCGCCCTTCCTGGCGCGAACGGATCAGGCCGGCGTGGCTGAGTTCCTTGAAGTGGAAGGACAGCGTCGCCGGGCTGACGCCCAGGCGCTGCGCGATCTCGCCCGCGGCGAGGCCTGATTCGCCTTGCTCGACCAGCAGGCGAAACACATTGAGGCGCGTCTCCTGGGCGAGAGCGGCGAGTGCAATGACAGCGTCGAGTGTTTTCATGTTTCGAAGTTTATCGAAATGTTGCTGCGCCCGTCAATGCGAGACCTCCCGCGACGGAGCGGGGCGAGCAAAGGGTGAGCGCGGATTGGCAAGGCTAGCGTGTTGGTTTGACGCGGAGAGGACACGGTTCCGCCAGCGTGGTGGGCAGTGTGGCCTTGATGGCGTCGCTTGCGGCAGGTCAAGTGCCAAGCAACTCGCGGCCGGGGCGGCGGTGGGGGGGCTGGGATGAGATGAAAGTTTGTTGACCATCAAAACATCAAACCGTCTCGATGGAGACACTTCGGCTTGATACAAAATGGGTATCGACCCAGGAGTCTTCACATGAAGTTGACGAGACGGACGTTCATTCAGGCGTCGACCGCTTCGGCCGGTCTGGCGCTGTCAGGGTGCGCCACGCAGCCGCTCACCAGTGCGATGGCGGTGCGCAAGGCCAAGCCGTCCGGTCCAGCCAAGGGCGAGTGGGTGTCGACCACCTGCCAGGGGTGCACCCAGTGGTGCGCGATCCAACTGTTTTCTCAGGACGGCCGCATCACCCGTGCCCGCGGCAATCCGCTGTCGAAGGCCAACGGTGGCTATTGCTGCCCGCGTGGTCACTTGATCGTTCAGCAGACCTATGACCCGGACCGCATCAAGGGGCCGATGAAGCGCACCAACCCGGTCAAGGGCCGCGGAGTGGATCCGAAGTTCGTTCCGATCAGCTGGGACGAAGCGCTCGACATCGTGGCCACCAAGATGATCGATCTGCGCCGCGCCAACGAGACCGAAAAGCTGGTCTATCTGCGCGGCCGTTATTCGTCGACCTCGACCAACCTGTTCTACGGCACGCTGCCCAAAGTCTTCGGCACGCCTAATGCTTTTTCGCACAGCGCCATGTGCGCTGAGGCCGAGAAGATGGGGCCGGGCCTCACGCAAGGCTTCTTCGGCTACCGCGATTACGACCTCAACAACACCCAGTGCCTGGTGATTTGGGGCACCGACCCGCTCGCGTCGAACCGCCAGGTTCCCAATACGATCGCCAAGTTCGGCGACATCGTGGCGCGCGGAACCGTGATCACGGTCGATCCCCGGCTGTCGACCTCGGCCGCGAAGTCGCACGAGTGGCTGCCGGTCAAGCCAGGCACCGACGGCGCGCTCGCAGGCGCGATCGCTCACGTGTTGTTGACCCAGGGCTGGTGGAACCGCGAATTTGTCGGCGACTTCAAGGAAGGCAAGAACCTGTTCGTTGCGGGCAAGACCGTCGACGAGGCGGCGTTTGCCGAGAAGGAAACGCATGGCCTGGTGAAGTGGTGGAACCTTGAGCTCAAGGACCGCACCCCGGCCTGGGCCGAGGGCGAGTGTCTGATTCCGGCTGCGCAGATTCGCCGCGTGGCGCAGGCGATGGGCAAGGCCGCGCCCAAAGTTTGCGTGTGGATGGGCCCGGGGGTGGCGATGAACCCGCGCGGCACCTATGCCGCGATGGCGGTGCACGCGCTCAACGCGATCGTCGGTTCGATCGACGTTGAAGGCGGCACGCTCGAGGCCAGCAAGAGTGTCACCGGCACGTTCGCCGGCTTCGACGCCTACCTCGACGACATGGCCAAGGCGGCGGCCAAGGGCAAGAAACTCGACGGCCGCGGCGCCAAGGACATGCCGGCGATGATGGGTGGCAAGCCTGGCAGCGGTGTGGTGACCAACAACGTCGCCAACGCCATCCTCAAGGACCCGGGATCGGTCAAGGTGCTGCTCTCGTCATGGAGCAACTTCAACTTCTCCGCCACTCAGCCGCAGCGGTGGGACGCCGCGCTCGCCAAGGTGCCGTTCTTCGCTCACATGGTGACCAACGCGTCGGAGATGACGCAGTTCGCCGACGTGGTTTTGCCCTCGACCCTCAACTGTTCCGAAGGTCTGTCGGTGATCACCAACATGGCCAACCTGCACGGCTACACCAGCATCCAGCAGCCGGCAGCCAAGCGAATCTGGGACGTCAAACAGGAAGAGACCGAGGTGATGTGGCTGCTGGCGGCCAAGCTCAAGGCCAAGGGCTTCTCCAATCTCTTCGATTACTACTCGCGCGAGTTCAAAGACCCCGAGACCGGCAAGCTGCCGACCAACGAGCGCGAGTTCACCGAGATCACCGCCAAGATTTCAAGCGCGCCGATCTGGATGGCCAAGGAGCCTTTGAAGGGCGACAAGATCAAGGGCTGGGCCGAGTTCCGCGCCAAGGGCATGTACAACTCCGAGTCCTACAAGTTCAAGAAGGGCTGGGGTGGCAAGTTCGCCACGCCGACCAAGAAGTTCGAGTTCTACAGCGAGTCGCTCAAGAAAGGTCTGGCCGACCACGCTGACAAGCACAAGACCACGATCGACGACATCTTGTCGGTCTCGGGCTATATCGCTCGCGGCGAACTGGCTTTTGTTCCGCACTACGAGTCGCCCAAACGCCACGGCAGCACGGCGGAGTATCCGTTCGTGTTCATCGACTACAAATCGCGCCTCAACCGCGAAGGCCGTTCGGCCAACCTGCCCTGGTATCAAGAGTTCAAGAAGGTCGACGCCGGTGATGACTCGTGGGGTGACGTGCTCAAGATGCACCCATCCGACGGCGCCAAGCTCGGCCTCAAGACCGGCGACACGATCAAGGTGAGTTCGCCCACCGGCGCCATCGTCACCACGCTCAAGCTGTGGGAAGGCGTGCGGCCGGGCACCGTGGCCAAGGCTTACGGCCAGGGTCACTGGGCCTACGGCCGGGTGGCCGCGGCGCAATACGGCAAGACCCCGCGCGGCGGCAACAACAACGAGATCCTGGTTGACGACTACGACCGCTTGAGTGGTGCGACGGCCCGCAATGGCGGGTTTACCGGCGTCAAGGTCCAGAAGGCCTGAGCCCAGCGAACCCGACCTGAAGGAGAGAATTCATGTCTAGATTTGGAATGGTGATTGACCTCGCTCGATGCACGGGCTGCGGCGCTTGCGCGATTGCCTGCAAGAGCGAGAACAACACCCGCACCCGTGCCAACGGCCAGAGCTACAACTGGGCCGACTTCGTGATGAAGACCGAGGGGACCTTTCCCAACACCACCCATGTGGCGCTGCCGGTGCTGTGCAACCACTGCAGCAACGCGCCTTGCGTGACGGCCTGCCCGGTCGAGCCCAAGGCGATGTACAAGACGCCCGAAGGCGTGACCCTGCACGACGATGCGCGCTGCATCGGCTGCCGCGCCTGCCAGGCGGCCTGCCCCTACAGCGCGATGGAGCTCGGCGCCGACAGCCTGAGCGGTGCGACCTACAGCGTGATCAGCTTCAACCCGCACGGCGAGGACACGCAGCCGCAGTGGACCGACAAAACCTCGATCATTCCTGGCTGCACGGCCTCGGGCGCGGAAACCGCGGCCCGGGCTGGCGCCAAGGTGCCGATGTTGAATGCCTTCGCGGCGGGCGGCGACGTCGAGCCGATCCGCAAGGCCGGTGTGGTCGAAAAATGCACCTTCTGCTACCACCGCACCAGCCAGGGGTTGCAGCCGGCGTGTGTCGAGGTCTGCCCGGCCAAGGCGCGCATTTTCGGTGACCAGGACGATCCCCAGTCCGAGATCGCCCGGGTGCTGAAGGCCAACCCGTCCTTCCGCCTGCAGGAAGACAAGGGCACGCGGCCGAACGTTCACTACGTCGGCAAGTACAGCGTGCGCGGCTAAACTTTCATTTTTGAGGGGCGGACGAAGTCCGCCCCTTTTTGTTGGTGTGAGGTGAGCGATTGAGCGATCAAGACAAGACCCTAGCCCTGCTCGCGCGGGCAGACCTGTGCCGCTTCCTGGCGGCCTGCTACTACGAACCCAGTCCTGAGTTCGCGGAAGAAAAGCTGTTCGATTCGATGGGTGTGGCGGCGCGCCGGATGGATCCTGAACTGGCTGCTGCGGTGGGGCGCTTAGGCGCGGCTTTTGCCGCCGAAGATCCGCAAGAATTGCTGATCGACTACACCCGCTTGTTCCTCGGCCCGGTCAAGGCTTTGGTTTCGCCCTACGCCTCGGTCTGGCTGGAGCGGGAAAAGACCCTGATGCAGGAGTCGACGATGGCCGTGGTGGCGCTCTATGAAGAGGGTGGTTTCGAGATCGACGAGAACTTTCGCGATCTGCCCGACCACATCGCAGCCGAACTGGAATTTTTGTATCTGCTCAACTTCCGCGCCCTGAGTGCCGAGCTCGAGGGTGACGCGGCGGCGGGTGCGGCGGTGGCCGATCTGCGCCAGCGCTTTCTCGCCGACCACCTGGCGCGCTGGGTGGCGCCGTTCACTGCCGCGGCGGCGGCACATGCGCAGAGTGCCTTTTATCGTGAACTCGCCGGCATTACGGCGCTGTGGGTGGCGCGGGAGGCGGCGCAGGAAGCGGCCCACGCTTGATCGGCCGGGTTTCGCCATCCGCGCCGGCTCGTTTTCAGGCTCCAGTCCATTGCAGGACATGGCCGGCGATGATGGCCATGGTCAGCACAACGCCGATAAATGCAGCAATCAGCGGCGGCCGGAACACGGCGCGCAGCAGCAATACTTCGGTCAGGCTCGCGCCCGCCCCACCGATGATCAGAGCGATCAGCGCACCATGGCTCATGCCCTTGGCGGCGAGCGCTGCCGCCAGCGGGATCAGCGCTTCGGCACGCAGGTAGAGAGGAATGCCGATGACTGCCGCGACCGGAATCGCCCAAGGTGTGTCGGCGCCGGCGTAACGCTCGATCAGTTCGGTCGGCACAAAGCCGTACATGACTGCGCCCAGCGTGACGCCCAGCAGAAGGTAGGGCGCGACCTTTCTGAACTGGTCGAGTGTCTCGCGCCAGACCAGACCCCAGGGAATGCTGGCCGTCGTGCTTGCGTTTGGTTCTGGCGTGGCGAGCTTGGCTTGGGCCACCGGGATGCGACCGCCACCGGCCAGGGTCACGCGGGCTGTCGCCGTGGGTGACGTGCAGCACGAGTTTGCTGGCGCCAACTTGGGCGAACAACAGCTCGCGACAGGGGGAGCGCGGTCGGCGGGTGGAGCCGAACAGCATGCCGCGGCGGGCGCCGCTCCCAGAACATCAGCCCGAACGTAACGTTCGAACCCGGTGCGGGCGAGCAGGGCCGCAGCGGTCAAGGCCACGGTCAAGCTCAGCGCCACATAGACAAGCGTGACCTGCCAGCCAAAGGTCATCCACAGAAGACCAACGATGATCGGGTTGAGCAGTGGCGAGACGAACAGAAAGCTCATCACCGGGCCGAAGCCGGCACGGGCCTTGAGCAAACCACCGAGCATCGGGATGGTCGAGCAGCTGCAAAACGGCGTGACGCTGGCCAGCAGCGCCGCCGCAAAATACCCGCCGCGCCCTGAGCCGAGGATGGCGCGTACCCGTTCGGGCGGGATGCGGGTCTGGATCACGCCGACGGCAAAGCTGATGGCGAGGAATAGAACGCTGAGTTCGAAAGCGAGCCAGACGAACATCGATAGCGTGTTCTGGATCGCGGTTGGATCAATCGCGGCCAACATGAAAGTCTCCCTGTGAGTCCGGCCATGGATTGCGCGATCGAAGTTCGGGCAGGTGGCCGGTGTGGGGGGAAGACGATCGTGCGCGGTGCGGGATGCGGGGGATTAACCCGGGCCAGCCGGATCGGGATCGAATCGGTTCGGTTCGACTCGCGGCCCGGCCACTGCGCCGCGCCGGGATTCAGGTTCAGACGCCGCGCTAATTGGTGCTGCCGCCTATTGCCGGCGCCAGTTGCCCGCAGCGCCAGGCCTGAGCTTGAGCGTGGACGAGTTGGGTGAGTGAACGCGAGTGCTGGTGGTGCGCGCGTTGCCAGCGCGCATGGTTGCCCGCGCCCTGCACCAGGCTCTCGATCTGGTCGAGCGCAAGGCTGCTGCCGAGTGCTTGAGCGAAGGGCCGCAGGCGTTCGAGCGTCGCCTTGATGTCGACGCGCAGCGGTAGCGAGCCGCGCGCCATCGGGTCGATCACCATGCCATCGAGACCGAAGCGGCAGGCCTGGAAGCGGTTGTAGCTATAGCTCAGGTAGATGTCCTCGCTGAGTTCGGTGGTTTCCTCGAGCAGCATGGCGGCCAAGGTCTGGACGTAGGCGCCCAGGACGGCGGCGCGTTCGACCGTCAGTGGCGTATCGAAGACCCGGACTTCGATCGTTCCATATTCCGGCTTGGGCCGGATGTCCCAGTAGAAGTCCTTCATGCTCGTGACCACGCCGAGCGAACGCATCTTGTCGAAATAGATCTCGAAATCCGACCAGCGCGTGACAAAGGGGGCGCGACCGGACAGCGGAAAAGCAAACACCGTGTTGAGGCGTGAACAGTCAAAGCCGGTGTCGGTGCCCTGGTAATACGGGCTGCAGGCAGCCAGGGCGATGAACTGCGGCACATACCTGGCCATGCGGTGGAGCAAGGTGATCGCGGTATCGCCGTCGCGGCAGCCGATGTGTACGTGCTGCCCGAACACGGTGAACTGTTTCGCGAGGTAGCCGTAGAGAGCGGCCACTTCTTGAAAGCGCGGCTTGTCGTAGATCCGTCGCTCCGACCAGTGCTGGAAGGGGTGGGCGCCGCCGCCGCAGATCTGCAGGTCGAGCCGGTCGGCGGCGGCGACGAGCTGGTCCCGCATCGCTACCAGCTCGGTGTGCAGGTCGGCATAGCGGGTCTGAACGCGGGTGCTCACCTCGATCATGCTTTGGGTGATCTCGGGTTTGATGTCGCCCGCGTGCTCATGCGGTTCGATCAGGTCGATCAGATCGTCGGCGCCGCGAGTGAGGTCGCCCTCGCGGCGGTCGACGATCTGCAGTTCAAGTTCGACCCCCATCGTCAGCGGTGTTCCGCCGGTGGGGAAGGGCAGGATGTCAGTCATGACGCATTTCTCCGTTGCGGCGCAAGGCCCAGGCGAGTGCGATGGCTCCTGCCACCTGCATCAGGACCGCAGCGACGATCGCGACCGAGCCGACGGTGCTGCTGATCTGGCGGTCGAAGATCGCGACCTGGTGGACCAGCAGCAGGGTCGGTAAGGACATTGGCGCGAGGCCGAGCGCAAGCCAGCCCGCCTTGCGGACTGGCAGTCCGGAGGGGCGGATGAAGCTCAGCACCGCCAGGGTCTTGGCCGCCAGCCGGACCGCCACCACCAGCAGCCCGATCTGCCAGGCCGCGGCCCAGGCGTCGAAATCGACCGCGACCGCCGATAGGCTAAAGAGCGCGATCAAGGCGACGCCGATCGCCGCATCGAAGGCCGGTACGCCAGGCACGCCGGACCGACCCGCCAAGGCGCCTAGCGCCAGGGTGGCGAGCAGGGGCGAGAGCTGCAGACGGGAGGCGCCAAGGAAAACCAGGCCGATCACTGCCAGCACGACCACCAGCTGTGAGGCATCGCGACCGTGCAGCCGGCGCACCAGGCTGGCCATCAGGCGGGCGCCGGCCCAGGCGAGCAGCAGTGATCCGAATACCAGGTAGAGCGGATGGAGGACCCAGGCGTCGATCGCGCCGCGGGTCTCGACGTGAACCCAGCCCAGCAGCAGCGATCCGGCCACCACCGCGTAGCCTGAGTTGAGGGCGGCGAGCAGCAGCGAGCGTTCGGTGATCTGGCCCTGGGTGTGAAATTCCTTGCTGATGGCGAGTACGACGATCGGCGACGAGGACATGCAGACCGCGGCCGTGATGGCCGCTGCCACCGGTGCCATGCCGCAGGCGAGCAGGACCAGATCGACGGCAACAAAGCTGAGGGCTGATTCGGCGAGGCTGGTAGCGAGCAAGGCGTGGTTGCGCCCGAGCCAGCTCCAGGGAGCGCGGCGGCCGACCTCGAACAGGACCACCGCCAGCGCCGCGCCCAGCGCCAGTTCGCTGGTGGCGCGGTCGGGCAGTTCGAGGCCGAGCATCGACAGACCAAGCGCGGCGAGCCCGCAGAGCAGGCCGGCGAGGGTCTGGCCGACCAGGCGCGGCAAGCCCAGGCGTGCCGCCGCTTCGCCGCCGCCGACACCAAGCAGGAGCAACAAGGCGAGGGTCACGGCGCTGGACCAGGGCAGTGGCCAGCTCGGCAGGAAAAGTGCTTCGGTCATGGCCGGCTTGCCCGCGCGGCGCAAAGCCCGAGCGTTGATCGATGATCGGGCTGCTCCAGGCGTTGATGCCGGTCTCTGACACGCTTCTGAATGGAAGCAGGCCTTTCGCCATGGGTTGCGGCCATGCGCTGAAGCGGTTCGTGGCCCCGGCCTTGACGGCCGGACGAAAGCACTAACAAGCGATAGGTTGGCAGTGAGGCTCTTGTGGGTTCGGTCACCACCGCAGGTACGACTACGGGGGCCGGAAAGCCGAAGGGAGTGAAGGTGTCGGGCGCGACGCAGGCAAAGCTGGCGTGGGGCATGGGTCCTCTCATGACCGGCCGCGGTGGGCCAACCGTGCGGCTGTCCGCTGGCCGGAAGAAGACCACTCTAGGGTGCGATGGCAGGCCTGCCAATTCGTGCCCCAACCTACGTAGCTATACGCATGGGGTCGGCGACAGGATGGACGAGTCCTCAGTGGCTCTCGATCGGCTCGTCGGAGAGTTCGAGCGCGATCTGCATCCGGAACAGGTCGCTCACCCGCTGTGCGTCGAGTTTCTCCATGATGCGGGCCCGATGGGCTTCGACCGTGCGGGGGCTGATGCCGAACTCCTCGGCGATCTCGCGGTTGTGGCGGCCGTCGGTGATGCGGTCGAACACTTCGCGTTCGCGGGCGGTGAGCTTCTGCAGCCGCTGCAGGTGGGTGCGGCGTTCGATCTCGAGGCTCAAGCGGCGCTGATCGCTCGCCAGCGCCTGTTCGATGGCGTTGAAAAGTTCATTGTCGTCAACCGGTTTTTCCAGGAAATCGACCGCGCCTTCGCGCAAGGCTGTGCGGGCGGTCGAGACATCACCATGGGCAGTGACCACGATCACCGGGATCGAGGCTTGCGCCTGCCGCAGCCGGCGGGCAAGTTCAAGGCCGTCAATGCCGGGCAGGCGCACGTCGACGACTACACAGGCCGGGCGCCGCCAGCGGCCCGCCGCCAGGAAGGCCTCGCCGCTGGCAAAGCTGTCGCTGAGGTAACCGCGCACCCGCAGCAGCAGTTCGAGCGATGTGCGCACCGCCTCGTCGTCTTCGACCACGTAAACGGTGGCTGCAGGCGGGGCCGGATCGATTTCAGTGATGAAGGGAATCAGAGGCGCCATGACTTGTGTTCGTGCGCGGGAGCGGGAACTCCATGCAGAAGCGGGTGGGGTTGTGCGCGGAGTCGAGCCATAGCCGGCCCTCATGACGCTCGACGATGCCGCGCGACATCGCCAAGCCCAGTCCCATGCCTTGCGGTTTGGTGGTGGCCATCGCGCTGAAAAGTTCGGAGCGCAGCTCGGGCGGCACGCCGGGGCCGTTGTCGCTGACCTCGATCCGCAAGAGTTCGGTGCCGCCGTGATGGATGCGGCGGGCGCACAGTTCGAGCTGCCGTCGCCCGGGATGTTCGCTGAGCGCGTCAAGCGCGTTTTTCACCAGATTGTCAAAGACCGTGCCGAGCTGGATCCGGTCAGCCTGCAGGTGGAGTCCGGGCTCGGCGCACCGGATCTGAAGCTTGACCTGCAGGCGTTCGATGCGGTCGCTTGCCTGGTTGAGCGCAGCCGCTAACAGGGCTTCGACCAGGCTGTCCTCGGTGCGCAAGAGGCCGGTGCGGAAAAAGTCGCGCATGCGACGAACGAACTCGCCGGCGCGAGCGCTTTCGGCGGCGATATGGCGCAGGGATTCAATCAACAAGGCTTGCGAATCACCCCGTTCGGCCAGGGTGCGGCAGGCGCGGGCGTAGTTGGAAATCGCCGCGAGCGGTTGGTTGAGCTCGTGCGCCAGCGCACCGGCGAGCTCGGCCGTGGCGGCAACCTTCTGTGCTTCGGCCAAGGCTTCACTCTGGCGCCGCAAGGCGCGGGCGCGTTCGGCGAGGGCGGCCGACTGGCGCGTGGCCGCGCCTGCCAGGGTGCCGACATAGAGGATGGTGATGGCGAGCGCCAGCATCAGGAATTGGAACTGCAGAGCGAGAGCGGAATCCAGGTTGAGAACCGCCAGCGCGATCAGCAGGCCGAGCTGGACCAGGCCGACTGCGACCACCGCACCGACCAGGCCGTAACGCATGGAAACGGCCAGTGCCGGCAGGAAAAACAGGTAGAACATGCGGTGTTCGTCGAACGGCCGCAGGCCGAAGATGAGAACGAGAATGGTAATCAGCGCAGTGACCAGGATCAGCAGGTGGCGCAGGGTCTGCCGGCGCAGCGTGCCGGAGCCCAGGGCCGCGGTGACCGAGCCGTTAGCGATCTGCAGCAGCAGGGGACAGACCACGACCAGGCCGACGAAGATTCCGGTGATGCGTTCGATGGTTTCGCGTGCCACTGCTACGAAAGTGAGGTCCGGCCGGTAGAGACTGACCGCGGCATCGGCGAGCGCCGCGAGGACTGAACAGCCGAGGGCAACGCCGATGAAAATCGTGAGGTCGCGGACATCTGGATCGGTGGTGCCGATGCGCGTCAAGCGCCGCAGCAGATAGCCGCCGGCCGAATACGCGATGGCGACGACTGCGGCGGCGATCACGAGGCCGTTGACGCTGTCGTCGCTCAGCCAGAGCTTGGACACGAGAACACCAGCGAAGACCGCCGGCACATAACGCACGCCACCCCAGGCGACCAGCGCCAGTGCCAGCGCGGGCAGTGGGTTCCAGGGAACGATGATCCGCAGGCTGGTGATCAGGCCATTGGTGGCGGCCTCGAGCAGGACATAGGTGAAAACGTAAGCCAGTCCCAGCGCCAATGGCCGCCCGGCTCCCTGTCTCAAGGCGAGCGTCCGCGCTGCCAGGAAAGCAGGCCAGGAGGCGAAAAGAGATTGACTGCGTTCAAGGTCTGAAGGGGCCGGTCCGATCTGCGACATGGTTTCAATTTCTTTTACCCGATGCGAAACCGAAGTTCCAGCCGGATTTCGGCGCGAGTTGA
>JAVVWR010000040.1:0-29703 GCA_036652035.1 Burkholderiaceae bacterium | reverse complement strand
TCGAGGTAGTTGAGCGTGTTGGCCACGCGGTGGAAGAGCACCCGGTTGTCGGCGCTCATTTTCTCGGCCACATCCATCATGCCGCTGCCGCGCTGCGGGTAGCCGCAGCACAGATAGCCCGGCGGCAATACGGTCTGCACGCCGACCTCCCACAGCATCGCCTGGGTTGCCAGGCCGACTTGCGAAAACAGCCGCTCCGAGCCGCAGCCCGGGAAGTAGAACACCGCTTCGGTCTCGGCCGTGGTCGCCGCCGGATCGCGAATGATGGGGACGTAGCGCGCGTCCTCGATGTCGAGCAGGGCGCGCGCGGTGCGCTTGGGCAGCCCGCCCGGCATCTTCTTGTTGACGAGGTGGATCACCTGTTCGATGAGCGCGGGCTTGCCCGTGGTGGCGGGCGGGTGCGCGGTCTGCGCGCGGCCCGCCACCTTGAAGACGGAAGCGCCCAGGCGCTGCGCTTCGTAACCCAGCGCAATCACGTGCTTGGCGATCTTGATCGTCTCCGGCCCCTTGGCGTTCAAGAAGAACATCGCCGCCGACTTGACCGGGTTGACGCGCTTCTTGCCCAGGCGGCGCAGCAGATCCTGCATCGCCATGCTCACGTCGCCGAAATCGATATTGACCGGGCAGGGCTTTTCGCAGCGATGACAGATCGTGCAGTGATCGGCCACGTCGGAGAACTCGTCGAAATGGCGGATCGACACCCCGCGCCGGGTCTGCTCTTCGTACAGGAAGGCTTCGATCAAAAGCGAGGTGGCGATGATCTTGTTGCGCGGCGAGTAGAGCAGGTTGGCGCGCGGCACATGAGTGCTGCACACCGGTTTGCACTTGCCGCAGCGCAGGCAGTTCTTGATCGCATCCGAGATCGACTTGATGTCGCTCTGCTGCATGATGATCGACTCGTGCCCCAGCAGGTTGAAGCTCGGCGTGTAGGCGTTCGAGAGATCGGCGCTGTGGCGCAGCTTGCCGGCGTTGAAGTGGCCCTTGGGGTCAACGCGATCGAGATAGTCGTGGAAGGGCTTTAGCTCTTCCTCGGTCATGAACTCGATCTTGGTCAGGCCGATGCCGTGCTCGCCGGAGATCACCCCGCCCAGCTCGCGCGCCACTTTCATCACATGAGCGACCGCGGCGTTGCCGGTCTGCAGCATCTCGTAGTCGTCGGAGTTGACCGGGATATTGGTGTGAACGTTGCCGTCGCCCGCGTGCATGTGCAGGGCGATGAAGACGCGGCCACGCAGGACTTTCTTGTGGATCGCGTCGATCTCGGCCATCACCGGCAGGAACGAGGCACCGCTGAAGATCCGATCAAGCGGCGCCCGAATCTCGGTCTTCCACGAGATGCGCAGCGTGTGGTCTTGCACCAGGTCAACCAGCTTCTCGTCGGCGCGCTGATTGAACACGCTGCTCAAGTGGGTCAGGCCTAAGCGGGAGAGCTCGGGCAGCGCCGCCGGCACCGGCGCGTCGAGGTAATCGAGAACATAGGTCCAGCGCTCGCGGACAAAAGCGACCAGCGCTCGCGCCTGCGGCAAGCGGTCAGCAAGCAGCTCGACGCGGTTGAGGCGGTCGACTTCGACATCGTCGGTCCTGGCGAGCTTGAACTCGGTGGCGAGGTAGGCCTCGAGCGCTGCCAGCATTGCCAGCTTGTTCTTGATCGAGCACTCGATGTTGAAGCGCTCGACCGCATCCGTGTAGTCGCCCATGCGCGGCAAGGGAATCACCACGTCTTCGTTCAACTTGAAGGCATTGGTGTGGCGGCTGATCGCGGCGGTCTTGCTGCGTTCATGCCAGAACTGCTTGCGCGCCTCGGGGCTCACCGCAATAAAGCCTTCGCCCGAACGCGCGTTGGCCATGCGCACCACTTCGCTCGTGGCGCGCGCCACCGCGGCCTCGTCGTCGCCAACGATATCGCCCACCAGGACCATCTTCGGCAGGGCGCCGCGCTTGCTCTTGGTGGGGTAGCCCACCGCGGCGAGGTAGCGGTCATCGAGGTGTTCGAGACCGGCGAGCATCACGCCCTCGGGCTTGGCGGCGAGGAAATCGGTGATCTCGACAATCGCCGGCACCGCGTTGCTGGCCGGGCCGAAGAACTCCAGGCACACCGTGCGGCCATGCTTGGGCAGCTTGTGCAGCACCCAGCGCGCCGAGGTGATCAGGCCGTCGCAACCTTCCTTCTGCACCCCGGGCAGGCCGCCCAGGTATTTGTCGGTCACGTCCTTGCCCAGGCCGACCTTGCGGAAGCGGCTGCCGGGCAGCTCTAGCACTTCGCGCTTCAACACGCGGGCGGCATCGGGCGCTTCGGTGCCGTCCTTCCAGACAATCTCGAATCGAACCAGCGGCTGGTCGTGGATCTTGCCAAGGTTGTGATCGAGCCGGGTGACTTCGAGCCAGTTGCCGCTCGCATCGACCATCCGCCACCAGGCCAGGTTGTCGAGCGCGGTGCCCCACAACACGGCCTTCTTGCCGCCGGCGTTGAGCGCGATATTGCCGCCCACGCAGGACGAATCGGCCGAGGTCGGGTCAACTGCGAACACCAGCCCCGCGGCGTCGGCCGCGTCGGCCACGCGGCGGGTGACCGTGCCGGCGCCCGAAAGCACGGTGGGAATCTGCTGGGCCACGCCCGGCAGGGTGGCGGCCGTGACTTCACTGAGGCGGTCAAGCTTCTCGGTATTGATCACCGCGCTCATCGCCGACAACGGCACGGCCGAGCCGGTGTAACCGGTGCCGCCGCCGCGCGGGATCATGGTCAGGCCCAGCTCGATGCAGGCGCGCACCAGACCCGGGACCTCGAGCTCGCTGTCGGGGTAGAGCACCACGAAGGGGTATTCGACGCGCCAGTCGGTGGCATCGGTGACGTGGGCCGAGCGGGCAAAGCCGTCAAAGCAGATGTTGTCGCTGCGGGTGTGTCGGGCCAGGTGCTTGCGCGCGCGGCGGCGCAGCTCTTCGGCCTGCGGAAAGCTGTCGGCAAAAGTCTTGACCGCTTTTTGCGCAGCGGCGATCAAGAGGCCAACCTTGCCATCGCGCTCGGGATCGGAAGCGTCGCGCCGCTTTTCGATCTCGCCCAGGCGGTGATGCAAAGCCTCGATCAGAAGCGCACGGCGCTTGGGGCTGTCCTGCAGATCGTCTTGCAGATAAGGGTTGCGTTGCACCACCCAGATATCGCCCAGCACCTCGTAGAGCATGCGGGCCGATCGGCCGGTGCGGCGCTCGACCCGTAGTTCGTCGAGCACGCGCCAGGCCTCGGCGCCGAGCAGGCGGATGACGATCTCGCGATCGGAAAACGAGGTGTAGTTGTAGGGAATTTCACGCAGGCGCGCCGAAACTTCAGTCGCGGGCGTTGCCGGCAGTGCAGCCTGGGGCGGGAGCGGGGCGGTCATGGGTCTCACACTCCGCCACGGTCAACGGGGTCAGGTCCGCGCCGCGGCTTGGATGAAGATGCCGCCCGTGGGCGGCGTCAGGAAAACGGCTCGACGCTCGAGGCGTCGAGGCAGGCTGCTTGGATTTTATCGGCCGCAAGGCAGCGAAATCCCGACATTCCACGCAAATCTGCGGGTTCTTGCCAAAGAACAACGCCCAGGCACGCAATCCCCGAATCAGGCCACCAGCAAGGGCTCGTCCATCGCTGCGACCTGTTCGCGCAACTCGAGAATCCGCGCCTCCCAGTAACGCGGGCTGTCGAACCAGGGGAAAGCGGCCGGGAAAGCCGGGTCGTGCCAGCGCCGGGCGATCCAGGCCGAATAGTGAATCAGGCGCAAGCTGCGCAGCGCCTCGATCAGATGCAATTGGCGCAGGTCGAACTCGGCGAAGTCCTCGTAGCCGACCAGCAGATCGGTCAGCCGTCGCTGCTGCTCCTCGCGCTCGTGACCGAGCAGCATCCACAGATCCTGCACCGCCGGCCCCATGCGGCTGTCGTCGAAGTCGACAAAGTGCGGCCCATGGTCGGTCCACAAGACATTGCCCTCGTGCACGTCGCCATGGAGCCGCAGCTGACGCACCGCTCCCGCCCGCTCAAAGGCGCGCGCCACGCCGTCGAGCACCTGCTGCGAGACTCCGGCGTAGACGCTTGCCAGCTCGGGCGGCAAGCAGCCGGTCTCGAGCAGAAAAGCGCGCGGCTCGACGCCGTAAGTCTGCAGATCAAGCGCCGGCCGGTGCTGATAAACCCGGCGCGCGCCCACGACATGGATACGGCCAAGGAATCGGCCCAGCCACTCGAGCGTGGCGGCGTCTTCCAGCTCGGGCGCGCGACCGCCGCGGCGCGGAAACAGCGCATAGCGAAAGCCGGCGTGTTCAAGCAGGGTGCGCCCGCCCATGACGATCGGCGCGACCGCCGGCACTTCGGCCTCGACCAGCTCAGCCAGAAACGCGTGTTCCTCAAGAATCTGCGCGTCGCTCCAGCGGCCTGGCCGATAGAACTTGGCGATCACAAAACGCGCGCCGGCCAGGGGCTCGTCAAGACCGACTTGAAACACGCGGTTCTCGTAGCTGTTGAGCGCCAGCACCTGACCGGCCGCAAACAGGCCAGTGGCATCGATTGCGTCAAGTACGGTGTCCGGCGTGAGGCCGGCAAAGGGAGGAGCCGTCGGATCAGTCATGCGTGCATGCTACCTTCACAGCGCACCATCACGAGGGAGGAAGGGGCATGCCGGCCCAGGAATACTTGCGCAGGATTCTCACCGCACGCGTCTATGACGTGGCGATCGAGTCGCCACTGGACCTCGCGCCGCGGCTCTCGGAACGCCTGCACAACCGTGTGCTTTTGAAGCGCGAGGATTTGCAGCCCGTGTTCAGCTTCAAGCTGCGCGGCGCGTACAACAAGATGGTCAACCTCTCACCCGAGGAGCGGGCGCGCGGCGTGATCGCCGCCAGCGCCGGCAACCATGCGCAAGGCGTGGCTCTGGCCGCGCAACGCCTGGGCTGTTGCGCGGTGATCGTGATGCCGGTGACCACCCCGGCGGTGAAGATCGAAGCCGTCAAGAGCCGCGGCGCCGAAGTGGTCCTGTTCGGCGATTCGTTTTCCGACGCCGCTGCCCACGCCGTGAAGTTGCAGGCCGAGCGCGGACTGACCTTCGTCCACCCCTTCGACGACCCCTTTGTCATCGCCGGCCAGGGCACGGTGGCGATGGAGATCCTGCGTCAGTACCACCCCGGCGAGCACGGACCGATCGACGCGATCTTCGTTGCCATCGGCGGCGGCGGTCTGATCGCCGGCGTGGCAGCCTACGTCAAGGCGCTCTACCCCGGGATCAAGGTGATCGGCGTCCAGACCAAGGACTCGGACGCGATGCGCCAGTCGCTGGAAAAGGGCGAGCGGGTCGAACTGACCGACGTCGGCCTCTTTTCCGACGGCACCGCGGTCAAGCTCGTCGGCCAGGAGACCTTCCGCCTGTGCCAGAAGTATGTCGACGAGATCATCACCGTCGATACCGACGCCTTGTGCGCCGGCATCAAGGACGTGTTCCAGGACACCCGCTCGATTCTCGAGCCCGCTGGCGCACTGGCGGTGGCTGGCATGAAAGCCTGGGTCGCGCGCGAAAAGGTCAGGGGCAAGACCCTGGTGGCGATCGCCTGCGGCGCCAACATGAACTTCGACCGCCTGCGCTTTGTAGCCGAGCGCGCCGAGGTGGGCGAGCAGCGCGAAGCGGTGTTTGCCGTCACCATTCCCGAAGCCCGCGGCTCTTTCCGGCGCTTCTGCGAACTGGTCGGCAACCGCAACGTCACCGAGTTCAACTACCGCATCGCCGACGCCCAGGCGGCGCACATCTTCGTCGGCGTTCAGCTCACCCGGCGCGACGACGCGGCGGTGCTGGCACGCACCTTCGAGCGCGCGGGCTTTCCGACGCTCGACCTGACCGACAACGAACTCGCCAAGTTGCACCTGCGCCACATGGTGGGCGGCCACAGCGAACTCGCGATCGACGAACACCTGTATCGCTTCGAATTTCCCGAGCGGCCGGGCGCGCTGATGAAGTTCCTCTCGAGCATGGCGCCGGACTGGAACATCTCGCTCTTTCACTACCGCAACCAGGGCGCCGACTACGGCCGCATCCTGGTCGGCATGCAAGTGCCACCGGCCGATCAGGCGCAATTCCAAACCTTCCTGGATCAGCTCGGCTACCGCTACTGGAACGAAAGCGCCAACCCGGCCTACCGGCTGTTTCTCGCGTAAGCCCGCCGCACGCGAAAAATCGGCAGCGGGCAGCGCGAGAGTTGCGCGCCGGCTGCCGAGCGGATTCCTTGCGCCCGGCGCCGATTCGTCCGGCGCCGCGGCCGCCCGCCTGACCGCATAGTTCCCTCCACGCGATCGCTTGATCGCGAGCCGACGAGGGAGACCATCATGGCCAACAGCAGCGCTCCGGGAGTCCCGCTTGAGACCTCGATCGAGTCATGGCTCGCCGCAGCCTTTCGCGCCGAACGCCTGCCACGCCGCCGCCGCGCGGCGTACCAGACCCCGAACCCGATCACGGCGCCGCTGCGCCCGGCCGGCGTCGGCCTGATCTACTGGGTTTCGCTCACCGCCACGCTGGCGGCCTGGCTCGCGCGCTGAGCTCGCGCCCAGCGCAGCACAGGGTTCAGGCCGGGTCGATCAGTTCGACGTTGCCGACGGCGTCGACCACCACTTCGTAGACCGCGCGCGGATTGCCCTGCATGTCTTCCAGCAAGGCGCGCCGTGGCAGCTCGGGAAGGTTGGCGGCAATGAATCGCTCCGCCTCGAAGCGAGTGGCGAAGTTCTCCGCACCGTCCTCGTACTCGAGGATCACCTGGGTGACGACATCACGCCTCATGATGCCCTCACTCCACCGCGGCGACGATGCCCGCCACCGCTGCCGTCAGTTGTTTGACGTAGGGAATGTGCAGGAACTCGTTGGGGCCGTGGGCGTTGCTGTGCGGTCCCAGCACGCCGGTGATCAGGAACTGGGCGCGCGGGAATTTCTCGCCCAGCATGTTCATGAAGGGAATCGTTCCGCCCTCGCCCATCCAGGCGGCGTCCTTGTTCCACACCGCCTTTGAAGCGGAATCGGCGGCGCGCTTCAACCACGGCGCGGTCGGCGGCGCGTTCCAACCGGTGGCCGCCGACTCGCCCTCGAACGTGACCTTGGCGTTGTAGGGCGCGTCCGCCGTGACGATGCGGCGCAAGGCGTGAGCCGCACGCTCGCCGTCGACCGTGGGCGGAATCCGCATCGACAGTTTGAAGGTGGTCTTGGGGCGCAGCACGTTGCCGGCCGAATCGATCGCCGGAAAACCCGCCGCTCCCGTCACGCTCAGCGCCGGCCGCCAGGTGCGAGCAAGAATGCCTTCGACCGGGTCGGTGGTGGTGGGCATCGCATGCGCGTGGCCGTCAGGTCCGTGGTTGCAACCAACCCACGGGAACTCCTGCCACACCTGGTCGCCCAGGATCTCGCCTGCGAGCTTGGCCTGGATCAGGCGCTCGGCGGGGATCGCGGCGTGGAAAGCCTCGTCGAGCACGCGGCCGGTGGCGGGATCGTCGATCCGGTTCATCAGCTGACGAGCAATCCGGAACGAGCTCGGCACAATCCCGCTCGCCTTGCCCGAGTGCACGCCCTCGGTCAGCACCTCGACCGTGATCGTGCCGCCGACCAGGCCACGCAGCGAGGTGGTGACCCACAGCTGTTCGTAGTTGCCGCAGCCGGAATCGAGGCCGGCGACCAGGGCCACATCGCCCAGGCGCGGCGCGAGCAGATCCAGGTAGAAGGGCAGGTCGGGCGAGCCCGATTCTTCGCAGGTCTCGATGATGCCGACGCAGCGCGGGCGCGCAGCGCCTTGAGCGTCGAGCGCGGCGATGATGCTCATCGCCGCGTAGATCGCATAACCGTCGTCGGCCGCACCACGGCCGTAGAGCTTGCCGTTCTCGATCACCGGGGTCCAGGGGCCGAGGTCGTCGCGCCAGCCGCTCATCTCTGGCTGCTTGTCGAGGTGACCGTAGAACAACACGGTCTTGTCGTTGCCGCGGCCGCCGGTAGCCGGCACATCGAAGAAGATGCAGGGCGTACGACCGGGGATCTCGACCACCTCGATCGCCATGCCGTCGATGTTCTGCGCCACCGCCCACAGATAGGCCGATTGCACCACGCTCTGCAAATAGCCATGAGCGGCCCAGCTCGCATCAAAGCCTGGCGACTTGGCGGGAACCTTGACGTAATCGACCAGGCGAGGAATCAGGTCCTCGTCCCATTGACGGTCAGTGAATGACTTCAGTTCGGCGAGATTCATGGGCCGCTCCGACAAGAGAAAGCCCAAGCTTAATGAATCCCGGACGCGCTCACCGACCGACCCGACAACCCTGAGTTTTCCCGCACAGCGCGCTGCCGCTTGACTTTCAGCAAGCGCCGCAAGCGGCGCCCGCTATCTACTTGTCAACGCGCTGGATCTCGTCCAGCCAGCGGATCCGATCCAGCGTTCCGATCGAACCGCGCAACACGCAACAGGAGTTCGAATGTCACTCAAAAAGACCGCGATCGGCATCGCCCTTGCCGCCCTCGCCACCGTCTCGATGGCCGCTCCCGCCGCCATGAACGAACCAATCAAGCCGATCCAGCCCGCCAAGGTCACTCAGCCTGCGCTGGTCGAGCTGGGCAAGAAGCTTTACTTCGAACCGCGCCTGTCGGGCTCGGGCTTCATCTCGTGCAACTCCTGCCATAACCTGAGCATGGGTGGCACCGATAACCTGAAGACCTCGATCGGCCACAAGTGGGCGCAAGGCCCGATCAACTCGCCGACGGTGCTCAACTCCAGCCTCAACATCGCCCAGTTCTGGGATGGCCGCGCCAAGGACCTGGCCGAGCAGGCCGGCGGCCCGATCGCCAACCCGCTGGAAATGGCGTTCAAGCATGAACTCGCGGTCGAAGTCCTGGCTTCGATGCCGACCTACCGCGCCGAGTTCAAGAAGGTCTTCGGAACCGACAAGATCGATATCGGCAACATCACCAAGGCCATCGCCGCATTCGAGGAAACGCTGGTCACCCCCGATTCGCGCTTCGACCTCTGGCTCAAGGGCAACAAAAAAGCCATCACCAAGGATGAGCTGGCCGGTTACCAATTGTTCAAGTCGAGCGGCTGCACCATCTGCCACAACGGCGAAGCCGCCGGCGGCAATTCCTTCCAGAAAATGGGGGTGGTGAAAGCCTATGAAACCAAGAACCCGTCCGAAGGCCGTGCCGGCGTGACGGGGCAACAGAGCGATCGTCTCAGCTTCAAGGTTCCGACCCTGCGCAACGTCGAACTCACCTACCCGTACTTCCACGACGGCGAAGCCGCCACGCTGGAAGATGCGACCCGCATCATGGGCGAGCTGCAGCTCGGCCGCACTTACACGGGCCAGGAAGTGGAGCAGATTGTCGCCTTCCTCAAGACCATGACGGGCAAGCAGCCGCAGATCACGCTGCCGATCCTGCCGCCGTCGACCAACAAGACGCCGCGGGCCAATCCCTTCAACTAAGCTTGCATCACTCTAGCGGCGCGCCAACTAGCCACGGTTTGCGCGCCGTATTTTTTTGATCGCCAACGACTGATGATTTCTGCTTCCATCACCGACCTGAGTGCCCGCCTGCGCGAGCACGGCATCACCCCCACGCTGCAGCGCCTTCAGGTCGCCGAGGTAATGCTGTCAGCCCCGGTTCACCTCAACGCCGATCAGGTGCTGGCAAGCGCCCGCACGATCGCGCCCGAGATCTCGCGCGCCACCGTCTACAGCACCTTGTCGCTGCTGAGCGAGCGGGGCTTGCTGCGCACCCTCGACATCGACGGCACGGCCCTGGTCTTTGACTCGACGCTAACGCCGCATCACCACCTGTTCGATCTCGACACCCGCACGGTCAGCGACCTGCCCGCCGATGCGCTCGAGCTCACGGTCTCGCCCGCGCTGGCGCAGGATTTCGACATTGCCAGTATCGAGCTCGTCGTCAAGGTTCGGCGGCGGCCGCGCTAGATCCGCAGCCACGCTAGATCCGCAGCCGCGCTCGAGATCGCTTTTTAGCGCGCGGTGACCACGGCAATGCCGGCGAGCGAGCGTGCCGGCGCGGGCCGCTTCGGGCGCGCTCCCACCGCCGCCAGCGGCAGATCGTTGCGGACCGCCCAGCGCCGCGAATCGCCCCATTCGTTCCAGCCCACCCGGCGCCCGGCCGAAACAATGCGACCTTCCAGACAACCGCGGCAATCGCCCGGTTCGTCCTCGATGCAGGGCTTGTTGTCGTAGAGCTGATAGCTCTTTCGCACCGTGCGCGGCGTGAGGTTGGGCATCACGATGTTGCAGCCATGCGCGATGCCGCGCTCGCGGCCATCGTCGACCAGCGACTGCAAGGCGGTGGCGGCGGCGATATTGACCTCGCGCATCACCAGCCGGGTCACCGCAATCATGTTGAGCGAGAGTTGCAGCAGGGCGCCGCGCTCCATCATCGCGTCGGCCGGCATGTCGTTGCCGGCCGAGGTGATGTAGGGCCCCATGCCGATCATGTCGATGTCGAGCGACTGGAAGGTGCGGATGTCGGCGCACAGATCGGCCAGCGTCTGGCCCGGCAGACCGATCATCACGCCGGTGCCGAGCTGGAAACCGGCGCTGCGCAAATCCTTCAAGGCCTGCAAGCGCGCCGGCAAATCCTTTTCATGCTTGCCGGGCGCGCTGTGCAGGCTGTCAAAAAGCACCGGGTTGGACGACTCGATCCGCAGCAGATACCGCAGGCCACCACCCTCGCCCGCGGCCTGCGCCCAGCGCTGATACGTCGCCAGCGACTGCTCGCCCAGGGACAGCGTGACACCCACGCCATGCGGCAGGGTTTCGCTGCGGGTACGGGCGCGAATCTCGGCCACGCAGTCGGAGACAAAAGCAACGAACTTGGGGTCACGCCGCTCGCCCGCCTGCAGGCAGATCGAGCCGTAGCCGTTGTCGGCCGCCCATTGCGCCGCCGCCAGGATCTCTTCGCGGTCGAGCTCATAGCGCTCGACCTCATGGTTGGACTTGCGGATGCCGCAATAGCGGCAATCGACCGTGCAGAGGTTCGAGAACTCAATCAAGCCGCGGTAATGGACCTTGTCACCGATCAGTTGCGAGGTGAGCTCGAAAGCGGCCGCGCGCAGCGCCGCGCAATCGGCCGGGTCGGTCAGGCCGAGCAGATGAACGATCTCGGCATCGGTGAACGTGGCCTGGGCCAGCAGTTGGGGTAGCGGTGTCATGTCGGCTCCGTGGCGGCGCAGGTCAAGGCACACGCCGCGTCGAACGCGGCGCGCGCCGCGGGGTGGCATTGCAGTGCGCGCGGCAGCACGCCTTGCAGGTAGCTGATCGCCACACCGTAGTTGGTCATCGGCACGCCTTGCGCCTGCGCCGCGCGCAAGCGGGCGAGCATGTGGCGGCGAGTGACGACGCAGCCGCCGCATTGCAGGATCACGGCGTAAGGGCTCAAGTCCTGCGGAAAATCCTTGCCGACCGCGACCTCGATCTGCAGTCCGCCGCCCACGTGCTTCTGGAGCCAGTTGGGCAGCTTGACCCGACCGATGTCGTCGGCCGAAGGGTGGTGGCTGCAGGTCTCGCACACCAGCACGCGGTCGCCGGCCTTGAGCCGGGTGAGCGCGGCGGCGCCCTGCGCCATCGCCACCAGGTCGCTCTTGGCCGCGGCCATCAGGATCGAGAAGGTGGTGACCGGAATCGAATCCGGGGTCTGGCGGATCACGTTGTGCACCGCCTGCGAATCGGTGATCACCAGCGCGGGCGGAATCTTGTGCTCGGCGATCGCCTGCGCGACGCGATCTTCCTTGACCACATGGCACTGGGCGCCGGCGTCGAGCAGTTCGCGGATCGCCTGCACCTGCGGCAGGATCAGGCGCCCCTTGGGCGCGCCGAGATCGATCGGGGTGACGAGCAAGGCGGTATCGCCGGCGGCGACCAGATCGCCCACCAAGGGAGCATCGGGCTCGGTCCGTTCGGCCGCGAGCTTGACGATGGCGGCGCGCACCTCGGCCACACCGTTGCCACGCGCGGCGCTCGCTGCCACCACGGTCAGGCCGCGCGCTGCCAGCTCGGCGATGCGCTCGGGCGCGGGCGCGGCCAGATCGGCCTTGTTGAAGACCACCAGGACCGGCGTGCCCAGCGATTGCGCGGTGGCGATCAGCCGCTCTTCATGCTGGGCCGGACCGCTCGCGTCGCACACCACGACCGCGATGTCCATCCAGTCAAGCACGGCCAGGCTGCGGCGGGTGCGCGCAGCGCCGAGCTCGCCCACGTCGTCGATGCCGGCGGTGTCGATGAACACCACGGGACCGATCGGCGAGAGCTCGCAGGCTTTCTCGACCGGGTCGGTGGTGGTGCCCGGAACGTCCGAGACGATGGCGATGGTCTGGCCGGTCAGTGCGTTGACGAGCGAGGACTTGCCGGCATTGCGGCGACCGAACAATCCGATGTGCAGGCGCAGTCCCTTGGGGGTCTGGTTCATGGCTTCCATCCCGGCGGCGGCGCGGTGGTAGCGCCGCGCCATCAATGACGAAGGACCGGAAGGGCTTGCGCCGGTCCGGTCCGTTCAGGGGGATGCCGCTCGCGGCGGCACTCCAGTGCTTACTTCTTGTCGCCGGCCTTGACGACGTCACGCTCGAGCCACAGCGGCGAGTGGTGCTCGGCCGCGTGCAGCGAGATCGTGCCCGGGCCAAAACGCCACATGCCCTTCAGGTGCTCGGAGCTGAGCATGGCGAGCGGCAGGTGCGCGCCGATGACCATGGCCGAGACCAGGAAGCTGCCCCAGACGTGGATGTAGAACATCCACACGAAGGCGGTCTTGCCGATCGCCGGCGCGAACAGCCACAGCAGCCAGCCGGTGATGGCAAACACGAAGATCGCTGCGATGAAGATGAGGTAGCTCATCTTCTGGCCGCCGTTGTAGCGGCCTTGCGGCGGGGTTTCGACCGGGCCGAAGGGGATCTTGAAGAACTTGCGCGGGTAGCCGCCGAAGTTGCGGAACCAGCCGATGGTGTTGGCGTCCCACTCCATCAGGTTCTTCATCATCACCGCGAAGCGCTCGGGGGCGAACATCAGAAAGCCCACAAGGTTGACGGTGAAGAGACCGCCCAGCCACAAGTGCCAGACCATCAGCTCTTCGCCGGTGTGCTTGGCCAGGCCGAGCTGCGGGCCGAAATAGACCACGCCGCCGGTGATCAGCAGGGCGAACCAGGCAATCGCGTTGACGCCGTGGAAGACCTTGTCCGAGACATGAAAACGAAGGACCTTTTGCTCAGACATGCTTGGCTCCGATCGCGGCGAGGTTGTTACGGGCCACGTAGTGGGTGTGGGTCAGTTCGTACATCACACCTTCGACCGGCTTGGCCTTGAGGTCGGCGTACATCTGGCGGACCGAAGGGTTGTCGTGCGAGCTGGTCAGCTTGTCTTTCTGCAAGCGCAGGTCGTCGTCGTACAAGCCCTTCTGACGGGCCTTGATGACGGCGTTGCGCTTGAGGATCAGCTCGGTGATGCCGTAACCGGCGACGGCAACGGCCGACACCATCACGCCCACCACCTTCATGAAGCCGCGGCGGCCGAGCATCTGGCCAGCGGGCTTTTCAACGTATTGATACGAGTTGTTGTTCATCTGCGTTCTCGCTTCGATGATCAGGCGCGCAGCGGCAGCGGCAGCACCGGGTTGAGCCAGGACGTGCCCATCGGCTGAACGGGTTGACCGCCGCCGTTGACGCAACCGCCAGGACAGTTCATCACTTCAACGAAGTGGTAACGGTTCTTGTCTTCCATCACGTGGCGCAGAACCTTGTCGAGCGACTGCGCGGCGCCGTTGACGACCGCGATCTTGACGTCGTAGGTCTTGCCGCCCAGCGCCTTGATCGGCACCGGGATGGTGGCTTCGAGCAGCGCGTTGTCGAACGCCCGCACCAGCGTCAGGTTGTGGTCCTTGAGCTCTTCGCCGGAGAGCGCGTAGTAGGCGGTGCGCAGCGCCGCTTCCATCACGCCGCCGCCGGCGCCGAAGATCGTCGCCGCGCCGGTGTAGACCTCCATCGTCGAGGCCGGACGCTCCTTCGACATCTCGAGCGGATTGATGCCCTTGCGGCGGAAGATCTCGGCCAGATCGCGCGTGGTGACCACGGCGTCGATATCGCCAAACGCCGGGGTGTCGGCGGGGATCTTGCCTTCGCGCACCAGGTACTTGTGCGCCGACTGGAACTCGGGACGGCTGGCCTCGAAGATCTTGGCCGTGCACGGCGTCACCGAGACCATGTAGATCTCGCGCGGGTCGCGCTTCCAGACGTTCTCGGCCGCCCAGGTCTTGGCCATCGCACCACCCATCTGGATCGGGCTCTTGGCGGTCGACACGTGGGGAATCAGGTGCGCGTAGAAAGTCTCGAGGTTCTTGATCCAGGCCGGGCAGCAGCTGGTGAAGTGCGGGAAGGGGTGAGCCGCCATCTTGTCGACTTCCGGGCCGCGCATGCCGAGCACCCAGTACTGCACCTTCTTCACGAACTCGGTGCCTTCCTCGATGATGGTCTGGTCGGCCGCGAGGTTGACGTCGAAGTTGGTAAAGCCCGCCTTCTCCATCGCGTTGAGCATCTGGTTGGTGCACAGCTCGCCGGCCTTGGCGCCGAACTCTTCACCGATGGCCACGCGCACCGCCGGTGCCGGGTGACCGACCACCATCACGCGCGGGTCGTCGAGCTTCTTGATCACTTCGTCGACGAAGCTCATCTGCTCGACCGCGCCGAACGGGCAGGCGACCAGACACTGGCCGCAGTACAGGCACGCGTCGTCGCGGATCGAGTGCGCCACGCCCAGGCCACCGCTGATGCCATCGGCCGGGCAGACCTTGCGGCAGGTGTCGCAACCCACGCACTTCTTCTGGTTGATCTTGAGAATCCCGCGCAGCTCGCCGCGGCGGTGGTTCCCTTCGAACTCGACATCGGCCGCACCGCGCGCCTCGGGGGGCGGCGGGAAGGTCCCGATCTTCATCAATCCGTTGGCCATCAACTCATTCCTTCTGAACTACTTTTTTTGATTGCAGCGCCTTCGGAGATGTCGGTCCTGTCTAAGAGGGCCCAACCGTGCCGAACAGTCGCCGTTGCAAATGGTCAGATCGCGCCATTCGGCCCCGATTCGCCACCGCCTCCTGGGATCCGGTCATCCACAGCGGCGTCCGGCACGAGGCAAGGGGAGGGAGCGTATGAAAAATCCAACAAAAGCAAGATGCCCTGCGGCAATGCGGAGGCAATTTCACCGCCATCGCTTTCCCTTAAGAAAAGCGATGCCGAGCGAGCCGATGAGCGCTTCGGGACGACTGCTTACGGAGGCCTGAGCAGGCCCTACGAACAATCACCCAATCGTTTTCCCTGTTCGATGGAAAGCAGTGGAAAACACAATCGACTCGAACTCGGGTCTGCGATCTGATGGAGGTTTTTTTGCGCAGGCCAAATGCTGCGCGTCCCGCTGCCGGAGTCCTATCAGGTGTTGCCCGCATCGCAGGAAATTCGCGCTATCACCGCCCCACGCGTCGCCCATGCGCTGCGTGCGCTCGCGCTGCCCGCTCTGCTGCTGATGGCGTGGTCCGTTGGATCGGCCAGCGGCTGGTTTAGCGCCTATCTGCTGCCGCCGCCCGCCGCGGTGTGGTCCTCGGCGCTCGAGCTCGCGGGCGATGGCCGCCTCACCACTCACATCGGCGCCAGTGGCGCGCGGGTGCTGGGCGGATTCGCCTTGGCCGTGGCACTCGCCCTGCCACTCGGGCTGCTGATCGCGCTCACCCCACGGCTGGCGGCCTGGCTCCATCTGCCGCTCGAATTTCTGCGCGTGGTGCCGCCCCTGGCCTTGATGCCGGTGTTGATTTTGTGGTTCGGGATCGGCGAAGCGGCCAAGCTCGCGGTGGTCGTTCTCTCAAGTTTTTTTCCGATTTTTCTCAACACCGTGGGCGCTCTGCGCACGGTTGATTCGCGCCTGCTCGAACTGGCTCACAGCCTCGAGCTCACGGCCCGCGAGCGGCTCTGGCATGTGCAGCTGCCGGCCGCCCTGCCGCAGACCTTGACCGGGCTGCGGCTCGGCTTTGGCTACAGCTGGCGCGCACTGGTGGGAGCCGAGCTGATCGCCGCTCCCGCCGGCCTGGGTTTTCTGATCAGCGAATCGGCCGAGATGGCACGCCCCGACCAGGTCTTTGTCGGCATCTTCACCATTGCTCTGCTGGGCGTTCTGGCTGACTGGGTGTTTGTTCGCATCACCCGCTGGTGCGCGCCCTGGGCGACCGAGGACAAGGCCTGATGCATTCGATCCGCCTGCGCCAGTTGCACCGCCATTACCAGCGCGGCGCGCGCCGCATCGACGCGCTCGCCGGGGTCGACCTCGAGTTCGCGCCCGGCTCCCTGACCGCCGTGGTCGGCCGCAGCGGTTGCGGCAAGACCACCTTGCTGCGCCACATCGCCGGGCTCGAACAGGCCAACTCAGGCACGCTCGATTTCACTGGCCCGGCGCACGCGCCACGCATCGGGCTGGTGTTCCAGGAACCGCGCCTGTTGCCCTGGAAAACCGTGCGCGAGAACCTGGCGCTGGCGGTGCGCGACCGCCCGCTGCACGAGCGCGAACCGGCGATTGCCGCCGCCCTGGCGCAGGTGCAGTTGAGCGACTGCGCCGCCAGCCTGCCCGCCACGCTCTCGGGCGGCATGGCGCAGCGCGTCGCGCTGGCGCGCGCCCTGGTGCGCGCGCCCGATGTGCTGCTGCTCGACGAGCCATTTTCCGCGCTCGACGCCTTGACTCGCGGACTGTTGCACGCCGAGTTCGCCCAGATCCGACGCGAGCGCCCCATGACCACGGTACTGGTCACGCACGACATTGCCGAAGCCGTGCTGCTCGCCGACCGCGTGATCCACCTCGACGCTGGCCGCATTCAGGGCGACTGGCCGATCGACCTGCCGCACCCGCGGCGCCCCGGCGACGCTCGCGTCGCCGCCTGCCATGCCGACATCCTGGCTGCGGTGCTGGCTCCCGCCGCCCCTGCCGTTTCGCTTTTGAAGGACGCCTCATGATTTCCCGCTCCCGCCGCCACCTCCTGATCGCCGCCGCTGCGGCCGGCCCGCTCGCGCCACTGGTGGCGATTGCCAAGCCGACCAAGCTCATCAACCTTTCCTACGTGCGCTCGCCCTTCAACCTGCAAAGCATGGTGATGGTCGAAAACTCGCTGCTCGAGAAGGAATTCGCCGCCGACGGCATCGCGGTGAAGTGGCACACGATCGATTCGGGCGCGGTGCAATCGCAGGCGATCGCCGCCGGCTCGATCGACATCGCCGGCGTGATGAACACCACCTCGCTGCTGCTCGCCAACGCCGGCGGCAACCCGCTGCGCATCGCCACCGGCGTGAGCCGGCCGGCGCGCACCTTCGCCCTGGTCGGCGCCCAGGGCGGCCCCAAGACCTTCGCCGAGCTGCGCGGCAAGAAGGTCGCCGGTCCGCGCGGCACGGTGCTGCACCAGTTGCTGGTCGCCGGCCTCGCGCGCGCAGGCCTGTCGATCAAGGATGTCGAGTTCCATTCGATGGACCCGGGCAAGTCGGCCGCCGCGCTCGCCGCCGGCCAGGTCGATGCGGCCTTGATCGTCGCCGGCCTGACGATCAAGGCGCTGGCGCAAGGCGCCCATTTGATCGCGAGCGCTGACGGCCTGGTCAACCCCCTGCTGGCGATGGTGGTGCGGCAGGATTTCGCGGCCCGCCAACCCGAACTGCTGGCCCGCGTCGTCCGTGTCCACCGCGCCACCAGCGCCTGGATCGCCGCCAACCCGGACGCGGCGATCGCCATTGGCGCCCGCGTCCAGGGGGTCTCGCTGGCCGATGCGCGCCAGCTCGCGCAGTGGAGCGGCTATACCGACAGTTTCAATGCGGCCGATGTCGCCAGCATCAAGGCTGACCAGGCATTCCTGATCGCCAACGGCATGATGAAGGCGCCGATCAAGGTCGACGAACTCTTCCTCGCGGGCAGCCGCATCTAGGACGGCAGGAACAAAAACGGCGCCGCTCGTGCGACGCCGTTTTTGTTGCGTTCCCGCGGCCGGGTGAAGGGCCTAGCTGTCGCAGGCCTTGAGCGGCCGGCGCAGCTCGGCGCGCACGTTGTCCATGCCGGCGTAGAACTCTTTCATCATCACCAGGCTGGTGAGCTTGCCGTTGTCGGTGACGATCAGGCGGTCGGGATCGGCCGGATTTTCCTTGAGCGCTCCGATCGTCTTCATCGCGAGCATTTCCTTGAACAGCGCGCGATCCAGGTTGACCCCGTGCACCTCGCGAAAGTAGCGGCGCGACAAGCGCCCTGAGAACATTCCCAGCAGGAAGCGGTACTGCAGGATGTCGTGCTGCGAGTAGGTCACCCGCCGCTCGACCCCCATCTTGCCGGCGGCGATCCGCTCGTTGTAGCGGCGCAGCGAGAAGGTATTGGCGTAGAGCGTGTCGTTGAGAAAGCTGAACGAGCCCGAGCCCACGCCGAGGTACTCGTCGTAGTCGATCACGTACTCGTCGAAGCCCTCGTTGGAGGCCTGACCGAAGGCCCACGACGAGAGCTGGGTGTAACGCCCGTTGAGGCCATCGAGGATCTGGCGGTACTGCCGCGCCATGTCGTCGCGCGGCGCCGCCAGCGTCGCCTTGACGCTCTTTTTGGTCTGGTGCGTGACCATCAGCGGGTAGGTCGTGATCTGGCGCGGGTGCAGGCGCAGCGAGGTCTCGATGTCGTTCTGGATGATCTCGTCGGTCTGGCCGCGGAAGCCGAAGATGAGATCGATATTGCAGATCGGAAACAGTTCCTTGGCCGCCAGGATCCGGTCAAAGGTCTGCTGGCCGCTGCCGAACTTCTCGAGCCGCTCGGTCATGCGCAGGATGTCGTCATTGAAGCTCTGCACGCCGATCGACATGCGATCGACCAGACCCTTCAATTGGCGGAACGCGGGCGTGGCCAGGTGCTGCGGGTCCGACTCGCACGACACTTCCTTGATGCTGGGAAAGAGCTTGCGCGCGTGCTCGATCGTGCGCGCCAGTTCGTCTTCCAGCACGGTGGTGGTGCCGCCGCCGATGTACATCGACTGGAAGTCGTAGCCGAGCGCCTTGACCATGTCCATTTCCTTGCGCAAGGAAATGAAGTATTCGCGCGCCTTTGGCTCCTTGAACAGAAAGCGGTGGAAGGTGCAGAACGAACACAAGGTATGACAGAAGGGCACGTGCGCATACAGCATGTACTTGTGCCCCGGCTGCGGCGCGGGCATCGCGTCGATCGCGACCGGCTCGAGCTGCAGGTTGCGCTTCACGTAGTGCTGCATGACCCGTTCGGTGGCACCGACCACCCAGTTGGGCAAGGTGATGTTGGAGCGTGTGCCGGCCAGGGAGCCGTCGATGACAGGAGCAAGTGAAGACATGAAGGCGCGATTGTTCAGAGTGGCCTCCATCATGGCATCGCCAACCCGGCGGCGGCGAGGCGAGCGGGGCAATCGGCACAATCGTTTGTACTAGGCGCGGCCGCGCGCTGCGCCGGCGGGCTCAGCGCGCAATCGGCACCGCATCGCGCGCCAGCAGCTGGGCCAGGCGTTGTGCGGTCTCGCGCGCCGCGTTGCGATCCTGCAAGCTGCCCACCAGAACCCGGAACATCGATCCCTCGTGCTCGATCCGAGGGGCACGCTGGTTCTCCGGCAGTTCATCCGCCGCCCCCAGCAACACGCCGGCATGAGCCGCAAGCGCCTCGGCATTGGCACGCTGAGCGAACACGCCGAGCTGAACCGCCCAGCGCCCGGTGGGCACGGCCGGTGCCGCGGCAGCCGAAGACGTCACGCTGGCGGCGGCAGCCACCACCGGAGCCGTCGGCGCACGTGTGGGCAGCGGCTCGAGCGGCGTCACCGGAGCCGCAGCTGCGAGCTGAGGCGCGGCGTCGCGCGGCCAGTCGCCGCGAGCGATCTGCGCCATGGTGATCCGCACCACCTCGACCTCGGCGGTGCCACGGCCGATGTAGCCCAGGCGGGTTGCCGCCGCGTAGGAAAGATCGATCACGCGGCCGGCCAGGAAAGGACCGCGGTCGTTGACGCGAACGACCACGCTGCGGCCATTGGCCAGGTTGGTGACCCGCGCATAACTGGGCAGCTCCATCGTCGGATGCGCCGCGGTCATGGTGAACATGTCGTAAATCTCGCCGATCGCGGTGCGGTTGCCGTGGAACTGCCGTCCGTACCAGGAAGCAAAGCCGCGCTGCTTCATGGGCGGATCGCCAGTCACCGGCACATAGGTCTGGCCAAGCGCCTGATAAGGCCGGTTGGCAAAACGGTGCGGCGCCTCGACGCGCGGAACGGCGTCGGGAATCAAGGCCATGTCGGCTGGCGAGCGATCGGGCGGACCGTCGTCCTGGTAGTAGCCGCCGCCCTTGCCGCCACCGGACGCGGAGCCGCCCTTCTTGGGCGCGCTGCCGCAGGCGGCCAGCACCGCCGCCGCGCTCAGCACCAGGAGCAGTCGCGCCGCCCGCATGCTCAGCTCTGCACCAGTTTGCGGTGGGCCGAGATGCTCATCAGGATGCCGCACGACATGCCGAGGATCAGCAGCGCGGTGCCGCCGTAGCTCATGAAAGGCAGCGGCACGCCCACCACCGGCAGGATGCCGCTGACCATGCCCATGTTCACGAAGGCGTAGGTGAAGAAGATCATGGCGATCGCTCCGGCCAGCATGCGTGAGAACAAGGTGGGGGCGGCCAGCGCGATCGTGAAGCTGCGCCAGATCAGGGCGAAATAGAGCGCGAGCAGAACGGCGTTGCCGACAAAGCCGAATTCCTCCGAGTAGACCGCGAACAGGAAGTCGCTGGTGCGCTCGGGAATGAATTCGAGGTGAGTCTGGGTGCCTTGCATCCAGCCCTTGCCGAAGAGGCCGCCCGAGCCGATCGCGATCATCGCCTGGATGGTGTGGAAGCCCTTGCCGAGCGGATCGTTGCTGGGGTCGATCAGCGTCATCACCCGCTCGCGCTGATAGTCGTGCAGCAGGGTCCAGATCACCGGCAGCATCGCCACGCCGCTCGCGACCAGGGCGATCAGCCACTTCCACGGCAGGCCGGCAAAAAAGATCACGGCAAAACTGGCGGCGACCACCAGCAGCGAAGTGCCAAGGTCGGGCTGCTTGAGAATCAGCGCCACCGGCACCACCATGATCACGGCCGCCAGAGCGAAATCGAGCGTGCGCAGCGCGCCCTCGCGCTTGTGGAAGTACCAGGCCAGCATCAGCGGCAAACTAAGTTTCATGATCTCGGACGGCTGGATCCGCGCCACGCCGATATCAAGCCAGCGGGTCGCGCCCTTGACCGTCACCCCCGCCACCTCGGTCAGGCCAAGCAGGACCACGCCGGTCACGTAGACCGGCACCGCCAGCCGCATCAGCCACTGCGGCTTGATGTTGGCAAACACGAACATCACGACGAAAGCGACGCCGAGGTTGCGCGCCTGGTCGGTGATGCGCCACGGGAAGTCATAGCCGGCCGAGCTGAGCGTGACAAAGCCGATCAGCGCCAGCGTGCCGATGATCGTCAGCAAGGGCAGGTCGAACACGGTCAGCCACGGTCGCACCAGGGCGCCCACCCGCTGCGCCAGGGTCATGTCTCTCATGGCTCGACCTTCCTGGGTTCGGTTTCAGGGCGGCCGACATTGGCCACCAGGGCGTTCTCGTCGCTCTCGTCATCGACCGGCGCACTGCCCTTGGGCAGCGCCGGGCCCTTGGGAATCGTGCCGAGCAGAACGTAGTCGATCACCTGGCGCGCGATCGGCGCCGCCGCGCGCGCGCCAAAGCCGCCGTTCTCGACGATCAGCGCGACCGCCACCTTGGGGTCGTCCGCCGGCGCGAAGGCGATAAAGAGCGAGTGGTCGCGGTGCCGCTCGCGCATCTTGGCTTCGTTGTATTTCTCGCCCTGCTTGATGCCGACCACCTGCGCGGTGCCAGTCTTGCCCGCCACCTTGTAGGGCACGTTGGCAAACGCGAGGCGCCCGGTGCCGACCAGGTTGACGTCGACCATCGCGTCGGTGATCACCTTGATGTGCTCGGGCTTGACCGGAATGCGGTAGCTCTCGCTCGGCACGGTCGGGCGCGCCACCCCGGTGGTCGGGTCTTCGACCCGCTTGACCAGGTGCGGCTTCATCACCACGCCCTGGTTGGCGAGGTTGGCGGTGGCGTGTGCGAGCTGCAGCAAGGTGAAGGCGTTGTAGCCCTGGCCGATGCCGATCGAGATCGTCTCGCCCGGGAACCACTTCTGCTTGAAGCGCTTCTCCTTCCACTCGGTCGAGGGCAGGATGCCGCGCTGCTCGCCCACGACGTCGATTCCGGTGATCTGGCCGAAACCCCAGGGCTTCATGAAATCGTGGATCGCGTTGACACCCATCTCGTTGGCGAGCGAGTAGTAATACACGTCGCTCGAAACCACGATCGACTTGTGCATGTTGACCGGCCCCTTGGGCACCGCCGCGCTGTCACGAAACCGGTGGTTGCCGAGCATGAACACGCCGTTGTCCTGGATCACCGTGTCGGCCTTGCGCTTGCCGGTCTCGAGCGCGGCGAGCGCCATGAAGGGCTTGTAGGTCGAGCCGATCGGATAGGTGCCACGCAAAGCGCGGTTCAGCAAAGGCTTGTCGGGGTCGGTATTGAGCTCGTCCCAGCTCTTGGGGTCGATGCCTTCGACAAACAGGTTGGGATCGAAGCTCGGCTTGCTGACGAAAGCCAGCATGTCGCCGGTCTTGGGCTCGATCGCGATCAGCGCGCCGCGGCGGTCGCCAAAGCCCTGCTCAGCGATCTCCTGCAGCTTGATGTCGATCGACAAGCTGAGATTGTTGCCCGGCGTGGCGGCGGTGCGAGAGAGCGTGCGCACCGCGCGGCCGCCGGCGGTGGTCTCGACTTCCTCATACCCGGTGGTGCCGTGCAATTCGCCCTCGTAGCTCTGCTCGACCCCGACCTTGCCGATGTACTGCGTGCCGTTGTAGTCGGCCGCGTCTTCCATCTGGTCGATCCGCTCCTGGTCGCGCGGCGAGATGCGGCCGATGTAGCCAATCATGTGCGCGCCGACCTCGCCCATCGGGTAGTGGCGGAACAGCCGCGCACGCAGCTCGACACCGGGAAAACGCCAGCGCTGCGCGGTGAACTTGGCCACTTCCTCGTCAGTAAGGCGGGTGCGGATCGGAATCGAATCGAAACGCCGGGTCTCCTCGCGCAGCTTCTTGAAGCGGCGCTTGTGCACCGGCTGGATATCGACGATCTTGGCCAGCGCGTCGATCGTGCCGTCGAGATCATCGACCTTCGAGGGCGTGATCTCGAGCGTGTAGGCCGAGTAGTTCTTGGCGATCACCACGCCATTGCGGTCCGTGATCAGACCGCGATTAGGAACGATCGGCAGCACCGCGATGCGATTGCTTTCGGCGCGCGCCAGATACTCCTCGTGCTGGAAAATCTGCAGCCAGGCGAAACGCCCGAGCAGGATCAGGAAGCAGACGGCAATGAGGACAAGCGCCACCAGCACGCGCGAGCGAAACTGGAAAACCTCGAACTCGGGATTGCGGAACTCGGTCATGCAGGCGGCACGGGCGGGAAATCAGCACCCGCACGAAGCGGAAGCGAAAGGGCGGGAGAGCGGAGCGCAATTATAGGTTTCGCATCCACCGAAAGCCCTTGGGGGCAATCCGCCGACGCGCTCCGCACACCCGGCGCCAGCCGCCGTTGGGCTGTCGCTCGCATCAGAGCGGCCGATGTTCGTCGCGTTGGTGCGGCCGGCGCTGTGGCGCGAGCAGCAGCCAGCTCCAGACCGGCCACAGAATGGCATCGGCCACGCTGTCGCCAAACCAGATCCAGCCCGGCCAGGTGCCGCCCACCCACATGCGGATCGTCAGCATCACGAGCTGCGCCACCAGGAACAGCGGAAACACGTGCAGGGTCTGCGCCCCCAGCGGGAACCACAGGATGCGCCGGTGCAGGCTGATCGCGCCGTAGGAGAGCAGGGTGTAGGCGAGCGCGTGCTGACCAAAGAGCGAGCCGTTGTGAACGTCCATCAGCAGGCCGAACACGAACGCCGCCCCCATGCCGACCTTGCGCGGCTGGTGCACGTTCCAGAACACCAGCGCCAGCGCCAGAAAGTCCGGCACGAAGCTCAGTTGCCCCCAGGGCAGGAGGTTGAGCAGAAAGCTCGCGAGCAGGGTGCCCCAGATCCACAGCGGATTGACCGGCCGCAGCAGGTATTCGCGGCTCGGGCTTGCCAACACGCCGCTGGCGGGACGGCGCAGAGCGAAGGTCTCGCGCAGCCAGGCGACAAAACCACGGCCTCTCATCGGTGGGCTCCCTTGCGATCGGCCTTGATCGGTTCAGGCGGCGGCGCCGCGGCCGGCGCGTTCGGGTCGGTCAACAGCACCAGCAGATGGCGGTTGGCCTGAACCCCGGCGGCGGGCAGCAGATTGATGCGGGCGAACTGGTCCTGCGCACCGCGCTGCACGCTGATGACGCGGGCGACCGGCAGGCCGGGCGGGTAGACACCGTCGAGCCCCGAGCTCACCAGCACGTCGCCGGCCACGATGTCGGCGTTGGCGGGAACGAAGCGCAGCTCGAGCGTGCCCGGGTCAGCACCACCAAAAGCCACGCCGCGCAGGCCGTTGCGAGCCAGCAGCACCGGAATGCTCTGGTCCTTGTCGGTCAGCAGGGTCAGCTCGGCCGTGCCCGGGAACACCCGGGTGAGTTGACCGATCACGCCAGCCTCGTCGATCACCGGCATGCCGGGCTGGAGGCCGTCGCTTTCGCCACGGTCGATCACGAGCTTGCGGGCAAAGCGGTCGCGCGACTCGAACATCACCTCGCCGACCACGGCCGGCAGCTTGATCGATTCGCGTGCGCCCAGCAGCAGCCGCAGACGTTCGTTCTCGGCCGTGAGCTCGGGCACCCGGGCCAGCTCGCGCGAGCGCTCGACGCGTTCGCGGCGCAGGGTTTCGTTGTCGCGGGTCAGACTGCCGATGGTGGTGAAGTACTCCCCCACCGCGGACGCCGACCGCACCGGCACCAGCAAGGCCTGCTGCAGCGGAGACATCACCACACCCAGACCGACGCGAACGGTCTCGAGCACGCGCAGGCGCGCGTCAACCACGATCAGGGCAATCGCCAGCAGCGAGAAAAAAGCCAGTCTCGCGCGCGCCGACACGCCCTGATTGAACAGCGGCGGAGGTCCGTATTCCATCGCTGTGAGCGGTTCCGGAAAGCGGGTGGAGGGAAGCGGGCGGCGCGCGGGCGCCGCCCGATCAAGAAAGAGACTTAGCCGTGCGCGAAGATGTTGCCGAGCTTGTCCATCCGCTCGAGCGCCATGCCGCAGCCGCGCACCACGCAGGTGAGCGGATCTTCGGCCACCACCACCGGCAGACCGGTCTCTTCCATCAGCAGACGGTCGAGGTCGCGCAGCAGGGCGCCGCCGCCGGTGAGCATCATGCCGCGGTCGGCGATGTCGGCGCCGAGTTCGGGCGGAGTCTGCTCGAGCGCGATCTTGACCGCGCTGACGATCTGGTTGAGCGGATCGGTCAGCGCCTCGAGGATCTCGTTGCTGCTGATCGTGAAGCTGCGCGGAATGCCTTCGGACAGGTTACGGCCGCGCACTTCCATCTCGCGCACTTCGGAACCCGGGAACGCCGAGCCGATCTCTTTCTTGATCGCCTCGGCGGTGGGCTCGCCAATCAACATGCCGTAGTTGCGGCGGATGTAGTTGATGATGGCTTCGTCGAACTTGTCGCCACCGACGCGCACGCTGCCGGCGTAGACCATGCCGCCCAGCGAGATCACGCCCACTTCCGTGGTGCCGCCGCCGATATCGACCACCATCGAGCCGGCCGCTTCCGAAACCGGCAGGCCGGCGCCGATCGCGGCGGCCATCGGCTCTTCGATCAGGAAGACCTGGCTGGCACCGGCCGCTTCAGCCGATTCCTTGATCGCGCGGCGCTCGACCTGGGTCGAGCCGCAGGGAACGCAGATGATGATGCGCGGGTTGGGAGCCAGCAGGCTCGAGGGGTGAACCATCTTGATGAACTGCTTCAACATCTGCTCGGTGACGGTGAAGTCGGCGATCACGCCGTCTTTCATCGGCCGGATGGCTTCGATGTTGCCGGGCACGCGCCCGAGCATCTGTTTGGCTTGCTTGCCCACTGCTTGAATGGTGCGCTTGCCGTTGGGGCCGCCTTCTTGGCGGATGGCGACGACCGAGGGTTCGTCGAGCACGATGCCCTTGCCACGCATATAGATCAGCGTATTGGCGGTACCGAGGTCGATCGCGAGGTCGTTGGAGAAGTAGCTGCGGAGGAAACCGAACATTCTGGAGGCGGCGTGAAGTGTGGCGGGCTTCGAAGAACGCCTGTGTCGCTGCGCAGGCGGCCGGGGTAATAGTGGCGGGAACTGCTCCATCGCAACTATCGTAATTAGCCCTCAATGATAGACTAAAGCGAGTCAAGACTTCCCTCGGAAGCCCTTGCCACGCAAGGCCCGGACGCGGCCGCGAATGCGGCAGTCCGAACGGCCGAATCACCGTATCAACCCCAGGCCCGCCCCGAACCATGTCCCTCGCTCTGGACGACGTTCGCCGCATTGCCCATCTGGCCCGCATCGAGATCACCGATGACGAGGCCAGCCGCACGCTGGCGCAACTCAACGACATCTTCGCCATGATCGAACGCATGCAAGCGGTCGACACCGACGGCATCGAACCGATGTCGCACCCGCTGGGCGGCGACCAGCGCTTGCGCGCCGACCAGGTCACCGAGACCGACGGCCGCGCCGACAACATGAAAAACGCCCCCGAACAGGCCGATGGTCTGTTCCTGGTCCCCAAGGTCATCGAGTAGCCATGAGCGATATCACCCACGCCTCCGTGGCCGAACTCGGCCGCAAGCTCGCTGCCAAAGAGGTTTCGGCAACCGAACTGGCCCAGGCCTTTCTCGCCCGCGTCGACGCCCACCGCGACCTCAACGCCTACCTCGATGTCCGCCCCGAAGTGACGCTGGCGCAGGCCGCCGCCGCCGACGAGCGCCTTGCCCGCGGCGAAGCCGGTCCGTTGACCGGGGTGCCGATGGCGCATAAGGACATCTTCGTCACCAAGGAGTGGGCAAGCACCGCCTCGAGCAAGATGCTCGAGGGCTATATGAGTCCGTTCGACGCGACCGTGGTCGATCAACTCAAGCAGGCCGGCATGGTCTGCCTGGGCAAGCTCAATTGCGACGAGTTCGCGATGGGATCGAGCAACGAGAACTCGGCCTACGGCAATGTGCTCAACCCCTGGGACAAGTCCGCCGTACCGGGCGGCAGCTCGGGCGGCTCGTCGGCCGCGGTGGCCGCGCGCATCGCGCCGGTGGCCACGGCCACCGACACCGGCGGCTCGATCCGCGAACCCGCTGCGTTTGCCGGCATCACCGGCACCAAGCCCACCTACGGCCGGCCGAGCCGCTGGGGCATGATCGCCTTCGCCTCCAGTCTCGACACCGCCGGTCTGATGACCTACTCGGCCGAAGACGCGGCCCTGGTCTTGAACGAGATGGTCGGCTTCGACCCCAAGGATTCGACCAGCATCGACCGCCCGCGCGAAGACTTCACCCGCCACCTCAACGATGGCGTCAAAGGCTTGAAGATCGGCGTGCCGCGCGCCTGGTTGGCCGAAGGTCTCACCCCTGACGTCGCCGCCGCCACCTTTGAGGCGCTGCGCGAATACGAGCGCCTGGGCGCCACCCTGGTCGACATCGACCTGCCCAACGCCGGCCTTGGCATTCCCGTCTACTACGTGGTCGCGCCGGCCGAGTGCTCAAGCAACCTGAGCCGCTTCGACGGCGTGCGCTACGGTCACCGCGCCGAGAAATACGCCGACCTCGAAGACATGATCAAGAAGAGCCGCGCCGAGGGCCTGGGCCCCGAACCCAAACGCCGCATCCTGATCGGCAGTTACGTACTCTCGCACGGCTACTACGACGCCTATTACATCAAGGCGCAGAAGGTCCGCCGCATCATCGCCAACGAGTTCGCCCACGCCTTCACGCAGTGCGACGTGATCGCCAGCCCCGTCACCACCAGCGTCGCCTGGGGCTTTAACGAAAAGGCCGATCCGGTCTCGATGTACCTGGCCGACCTTTTCACCGTGCCGGGATCGCTTGCCGGCGTACCGAGCATGAGCATTCCCTGTGGCTTCGGCGCCAGAGGCCTGCCGGTCGGGCTGCAGCTCACCGCCAACCATTTTGCCGAGGCCAAAATGCTCGGCGCCGCCCACGCTTACCAGCGCGCCACCGACTGGCACGCGCGCGTGCCGGCGGGCTACTGAACGAGAAGGAAACAGCGATGAACTGGGAAGTCGTCATCGGCCTCGAGACCCACGCTCAGCTCTCGACCCGGAGCAAGATCTTCTCGGGCGCCTCGACCGCCTTCGGCGCCGCGCCCAACACGCAGGCCGCCGTGGTCGACCTGGCGCTGCCAGGCGTGTTGCCGGTCCTGAACCGCGGCGCGGTGGAACGAGCGATCAAGTTCGGCCTGGCCGTTGGCGCGACCATCGCGCCGCGCTCGATCTTTGCGCGCAAGAACTACTTCTACCCCGACCTGCCCAAGGGCTACCAGATCAGCCAGTTCGAGATCCCGGTGGTGCAGGGCGGTCAGGTGAGCTTTGTGGTCACGCCCAAGAACGGCGATCCCTACGTCAAGACGCTCAACCTGACGCGCGCCCACCTGGAAGAAGACGCCGGCAAGAGCCTGCACGAAGACTTCCACGGCATGAGCGGGATCGACTTGAACCGCGCCGGCACGCCGCTGCTTGAGATCGTCACCGAACCCGAGCTGCGCTCCTCGGCCGAAGCGGTCGCCTACGCCCGCGCCCTGCACTCGCTGGTGATGTGGCTGGGCATCTGCGACGGCAACATGCAGGAAGGCAGCTTCCGCTGCGACGCCAACGTCAGCGTCCGCCCGGCCGGCCAGAAAGAACTCGGCACCCGCTGCGAAATCAAGAACCTGAACAGCTTCAAGTTCCTGCAGGCCGCGATCGACTACGAGATCCGCCGCCAGATCGAGCTGATCGAAGACGGCGGCAAGGTGGTCCAGGCCACCCGCCTGTACGACCCCGACCGCGACGAGACGCGCGAGATGCGGACCAAGGAAGACGCGATGGACTATCGCTACTTCCCCGATCCCGACCTGCTGCCGCTGGCGATTTCGCCCGACTGGATAGCCCGCGTGAAGGGCAACATGCCCGAGCTGCCCGACGCCATGCGCAGCCGCTTCATGGCCGACTTTGGCCTGTCGGAATACGACGCCCAGACGCTCACCGCCAGCCACGCGATGGCCGATTACTACGAAGCGGTGGCCAAGGCCGTGACCGACAAGAAGGTCGCCGCCAACTGGGTGATGGGTGAAGTCTCGGCCGCGCTCAACACCGCCGGGATCGAGATCGACGCCGCGCCGGTCAGCCCGGCGCAGCTCGCCGGCCTGCTCGCTCGTCTGGCCGACGGCACCATCAACGCCAAGGGCGCCAAGGAAGTCTTCGCCGCTCTGTGGGCCAAGGAAGCCGACCACGCCGATGACGTGATCGAAGCCCGCGGCCTGAAGCAGATCTCCGACACCGGCGCGATCGAAGCCCTGATCGACGAGGTCCTCGCCGCCAACGCCAAGATGGTCGAAGAGTTCCGCTCCGGCAAGGAAAAGGCCTTCAACGCCCTGGTCGGCCAGGCGATGCGCGCCACCAAGGGCAAGGCCAACCCGGCGCAGGTCAACGAGATT
>JAVVWR010000039.1:7709-30486 GCA_036652035.1 Burkholderiaceae bacterium | reverse complement strand
TGGTGCTGATGAGAGGAATCGAACCTCCGACCTACTGATTACGAATCAGTTGCTCTACCAACTGAGCTACATCAGCGAAGGGGATGAAGTATACGGTAGCTTGATCTGCTTTCGCAATTTGCACGCCGGTTTTTCTGCGCGCATCACTCTCATCAAGAACAAACCCGCATGAACGGCGTATTTCTCATGTTGCCCGACTTCGCACTAATCGCCATCGGCGTGGTGCTGGCGCGGCGGATTCGATTCCCCGAAGGCTTCTGGAGCGGAGTCGAAAAGCTTGTTTACTTCGTCCTGTTTCCCGCTCTGCTTTTCTACACGATTAGCACCGCGCGCTTTTCGCTCGAGTCGACCCAGTGGTTTCTGATCACCGGCCTGGCGGCCATGAGCGGAGCGGTCGCGCTGGGCTTTCTTGGCCATCCGCTCTTGCGCACGTCGGGGACCGTCGTGTCTTCGAGCGTACAGACCGCGTTTCGCTTCAATTCGTATGTCGGCTTTGCCCTGGCCTCCAGCCTTTACGGCACAGAAGGCCTCGCCCTGATGGCCTTGATCACGGCGCTCTGGGTGCCGATCGGCAACCTGGTGGCAGTCAGTAGCATGGCGGGCCAAAGCCAGCAGAGCATCTGGGGCGAACTGGCGCGCAATCCACTGATTCTTGCAACACTTACGGGACTCGTCTTCAACCTGAGCGGGCTGAGCCTGCCAGATCCCGGAGCGGTCCTGCTCAAGCGGCTGGGCGACGCCAGTCTCGCGCTGGGCTTGCTCGCGATTGGCGCGGGACTGCGTTTTTCCGCAGCCCGGGGATGTCGCGCGGTGATTGCATGGTTTGTCACCGTGCGACTGGCGCTGGTCCCTGCGCTCGCGCTCGGGCTCGCCCTGCTCGCCGGTCTCTCTCCCTTGGAGTTGCAGGTGCTGGTGCTGTTTGCCGCGCTGCCGACCTCGCCGACCTGTTACATCCTTGCCGTGCGCATGAACGGCCATGGTCCGGCGGTGGCAGCGATCATCACGGCTCAGACCGTCCTGGCGATGTTCACCCTGCCCTTGTGGGCCACAGCGAGCAGCTTGTTCTAGATCCCTTCGCCGTGGCGCAGCAGCGCCCAGGCCACATGAGCGCGAACCAGGGCCGAAGCGTCGTCGGTGCGCGTGCGCAAGGCCGCGATCACGGCCGCGCTGCGCGGCGCGTTGCCCAGGGCCACCGCGATGTTGCGCAACCAGCGTTCGTGACCCATGCGGCGGATCGCGCTGCCAGCGTGACGCTGATCGAAGTCGACAGCGCTCCACGCAAACAAATCCATCAGGGTGGCGGCATCGAGCCCGTGGCGCACGTCGAAATCCGGCGTCGCCGCGCGGCGCGCGAATTTATTCCACGGACAGGCAAGCTGACAGTCATCGCAGCCGTAGACCCGGTTGCCAATCGCCGCGCGGAATTCCTCGGGAATGTCGCCGGGGTGTTCGATCGTCAGGTAGGAGATGCAGCGCCGCGCATCCATCTGGTAGGGCGCGGTGATCGCCTGCGTGGGGCAGATCTCGATGCAGCGCGAACAGGAACCGCAGTGCGCGCCACTGGGCGCGTCGGCGGGCAGCGGCAGATCGGTCAGGATTTCGCCCAGAAAAAACGTCGAGCCGGCCGCGCGTGACAGCAGCAGCGTGTGTTTGCCGCGCCAGCCCAAGCCCGAGGCCTGCGCCAGCTCCACCTCCATCACGGGCGCCGAGTCGGTCGCCACCCGGTAGCCGTACGGCCCGGCGACTTGCTCGATGCGAGTGGCGAGCTGCTGCAGGCGAGCGCGCAAGACCTTGTGATAGTCGCGACCGCGGGCGTAGATCGAAATCGCGGCGGCTTGCGCGTCAGCCAGCCGCTGCCATTCCTGCTCGATCCAGCCGTGGCCGGCGGCGCGCGGCAGGTAGTCCATGCGGGCGGTGATCACTCGCAGCGCGCCAGGCAGGATCCGCGCCGGGTCGGCGCGCAGCTCGGCGTGGCGCGCCATGTAATCCATCTCGCCGTGACGGCCCTCGGCCAGCCAATGGCGTAACCGCGCCGACGCCTGATCCAGCTCGATGCCGGCGATCGCCACCGCGCCAAAACCAAGCTCGCGCCCCCAGTGCTTGAGGGAAGTCGCAAGCTCGGCCAGGTCGATCGCGCCGCGGCCGATATCCTCGGTATCCTGAGAGTCCTTGACGTTCATGAACTGATTCTAGGTGTCCTGCCCGACCGAACTCGAGTTGCCCGACGAAGCCGCCACCGCCCGACTAGGGCGTGCGCTGGCTGCCGGACTCAGCGCCCAGCTCGCCGCGATTGCGCGAGAAGGCTTCAATTTCCGCCTCCACGGCGATCTGGGAGCGGGCAAGACCGCCCTGATCCGCGCCTTGCTGCGGACCTTGGGCGTGAGCGGCCCCATCAAAAGTCCTACCTTCGCCTTGGTTGAAGCTTATAAAGTTTCGAGCTTAGACTTCTATCACTTTGATTTTTATCGGTTCGCCGATCCGACCGAGTTTGCATCCGCGGGGTTCCGCGAAAATTTCGGACCCGGCCACATCACCGCCGCCGAATGGCCTGCCCGTGCCGGTCCGCGCCTGCCGGCGGCCGATCTGGACATCGAGCTCGACGTGGCTGGCGACGGCCGCTGCGCCCGGCTCCACGCGCGAACCCCCACTGGCCAAGCATGTCTGAGCGAAGCACTGAAATCCTGGGAATCTCCCGCCGCCGCCTGATCCAGGCCGGCGCGGGCTCGCTCGTCCTTTCGCTGTCGCCCTTCCAGATCGCGCGTGGCGCCCAGCTGCTGGATCTGCGCATGTGGCCGGCGCGCGACTACACGCGCCTGACGCTCGAACACGACGAACCGCTCAAGGTCAGCCACTTCGTGATCCGCGAAGGCCAGCTGCGGCTGGTGGTCGACATCGAGGGACTCGAGCTCAACGCCCGCCTGCAGGAACTGGTTGGCCGCATCAACCCGAGCGACCCCTACGTGGTCAGCCTGCGCGCCGGCCAGTACCAGCCGCGCGTAGTGCGCCTGGTGATGGAGCTCAAGGAAGACGTGCAGCCGCAGGTCTTTTCGCTCGCGCCCGTAGGCCCTTACGGCCACCGCCTGGTGTTCGATCTCTACCCGGCCCGACCGGCCGACCCGCTGATGGCGCTGCTGCAAAAGCCCGAGGTCGAGGACGACGACCCGATCGGTCGTGCGATTGCCGAAGCCGAACGCAATGCCCAACGCGATCGCCCCCCTCGCAGCGAGCCCAAGGGACCGCGCATGGCGCGGCTGGTGACGATTGCGATCGACCCCGGTCACGGCGGCGAAGACCCCGGCGCGGTGGGGCGGGCCGGCACCTATGAAAAGCACGTCACGCTGTCGATCGCCAAGCGCCTGCACGCCATGCTCGACGCACAGCCCTCGATGCGCGCCGCGCTCACGCGCGACGGCGACTACTTCGTTCCGCTCAATCAACGCGTGGCCCGCGCGCGCGCCGTGAAGGCCGACCTGCTGGTGTCGATCCATGCCGATGCCTGGATCAAACCCGACGCACGCGGCTCCTCGGTGTTTGCCCTGTCCGAGCGCGGTGCGACCAGCAGCGCCGCGGCCTGGATGGCCAAGCGGGAAAACGATGCCGACCTGATTGGCGGGGTCAACCTCGGCACTCATGACAAGCAGCTCGCCCGTGTTCTGCTCGATCTTTCGACCACCGCGCAGATCAACGACAGCCTCAAGTTTGGCGCGTCGGTCTTGCGCGAACTCGAGCGCATCAACGAGTTGCACAAGCCGCGGGTCGAGCAGGCCGGGTTTGCCGTGTTGAAAGCGCCGGACATTCCCTCGATCCTGGTCGAGACCGCCTTCATCAGCAACCCGCAAGAAGAAGCGCGGCTGCGTGACAACAATTACCAGGACGAGATGGCGCGCGCCATCATGAAAGGCATCCAGCGCTACTTCGCCAAGAATCCGCCGCTGGCGCGCAATCGCACGGCGTAAGCCGCGCCGCGCCGCTCTACAATGGCGGCCGTACCCCACACCAACCATTTACGCGCGGAGAGTCAAACATGGCGCTGGTATCGATGCGTCAACTCCTGGATCACGCGGCCGACAACGGCTACGGCGTCCCGGCGTTCAACGTCAACAACCTGGAGCAGGTCCAGGCCATCATGGAAGCCGCGTCCGAGACCGGCGCCCCCGTGATCATGCAAGCCTCGGCCGGCGCGCGTAAGTACGCGGGCGAGACCTTCCTCAAGCATCTGATCCAGGCGGCGGTCGAGTCGTATCCGCAAATCCCGGTGTGCATGCACCAGGACCACGGCCAGAGCCCGGCGGTGTGCGAAGGCGCGATGAACCTGGGCTTCTCGTCGGTCATGATGGACGGCTCGCTCAAGGAAGACGGCAAGACCATCGCCGACTACGACTACAACGTCGCCGTCACCCAGAAGGTGGTCGCGATGGCGCACGCCAAGGGCGTGAGCGTCGAAGGTGAACTGGGCTGCCTCGGCTCGCTCGAGACCATGCAGGGCGACAAGGAAGACGGCCACGGCACCGACGCGGTGATGACCCGCGACCAGCTCCTGACCGACCCGGCACAGGCCGCTGATTTCGTGGCCCGCACCCAGCTCGACGCACTGGCGATCGCCATCGGCACCAGCCACGGCGCGTACAAGTTCACGCGCAAGCCCACCGGCGACATCCTGGCGATCGAACGCATCAAGGAAATCAACCGCCGCATTCCCAACACCCATCTGGTGATGCACGGCTCTTCGAGCGTGCCGCAAGACCTGCTCGCGATCATCCGCGAGCACGGCGGCGCAATGAAGGAAACCTACGGCGTTCCGGTCGAAGAGATTCAAGAGGCGATCAAGTACGGCGTGCGCAAGGTCAACATCGACACCGACATCCGTCTGGCGATGACCGCGGCAATCCGCAAGTTCCTGTTCGAGAACCCCAGCCACTTCGACCCGCGCGACTACCTCAAACCCGCGCGCGCCGCGGCCAAGGCGATCTGCAAGCAGCGCTATCTGGAGTTCGGCTGCGAAGGCCAGGGCGCCAAGATCCAGGCGGTGACGCTGGTCGATATGGCGGCCAAGTACGCGGCGGGCGAACTGGCCCAACATGTCAACTGAGCGCGTCAACTAAAACCGCGCCGGGTTGAACCCCAAGGCGGCCCACGGGCCGCCTTCGTCTTTTGGAGTGCTCCGATGACGCCAGCCGACCTCGCTCCTTTCGCCCTGCTCGACCAGAGCGGCGGGCCAGGCGCGCCCGGCGGCCGGCTCTACACCGGTTTTGCGCGCGAGCATCGCTGCACCGACCCCGCCACGCTCGACGCCGTGTGGGCGAAGGTCGTGGCCGACCAGGCGCGCGGTCTGCATCCGGTGCTGCTCGCCGATTACGAATGGGGCGCCAAGCTGCTGCCAGCGGGCTGCCAATCCCTCGCTCCCGGGGAAGCCAGCGCCCTGCGGGTCTTGATGTTCGACTCGCTCGCCCACCTCCACGGCGAGCAGATCGAAGCCTGGCTCGCCGCGGCCGACCGATCCGCCACGCCCTCGCCCGCCGGCTTCGCCGGCTGGCAGGCGAGCGTGAGCAAGGCCGAGTACCGCGCCGCGATCGAACGCATTCACGGCTGGATCGCGGCCGGCGAGACCTACCAGCTCAACTACACCTATCGACTCAACGGCCGCGCCTTCGGCTCGCCCGTCGGCCTTTACCGTCGGCTGCGGACGCGCCAGGCAGTGGCTTTCGGCGCGCTGATCCGATTGCCTGCGGGTGACCAGACCGAATGGGTGGTGTCGTGCTCGCCCGAGCTGTTTGTCGAGAACCGGGGCGGCAAACTCACGACGCGGCCGATGAAGGGAACCGCGCCGCGCGCGGCCGACCCGCAGCAAGACCAGACCAACGCGCAATGGCTCGCGGCCGACGAGAAAAACCAGGCCGAGAATCGGATGATCGTCGACCTGTTGCGCAACGACCTGGGCCGCGTGGCCGAGACCGGCTCGGTCAAAGTGCCTGCGCTCTTTGCGATCGAGAGCTATCGCACCGTTCACCAGATGACCTCGACCGTCACCGCGCACCTGCGCCCGGGCTTGAATCTTCCCGCCGTGTTGCGTGCCCTGTTTCCCTGCGGCTCGATCACGGGCGCGCCCAAGCACCACACCATGGACTTGATCGCCCGGCTCGAGACCACACCGCGCGGGATCTACTGCGGAGCGATCGGCTGGGCTGACGCGGTCAGCGCCGATCAGCACGGCGGCGACTTCTGTTTGTCGGTCGCGATCCGCACCCTCATGCTCGGGCCCGAGCGCGACGGCTGGCGTGCCACCCAACTGGGCGTGGGCGGCGGCATCGTGATCGACTCGAAGCCCGAGGCCGAATGGGAAGAGACTCGCACCAAGGCGCGGTTTGCCACGGCGCTCGCACCCGGCTTCACCCTGTTTGAAACCATGCTGGCCGCGGGCGGCACGATCGCCCTGCTCGACGCGCACCTGAAGCGGTTGGCGGCCAGCGCCACCGAGCTTGGCTTTGCCTTCGATGAGCGCGCCGCGCGGACCCGCATCGCGCATCAGCTGGCGACCCTGCCCGCCGATGTCCCACAGCGCGTGCGCATCGATCTGTCTCACGACGGCGCGCTGAGCCTCCGCTCGGCGCCGCGCGGACCGCAACCGACAGCACCGGTGCGGCTTGTCCTCTCGCCCATCGGCCTGCCGCCGGCCGAATCCGCCCTGGTGCAGCACAAGACCTCGCTGCGCTCGACCTACGACGCCGCGATTCGCGCCGCCGAAAGTCAGGGTGCGTTCGACAGCCTTTTTTTCAACGCCCGAGGCGAACTGACCGAGGGCGCTCGTTCCAGCGTTTTTATCCAGCTCGACCAGCAGTGGTTCACGCCCCCGCTGAGCGCCGGTCTCTTACCCGGCGTGATGCGCGCCCAAACCATGCTCGCGCTCGGCGCCACCGAACGCCCGCTTCACCGTTCTGACCTGGAGCGTGCGCAAGCACTGCTCGTCTGCAACGCCCTGCGCGGCGCGCTGGCCGCGCGACTTTGAATTGCCTGGGCAGGGCCAGCGCCGCTGCCGTTTTCCTTGATCACCGCGGCGGCGCGCTTTGCCATCGCTTTTATGATGCGTTCATGCCCCCCATTCACCACGACAGCCGCGCCCTCAAAGGCAAGCGCGGTCTGCACCGTCTGCTCAATGCCTTCCGTTATTCGCGCGACGGCTTGGTTGCCGCCTGGAAGGGTGAAGACGCTTTTCGCCAGGAAGCAATCCTGGCCTGCGTGATGATTCCAGCCGCGGCGCTCTTGCCGATCACCCTGGTCGAGCAAATCCTGCTGATCGGCGCCGTGATCCTGGTGCTCATCGTCGAAGTGCTCAACACCGCCATTGAAGCGGCGATCGACCGCCACGGCCATGAGATCCATCCGCTTGCCAAGCAGGCCAAGGACCTCGGTTCGGCCGCGGTCTTGCTCGCCTTGTTGTTTGCCGGCGGAACCTGGGCCGCGATCCTGATCAAGCACTTCGCCTGACAGCCCGCGCCAAGCACGTAAAATCCGGTTTTTGATCGCTGGGACTCAAAGCGCCATGGCTGAACTTCTCAAGAGCGAACTGACTTCGCTGCCCCTCTTTTATCGCGGCAAGGTGCGCGACAGCTGGGCCGTGGGCGAGGACAAACTTCTCATCATCACCAGCGACCGGCTCTCGGCCTTTGACGTCGTTCTCGACCAGCCGATCACCGATAAGGGCCGGGTTTTGAACGCGCTCTCGAATTTCTGGTTCGAGCGCCTCAAGAACGTGGTGCCCAACCACCTCACCGGAATCGACCCGGCCTCGGTCGTGAGCGCGGCCGACGCGTCGCAAGTGCGCGGCCGCTCGGTGGTGGCGATGAAATTGAAACCCCTGCCGGTCGAAGCCGTGGTGCGCGGCTACCTGATTGGCTCAGGCTGGAAGGACTACCAGGCCAGCGGCAACGTCTGCGGCGTGGCCCTGCCCGCCGGCCTGAAAATGGCGCAGAAGCTGCCCGAGCCGATCTTCACCCCCGCAGCCAAGGCCGCGCTCGGCGAACACGACGAGAACATCCGCTTTGACCAGGTGATCGCCACCGTCGGCGCGGAGCTCGCCGAGCAGATCCGTACCGTATCGATCGAGCTCTACCGGCAGGCCAGCGAATACGCCGCCAGCCGCGGCATCATCATCGCCGACACCAAGTTCGAGTTCGGCCTTGATGCCGAAGGCCGCCTGCGCCTGATGGACGAGGTGCTCACGCCCGACTCGTCGCGTTTCTGGCCGGCCGATCAGTACCAGGTTGGCATTTCGCCGCCCAGCTACGACAAGCAGTTCGTGCGCGACTGGCTCGAGACCCAGCCCTGGAACAAGACCGCGCCCGCGCCCGCGCTGCCGGCTGAAGTGATCGCCGCCACCGCCGCCAAGTACCGCGAAGCGCTGATCAAGCTCACCGGCGCCGACCTGCCGGCCGCCTGAGCGCCACAGGTAAATACCGATGCGTGCGGGGCAGGCTCATGGGCCTGCCCCGCACGCCTTTAGAATCCGCCCTTTTGCGGGAACGATGATGGTCACAGCTGCACGAGCCACGCCCCTGGTGGGAGTCGTGATGGGTTCCAACTCCGATTGGGACGTGATGAGCCACGCGTGCAGCGTGCTCAAGGAATTCGAAGTGCCGTTCGAGGCTCAGGTGGTCTCCGCGCACCGTATGCCCGACGAGATGTTCGATTACGCCGAAAGCGCGCGCACCCGCGGCTTGCGCGTGATCATCGCCGGCGCTGGCGGCGCCGCCCACCTGCCGGGCATGATCGCCGCCAAGACCGTGATTCCGGTGCTCGGCGTGCCCGTGCCCTCGAAATACCTGCGCGGCGAAGACTCGCTGCTGTCGATCGTGCAAATGCCCAAGGGCGTTCCGGTCGCCACGTTTGCCATCGGCGAGGCCGGTGCCGGCAATGCCGCCTTGTTCGCGGTCGCCATGCTCGCCGCCGAGAACCCTGACCTCGCCATGCGCCTGGCCCAGTTCCGCGCCACTCAGAACGAGAAGGCCCGCAACATGACCTTGCCGCTCTGAGATACCCCCCATGACGCCGCACACTCCGATCGCCCCCGGCCAATGGCTGGGCCTCTTGGGCGGTGGCCAGCTCGGCCGCATGTTCGCGATGGCCGCGCAAAGCCTGGGCTACCGCGTGTGCGTGCTCGATCCCGGCGCCGACTGCCCAGCCGCCGCCGTGGCCGACGCCCATGTGCAAGCCGACTACCTCGACGACCGCGGCCTGCAGCAGCTCGCTGACCAGTGCCGCGCCGCCTCGACCGAGTTCGAAAACGTTCCGGCCGCCGCGCTGCAATTTCTGGCCCGCCACTGCGAAGTCAGCCCTGGCGCTGACGCGGTGGCGATCGCCCAGGACCGCGTCGCGGAGAAGCGCTTCATCGCCGCCTGCGGCGCACCGGTCGCGCCGCACGCCGTGATCACCACGGACGCCGACTGCGCCGGCATCGGTGCCGAACTCCTGCCGGGCATTCTGAAATCGGCCCGCCTCGGCTATGACGGCAAGGGCCAGGTGCGGGTCAAGACCGCGGCCGAAGTGCTCGCCGCCTTTGCGCAGCTGGGTCGCGTGCCCTGCGTGCTCGAGAAAATGTTGCCGCTCGCGCTCGAAGTCTCGGTGGTGGTGTGCCGCAACCGCGACGACCAGACCGTGAGCTTTCCGGTGGCCGAGAACGTTCATCGCGACGGCATTCTGGCGGTGAGCCGCCTGCCCGCCCGCATCGACGAGACCCTCGCCCGGCGCGCGCGTGAAGTCGCGATGCACATCGCGCGCGAAATGAATTACGTCGGCGTGCTGTGTGTCGAGTTCTTCGTGCTGGCCGACGGCGCGCTCGTCGTCAACGAAATGGCGCCGCGCCCGCACAACAGCGGCCACGCCACCATCGACGCCTGCACCACCAGCCAGTTCGAACAGCAGGCGCGAGTGATGGCCGGCCTGCCGCTGGGCGACACCACCCAGCTCGCTCCCGCCGTGATGCTCAACCTCCTGGGCGACCTGTGGTTCGACGGCGATTCGCAGCGCGAGCCCGACTGGGCGGGCGTGCTCGCCATCCCCGGCGCCAAGCTCCACCTCTACGGCAAGACCGAGGCGCGGCGCGGCCGCAAGATGGGGCACATCACCTGCCTCGGCTCAACCGCCGCGCAAGCCCTGGAGCGCGCCAACCAGGTCGCCACCATCCTTGGTCTGCCGGCCGCCGCATGATCCCGCCGCTCGACCCCACGCAGATCGCTCGCGCCGCCGAGGTGCTCGCCGCCGGCGGTCTGGTGGCGATGCCGACCGAAACCGTCTACGGCCTCGCCGCCGACGCCGATAACGCCGACGCGGTGCGCGCCATTTTTGCCGCCAAGGGTCGCCCGGCCGATCACCCGGTGATCGTTCATGTGGCGGGCGCCGCCGCGCTTGACGCCTGGGCGAGCGAGGTGCCGCCCGCCGCCCGGACGCTGGCCGCCGCGTTCTGGCCCGGCCCCTTGACCCTGGTTCTCAAGCGCAGCGCCCGCGCCGGCGATTTCGTCACCGGCGGCCAGGACACCGTGGGTTTGCGCTGCCCGTCCCACCCCTGGGCCCACGCCTTGATCGCCGCGTTTGCCGGCGACCGCCACCAAGGCGTGGCCGCTCCCAGCGCCAACCGCTTTGGCCGCATCAGCCCGACCACCGCGGATCACGTGCGGGCCGACCTGGGCGAAAAGCCGGGCGGCAAGGTTGACCTCATCCTCGATGGCGGCGCCTGCCCGGTCGGGATCGAATCGACCATCATCGATCTCTCGGGTGATTCGCCGCGTCTGCTGCGCCACGGCTCGGTCACTCGCGCCATGCTCGAAGCCGCGCTCGGCCAACCCGTTCCCGACGCCGGCGCCGACGCCCCGCGCGCCTCCGGCCGCTTGAAGAGCCATTACGCGCCGCGCACGCCGGTCGAGCTGATCGCCGCGAGCGAGCTGCCGGCCCGGATCAACCAGTTGCGCGGCACCCGCCTGGCCGTGCTCGCGCCCGCCGCCGCCTTGCTCGACACCCCGGCGCATGTCGTCAAGCGCCTGCTCGCCGCAGCCAAGGCCGACGACTACGGCCGCCAGCTCTACGCCCATCTGCACGAGCTCGACGCCGCCGGCGCCGAACTGATCCTGATCACCCGTTCCCCCGACACGCCCGCCTGGGCCGCCGTCAACGACCGGCTCGACCGCGCCGCCGCGCGCTAAACACACAGCGCTTGGCCGCGCCGCGCGGCTGTTGCAGGCCCACCACGGCACCGCGTTTTCCCTTGCCGCGCAAGGCCTGCTCCGTATGATCCTTTGGCCAAGCTCCGCCCACGGAGCGGTTCAAGTCGAAGGAGACAAAAACATGCATTTCGAACAATCGCGTCGCCGCCTGCTGGGTCTGGTCGCCGCCTCGAGCGTTACCGTCCTGCTTACCGCCTGCGGTGGTGATGGTGATCCGGTCTTCAACCCGCCCGTTGCCGGCCAGAAGTACAGCCAGGCCGTGGTCGTGGGCGCGAGCATCTCGGATACCGGCAACACCTGCGCGAAGTTGCCCGCCAGCTGCCCGCCCAGCCCGCCTTACGCCACGGGGGTGTACTCCAACGGCCCGCTCTGGATTCAGACCGTCGCCGCCAACTACAAGCTCGCGGCCAATCCCTCGCTCAAGGGCGGCACCAACTATGCCTACGGTGGCGCCCGCACCGGCGCCGTGCCCTCGCCCATCGCCGGCGCTCCGGCTCTGGCCAATGACGTGCCATCGATGGTGCAGCAGCTCGACACCTACTTCAGCACCACCGGCCTGCGTGCCGATCCCAAGGCCTTGTACGTGGTTGATGCCACCACCTTCGGCAACAACTTCAACGCCGCGGCCACGGCCTTCGCTACCGCCGCCGCCGCGGGTCAGGTGCCAGTCGCCAACCAGGCCGCGTACTTCACCAGCGTGACCGCCGCGGCGGTCACCGATGTCGTTGGCATCGTCAACAAGCTGTATTTCGCCGGCGCCCGCCAGGTGCTGGTGGTCAACGTTCCCAACCTTGGCGTCACGCCGCTCCTGACCGGCAACGGCGCGGCTCCGAGCAACCCGAACGCGGCGGCCGGCACCCAACTCTCTGGCGGCTTCAACCAGAACCTCACGGCTCAGTTCGGCGCCTTTGCCTCGTCGTGGACAGGCTTGAACCTCAAGACCTTCGACACCTTCACCCTCAACACCCAGGCCGCGAAAAACCCGGCGTCGCTGGGATTGACCAATGGCACGGCCGCCTGCCTCGTCGCGCCCACCACGACCAAGCCCGGCTCGATGTGCGCCACGCCCAACACCTATTTCTACTGGGACTCGCTGCACCCCACCGCCGCGACCGGCAAGCTGTTCTCCGATCGCGTCATCAGCCTGCTCGGCGCCTGATCCGCCACGCCAGCCAAAGCGAGGGCGCCCGCGGGCGCCCTCGTTGCGTCTCGACCCTCCGATCGATCAGGCCAGCGCGCCGCCGAGCTTGAACCGCGCCACCGCCTCGGTCAGGCGCTGCGCCTGGTCCTTGAGGCTTTCGGCCGCCGCCGCGCTCTGCTCGACCAGGGCCGCATTCTGCTGGGTCATCTGGTCCAGGCCCGCCACCGCTTGATTGACCTGGGTCAGGCCCGCGCTCTGCTCCAGAGTGCTCTGGCTGATCTCACTGATCAGCTCGCTGACCTGTTTGACCTGCGCCACGATCGCATCCATCGTCCGGCCCGCCGCGGCCACTTGCGCCGAACCGCTGGTGACCTTGTCGACCGAGTCCGAGATCAGGGTCTTGATCTCGCGCGCCGCTTGCGCGCTGCGCTGCGCCAGGGTCCGAACCTCGCCCGCCACCACCGCAAAACCCCGCCCCTGCTCGCCCGCCCGCGCCGCCTCGACCGCCGCGTTCAAAGCCAGAATATTGGTCTGGAACGCGATCCCGTCGATCACCCCAATAATCTCGGCAATCTTCTGGCTCGACGCGGTGATCGCTCCCATCGTGCTCACCACCTGCCCCACCGCGGCCCCGCCCTGCTGCGCGATGTCAGAGGCCGAGGCCGCCAGCCGATTGGCTTCGCGCGCCGTCTCCGCGCTCGCCTTGACGGTGGCGGTCAGCTCCTCCATCGCGCTCGCGGTCTCTTGCAGAGAACCGGCCTGCGACTCGGTGCGGCTCGACAGATCCTGATTGCCGACGGCAATTTCACCGCTCGCCGTCGCCACCTGGGCCACCCCGGAGTTGACCTCGCCCACCACCGCGCGCAAGGACAAGGCCATCTCCCGTAGCGAGCGCATCAAGGCACTCAGTTCATTGCGCCCTTCGGCGAGCGGCACATCGGCCGAGAGATCGCCACGCGCCACCGCGTCCGCGGCCGCAACCGCCTCACCCAAAGGCCGGATGATTGAGCGCGCGATCCATACCGCCAGCGCGATCCCGGCCAGCAAAGCCAGCAGCAGCAACACCACCGTCTGCACCACCGATCGCTGCACCTTCTGTTTGACTTCGACCAGCACGCTCTCGCTCTCTCGCAGACTGTAGGCGGTCAACTCGTCGACCGCCTGGGTCACGACATCGCGCGCGGTCTGGCCGTCGCCCACGATCAGGTCGGCGGCCGCATCGCCCTGGCCTTGCTGAGCCAGCTGACGAATGCGGCCACTCATCGCGACATAGGCTGCCCACGCCTGAGTGAACGCATCGAATAAGACGCGCTCCTCGGGGGCATGGATCAACGCTTCATAGGCCTTCGCGGCCTGAGCCATTTCCTGATCGCTCCTGACCAGGCGATCCAGCGCCGCCGCGCCTTTGCCCCGCGGCAGCTCGGTCAGATACCGAAACTCGCGGGCCCGATAGTTCGACGCCACGTCGGCGATCTGGCCCGCCCAGCGCACGCTGGGCAAGGCACTCGTACCAATCATCTCGACATCGTCGGCGGCATCACGCAACGCCTGAACATTCAAACCATTCGATACCACGAGCAAAACCAGCAAGGGCAGAACCAGCAGAGCCAGACGCCGGCCAATGTTGAGCTGACTGAGTTTCATTTTGTCGACCAAAGTGAAGCCAGGCTCAGCGCGACACGGATGGCTGATCGCGCTCAGTCTGTCTTATGGCCCGGCTCCAAGCAGTAGCGCCGGCATGCCTTTCACCTTCGGCTTGCGATGGCAAAAAATTAAGGGAAATCCGCTAATCGGCAGTTCCCGAGCCGATTTCCCCGGCGTCAGCCGAAACGAAGTTTCATCACCAGGATGAAGAGCGCCAATACCAGCGTGATGGTGTTGGCCGCGATGATCGGCCAGGCCCCGAGCAGGAGACCGTAGATGAGCCAGGCGGCAACGCCGGCGGTGAAGATCGCGTACATGCCAAGAGAAACGCCTTCGGCCTTGCGCATCTTCCAGGTAAGCCAGGCCTGCGGCACGAAGGCGACGGTGGTGAGGCAGGCGGCGAAGTAGCCAATGAGGTCGGTGCTGTTCATGGGGGCGTCGGGCGAGCGCTCAAGACAGCCATGGCGCTGGCAACGACTTCGATAGGGTCCGGTTGAGAAGCATGGTCGCATGCTTAGCAGACTCCCAGTCTCCCTTGACCCTGCCATTTTCGATGCGAGCGGGTCCGTCCTCATGATCGTTGCCGGCCGGGGTGCTGTTCCACACCCGGCGGCTCACTTGAGCCGGGATAGCCCAGGAGAGGGACCCGGCCCAAGCCCAAGCATGGCTCGGGCCGGGAAAGGCTCCGCCGGGGGCGGCGTGGAGTCAGGCCAGCCCCTTGGCCAGCCCCTTGGCCAGCCCCTTGCCCAGCCCCTTGCCCAGCCCCTTGCCCAGCCCCTTGCCCAGACCCACGATCCGCATCCCGGCCGATCACGCCAGCGCGCGGCCGAGCTTGAACCGCGATGGGCTTCACGCGCCGTCTCCGCGCTCGCCTTGCCGGTGGCGGTCCGCTCTTTCATCGCGCTCGCGGTCTCTTGCAGAGAACCGGCCTGCGGTTCGGTGCGGCTCAGCCAGACCATCAGGCCGAGGCAGATCACCAAACCTGCCACCGTAACGATCAAGGTGGTGACCATCGCGTTGCGAATGCTGGCCTCGGTCGCTGCCATGGCGCCTGCGCTCTGTTTCATGTTGAAAGCGCTCAGCGCCTCGATCGATTCGGTCACGGCATCGCGCCACTTCGATCCATCCCCCATCAACCGAGTCAGCGCCGCCGCCTGCCCAATCGAACGGACGCTTGGCTTTAAAGAGTCAGGATGTCGGTATCGGCCCTTTGTCGGCGCCCATAAGCTCGGATTGAACCCCCGGCATCCTTTTCGTTGTTCACCGTCAAACTCCGTCCCGGCCAATCGCCGCCGCATGACCCGGAGGCAAAGATCCCGCCTCCGCCGCAACACAAGGGAATACACCCAGGCGCCGCCGCCAATCTCGCGCCACGCGCCGCTCGATCGCACTGAATCCCTTCCGCATTCGCGGCGCGGCCCCGAGCCGTGTTCCAATCGCATCTGACACGTTGGAGAAACGCTCATGGCTATCAGCAGACCCCGCCCCGCATCACCCGCTCGCAAGTCGCCGGGCGCCCGCCCCACCGGCAAACCGTCCCGCACCGGCACCCCTTATGGCCGGCCGGTGGCTTCGCGCAACCCGAGCGCGCGCCCGGTGCGCAACATCACCGAACAAACGCTGGGAGTCCGACTCTCCAAGCTGATGAGTGAACTCGGCATGGCCTCGCGCCGCGAAGCCGATGAATGGATCGCCAAAGGCTGGGTCAGCGTCGATGGCCAGGTCGTGAGCGAACTCGGCACCCGCGTGATGCCGAGCCAGAAGATCACGCTCGATCCGCAGGCGCGCCAGCAGCAGGCGGGTCTGGTCACCATCGTTCTCAACAAGCCAGTGGGCTATGTCAGCGGCCAGGCCGAGGACGGCTACGAACCGGCACGCGTTCTGGTCACGCCCGACAACCAGTGGCGCGAAGATCCGTCCGGCGTGCGCTTTCAGCGCAGCCACCTGACCAGCCTCGTCCCCGCGGGCCGGCTCGACATCGACTCGGTCGGCATGCTGATCCTCACGCAGGACGGGCGCGTCGCCAAGCAGCTGATCGGCCAGGACAGCGAGATCGAGAAGGAATACATGGTGCGGGTGGCGATGAAGAACCCGAACAATCAGCTCTCGCCCGCCTCGCTCGAACTGCTGCGCTCCGGGATGGAGCTCGATGGCGAGAAGCTCAAGCGCGCCCGCGTCGAGTGGATCAACGACGACCAGCTCTTGTTCATCCTCAAGGAGGGCAAGAAGCGTCAGATCCGCCGCATGTGCGAAGCGGTCGGCCTCAAGGTGCTGCGCTTGAAACGCGTTCGCATCGGCCGCGTGGTGCTGGGCGACCTGCCGGTTGGCAAGTGGCGTTATCTGCGCGACGACGAGCGCTTCTGAGACCGGCGCCATGAGCCTCACCGTCTACGGCATTCCCAACTGCGACACGGTCAAGCGCGCCCGCGCCTGGCTGGCCGAGCACGCGGTCGATGCCGTCTTCCACGACTTCAAGAAGCAAGGCGTTCCCGCCGCGCGGCTCGATGCCTGGATCGCCGCGCGGGGCTGGGAGGCTCTGCTCAACCGCCAGGGCACGACCTGGCGCAAGCTGGCCGAAGCCGACCGCGCGACGGTGGTCAATGCCACGAGCGCGCGGGCTTTGATGCTGGCTCAGGCGAGCGTGATCAAGCGCCCGGTGGTCGAATGGGCCGACGGCGCCATCACCGTCGGATTTGATCCAATCGACTGGCAGTCACGCCTCTGAAACCTCTGTCACGGCGCGCGCCAGCACGCCGTGCTGCCTTGACCGATGTCCTCTCACGCCCCGACCGCGACCCCCGCCTTCGCGACGCGCCACCCGCGCTTTCCGGAAGCGATCCTCGTCTTCATCACGATGATCTGGGGCGCCACTTTCCTGCTGCTCCAGTTCGCCCTGCAGTGGACCGAGCCCTTTCACCTGGTGGCGATGCGCTTTGGCCTGGCGGCGCTGTTTTTCGCGCTCTATCTGCGCGGACGCGCGCTGCACATCACGCGCACCGAGTGGGTGGCAGGCAGCTTGATCGGTGTCTCGCTGTTCCTGGGCTACACCTTGCAGACCGCCGGCCTGCAGTTCATTCCCAGCAGCACCTCGGCCTTTCTCACCGCGCTCTACGTTCCCTTTGTGCCGCTGCTGCAGTTCCTGTTCCTGCGGCACAAACCGCAGGCCGCGGCCTGGGTCGGCATTGCCCTGGCCTTTGGCGGCATGATCCTGCTCGCCAATCCCTTCGAGCTGAGCCTGGCCAACGGCACGGGCGAATGGCTGACCGTGGTCAGTGCGGTGGCGATCGCGGCCGAGATCCTGCTCGTGAGCCACTACGCCCGTCACTGCAACCCGGCCCGGCTGACCCTGGTGCAGATGAGCGTGGTCGCGGTTCTCGCCACGGCGGGCGCAACGCTCTCGGGCGAAGCCACGCCCCGGTTCACGCCCGGCCTGCTGGTCTCGATCACTGCGCTGGCCGCCGCGCTCGCCTTTATCCAGCTCGCGATCAACTGGGCCCAGCGCACCGTGAGCGCGACCCGCGCGACCCTGATCTACGCGCTCGAGCCGGTGTGGGCCGGCGTGTTCGGCCGCATCGCCGGCGAACGCCTGGGACCGCTCGGTCTTTTGGGCGGCGCCTTGATCGTGCTCGCGGTGGTGGTGAGCGAATGGCGCCCCCGCCGTGGCAGACCGCGGTGAGTCGCACTGACATGCCCGGCACTCCCCACGCCTCGATCGGTGTATTTGACTCGGGCCTGGGCGGCCTGTCGGTGCTGCGCGCGATTCGCGCCGCCCTGCCGCACGAACACCTGGTCTATGTCGCCGACTCGGCCAACGCGCCTTACGGCGACCGCAGCGAAGCCTTCATCACCGAGCGCTCGATCGCGATTGCCGACTTTCTGATCCAGCGCGGCGCCAAGGCGATCGTGGTCGCGTGCAATACCGCCACCGCGGTGGCGATCGCGGCACTGCGCGCGCGGATCACCCTGCCCGTGATCGGAATCGAGCCCGCGGTGAAGCCGGCCAGCGCAACCAGCGAGTCGCACGTGGTGGGCGTGCTCGCCACCACCCGCACCTTGGCGAGCGAGAAGTACCAGCGCCTGGCCGCACGCTTTTCGACGCAGGCGACCTTGTTGCGTCAGCCCTGCCCCGGCTGGGTCGAGCGGGTCGAGGCGGGCGACATGACGAGCGTGGAAACCGTGGCCCTGGTGCGCCGCTACGTCGAGCCGCTGCTCGCGCAAGGCGCCGACACGCTGGTGCTGGGCTGCACCCATTACCCTTTCCTGAGCGAAGTCATTGCTCAAGTCGCGGGGCCCCGGGTCAAGCTGATCGAACCCGGTGCCGCGGTGGCCCGCGTGCTTCAGCACCGACTGGCTGCGGCGCATGCGCTCGCCAGCGACGAGCGCCCCGGCCGCGAGGAATTCTGGGCCAGCGACAGTTCGGAGGCGACCGCCGCCGTGGCGACGCGCCTATGGGGCCGGACAGTCCAGCTCAAACCGCTCGCGCGCGGCGCATAAGCCGCGGGGGAACCGAGCGCTTGCGGCGAATCCGCCCCTGGCGAACTCGCCGCAAGGCCTGACCCGGGACCGAAGCCCCGGGCCATGCGCGGCCCTCACCAACCCATGTCCTTGAGCAAGGGCAGGGTCAGATCCTTGGGTGCGTCGAGGACGATGCCCAGGTCCGCATTGATGTTGGGTTCCATCAACAGGTTGGGCGACGCCGTGACATCCCAGTGCGACACCGACGACCCCGGCGCCAAGGTGGCCGGCGTGTAGAGCAGAGGCCGGCCCGCCAGGTCGGCACCGGCACGGCGCACCGGGTCCGAACTCCACGACGCGGTGACGGTCCCGGGCCGGCTGCGCGACCCGTAGATCAAGGCGCCACTCACCGCGGCTTTGAGCCGGGTGCCGTCGGCCAGCGACACCCCGCCCGAGGCGATCGTGATCGTCGGATCCGAGCCGCCCGGCGCAAAGCCTCCCGCCACGTTATTGGCCAGCACCGCACCGACCGCACCCGCGTTCTGGGCGTTCTTGACCTTGGTGGCAAAGGTGCAGCCGCCACGGCTGATGATCGGAACGCGCCGCTTGACCGCCGCCGCATTGGCCGCGTTAAAGGGGCTGCAGCCCGGTCCGGCCTCGCCCGCCTGGGGCGCGATCAGCGCCAGGATGCCCAGGGCCCCGGGCGTGGCAATCGCCGGCCCGAAGGCTGAGGGGTTGTAGTCAATGGCGCTGGAGACCCCCGGCTGCGGCGAGACCACGTTGATGACCGGCAACTGGGTCAGCAGGCTGGCACCGGCCACCGCGTTGGCGCCGGTCCACGCCAGCCGCAGCGGGTTGACCGCCGAGGCCTGACGCTCGGCATTGCTCATCGCCAGCCAGGTCTTGCCCTGCGTGTTGTCGTACATATGGGCTTCCCAGACGCTCGGCAGGCCCACCTCGGCATAGGCGGTCCCCTCGGCGTTGAGCCGCTTGCCGGTCGCGGTCTGGACCGTCAGCACCGAAAAGCCCAGGCCGTGGCCGAGTTCGTGCAGCAAGGTCTCGACAAAGTTGACCTGGCCGCCGGCCTGGCCGTCGAGCCCCAGATAAAAGGGCGAGCCGGCGAGGCAATCCGGCTGGCCCAGGTTGATGTTGAACTGGGTCTTGATGTCCACGTTGCCGTAGCCGCTGCCATCGTCCGGCACGTTGGCGCTCAGGTTGGCGCCAAAGAGCTTGTTGGCGAGCGCCTGCGGATACCAGGTGCCCGGCTTCGATCCGGTGAAGTCACGCCAGATGTTCCACGCGCCGGCACTGCCGAGCACAGCGGAATTGGCGGTGCAGGTCAGCGGCTCCCAGCCGGCGCTGACGGTAATGACGACATTGCTCTGGAGGTTCTGCTCCCAGATGTCGGCGACATAGCGATACACGTTGAAACGCTGCTGCCCCAGGGTCACGCCCGGGTTGCCGCCCACGGGAGCGACCGGGGTCGGATCGTTGAAGCCGACGCCGGCCGGATCGCGGCTCTGGATCACGATCGTGGCGGCCTGGGCGCCCAGGCTCATCAGCGCGCAGGCGGCGACCAGGGCGCGCGTCAGCCGGGGCCAGGAAACACGGTTGCGGTGCATCGCTTACTCCTTGACCGAGCGAACGGTGGAATTGGCTTGCGCCGGGGCACGCGCTGCGTCGCTGGCGTGATCGTGCGAATCGAAACACTGGCGATCCAGGCCGCCATCGGCCTGACGCACGGCGAGCGCCGCACTCAGGAACTCATCGGTCAGACGCGCGCCACGCGCACCGCCGCTGTGGAATTTCTGCAACGGCGTCGCCGGTGCCATGCGCGACAGGCTGCGAGCGCGTGCCGCTCCCTGATTCAGAGTCTGCAACTCGGCCGCGGTCGGCGCCCGCAACTGGCCGGTTTCCGCGTCGCGCACGACCGTCATCGACGCGGTCGATTCCACGCCGCCCGCCAACGCCGCGGGCGACTCCCGGTCCTGAGCCGACGCCGCTCCAGCCATGGCCAGGAGGCCCGCCAACACCAATCCGATACCAACAACACACGAGGAACGCCCGACGGGCTTGTTGCCTTGAAGCATGGTGGTCTCCTAAGGAGGCTGCAACCTTGAGTGCCGCGACTCGCTGGCCCAGCGGGCTCGGCCAGAAGCCGCGGTGCGGCTTACGCCTTTTTCCTGGCGCGCAACGCGGCCAGACCGAACAATCCCGCTCCCAGCAGCAGCAGTCCGGCCGGCTCGGGAACGCTCTTGATGGCGAGGGTGTCGAGGCCAACGTAGTTGGACGAATCGGCGTCGCCCGAATACTGGATCGCAAAGCGCGCGCTCGTGTCGGCACCGCGAGCGTCGATCATCACGAAGTACTGGGTCCAGACCTCGCTTGGCACGGCCGCGGCTGCGCCGAGCGTGAAGTCGTTCAGGGCGCTGCCGCCGGTACTGGTGCCAAAGGCCAGCCAGTCGCTAAAACCCAGATCCGCCGCCGCGCGCGCCCAGAAACTGATCAAGACATTGGTCGCAGTCGAAAATTGGGGCGTGATCAGCCAGTTGCTGATCCGTCCACCGGCGGCGGCATTGTTGAAGTTGGCGGCGACGTAAGCCTGCGGTGCACCGGCCTGAGACTGAAATTGGTTCTGGTCGCCCTGAAACCAGTTCGTCGTCCCCATCGACGCACTCACGTTGCTCGAGACCCAACCGGACGAGGTCAGAGCTTCAACATTATTGAAGTCTTCCTGCAGCAAAAGCCCTGCCTGTGCCGTTGCAGCTGTGGCGGCCAAGGCGAGCGCACACAAGGTTTGCTTGAACATGAACGGGTTGTCTCCAGGTTTTTGCCGGCGATAGGCCGGCACCGTATTTCCAGGCACCCGGCTTCAGGCCTTCTTCCTGGTCAATCGAAAACCTGGTTGAAAAAGCACGATGCGTGCCACGCAACGCATCCCTCTGATCCCAATTAGGAAAGCCGCTTGACTGCCGTCTCGCCAAGCTGAGCATGTAAAAAACACCGACAAGCGGTGAAGGATTTCTTTACTTGTCGAGGGCTGGGCGGCCTTCGCGGCTGGCCGCTTGTCGTGCATACGCTCACGCCGGACATCTTGGGCGATCCGGCAGCGCGCTGGTGTCGCGGCGGCGAGGCGCGCTGCGGGTTGCGCGCCGCCAGGGCCAGCGCTTCGCCCCCGGACCGACGCCAGCGCTGCCCTAGAAAATCTCGATCTCGCCGCTCGCCCGTTTCATCTTGAGGTCGCCCTGGGCGATCAGCGACTCGAAGTTGCAGGTGCGGTTGCGGCCGTGTTCCTTGGCGTAATAGAGCGCGGCGTCAGCCTGCTCGTAAGCGGCCATGGCTCCAGCGGCGCGGGTCGCGCGGCCATAGCCAACGCTCACCGTCACGCCCTTGACCTGAGGAAAAGCGTAGGCCGCGACGCGCTCGCGAAAGTGCTCAAACGCGGTCTGCGCGCCGCTCGCGTCGGCACCCGAGAGCAGCACGGCAAACTCCTCGCCACCGAGACGGAACAAGGTGTCGCACGAGCGGAACGAAGCTTTCATCAAGCGCGCCAGCAGCAGCAGGACCTCGTCGCCAAACACATGGCCAAAGCGGTCGTTGATGCGCTTGAAGTGGTCGATGTCGATGATCGCCAACCACTCGCTCGCCCCCGCCACCGGCTTGCGCGCGTCACCGATGAACTGCACCTTGCGCGCCGCCTTACGCGTCGGTGGCGCCGTGCGCTGCGCGAAGATCTGCGCAAACGGCTTGCGGTTGAGCAGGCCGGTGAGCGTGTCGTGCTCGCCGTAGTCGAGTAGATCAAGATGGTTGCGATAGATACGCAGAAAACCCTCGATCAACTGCCCATCGCAAGAACTGAGCGAGCGCTCAAGATCGACCGCCAAGATCGAGACCGACTCCGTCTGCGCCGCCAGCGGAAAGTAGTGACGGTGCAAGCCGCTATCGGCCGCAGTCAGGCTCAGCGTTTCACGCGCGGCCATGGCAGGCGGCAAGCTCCGGCATGTCCGAGAGCCGCGGCCAGTCGGCCGCGTCGAGCCCTGGATCGTTCATCGTCACCCCCGGCCCATCGCCGATCCCGGCGAGCAGACAGACCCGTTTGCCCGTGCAGTGTTCGATCACCCGCCACAAATGGACCCGACGCGCGCCGATCAGATGAAACATGACATCGACCACCGCAATCTCCAGCGCATGGCGGTCGCGCTGGCTGGTCATGTCGGCCAGCACGGTGATGAGCCTGGCCATCCCCTGTCCCGGCAGAGGGACCCCCGCGCTCGCAGAGTGAGCGGCGCGAGCAGTCATTGCATCAACAACGGGTTTCGGGCGGGGC
>JAVVWR010000039.1:3124-7609 GCA_036652035.1 Burkholderiaceae bacterium | reverse complement strand
CGCAGAGTGAGCGGCGCGAGCAGTCATTGCATCAACAACGGGTTTCGGGCGGGGCATTCAGAGTCGGTATCGCCGGTCGGCGGGGGTGAAAACCGAGGCGCGGCATAAACCCATTTGAAATTGCCTACGGCAAAAACGACGAAAACTTGATGGCAACGCCCCAGCCGCAGCCCTCGAATCCCCCACTTAAGCGCACTGGCCAGCCCGGGGCCGTGGGCGCTCCGCCCACGCTTGGCGCGCAATCCGGTAGAGGCAATGGCGCCGCAGGGCACTATCCTCAGCCAGTGCGGGGTGATCGAAATCTTCCCCCGCATCGACCATGCCGATCCGCTCCATCACGGCACGCGAGCGGCGGTTGATCCGTGCGGTGAAAGACACGATCTCGGTCAAACCCAGCGTCTCGAAGCCGATGGTCAACGCGCCGCGCGCCGCCTCGCTCGCCAGGCCCTGGCCCCAGTGCTCGTAAGCCAGGCGCCAGCCAATCTCGACGCAGGGAGAAAACGGCAGATCGGCGCGCGGCACCGCCAGCCCCACACAGCCGATGAACTCGCCACTCGCCTGGCTCTCGACCGCCCACAAGCCCCATCCCTGGGCATCGAAACTGGCTTCGATGCGCCCGGCCAGGGCGTCGCTCTCGAGCCGCGAGAGCGGCGCCGGGAAGAACTCCATCACCCGCGCATCGGCGTTGATCGCGGCGAAACGATCGCGGTCGCCCGCCCGCGGGCGGCGCAGCCGCAGGCGGGGCGTGTCGAACTCGATCGGCGCCATCGGCATCAGAAGAAAGCCTGAATCCCGGTCTGCGCCCGGCCCAGGATCAAGGCGTGGATGTCGTGGGTGCCTTCGTAGGTGTTGACCACTTCCAGATTGACCAGGTGACGGGCAATGCCGAACTCGTCGCTGATGCCATTGCCGCCCAGCATGTCGCGCGCGGCGCGCGCGATCGCTAGCGATTTGCCGCAGCTGTTGCGCTTCATGAGGCTGGTGATCTCGACCGCGGCCGTGCCATCGTCCTTCATCCGGCCCAGGCGCAGGCAGCCTTGCAGGGCGAGCGTGATCTCGGTCTGCATGTCGGCGAGCTTTTTCTGGATCAGCTGGTTGGCCGCGAGCGGACGGCCGAATTGCTGGCGGTCGATCACGTATTGGCGGGCGGTGAACCAGCAGCTCTCGGCCGCGCCCAGCGCGCCCCAGGCAATGCCGTAGCGGGCGCTGTTCAAGCAGGTAAACGGCCCCTTCAAACCGCGCACCTCGGGAAAGGCGTTTTCCTCGGGAACGAACACCTCGTCCATCACGATCTCGCCGGTGATGCTCGCGCGCAGACCGACCTTGCCGTGGATCACCGGCGCCGACAGCCCCTTCATGCCGCGCTCCAGAATGAAGCCGCGGATCGCGCCTTCGTCATCCTTGGCCCAGACCACGAACACGTCGGCGATCGGGCTGTTGGTGATCCACATCTTGGCGCCCGAGAGCTGGTAGCCGCCCGCGACTTTTCTCGCTCGAGTGGCCAGGCTGCCAGGGTCCGATCCGTGGTTGGGTTCGGTCAGGCCAAAGCAGCCGATCCATTCGCCACTCGCGAGCTTGGGCAAATACTTGCGGCGCTGCTCTTCGCTACCGAATTCATGGATCGGCACCATCACGAGCGAGCTCTGCACGCTCATCATCGAGCGGTAACCGGAGTCGACCCGCTCGACTTCGCGCGCGATCAGCCCGTAGGCCACGTAGTTGAGCCCCGCCCCGCCGTACTCAACGGGAAGGGTCGCGCCGAGCAGGCCGAGTTCGCCCATCTCGCGAAAGATCGCGGGGTCGGTCGACTCCTGCCGAAAGGCCTCGAGCACGCGCGGCGCGAGCTTGTCCTGCGCATAGGCGTGCGCGGCGTCGCGCACCATGCGTTCGTCTTCGCTCAGTTGCGAATCCAGGGCAAGCGGGTCGTCCCACTGAAAGCGGGCAGTTGACTTCGACATCAAGAAACCTCGTGGTGGAGCAGGTGGAAATGGAAGCCGGCAGCGATCACACCGCCGGCACCAGAAACGGCTCGGCGGCCGCGCGGAAATCGGCCGGGATCGGGATCGGCCGGTGGATATCAAGCGAGGTCACCACCAGCGATTGCCGCATCCGCAGACGCAGCTCATCGCCACGGCGAACGCCCAGCGCCAGCTGGATCGAGCTGTCACCCAGGTGCTCGACGCTCAGACCGAATTGGCAGGTCTCGCCCAAGAGCGAGGGGCCGAGAAACTCGCACTGCAGGCTCACGGTCGGCAGACCGATGCGGCGTTGGCCGATCAGATCGCCATAGCCGATGCCCAGGGCCTCGGTCACCCAGTCCTCGATCAGTCCGTTGAGGATCACGAGGTACTGCGGATAAAAGACCATGCCCGCCGGGTCGCAGTGGGCAAAGCGGATCAAGGCCTCGCGCTCGAAGGCATGGACAAGCGGAATGCCGTCGAGGCGGATTCGTTCGGGCTTCATGAAAACATCCTGAGTGAAGTCGGGCGGCTCACAGATCGGTTCTGACCTGCCACAGCTCGGGGAACAAGACCACGTCGAGCATGCGGCGCAGATAGGCCACGCCCTGGGTGCCGCCGGTGCCAGGCTTGAAGCCGATGATGCGCTCGACCGTGGTGACATGCCGGAAGCGCCACTGGCGGAACGCGTCTTCAAGATCGACCAGTTCCTCGGCCATCTCGTAGAGCTCCCAGTTCGAAGCGGGATCGCGGTAGACCGCAAGCCAGGCGGCCTCGACCGACTCGGCATACGTCCACGGTTGAGCCACATCGCGTCCGGTAACCGCCGGGTCGATGGCAAAGCCGCGGCGCGCCAGCAAGGCCACCACGTCGTCGTAGAGCGAGGGCTCGGCCAGCGCTCGCGCGACCTCGGCGCGAATCGCCGGCTCGTGCGCGTGGAGCCGCAGCAGCGCCGGATTCTTGTTGCCCAACAGGAATTCGATCTCGCGGTATTGCCAGCTCTGAAAACCCGATGAGCTGCCAAGGTAAGGCCGGATCGCGCTGTATTCCGAGGGCGTCATGGTGGCGAGCACCGCCCAGGCATGGACCAGTTGCTCCATCACGCGAGACACCCGCGCCAGCATCTTGAAAGCCGGCGCCAACTCATCGGCGCGCACGGCATCACGCGCACGCCGCAGCTCGTGCAGCGCGAGCTTCATCCACAACTCGCTGGTCTGATGCTGGACGATAAAGAGCAGCTCGTTGGGGTCGGGCGAGCGCGGGTGCTGCGCCGAGAGAATGGCGGCTAGCCCGAGGTAGTCGCCATAGCTCATGGTCCCGGCGCGATCCCTCTGCGCGCCGTCAGTGGCGGGATCAGGGGCGGGGCTGGGGTGTTGGTCGTTCAGGGTCGGGGCCATCAGGTCACCGCCGCGCGTTGCCTGAACTGCGGCGCATCCCAGTGGCGAGAGGCGAGCACCTCGCGCAGCGCCTCGACCGCGTCCCACGCCTCGGCAAAGCCGTTGTAGAGCGGAGCAAAACCGAATCGCAACACGTCGGGCGCGCGGAAGTCGCCAATCACGCCGCGGGCGATCAAGGCCTGCATCACGGGGTAGGCGTCGGCGTGAGACAGGCAGACCTGGCTGCCGCGCTGGCTGGCTTGGCTCGGGCTGACCAGAGTCAGACCCAGGCCGGCGCAGCGCTCGGCAACGAGAGCGCTAAAGAGTTCGGTCAGCGCCACCGACTTGGCGCGCAAGGCGGACATGCCGGCGGCGAGCACGACATCGACCCCGACCTCGAGCGCGCTCATCGCCACCACCGAGGGCGTGCCGGCAAGGTAGCGCGCCACGCCGGCCGCGGGCCGATACGCCGGATCGAACTCGAAGGGAGCGGCGTGGCCAAGCCAGCCCGAGAGCGGCTGAGAAAAGCCCGCCTGATGGCGCGCCGCCACCCACACGAAGGCCGGCGCACCCGGCCCGCCGTTCAGATACTTGTAGCCGCAGCCGACCGCAAAGTCGGCGCCGGCGGCGTTGAGATCAAGCTCGACCGCGCCCGCCGAATGCGCCAGATCCCAGATCACGAGCGCCCCCGCGGCGTGGGCGGCGCGAGTGATCCGCTCCATCTCGTGCATGCGGCCGGTGCGGTAGTTCACATGCGTGAGCATCAACACCGCGCAGCGAGCGTCGAGCGCCGCGGCGATGCCCGCGGGTCCATCGACCAGATGCAGCTCACCCGCTCCCCGCAACTGAGTGAGGCCTTGTGCCATGTAGAGATCGGTCGGAAAGTTGTCGCGCTCGCTCACGATCCGCACCCGCTCGCCGCGCGACTGGATCGCAAGCGCCACCGCCAGCACCTTGAAGAGGTTGACCGAGGTCGAGTCGGCGCACACGGTCTCGCCGGGGGCCGCGCCGATCAGCTGGCCGATCTTGTCGCCCACCCGCTGCGGCAGCTCCATCCAGCCCGCGCTGTTCCACGAGCGGATCAGCCCCTGCCCCCACTGTTGCTTGACCACCTCGGCCACGCGGGCGGCGGTGGCGCGCGGCAAGGCGCC
>JAVVWR010000039.1:0-3024 GCA_036652035.1 Burkholderiaceae bacterium | reverse complement strand
GGATCCCACTCATCCACCGGCGCCTTGGCGTAAGTGCGCACCAAAACCCGCGCCGGCAGACCGGCCATGGCGTGACGCAGATGCTCGGGCTCGATCAAGGCGCCAAGCCCGATGGCGTGGATCACCCGGCACGGGCCGAGGTAAGCATCCAGCCCCACTTCGCCGATGCCGGCGCCGGCCGGGTCGTAGTGCAGCGGTGCGTCGGCATGAGCGCCGGTGTGCGGCGAGAGCCGGATCTCCGACACATTGACCGGGCAGTCCGGCCCCATCTGCCAGATCCAGCGCAACGAATACGGCGTGTCGCCCGGAAAGACCGGCGTGGCGGGCGAGACGGCGGGCGAGAGGTCCCAGATCTTTTTCATGCCCCGATTCTAGGGCGCACGCGCAGGCGGCCACCGCACAAACCCGGACGACAGTGCCGTGCCCGCCAGCACCACGAGGCCGCCCACGATCATGCTGGCCGACAGGCCTTCCCCCAGAAACACCGCCCCCCACACCACGGCAAACAGGGGAATGAGGAAGGTCACGCTGATCGCCCCGGTCGCGCCAACCCGAGCGATCAAGCGGAAATACAGCAGATACGCGAGCGCCGTGCACAGGACACCCAGGGCCATCGCCGCCGCCCAGTCGCTCGCCGCCGGAGGCGTCGCCGGCCAGGCCATGAGCGCAAAGGGCGCCAGAGCGATGGTCGCGGCCACCAGGCTGCCGGTGGTAATGGCGAGCGCCGGCACCCCGACCAGAAAACGGCGCGTCAGATTGGCGGCCATGCCATAACAAAGCGTGGCGCCCAGGCCGGCACCAATTGCCAGCAAGGCAGCCTGACCGTCACCGCGCACGCCAATCCGGTCCGACACCAGCACCACCACGCCGGCCATTCCGATCAGCAGACCCGCGATGCGGGCCCGCGGCAAGCGGTCGCCCAGCCACCACCAGGCGATGAGCGCGGTCCACATCGGTGCCGTGGCATTGAGGATCGCCGCCATGCCCGCGGTCAGGGTGAGGGTCGAATAAGCGAACAGAACAAAGGGAACGGCCGAGTTGGCAATGCCAACCGCGGCAATCGCCCGCCAATGCTTTCGCGCCGCGCCCTGTTGCCCGCGCCACATCAACACCGGCGCGAGCAACAGGGCGGCCAAACCGACCCGTACCGCGATCAGGGCCACCGGACCGAACGCCGGCGCGGCCACCCGCATGAACAGAAAGGAAGCGCCCCACAAGGCGCCGAGCAGGATCAGGTCGGAGACATCGCGCGGTTTCATGCCGGCATTGTGCCTGCCGCCCAAGCTGTCGCCACCCGATTCTTGCGACCGGCAACACGCGCCCGCCATCACTCTTGCGCCAGTCCCCCACGGGGTTCGCAGGCTCTGTCGCCCACGCGCTTTTCGCCGACTTATCGACCGAGGGTCGATGAGAGCGCCGCCGCCAGCCTCAAGCAACAGGCGAGCCGGCGGGCCGAATCGGGCCGGGTTTTCAAACTCGTTTGATCCGCCCCTCCCTGCGCGGGATTTTCCCGCCGGCAATGAGGGAATCGGGATCGATTGCGGACTCACGGTGGCGACTTGGTGCAAACTCGGCGCCACCGTAAACCGGGTCGCTGCGCCCGCCCTTGGACGCCAGCGCAGCCGCCCCGCCAGGAGACCCCAACGTGCCCCACGCCCCGAGTCCCGCCGACGTACTCGATCACCTTGCCCTGCGCTACTCCGTCGGCCCCAAGTACCTGACCGAGCCCGCGCCGAGCCGTGACGAATTGATCAATGCGGTCCGGATCGCCCTGCGCGCGCCCGACCACGGCGGCCTCAAGCCGTTCCGCTTTGTCCGCATCGACGCCCGCCAGCGCGATCGTCTGGGCGCGTTGTTTGCGCTCGGCGCCGAGCGCCGTGGCCGCAGCCCGCAGGAGATCGAGCAGGCCCGCAGCCGCGCCCACAACGGCCCGGCGTTGCTGGCGTTGGTGGGGCGGCCGCAGGAGGGCGTGGCCGACATTCCGGTGCTCGAGCAATGGCTTTGCGTCGGCTCGGGTCTGATGAATTTTCTCAACGCCCTGCACTTGATGGGCTATGGCGCCAAGGTGCTGAGTGGCGCATCGGTGCGCGATGCCGAGGTCGAATCCGCTTTTTGCGGCGAAGGTGAAACGCTGCTGGCCTGGATCGTGGTGGGAACGCCGACCCGTTCGGCCCACCCCAAGCACGAGGACGACGTCAATCACACCCTGAGCGACTGGCAGGGTTAGGGCTCGGCTGACCCGCCCCAAGCACGACGCTCAGCCGTAAAAGCCGCCGCGGCCTCGCTCCAGCGCCGGGCGTCGTGCGCCACTCCCAGCGCGCCGCGCGCTGGGCAGCCGACCGTGGCGGTGGGCTGCCCGCACCAATCCAGCCCCGGCTCGCTCCACAGCGGCACGGTCTGGTAGTCGATCCAGGCGTCGGCGGCGAGACCTCCCATCACCGTTTCCAGCCCGCGCTGCGGCGACTGCCAGCCGCGCGCCCAGGCTCGCGCCACACCGCGCGGGCCGATCGCCGTGCGGCTGCGCGCCATCGCGTCGAGCGCAGCCGCGCTGGCATGAGAGGGCGCGTGGCCGATGCCGCCCTCGCCCGCCTCGCGCACCAGCAGGCAGCCGCCCGCGTTTCACCAACGCTGCCCGAGCCCGCCGCCGACGAGGTTTTCGTTCACCTGGTCGCCGACGGCGATGCCTTGCTGGTATTGGTTCGCTCCCGCTCCGGCGTGACCGCTCACGAAAGCCGATTGGGTGCGGCCGGACCGCTGGTGGCCGCCGCGCGGCGAGCGCTCGGCGGCAAGACCGAGCCCGACCGCCTGTGGCGGCTGGCCAGCGGCACGCTGGTCGAAAACCCGATTCGTCCGCCCGGCCCGGTGACTCGAATCCGCGATCCGCAAGCCTTGCAGCAAATCGCCGCGGCCATCACCGCACCGCTCGCGCCACACATCGCGGCCGGCCGCCGGATCGTGTTCGCGCCCGATGGCGCTTATGCCTTGTTGCCGCTCGAAGCGCTGCCGACGCCGGCCGGCCCCTTG
>JAVVWR010000038.1:14344-30920 GCA_036652035.1 Burkholderiaceae bacterium | reverse complement strand
ACTCATTGATGGCCGCGAGCTGGCCCACGAAGCCGTCGAGCTTGGCTGCGCGCTGCTCCGTCAAAAACAGATCTGTCGGCGGCGCTACGCGCCAGAACTTCGAGGGCTTCGCTGGGGTCCGTTTCATGCTCGACATCCTGCCACGGCGCTGGCCTCAGCGCGGGGAGGTTTTGAGAAGCGCCCTGAAGGGCCGCGTTTGAACTGGCAACAACCGGCCTCAATCGTCGGCGAGCGAACGCGGGGTGTCATCGTTGTCGGCCCAGCCAGCGGCGGCGTAGGCCGCGCGCAAAAGGTTGACGCCTTCGGCCTCGATCGCGCGGGCGTCGCTCAGGGTGCGGCGCCAGGTGCGCGCGCCCGCCAGGCCGGTGAGCAAGCCATGCATGTGGCGCGCCGTGGCGCGCAAGGCCACGCCGTGGCTCGCTTCGCGTTCAAGGTAGTCGCTCATGGTGGCGATCACGGCTTCGCGCGTGACCGGGCGAGAGTCGTCGCCGAACAGGCGCGAATCGACATCGGCCAGCACCCAAGGCTCGTGGTAGGCGATGCGACCGAGCATCACGCCATCAACCCGTTCCAGCTCGCGCTCGGACTGCGAAAGGTCGGTCAGGCCGCCATTCAAGACGATGGTGGCGGCGGGGAAGTCGCGCTTTAGCTGGTGCACCACCTCGTAGCGCAGCGGCGGCACTTCGCGGTTTTCCTTCGGGCTCAAACCCTTCAACCAGGCGTTGCGGGCGTGAACGATGAAGACCCGGGTGCCGACCTCGAACAAGGTGCCGACAAAGTCGCGCACGAAGGCGTAGTCCTCGACCTTGTCGATGCCGATGCGGTGCTTGACGGTGACGGGAATGTCGACCGCGTCCTGCATCGCCTTCATGCCATCGGCCACGAGCCTGGGTTCGGCCATCAGGCAGGCACCGAAGGAGCCGCGCTGCACGCGCTCGGAGGGGCAACCGCAGTTGAGGTTGATTTCGTCGTACCCCCATTGCTTGCCAAGCTTGGCGCAATGCGCCAGGTCGGCCGGATCGGAGCCACCCAGTTGCAGCGCGACCGGCTGTTCGGCGCTGTCGAAATCGAGGTGACGCTCGATATTGCCGTGGATCAGCGCACCGGTGGTCACCATCTCGGTATAGAGACGGGCGTGACGCGAGAGCTGCCGATGAAAGTAACGGCAGTGGGTATCGCTCCAGTCGAGCATCGGGGCGACACAGAAACGCCAGGGAGACAAGGGGGTCACGGCAGGTTCGGCAGAGGGAAGCAGCCGCGCATTATCGACCAGACCCGGCATGCGGGCTGCGCGGGAAAGCTTGGGGCGCGGCGGCGGCATCACCCTGGGCGGACCGGAGCCACCCGCCGCACGCCGGGTTCGCTACTGTGGCGCGTTACCTGAGGAGATGCCATGGACATCCAAATCAAGCGCGCTTACGAACCGGCGGCGGCCGACGACGGCCAGCGAATTCTGGTTGATCGCCTGTGGCCACGCGGCATCTCGAAAGAGCACGCCCACCTCGACTTATGGGCCAAGGAGATCTCGCCCTCGACCGAGTTGCGTGAAGCCTTCCACCACGACCCCGGCCGATTGGCCGACTTCGTGCGCGCCTACCACGCCGAACTCGATGCCAACCCCAGCGCCGTGGCGCAACTGACCGCTCTGGCGCGCAAGGGCCGGCTCACTCTGATTTACGGCGCCAAGGACGAAGTCGACAACAACGCCGCTGTCCTGCGCGATTACCTGCTCGCGCACCACCACCGCGCGGCCCCCCCTACTCCATGAACCACTGCATCACGGTCTTGGCGATAAAGCCCAGCATGCCGAAGGAGAGGACAAAGAACAGCACGAAGGTACCGAGCCGCCCGGCCCGCGATTCGCGCGCGAGCCTCCAGATGATGAAGAGCATCAGGCCAATGAATCCGCCCAGTCCCCAGGTCAGACCCAGATGGGCGATCTGCTCTTCCGTATAGCCGAACACCATGCGTCACGATCCACGCCGCCCGGTCAGTTCCGCAGCGGCAAACTTCCCGCGTCGATCACCGCGCGGTAGACATGCCAGGTGGTGCAACCCACCACCGGCACAACCAGAATGAAACCGAGCATCGCGGTGGCGATACCGACCCAGGTGGCGGCCATGATCAGCGCCGCCCATAAGCCCATCACCCACGGATTGTCGCCCACCGCGCATACGCTGGTCAGAAGCGCTCGTCTAAAACCGATCTTGCGTTCAAGCATCAACGGCGCCGAGACCACTGTCAGCGCAAAAACCAGCGCCGCCCCCAAGCCGCCCAGCACCGTCCACAGGGCAAACAGCTGATCGCCCTGCCCTTGAACCACGTAGCGAATAAAGGCCTGCGACTGCGTCAGAGGCACGCTGACGAATAGGCCGAAGAGCAGCGCCGAGAAGCCCATCCAGCCAAGCGCGACACCCGCGAGCAAAAGTCCTAATCGAATCAGCGGCCGGGTACCACGCCGCCACACGGCAAGCACGTCGCTCACCTGCGGGCAGCGCCCAAGTTCGCGCAAGCGTGCGGTTTCATACAAGCCGGTGGCAAGGATCGGCCCCACCAGAACAAAGCCCGACAAAGCCCCGGGCACCCACCACGACCCGCTGTGACCCAGAGCCAGGATCAGCCAACCGAAACCCGCCACCCCGGCTCCGTGCAATAGCGCCGGCCCAGGCGCGGCGACGACGTCACTCAAGCCACGCGCCAAGCATCGCAGCAGCTCGCCTGTGGACAAGCGCCGCACGAGCGGCAGATCGGACGGCAGTTCAGTCAGCGCTGCGACAGGCATGGTGGACTCCGGCGAGACAGAGGAATACTCGAGCTTATCGAAGCGGGCCCCAAGCGCCACCTCTTACGGCGCAGGGCCAAGGTCGCAGTCACAACGCACAGAGATCAGACGCGAGCCAACCTCGACATCACCCGCTGCAACCGACATCGCTTGGCAGGCGACCGTGCTTGGCGATCCGGTCGAGCTCCGGCAGACTCGCTCGTCCGCGCTCGCCGACCGACCGGCCAAGCTGGCGCGAGATCGCTTGACCTTGGCCATATCGTGCGACCCACAGACGGCCCGCCGAGCGTTCTGCCCTGCCACACTTATCTCGTTATGCTTCGCCATTCCATCGCCCGCCTCAGCTCCCGTCTTTCGATTTTTCTCGCGCAGCTCGGCCCCCACGCCCGCGCCGTCGGGTTAATGGCAATCGTCGCGTTGCTGTGGTCGCTCGCCGGTGTCGTCAGCCGCTACCTCTCGCCCACCTTGATGGCCGAGGGCAAATTCGAGATCGTCTTCTGGCGCAGTGCGTTTGCCGCCCTATTTGTATTCGTGATGCTCGCGCGCCAGGGCTTCGATCTGCGCCGCTGGTTGCGCGACGCCGGCGTGCCAGGCCTCGTGTCAGCCTGTTGTTGGGCCGGAATGTTCACCGCGTACATGATCGCGCTCGCCTACACCAGCGTGGCACGCGTGCTGGTGCTCTCGGCGCTGGGCCCTCTGGCCACGGCCGTACTCTCGCGACTGCTTTTTTCGACCCTCATCCCAACTCGCACCTGGCTCGCGCTGATGGTCGCGAGCGTCGGCCTGACCTGGATGGTCGCGCACGCCGGAGCCAGCGGCGCTCGGCCCGCCGGGCACGATGTGACCGGTATGTTGATCGCGGCTCTGGTGCCGCTATGTTCGGCGATCAACCTCGTCACCTTGCAGCGCTGGGGCAAGCAGTTCGATTTCGTGCCAACGGTCATGCTCGGAGCCACGCTGTCAGCCGGCTTCGCCCTGGTATGCATGGGGGGCTTTCACGCCAATCTGCTCGATGTGTTTCTGCTAGCCGTGCTCGGCGTCTTTCAGCTCGGCCTGCCTTGCATGCTGATGGTCTTGGCCGCGCAACGCCTATCGGCGACCGAGGTCGCCTTGCTCGGCCTGCTTGAAACCGTGCTCGGCCCGCTATGGGCCTGGCTGGGCGCGGGCGAAGTTCCCACCAGCGCCACGCTCACCGGCGGCGCCTTGGTCGTCGCCGCTCTGGTCGCCAACGAAGCCGCGGCACGTCGGCGTCCGCTCGAGACCAGCTAAGTCAGGCAAGCTCGACTTCCCCATCGCCCCTCACTGCCAGAGGACGAAAAAAAACCGCAGCCCGGAAGCTGCGGTTTTCTTCAGAAATATCGGCTCGTCCACCAGCGGACTCGCCGTCACTTAGCCTTCGCGGCTGGCGCGCTTGCGGTCGTGTTCCTTGAGGTGACGCTTACGCAGGCGGATGTTCTGCGGCGTGATCTCGACCAGTTCGTCATCGTCGATGAATTCGACAGCCGACTCGAGCGTCATCTGGATCGGCGGGATCAGGCGAACGGCTTCGTCGGTACCCGAGGAGCGCACGTTGGTGAGCTGCTTGCCCTTGATCGGGTTGACCACCAGGTCGTTGTCGCGCGAGTGGATGCCGATGAGCATGCCTTCGTACAGCTTGTCGCCAGGGCTGACGAACATGCGGCCGCGATCCTGCAGCTTCCACAGCGCGTAGGCCACGGCTTCGCCATCGTCCTGGCTGATCAGCACGCCGTTGCGGCGCTCGCCCATCTCGCCGGCCTTGACGGGGCCGTAATCATCAAACACGTGGCTCATCAGACCGGTGCCGCGGGTCATGGTGAGGAACTCGCCCTGGAAGCCGATCAGGCCTCGGGCGGGGATGCGGTACTCAAGGCGCACGCGGCCCTTGCCGTCGGGCTGCATGTCCTGCAGGTCGCCCTTGCGGCGGCCCAACTCTTCCATCACCGGACCCTGGTGACCTTCTTCGACATCAACCGTGAGCATTTCGTAAGGCTCAAGGCGCTCGCCATCGACTTCCTTGAACAGCACGCGCGGACGCGAGACGGCGAGTTCATAGCCTTCGCGGCGCATGTTCTCGAGCAGGATGGTCAGGTGCAGTTCGCCCCGGCCAGCGACTTCGAACACGGTTTCTTCGTCGGTCTGGCGCATGCGCATCGCGACGTTGCTCTTGAGTTCGCGCTCGAGGCGCTCGCGCAGCTGGCGGCTGGTGACGAACTTGCCTTCGCGGCCGGCGAGCGGGCTGTTGTTGACCTGAAAGTTCATGGTCAGGGTCGGCTCATCGACCTTGAGCAGCGGCAGCGCATCAGGAGTGTCGGCCTGGCAGATGGTCGAGCCGATCACCAGGTCTTCGATGCCGTTGACCAGGACGATGTCGCCGGCCTGGGCTTCATCGACCAGGGTGCGCTCAAGACCCTGGAACTTCAGGACCTGGTTGATGCGGGCCTTGACCGGAGCCGAGTCGGGGCCGTTCATGAAGATCACGTCCTGCATCGGACGGACACGACCGCGCGTGATGCGGCCGATACCGATCTTGCCGACGTAGCTGTTGTAGTCGAGCGAGCAGATCTGGAATTGCAGCGGGCCATTGGCGTCGTCTTCACGCTGCGGCACGTGTTCGATCACGGCGTCGAACAGGGCGCGCATGTGGCCGGTGGCCTTGAGCTCTTCAACATTGTCGGTGGTGCCGGCGTAGCCGTTCAAGGCCGAGGCGTAGATCACCGGGAAGTCGAGCTGTTCTTCGGTCGCGCCCAGCTTGTCGAACAGGTCGAAAGTGGCGTTGATCACCCAGTCCGGACGCGCGCCCGGGCGGTCGATCTTGTTGACCACGACGATCGGCTTCAAGCCCAGCGCCAGCGCCTTGCGGGTGACGAAGCGGGTCTGCGGCATCGGGCCTTCGACCGCATCGACCAGCAGCAGAACGCCATCAACCATCGACAACACGCGCTCGACCTCGCCGCCGAAATCGGCGTGGCCCGGAGTGTCGATGATGTTGATGTGGGTGCCTTCGTATTGAACCGCGCAGTTCTTGGCCAGAATCGTGATGCCACGTTCTTTTTCAAGGTCGTTGCTGTCCATCACACGCTCGGTCACCGCTTGGTTCTCGCGGTAGGTACCGGCTTGTTGCAGGAGCTTGTCGACCAGAGTGGTCTTGCCGTGGTCGACGTGGGCAATGATGGCGATGTTGCGAAGAGCGCGAGTCATAGTCTGGGCCTAGGAAGCAATCAGTCGTTCGGGGGCGAGGACACCGCGCTCGTTGACGAGCGCCGTTCCCAGCAGTTCTTGGTTCGGTCCGTAGACGCGGATACGGCCGCGCTCGGGGCATTCAATGGCCAGTCGCTGGCCTTGCCGCAAACGAGCGGCGAGAGTTTCATCGAGATCAGCGCGCGCCAGCGAGGCGAGCAGCCGATCGGCCGGTGCCAGCGGCGCACGACGCTCTTCGAGCGGCATCTCGGTCAGGGCGTCAAGGGTGACCGCACCGTCAAGGGTGAGTTCGCCCACCCGCGTGCGACGCAGCGCGGTGAGATGAGCGCCGCAGCCGAGCAGGCGGCCGAGGTCTTCGGCGAGCACGCGGATATACGTGCCCTTGCTGCAATCGACCGCCACGCGCGCCACCGTGCCGTGGAACTCGATCAGCTCGAAGCGATGGATCGTTACCGTGCGCGCGGCGCGCTCGACTTCAATTCCGGCGCGCGCCAGTTCGTACAGGGGCTTGCCGTCACGCTTCAAGGCCGAGTACATCGGCGGCACCTGATCGATCGTGCCGCGCAATTGCGCCATGGCCGCTTCCAGCTGTTCGCCGGTCACCGCCACGGGGCGCTCTTCGATCACCTCACCTTCGGCGTCGCCGGTGGTGGTGGTGATGCCAAATTGGATCGTCGCCTCGTAAGCCTTGTCGGCGTCGAGCAGGTCGGCGGAAAACTTGGTGGCTTCGCCGAAGGTGAGCGGCAACAAGCCGGTCGCCATCGGGTCAAGCGTGCCGGTGTGCCCCGCCTTGGCCGCATTCAAAAGCCGCCGCGCCTTTTGCAGCGCGAGGTTCGAGGTCATTCCGCCCGATTTATCGAGCAGAAGAACACCATCGACGCGGTCGCCGCGCGGCTTACCCATTTACATCGCTCCGCGTCAGGCCGGATCGGTCTTGCCGATGGCCGAATTGATCAACTGGTCCATCGCGAAACCGCGCTCGACACTGACGTCATGCACGAAGTGCAGACGCGGAACGGTGTGGATACGGATCCGACGGAACAACAGGTTGTGCAGCAGGCCCGCAGCCGCGTTGAGGCCTTGCGCCGCGACCTCGGGCTCGGAGCCGATCACGGTGAAGAAGACCTTGGCGTGAGCGTAGTCAGGCGTGACTTCGCACCCTGTGAGAGTGACGAGACCGACGCGCGGATCGCGCACTTCCTGCGGGATAAGTTCAGCAAGGTCGCGCTGAATCTGGTCTGCCACGCGCAGACCACGACCGGGTTTCTTGGGTTTCATGTCGATTCCAGAATCTCTTGCGGGCCAACAATGCGCCACGGCGAGGCAGGGATGAAAACGCAGAAGGGAGCCCGCAGGCCCCCGTCTTGCGCGCACGGTCGCCTGCCTTACAGCGTCCGCGCGACTTCCTGCACTTCAAAGATTTCGAGTTGGTCGCCTTCCTTGATGTCGTCGTAGCCCTTGAGCGACAGACCGCATTCAAAGCCGCTCTTGACTTCCTTGACGTCGTCCTTGAACCGCTTGAGCGAGGACAGCTCGCCGGTCCAGATGACCACGTTGTCGCGCAGCAGACGAGCGCTCGCGGTGCGCTTGACCAAACCTTCGGTGACCATACAACCCGCCACCGCGCCGATTTTCGGCACGCGAATGATCTGGCGGATCTCGGCCATACCCAGGATCAGCTCGCGCTGCTCCGGAGCCAACATGCCCGACATCGCTGCCTTCACATCATCGACCGCGTCGTAAATGATGTTGTAGTAACGGATGTCGATGCCATTGGCTTCGGCCAGCTTACGCGCCAGTGCGTCGGCACGGACGTTAAAGCCGATGATGACCGCCTTGGACGCAACCGCCAGGTTGACGTCGGATTCGGAAATGCCACCGACCTGGCTATAGACCACCTGCACCTTGACCTCGTCGGTCGAGAGCTTGGTCAAGGCGTGGATCAGCGCTTCCTGCGAACCCTGAACATCGGACTTGATGATCAGCGGCAGGCTCTGGGCAGCGCCAGCACCCACGTTCTCGAACAGGTTCTCGAGCTTGGCGGCTTGTTGACGGGCGAGCTTGACGTCGCGGAACTTGCCTTGACGGAACAGCGCGATTTCGCGCGCCTTGCGCTCGTCGCCCAGCACCATGATGTCGTCGCCCGCGGCCGGCACATCCGACAGACCCTGGATCTCGACCGGAATCGAGGGGCCCGCTTCGTTGATGGGCTTGCCGGCTTCGTCGAGCATCGCACGGACACGACCGAAAGCCGCACCGGCGAGCAGGATGTCGCCGCGCTTCAAGGTGCCGGACTGAACCAGTACCGTGGCCACCGGACCACGCCCCTTGTCGAGACGCGATTCGATCACGATGCCCTTGGCCGGGCCGTCCTTGACTGCCTTGAGCTCAAGCACTTCGGCTTGAAGCAGGACGTTTTCAAGCAGATCGTCGATGCCCTCGCCGGTGCGCGCCGACACCCCGATGAAGGGCACCTCGCCGCCGTATTCCTCGGGCAGGACATTGTTCGACACCAGTTCTTGCTTGACGCGCTCGAGGTTGGCTTCGGGCTTGTCGATCTTGTTCATCGCGACCACCAGCGGCACACCAGCCGCCTGGGCGTGGGCAATCGCCTCCTTGGTCTGCGGCATGACGCCGTCGTCGGCCGCGACCACCAGAATCACGATGTCGGTCGCCTTCGCGCCACGAGCACGCATGGCCGTGAAGGCCTCGTGACCCGGGGTATCGAGGAAGGTGACGATGCCACGCGGCGTCTCGACGTGATAGGCGCCAATGTGCTGCGTGATGCCGCCCGCTTCGCCCGAGGCCACCTTGGTGCGACGGATGTAGTCGAGCAGCGAGGTCTTGCCGTGGTCGACGTGACCCATGATCGTGACGACCGGAGGACGCGGCTCGAGCACTTGCTCGGCGGTGCTGCCGGCTTCGACTTCGGCGAGCAGCGCTTCCGGGTCGTCGAGCTTGGCGGCGATCGCCTTGTGGCCCATTTCCTCGACGAGAATCATCGCCGTGTCCTGGTCCAGCATCTGGTTGATGGTGACCATCTGGCCCATCTTCATCAGGACCTTGATCACTTCGGTGGCCTTGACTGCCATCTTGTGGGCGAGATCGCCCACGGTGATGGTTTCCGGCACCGACACGTCACGCACGATGGCTTCGGTCGGCATCTGCACTTGCGGAGCGGCTTCGCCCCGGCCGCCGGAGCGACCCCGGCCGCCCTTGGCACCGCGCCAGCCACCCGCACCACCACCAGCGTCACCGCGGGTCTTGAGCTGGCGCTTCTTCTGCTGGTCTTCCGACCAGCTCGACGCCACCTTGCCCGACTTGATTTCCTTGACGCCGCCAGCGCCGGCCGGCTTCTTGTCGTCCTTCTTAGCCGCCGCCGGAGCCGGCTTGGCCACGGTCTTGGCTTCTTCGGCCTTGGCCGCAGGCTTGTGCAGCGTGCCCTCGGGCGGCTTGGCGGTCAGCACCTTCTTGGGCGCGGCCATCATTTCGCGGATGGCCGCGGCCTCGGCCTCGGCAGCCTTGCGGGCGCGGGCACGAGCGGCTTGGGCGTCGGAGGCAGCCTGCTCGGCTTTCTGGCGCTCGACCTCGGTCTTGGTGGCTTCCTCGCGAGCGGCAACTTCACGCGCTTCCGCCGCAGCGACAGCGCGCTTGTCGGCATCGGCCGCCGCACGCTTGCCAGCATCGGCCGTGGCGCGCTTTTCAGCTTCGGCGGCGACCTGCTCGGCCGGCGCTTCAACTTCGGCGGGTGCCGCCGCTTTGGCCTTGGCTTCGGCTTGCGCCGCTGCCGCGGCTTGGGCCGCTTCTTCCGCCTTGCGAGCGTCTTCCTCGACCTTGCGCGCCGCTTCGAGTTCGCGCTGGGCGCGCTCGGCACGTTCCTTGGCTTCGGCGGCCTGGCGCGCGATCAGCTCGGCCGCGCGCTTGGCTTCATCTTCACGCTTGGCGAGCTCGACTTCGTCGATCGCTGGCGCGGCCGGAGCATTCTGAGCGAGCTCGGGCAGGCTCTCACCTTCAACCGGGCTACCGTCTTCGCGCTTGACGAAAACGCGCTTCTTGCGCACTTCGACCTGGATCGTGCGGGCCTTGCCAGTGGCGTCGGCCTGCTTGATTGCCGAGGTCTCTTTGCGGGTCAGCGTGATCTTTCTTTTCTCAGCCGCCTCGGGCGCACCGTGCGCCTTGCGCAGAGAGGCGAGCAAACGGGACTTGTCGTCCTCGCTCAGCACATCGGATTCCGACTGCTTGCTGACCCCTGCCGCTTGCAGCTGCTCGAGCAGCAACCTCGCCGGAAGCTTAAGTTCCTGCGCGAACTGGGAAACCGTGTTACTGGACATAAATCTTCTCGCTCCTTCGCCGTCTCGGCTGGGCTGTACTTACTCGAACCAGTGGGCGCGCGCGGCCATGATGATTTTCTTGGCGCGCTCAGCGTCTACACCAGTCAGCTCGACGAGTTCATCGACAGCAAGCTCGCCAAGGTCGTCACGGGTCTTGATTTTTCCCGCCACGAGCTTGGCCGCGAGGTCAGCGTCCATGTCTTCAAGTTCGAGCATCTCCTTTTCGACCTGCTCGAGGTTCTCCTCGCGCACGATCGCTTCCGTGAGCAACGCATTGCGCGCACGGGTGCGAAGTTCTTCAACGGTATCTTCGTCAAAGGCTTCAATTTCAAGCAGTTCCTTTTCAGGAACGTAGGCAATCTCTTCAATCGAAGAGAAGCCTTCGCTGATCAGGATGTCGGCGACTTCCTGGTCAACGTCGAGCTTGGCCATGAACTCGGCACGGATGCCTTCCTGCTCCTTGGCCTGCTTCTCGGCCGATTCCTCGGCCGTCATGATGTTGATCTGCCAGCCGGTCAACTCCGACGCCAGACGCACGTTCTGACCGCTGCGGCCGATGGCGATGGCGAGGTTGTCCTCGTCGACCACCACGTCCATCGCGTGACGTTCTTCGTCAACCACGATCGAGCTGACGTTGGCCGGCGCCAGAGCACCAATGACGAACTGCGCCGGGTCTTCCGACCACAGCACAATATCGACACGCTCGCCCGCCAGTTCGTTGGTGACCGCCTGCACGCGCGAGCCGCGCATGCCGACGCAGGTGCCGATCGGGTCGATCCGCTTGTCACCGGTCCACACCGCGATCTTGGCGCGCACGCCGGAATCACGGGCCGCGGACTTGATGACCAGCAGACCTTGTTCGATCTCGGGCACTTCCAGTTCGAACAATTTCTTGATGAACTCGGGCGAGGTGCGCGACAGGATCACCTGCTGGCCACGAGCGGCGCGGTCGATACGATCGACATAGGCGCGAACACGGTCACCGATGCGCAGGTTTTCCTTGGCGATCATCTCGCTGCGCGGCAGGCGGGCTTCCACCTTGCCGATCTCGATGATGGCGTCGCCCTTGTCGAGACGCTTGATGGCGCCGTTGACGATCTGGTCTCCGCGCGCCAGGAAATCGTTCAGCACTTGCTCACGCTCGGCGTCGCGCAGCTTCTGCAGAATCACCTGCTTGGCATCTTGCGCAAAACGCCGACCAAAGACATTGGTCTCGGGCAGCTGCTCTTCGATCGTGTCGCCGACCGCGATCTCGGAATCATCGTCACGGGCGTCACTCAGAATGATCTCGCGATCGGGCTCTTGCAGGCCGGCCTCATCAGGCACGACCAACCAGCGGCGGAAAGCCTCATACGAACCGGATTCGCGGTCGACAGCGACGCGAACGTCGGCCTCCTCGCCCGGAAACATGAGTTTCTTGGTCGCTGCGGCCAGCGCCATTTCAAGAGCGCCGAACACGGTCTCCCGCGGCACGTTCTTTTCGCGCGCCAGCACGTCTACCGTTAGCAGAATCTCACGGCTCATCTTTGCCCACCCCTGAAGTCCAGTTCCGCCACCAGCCAGGCGCGCTCGACATCCGCCAAAGCGAACTCGACCACCACCGGCTCCGTCGCCGCGCTATCACCGCCTCGTCCCGACCGCTTGGCCGCACGAGCCATCGCTGCCTGCGAAGGCGTGCGCGGCACCTTCTGTTCGACAAACTCGATGCGAACGATCTCCGCACCCAGCTCACCATCAAGCCCCAACAAACGACCATCGAGCTTGCGGCGACCCGCCTCAGGCAAGCCCTCGGCGATCAGCGGCGCAAACATCTCGACGTGCACCATCTGACCCACATAACGGAGCCAGTCACGCGCACGGCGCAGCGGCCGATCAACGCCCGGAGAGGAAACCTCCAGGCGTTCAAATTCAATATTTTCAACCGCGAACAGATGGGTGAGCTGATTGCTCACGCGCTCACAGTCGTCGAGGGAAATACCACCGTCGACATCAATGGTCACGCGCATCAGTCCGCGCGGAGCACGCTCGATATCCACGAGCTCCAGCCCGAGGCCTTCGACCGTGCGATCGACAAGTTCAAAGAGTTGACCAGCGATTCCCGACATTATCCAAGCCGGCCACGAGCCGGCAGCAAGAAAACAAAAGCAAAAAAAAATGGGCGTCTAGCCCATCCGCGTCCACCAACAGGCTTGCGCGAAGCCGTAACTCTCACGCAAACCGCCCCGCGCAAACGTGGCATACCCCAAAAACAGGGCAATACCACGTCAATCAACTAGTATAGATCGGCAGCCCAATAAAAACAAGACGTTATACGGGATTACTCGAGGGCTTACTAGAAGCCCCGACCTACTTTCCCTCGCCGCGGCCGGGCTTGGCCACGCGGCATCCCTGGCATACCGCCTGCGGCGATGTAGTTAACCGTACTGGTCATGGGGTCGGGCTGGCGGCTCTGCGATTTGCCACTACCGCTTGCACCGTTGCGACCCGGCTTGCCGCCACGCGACTTGCCTGCCCCCTGCGGCTTGACGCCACTGGGCTTGGCGCCACCACCTGCACGCGACTCTTCAGAGCCCACACCCAGGTCGTGCATCCATGCCTGCACCCATTCGGCCGCCAACTCATAGTGGCGACCACGCGCCACGCTGCGCGGCAACTGGATCGCGCCAAAACGAGTGCGGATCAGTCGCGAAACCGTCAAACCCACCGTCTCAAACATGCGCCGCACTTCGCGATTGCGACCTTCCTTGATCAGCACCCGGTACCAGTGGTTAAAGCCCTGCCCACCACAATCCTCGATCACTGCAAACTTGGCCACGCCGTCATCGAGCTTCACCCCCGTGAGAAGTTGCTCGCTCTGCGCTTCGCTCAGCTCACCCTGAACGCGCACCGCATATTCGCGCTCAACTTCATAGCGTGGGTGCATGAGTCGATTGGCCAACTCGCCGGAAGTCGTAAAAATCAATAGACCTTCGGTGTTGAAGTCCAGGCGTCCAACCGCAATCCAGCGCCCCCCGGAGATGCGCGGCAGCTTGTCGAACACGCTGGCGCGGCCCTCGGGGTCGTCCTGCGAAACGATCTCGCCGGCCGGCTTGTGGTAGAGCAGGACTCGCGGCGGCTTGCCAACGGCAGCGGCGCGACGTTGCGACAGCGGCTTGCCATTGACGCGCACTTGATCGGTCGGCAGAACTCGCTGGCCGATATGCGCCGGCTCGCCATTGACCGACACGCGGCCGGCGATGATCAGCTCTTCCATGTCTCGGCGCGAACCGACACCGGCGTCGGCCAGCACCTTGTGCAGCTTTTCCGACTGTGCCACCAGAGCTTGCTTGACCGCGTTGCGACCGCGCTCGAGAACGTCGCGGGGAAGCGCGGAATCCGGCATCGCGGCGAGGTTGAGCTCATCGCCATCGGCCAGCGCCGGTCCGACCCGCGGCGCCAGCACGGCAGGCGCTGCGGCACCACTCTCGCTCACGCGAGCTTCGACGTCACGTCGAGCTACTTGACCGCCTTGTCCACCCTGGCCGCGCTGGCCACGCCGCCGCCGCGCATTCGGGTTGCGCGGGCGGGCGCCCTCGCCGCCGGGGCCGCCCGCAGCATCGCGCTCAGGCACGGGCGCCGGATTGACCGGATTGGGAGTGTCGTGATTGTCAGGACTTTGGCTCATGGCTGGCTGGCCTCGGGCGTTGCTTCGGCCGGTTCGGCCAAAGCGGGATCTGATTCAAGGGGCTCAGCCACGGCATCGTCCGCGGTGAGCAGCAAATTCGGTTCGGCGGCGACTTCAACGCCAGGCGCCTTGCCATTTTCTGCGATCGGCTCGGAAAACTGCAGCTCGAACTCGACCGGCAAGGTCTCACTGCCCTCGAGCGGCGGCAACTCATCGAGCGAGCGCAAACCAAGGTCATCCAGAAAATCGCGGGTCGTTGCAAACAACGCCGGCCGGCCTGGCGCTTCCCGGTGACCAATGGCCTCGATCCAGCCGCGGTCTTCCAACGCCTTGACTACCTGCGAATTGACGGTCACGCCGCGAATCTCTTCGATATCGCCACGGGTGACCGGCTGCCGATAAGCCACGATCGCGAGCGTCTCGAGCACGGCGCGCGAATACCGCGGCGGCTTCTCCGGATTGAGTCGCTCCAGATAGGGGCGCATCAAGGCCGAACTCTGGAATCGCCAGCCCGAAGCCAGCGCCACCAGTTCGACCCCCCGCCCCGACCAGTCGCGGCGCAGCTCGTCGAGCAGCACCCGCAACGTGTCGCTATTGAGTTCGCCCGCAAAAAGCTGCCGCAGCTCCGAGAGCACGAGTGGACGCTCGGCTGTGAGCAGGGCCGCCTCGAGGACAATCTTGGCCTCTTGCGTATTCATGTCTTTCGAATCGAGGACCGTCAGGTTCAGAGCGCAACCGCGCCGCAATCCACGCGGCGGCAAGAAGACGCGAGCGCCTTACGGCTTTAGAAAAATCGGTGCGCGAGATTCGCGGCAACGCGGCGAGCCCGTTCGGCCTGCGGCATCTGCCGATCGCGAAGACGAAATAACCGAAATCACGGATTGGCGCGGAAGCGGAAGAAAGCCTCGGCACGGATGCCAACCCAAACTCTGCTGAATTTTCAGTTTATCACAGGCATTTTCGCCACCTTCATCCCACCATTTTCCGTCCCCGAAGCGGCACAAGGCTTCCGCAAGGTCACGCGGCGCTCCTTGCAATTTTATTCAGTACTGCATATATTTCCAGTAATCAACCCAGCCCTTGAAATCACTTATGCGCGCCGAACCCGCCCCGCTCACCGCCCGCCAAGGCGAGATCCTCGAGTTCATCCGCAACATGCTCAACGACATTGGCGCGCCGCCCACGCGCGAAGAAATTGCTCGCGCCTTTGGCTTTCGTTCACTCAATGCCGCCGAACAACACTTGCAAGCGCTGGCCCGCAAAGGCCTGATCGAACTGGTCGCCGGCACCTCGCGCGGTATTCGCCTGAAAGACGCCGCTCGCGCATTCAAGGAACGGGCACTCGAAGCCGGACTGCCGCTGATTGGCAAGGTGGCCGCTGGCAGCCCCATCCTGGCGCAAGAAAACGTCATCAAGCGTCCCAGCGTCGACCCCATGACCTTTCGACCACGAGCCGACTACCTGCTTGAGGTTCGAGGCATGAGCATGCGCGACGCCGGCATTCTCGATGGCGACTGGCTCGCGGTTCACAAGCAGGCACAAGCCCAGCCCGGTCAGATCGTGGTCGCTCGCCTCGGTGATGAAGTGACCGTCAAGCGGCTTCGGCTCAAGGGGCAACGCGCCGAACTCATCGCCGAAAACCCCGAGTTCAAACCAATCGTGGTTGACCTCGCTCGCGAACCCCTTGTGATCGAAGGACTCGCCGTTGGCGTGATCCGTCCGGTCATCTAACCGTTCCATGTAAGCCCCTTTCACCGCAGTCCACCTCAAGAGAGGCGTCATGTTTGCCGCCAAGGACCTTGCTTTGCCCGCGCCTGGCTGGCCTCAGCCAAGCTCCCCGATGCCGCCGAACGCAAACCTTGCCACTCGCTCCGCGCAACGCCCCGCGCTCAACACTGGTTTTGCCGAGCTCGACCACGAATTGCTCGGCGGCGGTTGGCCTCGCGGCGAATTGATCGAGCTCTTGGTTGACGCAGTTGGCAGCAGCGAAGTGGCGATCTGCCTGCCGGCGCTGACGCAACTCAGAGAGCGCAGCTGCCTCTGGGTCCTACCTGGCCAGAGCTCGCCGGGTGCGCCGCAGCCAGCGTCACTGCCCTTTGCCAAGCCACTCACCGACTGTGGCATTGATGCCGCGCGTCAATTCGCGGTCAGCCCCAACGCTTCAAGAGAGTGTTGGTGGGCGCTTGAAACCGCATTAAGAAGCCGCCAGTTTGGCGCCATCATGGCTTGGCTACCCGCAGGCAGCCCCGACGGCGACTTTCGCGCACTGCGCCGGCTGCAAGGGCTAGCGGCGCTCAGCGACACGCTGTGCGTCGTCATCCGTTCGAGCACCGCCGCCTCAGCCCCCTCGCCGGCCAGCGTGAGATTGCATCTTGCTCACACCGCCACGCTGACGCAGCTTCCTGCGACCTTGTTGCGTCGGCGCGGCCGCGCCCTGCATTCACCGCTCCAACTGCTGCTCCACTCGGCCGGCTCGCCGCACCTCACCTGAGCGGCTTGATCGCCGCTCATTACACCGATCAAGCCACCGATCAAGTCACCGATCAAGCCACCGATCAAGCTCGGCCAAACATCGACCGC
>JAVVWR010000038.1:1497-14244 GCA_036652035.1 Burkholderiaceae bacterium | reverse complement strand
CACCGATCAAGTCACCGATCAAGCCACCGATCAAGCTCGGCCAAACATCGACCGCACCCGAGTTTCAAAATCGACCGGAAACACGCTCGGCGAAGCCGGCTCACACTGGCCTGGCAAACGGTGCTCAGGCACATGCTCGAAGGGTGCCGCTGTGCGTCCGGGATGAAGCGCGCCACTGTCGAAGACGAGCGCCACGGCGCCTGCAATGTTGCCAAACCACCATCCCGCTGCAAGCGCAGCGCGGCGCGAAAAAACCAGCCGCAGGATTCGCCACGGACCGGATCCAGTCAGGCGCAATAGAAAAGAGACTGACAGAACATCTCGGCCACGTGCCACCACCGATCGCTCGCGGCAAAAACATCTGGTGCACGTGAACAGGGTTACCGTCCCCCCCCGTAACTGCACCAATCGCAGCGAACTCTCCCTCTCAATAGACTCCCGCGAATCGCAACACCGCGAAGGTCGTCCTACGAGGCGTCCGTTACACAGGAGTCCCTTTTACATGTCTTCTATTCCCGCGCCCGCCGCCAAGCTGGCCGACCCGACAGAGCTCCCCGCCGTGAGCTGGAAAGGCTACGTCGCGCTCGCCTTTGCCATCGTGTTTTTCTCCGGCCTGCTCAAGGACGCCTCGGGCGACTGGGCCTGGCTGCGCACCTTCGACTTCAACGTCCTGCTTGGCCACCTGGGCAAGATCGGTGGCGCGGGCGATTTCCGCGGCTCCGGCGGCGACGGCGCGCGTGACGGCTTCATGTTCACGCTCACCCTGATGCCCGCCGTGATCCTGGCGCTGGCGGCAATCGCTGTGATCGAAGCCTACGGCGCACTCGACGCGGCCCGCAAGCTGCTCTCGCCCCTGCTTCGTCCGCTGATGGGCGTTCCCGGCGGCGCCACGCTCGCCCTGATCGGTTCGCTCCAGTCGACCGACGCCGGCGGCGCGATGACCAAGGGCCTGGCTGAAGAGAAGATCATCACCGACGACGAGCGCACCATCTTCACGATGTGGCAGCTCTCGGCCGGTGCCACGATCACCAACTTCTTCTCGAGCGGCGCGGCGCTGTTTGCCTTTCTCACCGTGCCCATCATCGTGCCGTTGCTGGTGATGTTCGTGTTCAAGTTCTTTGGTGCCAACCTGATCCGCATCTATATCCGTTGGGTCAATGCCCGCGAAGGAGCCCAGTCATGAGCAGTCACAGCCAAGCCAACAAGAACGTGATGGACCACTTCGTCGATGGCGCGCGCAAGGGCATCAACATCGCCCTGACCAGCACGCTGCCGAACGTGATGATGGCCTTCGTGATCATCCAGATCCTCAAGGTTTCGGGCCTGCTCGGCCTGATCGGCGTGGTCTTCAGCCCGATCATGGGTCTGTGGGGCTTGCCGGGTGAATCAGCCACCGTGCTGGCTGCCGCCTTCATGTCGATGGGCGGCGCGGTCGGCGTGGTCGCTGGCCTCATGTCGAGCAACCTGCTCGACGGCTCGCAGGTCACGATCCTGATCCCCGCGATCTATCTGATGGGCTCGCTGATCCAGTACGTTGGCCGCATTCTCGGTACCGCCGAAACCAACAAGCACTACTGGGGCGTGATGCTGGCCATCTGCGTACTCAACGCCTTGCTGGCAATGACGGTGATGCGCTTCATCGTGACGATTTTCTGATCGCACGCTAGTTACTCCTTGTTTGACGACGACGGCCACTTCGGTGGTCGTCGTCGTTTGTGCCAGCGGTTTTCAGCGCACTCCGCAACAAAACCATGGGCAGAGCCATCGGCCGCCCTGGTTTTGTTTTTTTCGCCACGTCAACCCAGGTTTTCTCGCGCATCCGGCAACCCCGTCTTTTCCACAGCGGCTGTGGAAAAGACGCTTGAAATCGGCCGCGAAACCGCACCAGGCGGCGATCCTGCCGGACTGCTCAATTCTTGAGCAGAGATAAAAACCAAGCGCTCGCACAGATCGAGCCGACGAAAGTGCTTGACTCCACCTTAGATCGTGGCGCTCTGCTTCGACAGGGCTTGCTCACGGAGGATCGGGTAACGCACGTGATCGACAAAGGCCTGAATCTGCGGCGACGGCGCCTTGGTCACGAGACTCACCACGATGATGGTGATCAGGCCGGCGGGCATCCCGAAAACACCGGCCGAGATCGGTGCGATATCGAACCACAGCGACATCGTCCAGCCCGTCATGCTGCCAAAGAATGGATAGGTTCCAACCATGTAGACCAAGCAGACGCCAATCCCGACCAACATCCCGCACACGGCTCCTGGCCGATTGGCGCGCTTCCAGAACACGCCCAGCACCAGCGCCGGAAAAAAGGCTGAAGCCGCCAGCGAAAACGCCGCTCCCACCAGGAACAGAATGTCGCCAGGCTTGAGCGACGTGACATAAGCCGCGATCAAGGCCACCACCAGCAGCAGGATCTTGCTGATCGTCACCCGCCGCTGAGTGCCAGCGTTGGGGTTGACCATCTTGTAATAGACGTCGTGGCTGAGCGCGTTGGCGATCGTCAGCAATAAACCGTCGGCGGTCGACAGCGCCGCAGCCAGGCCACCCGCCGCCACCAGGCCCGATATCACATAGGGCAGCCCGGCAATCTCGGGCGTGGCCAGCACGATGATGTCCTGCCCCAGGCGCAGCTCGGCCAACTGGACAATGCCATCGCGGTTGATGTCGCTCAGACTCAACAAGCCGGGGTCAACCTTCTGCCACGCCGCCACCCAGGCCGGCAAATCCGCAAAGCTCTGGCCGATGACGTTGGTGTAGATGTCGAACTTCACCAGAACTGCCAGCGCCGGCGCGGTGAAATAAAGCAGGAAGATGAAGAACAGAGACCAGAACACCGAGCGCCGCGCTTCCTGCACCGACGGCGTGGTGTAGTAGCGCATCAGGATGTGCGGCAAGGCCGCCGTGCCGACCATCAAGCACAGGATCAAGGCGAGAAAATTGAGCCGCTTGACCGATCGATCGGCCTCGCCTTCGGCCCCGGTCTTGTGGGTCGCAAAGGGTTCGGCCATCGGCAAAGGCGGTGCCGCGCGCGCCGTGTTGGCCGCGACCTGGGCTGCCCACGCCGTGCCAGCCGCGGCCGGACTGGCGGGAAAATCGTTGCGCGCACGCTCGGCCGCGCGAATCTCGGTCACAGGCGCATTGATCGCCTTCAACGCATCGACCTTCTGCCGCGCCGCGGCGCGGCCCTCCTCCCACGTGGCGGGCAAGCCCTCGATCGCCGCCCGGGCTTCGTTCGCCCGGGTCTGGAAGATTTCGCGCACCTCGATTTCCTTGGGATCGCTGCGGAACACGCGATCCTTGGCATCGACCTGTTGCAAGACCTTGCCGTAAACGATCTGCGGCACCGGCACGCCGGTGATCTTCACCGACAGCCACACCACCGGGATCAGATAGGCCACGATCAGGATGATGTACTGCGCCACCTGGGTCCAGGTCACCGCTCGCATGCCGCCAAGAAACGAACACACCAGAATGCCCGCGAGGCCGAGAAAGACGCCGACCGTGAAATCGACGCCGGTAAAACGCGACGTGATCAAACCCACGCCATAGATCTGGGCGATCACGTAGACAAAGGAGCAGAGAATCGCCGCGAACACGCCGATCGAACGCGCCGCGTTGCCCTCGTAGCGCGCCCCCAGAAAGTCCGGAATCGTGAACTGCCCGAACTTGCGCAGATACGGCGCGAGAAACAAGGCCACCAGGCAGTAGCCGCCAGTCCAGCCCATGATGAAAGCCAGGCCGTCAAATCCCTGCAGATAGAGGCCGCCCGCCATGCCGATGAAGCTCGCCGCGCTCATCCAGTCGGCGCCGGTGGCCATGCCGTTAAAGAGCGCCGGCACGCGGCGCCCGGCGACGTAGTACTCGGCCACATCCGAGGTCCGGCTCATGATGCCAATACCGGCGTAAAGACCGATCGTGGCAAACAGGAACACGTAGCCGATCCACTGCCGTGACAGGCCCAGTCGCTCGGCCAGGGCCAGCGCGGCGACGAAGAGGAAAAATCCCCCCGTGTACCAGCTGTAATAACGCCGTAGCTGATTGAAGAACGCGCGATTGGCGCTCACCGGAGCGCGCATCACTCGTCCCTTTCGTCGACGTCGTATTGCGCGTCGTATTGGCGCATCTTGCGAGCGTAGACGTAGAGGATCGCGACATAGACGATCAAGGCGCCTTGCGCGGCGATGTAGTAGGCCGCAGGAAAGTCGAGCACCGGAATCGTGAACGCCGCGATCGGCGCAGCGAAGAACGCAAACACGAAAGTGACGACAAACCAGATCACCAACAAGCCGGCGGTCAGGCGCAGGTTCTTGCGCCAGTACTCTTTCTGCTTGGCACTCAGTGACACGGCTTGCTCCTTGCGAAATCGGGGGCTGAGCGCGATCAAGCCACGCGGGCGGCCGGACTCGGCGGCGCGCCAACAGCGGGCTGCGCTGACTCAAGATCACGCGCCAAGGCGCGCGCGGCGTTGGGCTCGAAGCCCTGTAATTGATGCAGCACCTTATGCGCAGCCTCGGTGCGCCCGAGACGCTGCAGGCTCATCGCCAACTGGCAATAACCGTCGGGTGAAAATGGCTGGAGCTTGACGTTGCGCTGGAAGGCGAGCACCGCCTCGTCGAGGTGGCCGCTGCGAACCCGCACCAGCCCCAAACCGTACCAGGCCCGGTCGAGCTGAGGGTTGAGTTCCAGCGCCTGGCGCAGGCAGGCCTCGGCCGCAGCGAGCTCGCCGCGCTCCTCGTGCAGAAAGCCGAGGTTGAACCAGGCGTCGGCGTGGCTTTTGTCATGGTCAATCACGCACCGAAACTGCTCGATCGCAGCCACTTTGTCGCCGGCTTCGGCGAGCCAATTGCCCAGCACCATGCGAGCGTCCGCGTGATCCGGACAGCGCTGCAGGATGCGGCCGTAAGCCGCCATGGCGGCAGTGCGCCGCCCCAAGAGAATCGCGACATTGGCGCGCTGGACGTTCCACGCAACCAGCAGTAAGCGGGCAAGTCCTTGCATCCTCACCTCGATGCAGCCGGGTTTAAGACCGGACACGCACGCTGCGTCGGCTCGGCGATGCAACTCGCGCGCAACTCGAGGACGACAAACAGCCAGGCAAAGCCCAGCAGCAAGAAAGTGGCCAAGGGAATGTGTTGATCGACGACCCACTGCGGAGTCACGCGGCGCACGAGTCGAGTAAAGGGACTCGCGACCAGGGCAAACAAACGGTAGAGAGGATTGTCGCGGCGACGCCGCCAGGAAAAAACTCCGACCAGCCCTTGCGCCAGCAAAGCAAATCCGGCGATCTCGAGAATCGCCTTGAGAATGACGAGAACTGCTGCCACGCAGGCTTCCCTTCCCGGCCCACGCAAGAGCTGCATTGGCCGCTTGTTCGTCGAACCCGGGCGAGTTGCACCTGACTTCGATTTTCCTTGATCCGGCACACAGGCTGCCGGGCTTGTTTCAAGGATTTTAGGCTGCGGCCGGCAGGTTTGATCCCGCCGGCCGCGCCCTTTTTTTATTAGGGGCTTTTCACCCCGTCTGTCTCCACCTGGATTCTTGGCTGGCGGCGCGCGCGGCCTTCGTGGCAAAAGCGCAGCGGCACCGCTTTCAACTAACTACTCAATGAACCGGCCAGCGATCAGAGGTTCACTTTCAACTGATCCAGAATCGCCGGGTTCTCCAGCGTGCTGGTGTCCTGCGTGATTTCTTCACCCTTGGCAATCGAGCGCAGCAAGCGCCGCATGATTTTGCCGCTGCGGGTCTTGGGCAGGTTCTCGCCAAAACGGATGTCCTTGGGCTTGGCGATCGGACCGATCTCCTTGCCCACCCACTCGCGCAATTCGCGGGCGAGCTTGAGTGCCTCCTCGCCAGTGGGACGCGCACCCTTCAAGACCACGAAGGCGCACACCGCTTCGCCGGTGGTGTCGTCGGAGCGCCCCACCACGGCCGCTTCGGCCACCAGCGGGTTGGCGACCAGAGCACTTTCGATCTCCATCGTGCCCAGGCGATGGCCGCTGACGTTCAGAACGTCGTCGATCCGCCCCATGATCCAGAAGTAACCGTCGAGGTCGCGATTGGCACCGTCGCCCGCCAGGTAATACTTGCCCTGGAAATCCTCGGGGTAGTAGCTCTTCTTGAAGCGCTCGGGGTCGCCCCAGATGGTGCGGATCATCGCCGGCCACGGCTTCTTGATGACGAGAATGCCGCCCTTGCCGTTTTCAACGTCGGCTCCCGTTTCATCGACGATCCCCGCCATGATCCCCGGCAATGGCTGGGTGCACGAACCCGGCTTCAAGGGCGTGACGCCCGGCAGCGGCGTGATCATGTGGCCGCCGGTCTCGGTCTGCCACCAGGTATCAACGATCGGGCAACGGCCGCCGCCCACGGTGTTGAAATACCACATCCACGCTTCGGGGTTGATCGGCTCGCCGACCGAACCCAGGAGCCGCAGCGACGACAGATCGTAGTTCTTGGGCAGCTCGCCGCCGGCCTTGATCAGCGAACGGATCGCCGTCGGCGCGGTGTAGAAGATGCTGCACTTGTGATCCTGGATCATCTTCCAGAAGCGGCCGGCGTCCGGGTAGGTCGGCACACCTTCAAAGATGATCTCGGTGCCACCCGCCGCGAGCGGGCCGTAGGCCACATACGTGTGGCCGGTGACCCAGCCGATGTCGGCGGTGCACCAGAAGACATCGGTGGGCTTCAAGTCGAAAGTCCACTTCATGGTGGCGACGGCCCACATCAAATAGCCGCCGGTGCTGTGTTGCACACCCTTGGGCTTGCCGGTCGAGCCCGAGGTGTAGAGCACGAACAGCGGGTGCTCGGCATCCACCCAGGTCGGTGTGCAATCGGTCGGCTGGCCGGCCATGACATCGTGCATCCAGAGGTCGCGCCCGGCGTTCCAGGCGATCTCGCCACCGGTGCGCCGGTAGACGATGACCTGGCGCACGGCATCACAGCCGCCCAGCGTAAAGGCCTCGTCCACGGCCGGTTTGAGGGCAATCGCCTTGCCGCCGCGATACTGGCCGTCGGCCGCGATCACGAGCGTGGCGCCGACGTCAACGATGCGCTCCTGCAGGCTCTTGGCGGAGAAGCCACCGAACACCACCGAGTGCGTGATGCCCAGACGCGCGCACGCCTGCATCGCCACCACGCCCTCGATGCTCATCGGCATGTAGATGATCGCCCGCTCACCCTTGGCAAAACCCAGCGCCTTGATGCCGTTGGCGAACTGGCACACGCGCTCGTAGAGCTCTTGATACGTGAGCCGGGTGACGGCGCCGTCGTCGGCCTCGAAGATGATCGCCACTTTGTCGGCATTGCCGTTGGCGAGATTCTTGTCGAGACAGTTGACGCTGGCGTTGAGTTGGCCGTCGGCGAACCACTTGAAGAAAGGCGGGTTGGACTGGTCGAGCACCTGGGTGAAAGGTTTGTGCCACAGCACCAGTTCACGCGCCTGCTGAGCCCAGAAGCCTTCGTAGTCAGCGGCGGCCTCGGCGTTCATGCGTTCGAAGTCAGCCGCCTGGATATTGGCGGCAGCAATCGTCGCCGCACTTGGCGGAAACACCCTGCTCTCATGCAGGACGCTTTCGATGTTGCCCATGAACGCTCCCTCGTCTTCGATTGGCTTTTGCGCGCAATTGCGCCCAACCGAAAACTAAAGGGGGGGTCTTACGCAAACCTTACGAAACACTCGGGATCGGTGCGGACAAGCACCAGGGTGTCGCACTCTCGCCCCTCATCCCGCAGGAGCGAGCCAAAACGCTGAAAAGCCAAGGACAGGAGCGGCGAACGCCACCGGATGCCGGGCGCGGCCAGACCACCGTGATGTCGCGCCGCACTAGCGTGACGGGCGAAAACTCCCCCCGTCACACACCCAATGCCTCAGGCGGCCGATGGCACCCGTTGCGCCACGACCGCCGGAAACCGCGCCTCAATCGCCGCTCGAATCCCGGCCGCGTCGAGCCCGCAATCCTTGAGCAAAAGCGCGACATCACCGTGGTCGATAAAGCGGTCAGGCAAGCCCAGTTGCAGCACGGGCCGCGCCAGGCCGGCGGCCGCCATGGCTTCGAGGCAGGCACTGCCGGCGCCACCCATGATGGCGTTTTCTTCCACCGTCACGATCGCATCGTGGGTGCGCGCCAGTTCAGCCACCAGTTCCGCGTCGATCGGTTTGACAAAGCGCATGTTGGCGACGGTGGCGTCGATGGCATCGGCCACGGCCAGCGCCGGGCCAAGCATCGAACCGAAGGCGAGAATGGCGACGCGGGAGCCGGCGGGCGCCGCCGACTCGCGCGCCACCACACCCTTGCCCACGGCCAAGGCGCGCATGTCGCTTTGAATTTCAACGCCAGGGCCGGTGCCGCGCGGATAACGCACGGCAGCGGGGCCATTGAGCGTGTACGCGGTGTAGAGCATCTGCCGGCACTCGTTCTCGTCGGCCGGCGCCATCACCACCATGTTCGGGATGCAGCGCAGGAAAGAGTGATCGAACGCGCCGTGGTGAGTGGCACCGTCCTGCCCCACCAGACCGCCGCGATCGAGCGCGAACACGACCGGCAGGTTCTGGATCGCGACATCGTGGATCAATTGGTCGTAGCCGCGCTGCAGGAAGGTCGAGTAGATCGCCACCACCGGCTTCATGCCCTCGCAGGCCAGACCCGCGGCGAAGGTCACCGCGTGCTGCTCGGCGATCGCCACGTCGAAATAGCGCTGCGGGAATTCCTGTTCGAAGCGCACCAGCCCCGAGCCCTCACGCATCGCGGGCGTGATCGCGACCACGCGCTCGTCCTTGTCCGCGATATCACACAGCCAGTCGCCGAAGACCTTGGTATAGGTGGGCTGGGTCGGTGCAGCGGGTTTGACGATGCCCACCGCCGGATCGAACTTGCCAGGACCGTGGTAGTTGACCGGATCGGCCTCGGCCAGCTTGTAGCCCTGGCCTTTTTTGGTGACCACGTGCAAGAACTGCGGACCGGGCAGGTGCTTCAAGTTCTGCAGGGTCGGAATCAGCGCATCAAGGTCGTGGCCGTCGATCGGGCCCAGGTAGTTGAAACCGAACTCCTCGAACAAGGTGCTGGGCGCGACCATGCCCTTGGCGTGTTCCTCGAAGCGGCGCGCCAGCTCGAAGAGCGGCGGCACGGGCTTCAACATGGTTTTCCCCACGTTCTTGGCAGCGGCGTAGAACTTGCCGCTCATGAGCCGCGCGAAATACTGGTTGAGCGCCCCCACCGGCGGCGAGATCGACATGTCGTTGTCGTTCAGGATCACCAGCAGGCGGATGTCGGGCGTGACGCCGGCGTTGTTGAGCGCCTCGAAGGCCATGCCGGCGGTCATCGCGCCATCGCCGATCACGGCGATGTGGCTGCGTTCCGCATGACCTTGATTGCGCGAGGCAACCGCCATGCCGAGCGCAGCCGAGATCGAGGTCGACGAGTGCGCGGTGCCAAAGGTGTCGTATTCGCTCTCGTCGCGGCGCGGGAAACCCGACATGCCCTGGTACTGGCGCAGGGTTTTCATGCCGTCCTGGCGGCCGGTCAGGATCTTGTGCGGATAGGTCTGGTGCCCCACGTCCCACACCACCCGGTCGTCCGGCGTGTTGAACACGTGGTGGAGTGCCAGGGTCAGCTCAACCGTGCCAAGGTTGGACGAGAGATGGCCGCCAGTCTTGGAGACGGCATCGATCACGAAGCCTCGCAACTCGCCCGCGAGCTGCTTTAACTGGGCGCGGTCGAGGCCGCGCAGGTCGGCGGGGTCTTGGATGGTTTTGAGTAGCTCGTACATCAGGGAATCCGCGCCGTCAGTGGGAACGCGCGACGATGAAGTCGGCCAATTGTCGCAGACGGCCGCTGCGGCCGCCCGAGTCATGATCGATCGGAGCGAGCGCCGCCAGAGCGTCGGCCCGCAGCCGCTCGGCCCACGCGCGCGCCGCCGCCAGGCCGAGCAGGGATACATACGTGGGCTTGCCCTGGGCCGCATCCTTGCCCGCGGTCTTGCCCAGGGTGGCGGAGCTGGCCTCGACGTCGAGCACGTCGTCGATCACCTGGAAGGCCAGCCCGAGCGCGTTGCCGTAAGCCTCAAGCGCCTGCACCACGGCCGGAGTGAGGCGATCGGCCCGGCCGGACTCGGCCCCCATCATCACCGCCGCCTTGAGCAGCGCGCCGGTCTTCATGATGTGCATGCGCTCCAGCGCGGCCAGATCCATCGACTGCCCCACCGCCGCCAGGTCGATCGCCTGGCCACCGCACATGCCGGCGGTGCCGGCGGCATGCGCCAGCCGGCGCATCAGGCTGGCGGTCTGCGCAGCGGGCAACGGCCCGTCGGCGATCACCTTGAACGCTTCGGCCTGCAGCGCGTCGCCCGCAAGCATCGCGGTCGCCTCGTCGAAAGCGATGTGAACCGTGGGCTTGCCGCGGCGCAGGACGTCGTTGTCCATGCACGGCAGGTCGTCGTGGATCAGCGAATAGGCGTGAACGTATTCAACCGCCAGCGCGCTGCGGTCAGCCGCCTCGAGCCCCGCGCCGGTGAGTTCGGCCGCGGCATAAACCAGCAGCGGACGAACCCGCTTGCCGCCGTCGAGCACGGCGTAGCGCATCGCCTGATGCAGCCGCGCCGGCGCTTGGTCAGCGGCCGGCAAGGCGGCGGCAGCGGCCCGCTCGAAGCGGCTCTGCCGCTCGCTCGCCCAGGCGCCAAAATCCGACCCACTCATTCCATCCCCCGCAGGCTGGAGGCCTCGAGCGGCTTGAGCGAATCGCCCTCGAGCTGGCGAATCTCCTGCTCGGCCGCGGCCAGCTTGCCCTGGCACCAGCGGGTGAGCTCGGCGCCGCGGCGGTAGGCGGCGATCGCCTCGTCGAGCGGCAACTCGCCCGACTCCATGCGGCGCACCAAGGCATCGAGCTCGTCGAGCGCCTGCTCGAAGCTCAGTTCGTTCACGGGTTTGGGAGCGGAAGACTTGGCCATCGGTGCTGTAGGGTCCATGCGTGGCGCGGCCACGCGGGCAAAGGCGCGATTCTAGTCGCCTCGCCCGGCTGCGGCCCGATCCGGGCGCTCACCTCACTACAATGCCGGCATGCAATCGCTCTGGATGTTGGCAGCCGCGCTGCTCTTTTCCCTCATGGGGGTGTGCGTCAAGCTCGCCAGCGAGACCTACTCGGTGGCCGAGATTGTCTTTTACCGCTCGCTTCTCGGTGCGCTCGGGCTGGCTGGGTTCGTGCGCTGGCGCGGCTTGAGCCTCGCCACGCCCTATGCCTGGATGCACCTGCGGCGCGGGGTGATCGGCACGATCGCCCTCTCGCTGTGGTTTTTCGCCACCACCGTCTTGCCGGTGGGAACGGCGATGACACTCAACTACACCTCGCCGCTGTTTCTGGCCACCTTCATGATCGGCTTGACGGTGAGCGCCGGCCGGCCGGTCGAATGGCCGCTCGCGGCGGCGGTTGGCATGGGTTTCATCGGCGTGATCCTGGTGCTCCAGCCCTCGTTTACTCACGGGCAGGAAGTGGCCGCGGGGGCGGGTCTGGCCTCGGGCGTCTTGTCGGCCGTGGCGTACTGGCACGTCAAGGAACTTGGCAAGCTGCGCGAGCCCGAATGGCGCACTGTCTTTTATTTCTCGCTCGCCGGCGCCGTGCTGGGCCTGGGCGGCAGCTTGATCCAGGGGTTTTCGCGCCATACGGCGAGCGGCCTGTGGCTGGTCGGCGGCGTTGCCGTATTTGCCACCCTGGCGCAGCTCGCCATGACGCGCGCCTACGGCAAGGGCAGCACCCTGCTGGTGGCGACCCTGCAATTTTCGGCGATCGTGTTCGCCTCGATCCTCGGCGTGCTGGTCTTTGGCGACCGCATCGGCTTTGAGACCGGCATCGGGATCGCCATCATTCTCGGCAGCGGCATCGGCGCCAGCGCGCTCGGCGCCCGTGCCATGAATCGCGCCACCCGTTCCCTCGCCAAGAGCTGAGATGAAAGCCACCCCCCTGATCGACGCCACCACCCTGGCCGACCACTTTCTTGAACCTGGCTGGGTCGTGCTCGATGTCCGTTGCGACCTGATGGACCCGGCCAGCGGCCGCCGCGCCTACGAGGCCGGCCATATCCCCGGCGCCGCGTTTGCCGATGTCGATCACGACCTCTCCGGCGCCAAGACCGGCACCAACGGCCGCCATCCGCTGCCCGAGCGCGCCGCACTGGTCGAGCGCTTTCGCGACTGGGGCATCGGCCCGGCCACCCAGATCGTCGCTTACGACGCGCACGGCGGGCAGTTCGCCGCCCGCCTCTGGTGGCTGGCGCGCTGGCTCGGCCACGACCAGGTCGCCGTGCTCGATGGCGGCTGGCCGGCCTGGCTGGCGGCCAAGGGCGGCGCCAGCCAAGAAGCGCCCGACCGGCTGCGCGGCGACTTTGCCGCCAGCGCTCCGCTCGAAGCCGTGGTCACGGCCGACGAGGTGCTCGCCACGCTGGGCGATCGCCGCCACCTAATCATCGACGCCCGCGCAGCTGAGCGATTCGAAGGCAAGGTCGAGCCGATCGACCCCGTGGCCGGCCACATTCCGGGAGCGGCCAACCGCTTCTGGAGCCTGAACCTGACTGAGAGCGGCCGCTTCAAGCCGGCCGACCAGTTGCGCGAAGAGTTCACGGCGCTGCTCGATGGCCACGCGCTCGCCGACGTGATCCACCAGTGCGGCTCGGGCGTAAGCGCCTGCCACAACCAGCTCGCGCTGGCGGTGGCGGGGCTGACCGGAACCCGGCTCTACGCCGGCTCTTGGAGCGAATGGG
>JAVVWR010000038.1:0-1397 GCA_036652035.1 Burkholderiaceae bacterium | reverse complement strand
GGGCGTCCCTTTTCGTCACTCGGCGGGCATGGCATCACGCGCCTTACACTTTGCCCTCGCGCGCGGCGGCTTCTATGACTGCCGCGCCACCCACTTTGCCTCTTGCTGCCGTGCCTCCTTCGCCCGCTTCTTCCGCCCCGGATTTCGTCCAGCTCGGACTTTCGCCGTCTCTGGTGAAAACCGCCGCCGCCCTGGGCTGGCACTCGGCCACCGCGATCCAGGCCACCACGCTCGCCGCCGCGATCCAGCACCGTGACGTGCTGGGGCTGGCGCCCACCGGTTCAGGCAAGACCGGCGCCTTTTTGCTGCCGCTCTTGCAAAACCTGCTGGCGGCGGCCGCCACACTCGAAGAAAGGCCACGTCGCTTGCGCGCCCTGATCCTGGCGCCGACCCGCGAACTGGCCAGCCAGATCGGCGCGACGGCCACCGCGCTCGCACCACAGTTGAAAACCGCGGTGGCGGTCGGCGGCGCGGCGATCAATCCGCAGATGATGGCCTTGCGTGGCGGCGCCCACGTGGTGGTAGCCACGCCCGGGCGGCTGCTCGACCTGCTCGATCACAACGCACTGCGCCTCACCGAACTTGAGGTGCTGGTGCTCGACGAAGCCGACCGCCTGCTCGACCTCGGTTTTGCCGAGGAAATCGGCCGCGTGCTTGAGCAGTGCCCCCAGCAGCGCCAGACGCTGATGTTCTCGGCCACCATGCCGGCCGAGGTGGCAGCGCTGGCTGACCGCAGCCTGCGCGATGCGGTGCGCGCCGACGTCCGCACCGCCAGCGATGCCGCCGCGCCCGCGATCGAACAGCGGGCGATCGAGGTCGACAGTTCTCAGCGCACGGCCTTGCTGCGCCACCTGATTAGCCACTCCGGCTGGGATCGCACCCTGGTGTTCGTGGCCACCCAGTACGCCAGCGAGCGCGTGGCCGACAAGCTGCGGCGCGCCGGCATCAAGGCCGCGGCCTTGCACGGCCAACTCAGCCAGGGCCGCCGCAGCCAGGCGCTCACCGAGTTGCAGCGCGGCTCCTTGACCGTGCTGGTGGCAACCGACCTCGCCGCACGCGGCCTCGACGTCGCCGGACTTGCCGCCGTCGTCAATTACGACTTGCCGCGGTCAACCATCGACTACACCCACCGCATCGGTCGCACCGGCCGCGCCGGCGCGGCCGGTGTCGCGCTGAGCTTCATCACGGCCGACGCGCCGGGCAGCGAAGCGCATTTCCGCCTGATCGAGAAACGTCAACAACAACGAGTGGCGCGCGAGCAGGTGGCAGGTTTCGAACCCAGCGCCGCGCCCGCGGCTGGGATCACCGCGAGCGATCCCAGCGGTGGTCTCAAAGGCCGCCGCAAAAGCAAGAAGGACAAGCTGCGCGAGGCCGCGGCGCGCTGAGTTCCGCCGAGA
>JAVVWR010000037.1:10503-31202 GCA_036652035.1 Burkholderiaceae bacterium | reverse complement strand
TTTCGGCGCCCGCATCGTTCGCCACCAATGGCTCGGCGCCACCATTTCCGCCTCTGGCGTGGTACGGGTCGTGGCAGGGCTCGCCTACGTGGCGATACTGCCGTCACTCGCCGCCGACTGGTGCTGGGACCGCGGGGCAGCGCGCGCCAGCGCCTTTCTGCCCATGATCTTCGCCAATCGGATCCCGGTCTTCGCTGCGTTTCTGGGCTTTTTCTTCCTCGCCAAGCCGATTGCCTGGTTTCATCTTGCCGGCGGCGCTCCGATCCTGGCCGGAATTCTCAGCGCCAACCGAATCGCCATGGCGTAAAGCCGGTTCGCCCACGCACTCGTGGCGCTGTGAATGCTAGCCTTCGCGCCTGCCATGGCGACTTACGCAAGCCCCTTCCGCACGATGTCCCTCCGCCAAGAATCTGCCCGCATCCTGGTCGTTGACGACGACCCCATCTCCGCCTCACTCGAAGCACACATGCTGTCGCTGCTGGGTCACGCGCCGACGGTCCAGGCCGATCCCGAACACGCGCTGGTTCTGGCTCGATCGGGCCGCTTCGACATTCTGCTGCTCGACCTCGACATGCCAGTGCTCGACGGCTTTCAAACTCTGGCCGCGCTGCGCGAACAGGAAGCAGCCGTGCAGGCGAGGCCGCTGCCCGTGATCGCGGTGACCGGTTTTTCGTCCGCCACCGACCGCGAGCGCTGCCGCGTCGCGGGCTTTGACGATCACATCAGCAAGCCGATCGCTGCCGGCCTGCTGGGCGCCACGATTGAACGCGTGCAGACCGCACGCGGCCAGGCCAGCTTCCCTCTGCGCAATTCCGACGCCGAGCGGCTTCGCCTCACCGTTGAACGCCTGGGCGAAGTTCGCCCTGGTGATCGCGTGTTCGCGCCCACCGTGATCGAATCTTTTGCCTTGCGTGCCGCGCAGTTGATCGAGGCCATGGGCCGTGCACTGGAGTCGGACGATTTCGAGGCCAGCGGGCGTGCCGCGCGCGCACTCAAATCCAGCGCCGAGTTCCTGGGCGCGATGGGACTGGCCGGGTTATGTGGTGAAACGGCCGGTTTTTGCGAGAGAGCCAATGGCGGCGGCGCGCGCGAAGCCCTGTGCCGGGTCGACCACGAACATCAGGCCGTACTCACCTTGCTGCTGTCCAATCGCCATCGCCTCTAAACCACGCGCCAACCGGATCGCACCCCGCCTTGCCCCAACCGCGTTCGCGCGGATCGATGTCATGCAGCCCTACTCCCCCCCCGGCGCTCAATCGGCGCCGCGCCGGATCGAACGTCTCGAACACAGCATCAGCAGCGCCGGCATCGCCCTGTGGGAGTTCAATCCGATCACGGGCGAACGGCATTGGGACGCGCAGATGTACCGCCTGACCGACTGGCCGCTCGATCAGCCGCCTCCCTCGGTCGGAACCTTCCGTGAACAGCTCGTCCTGCCCGAGGATCACGACCGTCATCGCCGGGCACAGGAAACCGTCGAGCTGGGCGCCGACGTCAGCGAAATCGAATATCGAATCCGCACCCCGGACGGGCGAATCCGCCACCTGTTGTCGCGCTGCCGCGCTGAGCGCGACGCGGCGGGAAGCCTGACGCGGGTGTTCGGCACCACACTCGATGTCAGCGAACTGCGCGCCGCGCAGTCCGCGGCGTACGACGCCGCCCAGCGTGAAAAACTCACCGCCGATGCCGTGGGCATCGGCGTCTGGGACCACGATGCCGCCACCGGCGACATCCACTGGAACGACGCGATGTGGCGGCTCTACGGCCGTGCCCCTGGCGCGACCGCCCCGCGGCTCGACCAATGGCTTGGATTGCTGCACGCGGACGACCGCGCCGAGTCCGTGCACAAAGCCTTGCGTGCGCTCGACCTCGACGACAGCTTCGAGAGCGTGGTCCGGGTCTGGCGCCCTGACGGTCAATGGCGCCAGATCGCCCACCGCTCACGGATCGAGCGCGACGCGGGCGGGCGGGCCTTGCGCCAGATCGGCGTGGCGTGGGATGTGACCGAACAAAAACTGGCCGCCGCGGCCGACCATGCCCGCGCCGCCACGGAGCGCGCCAGCCGCGCCAAGACCGAGTTTCTGTCACGCCTCTCGCACGACTTGCGCACACCGCTCAACGCCATCCTCGGCCACGCGCAACTGCTCGCGCTCGACCCCGAGATCGAGCTGCCCGAGCTCGCCCGCCATCGGATCAACCATATCCAGCAGGCGGGCTGGCAACTGCTCGCCTTGTTTGAGGAAGTGCTCGACATTTCGCAGATCGAATCGGGCGCGCTGCGCCTGCGACCGCGTCAGGTACCGCTCGCCCCTTTACTAGACGAGGTCGTGGGTCTGATCGCCGCCGCGGCCAGCGAACGCCAGATCGAAACCCGGATCGTGATCGCCCCCGATGCGCCAGACACGGCCTGGGCCGACCGCACCCGGCTCGCCCAGGTGCTCGGCAACCTGCTCTCCAACGGCGTCAAGTACAACCGCGCGGGCGGGCTTCTGAGCGTGAGCGTGCAGGCCGAAGACGGCAGTGCGGTGATTGCCGTGCGCGATCAGGGTCACGGCATCAGCGAGCGCCAGCTCGAAGCGCTGTTTACGCCATGGTCACGACTGGGCATGGAAGCTTCCAACATCCAAGGCCACGGCATCGGCCTGGCAATCTCGCTCAAGCTGATCGAAGCCATGGACGGACAACTGGAGGTCCGCAGCGAGCCAGGAATTGGCAGTGAATTCCGCATCCGCTTGCGCGCCGGCCTATCCGATGCCGTCGAAGCCGATCCCCCCCACACCAGCGCCACCCTGCGCAACGACATCGGCGGCACCGTGCTGCTGGTAACCGCCGTCGATGCCACTTACGAGCAACTCGCCACCTGGTTGCGGCGACGACCACGGGTGCAACTGGTGCAGGCCCAGGACAACGACAGCGCGGCCGTGCTCGCCGCCGTCGTCCAGCCGGATCTGATCCTGATCGCCGCCGGCGCCGACGCCGCGCGAGCGATCGCACTCAAAACCCGGATCGCCACTCAGACCGAAACTGCGCGCCTGGCCTGCGCGATCTGGCTCGATGACCCCGCAGCGGCCGCGCACGATCCCGCCGACTGGCCAGCCGATCTCGACGCAGCCGAGTTTCTGAGCCGCATCGATCGTCTCTTGCCACGCTGCTAAAGCCCCGCCAAGGGCCTCGCTACAATGCCAAACCACCTACGCCTGCCGCCCCACCATGCGCACTGAACCGCCTGTCACGATCCAACGCGCCGACTATCGAGCGCCCGGTCATTGGATCGAGCACGTCGATCTCGAGTTCGATCTCGCCCCCGCGTCCACGCTGGTGACAGCCAAGCTGGCGGTGCGCCGCCACCCGCAATCGCAAGCCGACGAACTGGTGCTCGACGGCGAGGATCTCGAGCTGGTCTCGCTCACGCTCGATGGCAAGGCCATCACGCCGGGCCGCTATTGGCTGCGCGACGGCAAGCTGATCATCAATGGCATGCCGGCCCGCGCCGAGCTGGTGGTGGTCAACCGGATCCATCCCGCCGCCAACACCCAGCTGTCGGGACTCTATGTCTCGAACGGCAATTTCTTCACGCAGTGCGAAGCCGAGGGTTTCCGCCGCATCACGTTCTTTCCCGATCGCCCCGACGTGATGGCGCGCTACCGCGTGACGCTGCGCGCCGATCGCGCGCACTACCCGGTACTCCTGTCCAACGGCAATCGGGTTGCCGAGGGCGAGCTGGCCGACGGTCGCCACTTCGCCCGCTGGGAAGATCCCTTCCCCAAACCCTCTTACCTGTTCGCTCTGGTGGCCGGGCGTTTTGCTGTCACCGAGGAGCGGATCGTTCGCGCCAGCGGCCGCCCCGCCTTGCTCCAGGTGTGGGTCGAGCCCGGCAACGAGGACAAGACCGGGCACGCGATGGCGAGCCTCAAGAAGTCGATCCGCTGGGACGAGCAGCGCTACGGGCTCGAACTCGACCTCGACCGTTTCATGATCGTCGCCAGCAACGACTTCAACATGGGGGCGATGGAGAACAAGGGCCTCAACATCTTCAACGCCAAATACGTGCTGGCCAACCCGGCGGTGGCGACCGACGTCGATTACGCCAACATCGAATCGATCGTCGGCCACGAGTATTTCCACAACTGGACCGGCAACCGCGTCACCTGCCGCGACTGGTTCCAGCTCTCGCTCAAGGAAGGCCTGACCGTCTTCCGCGACCAGGAGTTCTCGGCCGACATGATGGGCGACGAATCGGGTCGAGCGGTCAAGCGGATCGAGGACGTGCGGGCCTTGCGCGCGGTCCAGTTTCCCGAGGATGCGGGCCCGATGGCCCACCCGATCCGCCCCGACAGTTATCAGGAAATCAACAACTTCTACACCCCGACGGTCTACGAAAAGGGCGCCGAAGTGGTGCGCATGGTTCAGACCCTGCTCGGGCGCGACGGTTTTCGCCGCGGGATGGACTTGTACTTTCAGCGCCACGACGGCCAGGCCGTGACTTGCGACGATTTCCGCGCCGCGATGGCCGACGCCAATGGCCGCGACCTCGGCCAGTTCGAACGCTGGTACTCACAGTCAGGCACGCCGCGCGTGGTGGTCAACGGCCGCTGGGACGAAGCCGCCCGCACCTACGAGCTGACCGCGGCCCAAACCACGCCTTCCACGCCCGGTCAGCCGACCAAGCTGCCCTTCCTGATTCCGCTCGCGCTCGGCCTGGTCGGCGCCGACGGCCAGGATCTCCCGCTCAGACTCGCGGGCGAGACCGAGGCCGTGACCGGCACCCGCGTGATCGAGCTGACCCAGGCCCAGCAGCGCTTTGTCTTTGTCGGTATCGAGCACGCGCCCGTGCCCTCGCTCGCGCGCGGCTTCTCGGCGCCAGTGGTGATCGACTACCGCTACACCGACCGCGAACTGGCTTTTCTGGCGGCGCACGACTCCGATCCTTTCAACCGCTGGGAGGCCGGCCAGCGTCTGGCACTGGCGCAGTTGCAGCGGCTCGCCGACCAGGTCGAGACCGGCCGGCCGCTCGCGCTTGATACCGCCTTCATCACTGCTTTTGCCAAGACGCTCGCCGACCCCGATCTGTCGCCGGCCTACCGCGAACTGGCACTCACCCTGCCCGCGGAGAGCGTCATCGCCGAAAGCCGGGCGATGGTCGACCCGCAAGCGATTCACACCGCGCGCCACTTCCTGCGTGCCGAGCTCGGTCGCCAGCTCGCCAGCGAATGGCAAGCCACCTACGCGGCCCACCAGACCCCGGGCGAGTATTGCCCCGAACCGGCGGCCGCGGGTCGACGCGCGCTCAAGAACCTGGCGCTCGCCTATCGGGTCGCCGGTGGCAGCGTGGAAGCGACGGAACTCGCCCGCGGCCAGTTCGAGTCGGCCAACAACATGAGCGACCGGCTTGCCGCGCTCACCGCGATCGTCAACAGCACCGCACCCTTCAAAGCCGACCTGCTGGTGCAGACCTCGCGCGATTGGAGCCACGATCCGCTGTTGATGAATAAGTGGTTCCAAGTGCAAGCCACCTCAAGCATGCAGCCGGGCGAGCCACCGGTGGTTGAGCGGATCCGCATGCTGATGCGCCACCCCGCTTTTTCCAATTCCAACCCCAACAACGTCTACGCGCTGGTGTTGGCCTTCTGCCGCAGCAACGATGCGGAATTCCACCGTGCCGACGGCAGCGGCTATGCGCTGTGGGTGCAGCAAGTGCTGGCGCTCGACGCGATCAACCCCCAAGTGGCCGCGCGCGTGGCACGGGCGCTCGACCGCTGGCGCAAGTTCACCCCCGACCGAGCGCGGCTGATGCGCGCCGCCCTGGCCGAAGTGGCCGCGCACGACAAGCTCTCGGGCGATGTGCGCGAGATCGTCGGCAAAGCCCTCGACAATTCAAACTGAACAAACTGAACGAAGGACAAGCGTGGCTCAAATCACTCTGACCCATTACCTGATCCGCATGGAGCGCGAACATGCGCTCGACTCCAATGTGCGACTTCTGATTGAAACCGTTGCCCGCGCCTGCAAGACGATCAGCCACAAGGTCGGCAAGGGCGCCCTCGGCGGCGTGCTGGGCGCGGCCGGCACCGACAACGTGCAAGGCGAGGCGCAGAAAAAGCTCGACGTGATCTCCAACGAGATCCTGATCGAAGCCAATGAATGGGGCGGCCACCTCGCCGGCATGGCGAGCGAGGAGATGACCAACTCGCACGCGATTCCGGTCGCCTACCCGCGCGGCCGCTACCTGCTGCTGTTCGATCCGCTCGACGGCTCGAGCAACATCGACGTCAACGTCTCGATCGGCACCATCTTCTCGGTGCTGCCGGCGCCCGAGAGCCGCAGCGCGCCCGACGACGCCGCCTTCCTGCAAAAGGGCACGCGCCAGGTCGCCGCCGGCTACGCGATCTACGGCCCGCAGACGCAGTTCGTCCTGACCGTGGGCCATGGCGTGGCGATCTTCACGCTCGACCGCGACACCGGCAGCTTCCTGCTCACCTCCGACGGCGTTCAGATCCCGCGTCAGACCAAAGAGTTCGCGATCAACATGTCAAACATGCGCCACTGGGAAGCCCCGGTGAAGCGCTACGTCGACGAGATGCTCGCCGGCACCACCGGCCCCCTGGGCAAGAACTACAACATGCGCTGGATCGCCTCGATGGTGGCCGACGTGCATCGCATCCTCAGCCGCGGCGGCATCTTCATGTACCCGCGCGATGCGCGCGAGCCCGAGAAGGCCGGCAAGCTGCGCCTGATGTACGAAGCCAACCCGATGTCGTGGATCGTCGAGCAGGCGGGCGGCGCCTCCACCAACGGCCATGGCCGCATTCTCGATCTCGAGCCCGAGCATCTGCACCAGCGAGTCGCGGTCTTTCTCGGCTCGGCCGACGAAGTCGAACGCGCCACGGCCTACCATCAGGTCTGATCGGATGCGGCTGTCGTCAGGCACGCTGGTCGGTCTGCAGTTCGCACTGCTCGCCGTCATTCTGGCCAGTACGGCGCCCAGCGCCATCGCTCGCGGCTGGGTCTTCGCCCTGCCGCTTTTTGCGCTCGGCACCGTGCTCGGCCTGTGGGCCCTGGGCTACAACAAAATCGGCAATTTCAACATCCGGCCTGAAGTGCGTGACGGCGCCGAACTGGTGACCCGCGGCCCTTACCGGCGCCTGCGGCATCCGATGTACACCGCCTTGCTGCTGATGGCGGCGGGCCTGGTGGCCATCGACCCGAGACTCGCCCGCATGGCCTTGTTCGGCGCGCTGTTTTTGGTGCTCGACACCAAGGCGAGGCGGGAGGAAGTCCTGCTCACCGCACGCTTTCCGCAATACCTCGCCTACAAAACCAAGGCGGCACGCTTTTTCCCCGGCATCTACTAAAAAGACCCAGCGGACGAGGCGGTGCGCCCCTCAGCCTCGCCCGCGCCGGACAAAGCGCATCACCTGGCTCACCACGCCTTGCGGCGCGCCAAAGCTGACCGGTGCCTCGGCCCATTCGGCGTCCGGCGGTGGCTCGGGCGGCAGCACCGGACGCGCGCTCAAGCCCGCCACCCCGGCGATCGACAACAAGACTTGAGGCACGGCGGCATACGGCGATCGCCGCACGGCCAGCGCCTCACCGATCGCCCGGATGGCATCGGCCGCGTCCCGCAACTGAAGCCGGGCCACATCGCGCGGCTGGGTCGAAAGAAACTCCAGAAACACCGGTAAGGCATCGGGCAGCTCGATGCTCGCCAAGCTCAATCCGTGGCGCGCATACAAGGCTTTAAGTTCGACCATGGCCGGACCGCGCTCGCGCGATTCGCCATGCAGATGCTCGAACAGGTTGAGCGAGGTCGCGCGACCGTGATCAAACCAACCGCTATAGCGCGCTTGCCTCTCGAGCAGATCGCCTTGTTCGATTTCCACCACAAGAGACCGCAGAGCGGCCCGGTCAGTCCCCGCCAGACCGGGCTCGGCTTGGATCGCCTGGCGCAATTCACCGCTGGCGGCCGCGAGCGGTTCGGACGGATAGGCCAGCAGCACCGCCAGCACCTTGAGGAAACGCATCAATCGACTCCCGCGGGATAGTGGTGTCGAGCATGCACCGGGCGGACTAGCCCTGTCGAGCGCCGCGGTCGCGGACCTCGACCGATCCAAGCTCGGTCAGTCCCACCGATTGGCGGTGAAACAACAAAAAGCGAGTCACCCGATCTCACGAGGTGATGGATCAAGCGAAGGACCGGCATGCCCGATTGAGACTTTCAAATGACATACGCCGCGTTCATTGACGGCCGCAACCAGGGCATTCCACACTCTCATCTCGCGGCGTCCAGCCGGGCTTTGAGGGCGAGGTTGAACGATGGGCTATCTCGAAAGCTTCAGCTTCTTTCAACGCACCACCGATACCTATTCCAACGACTGGGGCGCCGTCACCAACGGTGACCGCTCGTGGGAAGTGGGCTACCGCGGCCGCTGGGCGCACGACAAGATCGTCCGCTCCACTCATGGCGTGAACTGCACCGGGTCTTGCAGTTGGAAGGTCTACGTCAAGGGCGGCATCGTCACCTGGGAGACGCAGCAGACCGATTACCCCCGCACCCCAGCCGACATGCCCAACCATGAACCGCGCGGCTGTCCACGCGGCGCTTCGTTCAGCTGGTACCTCTATAGCGCCAACCGCATCAAGCACCCGATGGGACGCGCCCGCCTGCTGGCCCTGTGGCGCGAAGCGCGCAAAACCCTGGCCCCACTCGAAGCCTGGAAGGCCATCGTCGACGATCCCGTCAAGAGCCGCTCGGTGAAGGAAGCACGCGGACTGGGTGGCCTGGTTCGCAGCAGCTGGGACGAGGCGATCGAGATCACCGCCGCAGCGCATCTGCAGACCGCGCGCCAGTGGGGACCCGACCGCGTGGTCGGCTTCTCACCGATTCCGGCCTATTCGCTAGTGTCTTACGGCGCCGGCACGCGCTATCTGTCGCTCTTTGGCGGCACCATCCTCAGCTTCTATGACTGGTATTGCGATTTGCCACCGGCCAGCCCCCAGACCTGGGGCGAGCAGACCGACGTGCCGGAGTCGCTCGCCTGGTACCGCTCGGGCTACGTGATCGTCTGGGGCACGAACATCTCGATGACGCGCACGCCCGACGCCCACTTCCTGATCGAGGCGCGCTACAACGGCACCAAGGTCGTGGCAGTGATGCCCGACTACGTCGAGGTCACCAAGAACGCCGACTGGTGGGTCCACCCCAAGCAAGGCACCGACGCCGCGCTCGCGCTGGCGATGGGCCATGTGGTGATGAAAGAGTTCCTGCTCGACCAGCCCGAACCGTATTTCGTCGACTATCTGCGGCGCCTGACCGACATGCCGATCCTGGTCCGGCTCGATCGCCACGGCGATCACTACCAGCCCGGCCGCACCTTGCGCGGCTCGGACTTCGCTGATCAGCTCGCCAGCCCCAGCAACGCCGAATGGAAAACGGTCGCCTTCGACGAGGCCAGCGGCCGCTGGGTTGCGCCGCAGGGTTCGATCGGCTTTCGCTGGAACCAGGAAGCGGGCCAGGACGCGGGCCAATGGAACCTCGACCAGAAGGACGGCGGCAGCGGCGCCGAAGTCACGCTCGCATTGTCGATGCTCGAGCATCGCGACGGCGAGGTGAGCCTTGCCCTGCCTTATTTCGGCGGCATCGCGCACGAGCACTTCCCCGCCAACGACCAGGGCACCCAGGTTCTGCTGCGCAAGGTTCCGGTCAAGAAGCTTCTGCTGCCCGAAGGCGAAGTGCTGGTCACCACGGTCTTTGACCTCACCGCCGCCAATTACGGCCTCGCGCGCGGACTGGCCGACGAAAACGCTGCCACCGGTTTTGACGACAACAAGCCCTATACCCCAGCCTGGCAAGAGCGCATCACGGGCGTCCCGGCGGCCGACGCGATCCGGCTTGCGCGCGAATTCGCCAGCAATGCCGCTGCTACCCGCGGTCGCTCATCGGTGCTGATGGGCGCGGGCGTCAACCAGTGGTTCCACACCGACAACACGTATCGCGCGGTCATCAATCTGCTGATGATGTGCGGCACGGTCGGTGTGGTCGGCGGCGGCTGGTGCCACTACGTCGGCCAGGAAAAAATCCGGCCGACCGCGGGCTGGGCCAATTTCTCCTTCGCGCTCGACTGGAGCCGCCCCCCCCGGCAGATGAATGCGACCTCGTTTTTCTACGCTCACACCAATCAGTGGCGTTACGAAAAAATGGCGGTCTCCGAACTGCTCTCACCGCTGGCGGATCGGGCCCGGTACGGCGGCAGCTTCATCGACTTCAACGTTCGCTCAGAACGCATGGGCTGGCTGCCGAGCGCACCACAGCTCAACACCAATCCCTTCCAGTTATGCCGCGATGCCACCGCCGCCGGCATGGACCCCAAGGACTACGCGGTACGCGGGCTTAAGAACGGCAGCCTGCAGTTCGCGGTCGAAGATATCGACGCCCCCGAAAGCTTCCCACGCTGCTTGATCATCTGGCGCGCCAACCTGCTAGGGAGCTCGGGCAAGGGCCACGAATACTTTCTCAAACACCTGCTCGGCACGCAAAGCGGAATTCTCGGAGCCGAACTCGGCGCCGAGGACCCACGGCCACTGGAAGTGCGCTGGCGCGAGATCGCCCCCGAAGGAAAGCTCGACCTGCTCACCACGCTCGACTTCCGCATGTCGACCACGGCGCTGTACTCGGACATCGTGTTGCCGGCAGCGACCTTCTACGAGAAAAACGATCTCAACACCACCGACATGCACTCCTTTATCCATCCCTTCGTGAAAGCGGTGGATCCGGCCTGGGATGCCAAGAGCGACTTCGATATCTTCTTGCGGCTGTCGGCCAAGGTGTCCGAGCTGGCGCGCGATCTGCCGGTCGAGCAAGACCTGGTGCTGACGCCTCTCGGCCACGACTCGCCGCACGAGCTCGGCCAGGCATTGGGCGTGGCGGACTGGAAACGCGGCGAGGTCGATCTGATTCCCGGCAAGACCGCGCCCGCGATGACCGTGGTCGAGCGCGACTATGCCAACCTGCACCGCAAGTTCGCCTCGATCGGTCCCTTGCTGGAAAAGCTGGGAGTCACCAGCAAGGGTCTGCACTGGACCGTCACTGCCGAGTTAACGGAACTGGCGGCCGACAACGGCGTGGTGACCGAGGCGGGCGTCTCGCACGGCCTGCCGCGGATCAGCACCGACATCGATGCCGCGAACATGATTCTGGCCCTCTCCCCCGAGACTCACGGCGCGGTGTCGGTGCGGTCTTGGGAGACCTTTCAGCAGCTGAGCGGGAAAGACGGCAGTTATCTCTCCCGACCAAGATCGGGCGAGCGGATCCGCTTTACCGATCTCGAAGCTCAGCCACGCAAGGTCATGACCGGCGCCGACTGGAGCGGAATCGAGAGCGAAGCCGAGCCCTATGCCGCGTTCTGGACCAACGTCAACCTGCTGCTGCCGTGGCGCACGCTCACCGGTCGCCAGCACTTCTATCAAGACCACGAGTGGATGCGCGCCTTCGGCCAGGCCTTGGTGACTTACAAGGCGCCGATCGACCCTCGCGCCACCCTCGGCGTCGAGAGTCTCAAGCCCAACGGCAACCCGGCAGTCACCCTCAATTTCCTGACCACGCACCAAAAGTGGGGCATCCACTCGACCTTCTACGACAACGAACGAATGCTGACCCTGTCACGGGGCGGACCGGCGATCTGGATCGCCGAAGACGACGCGGCCCGCGCCGGCATCGTCGACAACGATTGGATCGAGGCCTGGAACGTCAACGGCGCCCTGGTGGCTCGCGCCATCGTCAGCCAGCGCTTGCCGGCGGGCATGTGCATCATGAGCCACGCCACCGAGAAGACGATCAATACGCCGGGGTCAGAGATCAGCGGCACGCGTGGCGGAATCCACAACTCGGCGACGCGAGTGGTGATCAACCCCACCCACATGATCGGCGGCTACGCGCAACAGAGTTACGGCTTCAACTACTACGGCACCATCGGCGCCAACCGCGACGAATTCGTCCTGCTGAGAAAGATGGCCAAAGTCGACTGGATGGACGCGCCGGCGCGCGAAGGAGCCTTGTGATGAAAGTGCGCGCTCAGATTGGCATGGTCATGAACCTCGACAAGTGCATCGGCTGCCACACCTGCTCGGTCACCTGCAAAAACGTCTGGACCAATCGCGAAGGCGTTGAATACGCCTGGTTCAATAACGTCGAGACCAAGCCCGGCGTGGGCTACCCCAAGCAGTGGGAGAACCAGGAGCAATGGCAGGGCGGCTGGGAGCTCAAAGCCAACGGCAAACTGGTCTTGAAACAAGGCGGCAAGCTCGGCCTCTTGTCCAAGATCTTTGCCAACCCGCACCTGCCCGAGATCGACGACTACTACGACCCTTACACCTTTGATTACGCCCGCCTGCAGAACGCGCCAGAATTGAAAACGCCGCCGACGGCGCGGCCGCTGTCGCTGGTGACAGGCAAGCCGATGGCCAAGATCAACGGCAGCGCGGCCTGGGAAGACAACCTCGGCGGTGAATTTTCCCAACGCTCGCGCGACGTCAATTTCGACGCCATGCAAAAAGCGATGTACGGCGAATACGAAAACACCTTCCTGATGTATCTGCCGCGGCTGTGCGAGCACTGCCTCAATCCGGCGTGCGTGGCGAGCTGCCCCTCGGGCTCGATCTACAAGCGCGAGGAAGACGGCATCGTCCTGGTGGACCAGGACAAATGCCGCGGCTGGCGCATGTGCGTCTCGGGCTGCCCCTACAAGAAAATCTATTACAACTGGACCACCGGCAAGGCCGAGAAGTGCACCTTCTGCTACCCGCGCATCGAGAGCGGCCAGCCCACCGTGTGCTCGGAAACCTGCGTCGGCCGCATCCGCTATCTGGGCGTGATGCTTTATGACGCCGATCGCATCGAACAGGCCGCCTCGGTTGCCTCGGAAAAGGACCTCTACCCCGCGCAGCTGAAAGTCTTTCTTGACCCCAACGACCCGGCCGTGATCGCTCAGGCAAGAAAGGACGGCGTGCCGGAGGCCTGGCTGGAAGCCGCGCGCCACTCCCCAGTGCACAAGATGGTGGTTGACTGGAAGGTGGCGCTGCCGCTGCACCCCGAGTACCGCACCCTGCCGATGGTCTGGTATGTGCCGCCGCTCTCGCCGATCTCGACCGCCGCAAGCCAGGGACAGATCCCGATCACGGGCGAGCTGCCCGACGTACGCAGTCTGCGTATCCCGCTCCAATACCTCGCCAATCTGCTCGCCGCGGGCGACGAGAAACCGGTGGCCGAGGCGCTCGAAAAAATGCTGGCAATGCGCGCCTACATGAGAGAGAAAAACGTGTTCGGGCGCGACAACTCGGCCGTTCTGGCTCAGGCCAATCTAAGCGTCGAGCAGGCGATCGAGATGCACCGCTACATGGCGATCGCCAACTACGAGGATCGCTTCGTCGTGCCAAGCTCCCACCGCGCCTACAGCCAAACCGCGTTTGACACCCACACCGAACAGGGCGAATGCGGTTTTGCCTTTGGCGCAGGCGAGAGTGGCAATGCACGCGCGCAGGAGTTGTTTGGGCGGCCGATGGCCGCACGCAGCAAGTTCATTCCGATCAAGGCGCGCTAAAGCGCGGAGGCGACCATGACTTTGGCTCATTACATCGACGCTTTCGTGCTCGGCATCTTTCCCTATATCGCACTCGCCGTGATGCTGATCGGCAGCCTGCTGCGTTACGTGCTCGCCCCCTATACGTGGAAGAGCGCGAGTTCAGAAATCTGGTCCTCGAAGTCGCTGCGTCTGGGCAGCAACTTGTTCCACATCGGCGTCCTCGGGCTGTTCTTCGGGCACATCGGCGGGCTGTTCACTCCGCTGTGGCTGTTCGACCTGTTGCGCGTGACCCCCGTCATGCACCAGTGGCTCGAAGTCATCATCGGCAGCTTCTTCATGCTGTTGGCCATCGTGGGTCTGATCATCCTGCTACACCGCCGCCTGACCAATTCCCGTGTCCGCGCCACCAGCCGCCCGATGGATATCTTCATCGACGGGTGGCTGCTGCTCACCCTGTTGTTGGGCGCGGGCTGCGTGAGCTATTCAGCGCTCTACGACGACACCGGCGCAAGCCTGATCGTCTTCGGTCTATGGGCGCGCGGCGTGGTCATGTTTCAGGCCGACGCCTGGACCCTGATGGTCGATGCGCCGCTAATCTACAAATTGCATATCTTCAGCGGATTCACGGTCTTTCTGCTTCTTCCCTTTACCCGCCTGGTGCATATCTGGAGCGGCTTTGCGACTGTGCTTTACATCCCCCGCCGCTACCAGCTGATGCGGCGACTGGGGTGACTTCCAAGACCCATCACGGGGCTTGCTTGAGTCGGCGGCGCGACCGGCCCAGCCATCGCCTCTCCGGCCTTGCCCCGGCAATAAATCTGCAGCCATCCCGACCCCGCTGGCGCGGGCCGGGCACCTTAATCAACGCTGCCCGCCAACCCGCGCCCATCTGGCCGTCATGCTTGGACACGGAGTGCACACAAGATGAATTCTCCTAGCCACTCGAGCCTCGCCAACTGGAACCCCGAAGACCCCAAATCGTGGGACAAGGGCCTCGCCTGGCGCACAACCTGGATCAGTACCGTCAGTCTGACCCTCGGCTTTTGCGCCTGGTTCCTGGTGCCGGCGCTGGCGCCGCATCTCAACGGTGTCGGCTTCGACCTGAGCCATCGGCAGCTGTACTGGCTGGTCGCCATGGTTGGTCTATCCGCGGGCACCCTGCGTATTTTCTGGACCTTTCTGCCGCCCATCCTCGGCACTCGACTGCTCGTCACCTTGTCGACTGCGCTTCTTCTGGTGCCCCTCTTAGGCTGGATCTGGGTGGTGCAAAACCCGCACACGCCGTACTCGGTCCTGCTGCTGCTCGGGGCGCTGAGCGGCATCGGCGGTGGCACTTTTTCCGGCCTGATGGCGAGCACTTCATATTTCTTCCCCAAAAGCCAGAAGGGCACCGCCCTTGGCGTGCAAGGTGGCTTGTCGGACTTCGGCACCAGCCTGGTCCAGTTCGTCACGCCCTGGGTCATCGGGTTTGCAATCCTCGCCGCTCTGGGTTCACCGCAAACCATTCAGGCTGCGAGTACGGCAATCAAAGTCGTCTGGCTCCAAAACGCTGCCTGGGTCTACGTCCCCTTCGTGATCCTGGTGACTCTGGCCGCCTGGTTCTTCCTGCGCAACGTGCCGATCCATGCCAACTTCAGTCAGCAGTGGGCCATTCTCGGCAACAAGCACACCTGGTTCATGACGCTGTTCTATTACGGCACCTTCGCCACCTTTGCCGGCCTGGGCGCACAGATGGGTCTGCTCGGCCGTAACACGTTCGAAGGCGTGGCCAACGCGCCCAATCCGATTCTCTATGCCTTTCTTGGCCCCATGGTCGGGGCGGCCTCGCGCGTGATCGCCGGACCGTTTTCCGATAAGTACCGGGGTGGCCGGGTGACCACGGTGATGGCGATCATGACCTTGGTCGGACTGGCGTTCCTGTGGTCCTACCACCCCACCAACGCCGATGGCTTCTGGGTCTGGCTCGCCGCGATGCTATGGGTCTTTTTCTGGACTGGCGTCGGCAACGCCTCGACCACCGAACAGATGGGCGCGCTCTTCCCTCCGCTCCAGGGGGGCGCCGTGGTCGGTTGGACCAGTGCGATCGGTGCCTATGGCCCCTTCACCTTCGGCGTCATGCTGGCTGAGTTTTCACCCAGCTCAATGTTCGAGGTCACGATCGCGATCTTCGTGGCGATCCTGATCCTCAACTGGCTCTATTACGACCGGCCGGATGCCCCCAACCGCTGCTAAAAATCAAGCCGGAGCGTGGTTCAACCCTCGCTCCGGCCCCTTCCGTCAGGGAATCAGGACCGAAGAACCGGTGGTTTTGCGCGCCGCGAGTTCCGTGTGGGCACGGGCGACATCGGCCAGCGGGTAAACCCGATCGATCTTGACCTTGATCTTGCCCGCCTTCATCAGCTCGAACAGTTCCTTGGCCGAGGCTTCAAGCCGCGCGCGCGGCACAACGTGAGTGGCGAGCGTCGGCCGCGTCACAAAGAGCGAACCCTTGGTGGCGAGAATTCCAAGGTTGACGCCAGTGACCGCCCCCGACGCATTGCCAAAGCTCACCATCAGCCCGCGCGGCTGCAGGCAGTCGAGCGAGCCTTCCCAGGTGTCCTTGCCGACGCCGTCGTAGACCACCGGCACCTTGGCGCCAGCGGTCAATTCCTTGACGCGTTCGGCGAAGTTTTCCTTCGAGTAATCGATCGTCGCCCAGGCGCCGTTGTCCATCGCGAGCTTGGCCTTCTCGGGCGAGCTGACCGTACCGATCAGCTTGACCCCGAGAGCACGCGCCCACTGGCAGGCGATCAGGCCGACGCCACCGGCCGCAGCGTGAAACAGAACGGTCTCGTTGCCCTGCAGACGGTAGGTCTGGCGAAACAGATACTGAACGGTGAGGCCCTTCAACATCACCGCCGCCGCCTCTTCGAAGCCGATGCCGCGCGGCAGCCTGACCACCGTGGCCGCCGGCAGAACCCGGGTCTGGGCGTAAGCGCCCAGCGGGCCCTGGCCGTAAGCGACGCGATCGCCGACCTTGAGATAAGTGACGTTCTTGCCCACCGCTTCGACCTCGCCCGCGCCCTCAAAACCCAGACCGTGCGGCAGCGGCGAGGTGTAAAGCCCGCTGCGGAAATAGATGTCGATGAAATTAAGGCCGATCGCGCGCTGGCGAATGCGGACCTCGTCCGGGCCGGGCTCGCCCACCTCGATCTCGGCAAGCCTCATTTTCTCGGGACCGCCGTGCTCGTCGAGGCGGATGGCAAAGGTCTTCATGGCTATAACTCCTAGGAACGCGATGGCGCCGAAGCCGACAGCCCCATTCGAGTGAGTACCGCGACCCCGGCGAGCACGAGCACGGTTCCGCTCAATTGCCAGAGCGTGACCGGTTCGTCGAGGAAAAACCAAGCCAGTCCGATGGTGGAGATCGGACCGATCATGGCCGCCAGCGAGGTCGTCGCCGCGCCGATTCGCGCCACCGCCAACATGGTGGCGAACACCGGAACCACGGTGCACAGCACGGCGTTGACCACCGACAGCCACCACACCGGCGCGGGCTGGAGCAGAGACTCCGGCGGATTGAGCGCAGCCCATTGCAAGACCACGGCGACCGTGGCCACGCACATCGCGTAGGCGACCAGCCGCACCGGCCCGATGCGCTTGACCATTTCTCCCGAGATGACGAGATAGGCCGCGTAGCTGATAGCGGAACCGAACACCAGGAACGAGCCCCAGGCCACGACGCCGCCGTCGAAGGAAACGTCGTGCGCAAAGACCAGGACGATGCCGCCATAGGAAAGTGCCAGGGCGATCGCGTCCGAGCGTGACACCCGCTTGCTCAGGAAAACCACCGAAAAGAAGAGCACCAGGGTCGGGGTGAGATAGAGGATGAGCCGCTCGAGCGCCGCGCTCACGTACTGCAGACCCAGGAAGTCGAGCCAGCTCGCCGCGTAATACCCGAGCAGCCCGACCAATAGCAGCCGCGCATGATCGGACCCGGACAGCCGCGGCGCCCCACGCGAGGTCCACAGCAGAGCGGCAGCAAAAAAAGGCACCGACAGCAACATGCGCAAAGCCATCAGCGTGGCCGTATCCACCCCGTAGCGATACGCCAGCTTGACCACGATCGCCTTGGTCGAGAACAGAACGCTTCCCAACGCCGCCAAGGCAATGCCAATCGCAAAACTACGCGACGAAAGTTTCATCTACCTCAACTGCCCTGCACGAAACTCAAATCAGGCACAGCCCTTGGAACCTATGATTTGAAGGTTTAGCCGCATCAATCAAAGTTTCGACTGACGGCGTGCACTCACAAATTAATTCCCTGACACGTCCCCATTCTTTCACAAGGATCCCGCATGACCTCACGTCGCCATCTGCTGCTTGCCGCAGCCAGCACGCTCACGCTGTCGGCCCTGACCGTCACGCCGCTGAGCGCGATGGCCCAGGCCAAGGCTGCCGGCAAGCCGCTCAAGGTTGCCGCCATTTATACGGTTCCGGTCGAGCAGCAATGGGTCGGCCGCCTGCACAAGGCACTCAACGCCGCCAAAGACCGCGGCGAAATCCTTTACGTATTTTCGGAAAATGTGCCCAACGCCGACTATGAACGCGTGATGCGCCAGTACGCCGAGCAAGGCCACCAGCTCATCCTCGGCGACGCCTTTGGCGTCGAAGCGGCAGCCCGCAAGGCCGCCAAGGACTACCCGAAGACGGCCTTCCTGATGGGCAGCTCGGGCAAGCCGCAAGCGCCCAACTTCTCGGTCTTCGACAATTACATCCAGGAAGCCTCGTATCTGAGCGGCATGATCGCTGGCGGCATGACCAAGACCAACAAGATCGGCATGGTCGGCGGCTACCCCATTCCCGAGGTCAACCGACTGATGAACGCCTTCATGGCGGGCGCCAAGGAAGTCAACCCCAAGGTCGACTTCATGGTTGCTTTCATCAACTCGTGGTTCGACCCTCCCAAGGCCAAGGAAGCCGCCTTTGCCATGATCGACAAGGGCGCCGACATCCTCTATGCCGAGCGCTTTGGCGTCTCGGACGCCGCCAAGGAACGCGGCAAGCTCGCCATCGGCAACGTGGTCAACACCCAGGCGCAATACCCCGACACCGTGGTCTCATCGGCGCTGTGGAACTGGGAACCGACGTTGGCCGCGGCACTCACCGCCATCCGCGCCGGCCAGTTCAACGCCGCCGATTACGGCAAGTGGAGCGCGATGGGCGTCAAGGGCTCCGAACTCTCACCCCTGGGCACGTTCGAGAAGAAGGTCCCGGCCGATCTGATGAAGAAGGTCCGCGCCCGTGAGGCCGAGATCCTCGCCGGCAAGTTCACGGTCAAGATCAACGACAACCAGCCCAAGGCCAGCAACAAGTAAGAATCCGCCCGTCTCGGCGCCATGCCGGGGCGGGCGTCTCGCACCGCCACCCAGGCGGTGCCGCTCTTTCGCAGCCGCGTGCGCGGCCACGACGTTTCCCCGCTTTCAGAACAGGCCGCTCATGAGCCAACCCAGCCAACCGAGCCCTCCGGTTCTCAGACTCTCAGGCATCACCAAGCGCTTCGGCCCCCTGCTGGCCAACGACGCGGTGTCGCTGTCGCTTGCTCGCGGCGAAATCCTCGCCCTGCTGGGCGAGAACGGCGCCGGCAAGTCAACGCTGATGATGATTACCTTCGGCCAGTACCGCGCCGACGCCGGCACGGTCGAGATCGACGGCCAGCCCCTGCCGCCGGGCGATGCGGCCGCCGCGCTTGCCGCCGGCATCGCCATGGTCCACCAGCACTTCACACTCGCCGACAACCTCACGGTGCTCGAGAACGTGATGATCGGCACCGAGTCGCTGGCGCGGCCGATGGCCGATCGAGCAACCGCCCGCGCCAAGCTCACCGAATTGGCGGAGCGCTTTGGCCTTGCCGCCGATCCCGACGCCCTGGTCGGCCGCCTCTCGGTGGGCGAGAAGCAGCGCATCGAGATTCTCAAGGCGCTCTATCGCGGTGCGCGCGTGCTGATTCTCGACGAACCCACGGCGGTGCTGACGCCGCAGGAATCCGAACAGCTGTTCGCCACCCTTCATCGCTTTGTCGCCGAAGGCCTGGCTATCCTCTTTATCAGCCACAAGCTCGACGAAGTGCTGGCCGTCAGCGACCGCGTCGCCGTCCTGCGCGCCGGCCAGCTGATCGCCGAGATGCCGCGCAGCGAGACCGACAAGACGAGTCTGGCCGAGTTGATGGTCGGGCGCGAACTGCCAACCCTGCCCCCCAAGACCGAGCGCGAAGCCGGGCCGGTTCTGCTGGCGATGCAAGACGTTCACGCCCGCGCCGAACACGGTCGCAGCCGGCTGCGCGGCGCCTCGCTCGAGGTCCGCGGCGGCGAAATCCTCGCCATCGCCGGCGTGGCGGGCAACGGCCAGGGCGCGCTCGCCGAAACCCTGTTTGGCCTGATCCGTCCACGCAGCGGCCAGCTGACTCTGGCGGGAGCGGCCTACCCCAAGAATGCCCGCGCCACGGTTGCCGCTGGCATCGCCCGGGTGCCGGAAGACCGCCGCGCTCAGGGCAGCGTGGGCGACATGAGCCTGACCGAAAACAGCGTGCTCGACCGTGTGGGCTCCCCCGCCTTCTCGCGCTTGGGCTGGCTGCGAGGTAGCGCGATTGCGGCGTTTGCGCGCCAACTGATCGCCGACTTCGACGTTCGCGGCGGCGATGCCTCCACCGCGGCGCGGCTGCTCTCGGGCGGCAATCTGCAAAAGCTCGTCCTTGGCCGCGCCCTGCGCAACCCGCATGAAGGTCCGCGCCTGATCGTGGTCGACCAGCCGACCTGGGGTCTGGATGTGGGCGCTGTAGCCAGCATTCACGCGCGTCTGATCGCCGCGAGCGCCGCGGGCGACGCCGTGCTGGTGATCTCCGAAGACCTCGATGAAATTTTCGCTCTCGCCGACCGGGTGGCCGTGATCAACCACGGTCGCATCGTCGAGACCCGCCCCGTTCACGATTGGACCCTGGCCGAGCTCGGCCTCGCCATGTCCGAGCACCGCGCTGCCTGATACCTACGATGACCCTGACACACCACCGCTCCCAACGCTCGCAGCGATTGCAGCGATTGCGAGGCTCGCGATGAGACTCGAAGCCCGTGAACAGCCTTCTCGCCTGGC
>JAVVWR010000037.1:0-10403 GCA_036652035.1 Burkholderiaceae bacterium | reverse complement strand
CGATTGCGAGGCTCGCGATGAGACTCGAAGCCCGTGAACAGCCTTCTCGCCTGGCGGCCCTGCTCGCGCCGATCGGCGCCGTCCTCGTCACCCTGGCGGTATGCGCCTTGTTGGTGGCCTGGGCCGGCGCTCCGGTACTGCCGGCTTACGCCGCCTTGTTTGACGGCGCCTTCGGCTCGCGCTTTGCGCTGACCGAAACCCTGACCCGCGCCACCCCCTTGATTCTCACCGGCCTGGCCGTGGCGGTCGCCTTCCGCGCCCGCTTCTACAACATCGGCGCCGAAGGCCAGTTCTATGTCGGCGCGCTCGCCGCCGTGGCCGTGGGCGGCCTGCACGGTGGCACCGGTTTTGAAGCGCCGCCCTGGGTCTTGTTTGTCACGATGATGCTGGCGGCGATGATCGCCGGCGCGATCTGGCTCGCCCTGGCGGCCTTTCTCAAGACCCGCTTCTCGGTCGACGAAGTGGTCGTCACCCTGTTGTCGAACTTCATCGTCATGCTGTTTGTCAGCTACATGCTCGACGGCCCGATGAAAGACCCGATGGGCATGGGCTGGCCGCAGTCGGTCGCGCTCAACCCCGAGCTTGAACTCTCGCGCCTGGTCGATCGCACCCGGCTCCACACGGGCTTGGTGATCGCCTCGGTCGCCGCGGTGCTGATCTGGGTGATGCAGCGCTTCACCGTCTTCGGCTTCGAGTTGCGCGCCACCGGCAGCCAGGCCGAAGCGGCGCGCTTTGCCGGCATTCCGGTGGCTCGTGTGGTGATCGTGGTCGGCCTGATCTCGGGCGCGCTCGCCGGTCTGGCGGGCGCGGTCGAAGTGGCGGGTCGCACCAGCTACCTCACGCTCGATATGTCGCCCGGCTACGGCTACACCGGCATCGTGGTGGCGATGCTCGCCGGCCTGCACCCGCTGGGCGTGGTGGCCGCGGCCATATTCACCGCCGGCATGTTCGTCGGCGCCGACTCGATGAGCCGCGCCGTCGGTGTTCCGACCTACATCGCCGACGTGATCGTCGCCGCCTCGCTGATCGCGATGCTGGTAGCCACGGTCCTGGTGCGCTTTCGCCTGCGCTGGAGATAAGCCATGTTGAACGATCTCCTTGCGATCATCGCTTCCGACCCCTTCTGGATCGCCACGCTGCGCATCGCCACCCCGCTGATCTTTGGCACGCTCGGCGTCCTGCTGTGCGAACGCGCCGGGGTTCTCAACCTCGGCATCGAAGGCATCATGGTCGCTGGCGCCTTTGCCGGCTGGTTCGCGGTGTATTCCGGCGCGGATCTCTGGACCGGCGTGGCCGTGGCCGCGCTCACCGGCGCAGCCTTCGGCCTGATCTACGGCCTGCTCGCCGTTCCGTTGGGGCTGTCGCAGCACGTCGCCGGCCTGGGCATCACCATCCTCGCCACCAGCCTGTCGTACTACGCCTACCGCGTGAGCTTCCCGCAGCTGACCGAGCCGCCGCGGGTGACGCCGTTTGCCGAGGTGGGCGGGCTCGATGCGATTCCCGTCATCGGCCCGATCCTCTCGGCGCAGACCGCGCTCACCCTGCTGGCGCTGGCGCTGGTGCCGGCAATCTGGTGGCTGCTCTACCGCACTCCGCTGGGCTTGGCGATCCGCATGGTCGGCGAGAACCCACAGGCGGCCGACGGTGCCGGCCTCAACGTCAACGCCACCCGCATTGGCGCGATCGTCGCCGGCTCGGCGCTGATGGGCGTGGCGGGCAGCTTTCTCACGCTCGCCGCCTTCAACGCCTTCTTCTTCAACATGATCAACGGCCGCGGCTGGATCTGCGTCGCCCTGGTGGTGTTTGCCTCGTGGCAGCCGGGCAAGGCCTTGCTGGGCGCGATCCTGTTTGCCGCGTTCGACGCGGCGCAACTGCGGCTGGCGCAATCGCCCAGCGGGGAGGCCCTGCCCTACCAGGTGTGGCTGATGCTGCCCTACCTGCTCTCGATCCTCGCTCTGGTGCTGGTCGCTCGCAACGCGCGCTACCCGCAGGCCTTGATGAAGCCCTGGCGCAAGGGCGAACGCTAGCTCGGGCAAGTGCGGGGCCCGTATCATCGGCGCCCGCCCTTGCCCGGCAGCCAAGCCCCGGGCCCAGCCAGAGACGCCTCGTGTTCGCCTTCTTCGAAAAACTCGTCCGTCCCTACCCGGACGCGGTGCCGACCACGCCGCCGCACCAGTTCCTGCCCTTCGTCTGGGCTTGCACCCAGGGCTTGCGCGGACTGATCGCGGCGATGACTTTCTTCACCGCGGCGATCGGGGTGTTCGAGGCGCTGCTGTTTGCGGTGATGGGCCAGCTGGTCGACTGGCTGGCCCATATCGCGCCCGACCGCCTGTGGGCCGACGAAGGCGGCAAGCTGCTGCTGCTCGCTGGCGTGATCGTCGCCAGCCTGCTGCTGTCGGCGCTGCAACCGCTCTTCAAGCACCAGGCGCTCGCCGGCAACTTTCCGATGCTCCTGCGCTGGAACTTCCACCGCCTGATGCTGGCTCAAAGCATGAGCTTCTACCAGGACGAGTTCGCCGGCCGGGTTGCCGCCAAGGTGATGCAGACCGCGCTCGCGGTGCGCGACGTGTGGATGATCGTCGCCGACATTCTGGTGTTCGTGATCATCTACTTCGTCACCATGGTGACGGTGGTGGGCTCGTTCGACGCCCGCATGGTCATCCCCTTCCTCGGCTGGGTCGCGGTCTACCTCGCGGCGCTGCGCTGGTTCGTGCCGCGCCTGGCGCGCGTGGCGCAGTCGCAGGCCGATGCCCGCTCTCTGATGACGGGCCGCATCACCGACGCCTACACCAACATCGCCACCGTCAAGCTGTTCTCGCACGCGGGGCGCGAAGCCTCGTACGCACGCAGCGCGATGCAGGAGTTCATGACCACGGTCCACCGCCAGATGCGGCTGGTGACCGGCTTCGAAGTGGTCAACCAGTCGCTCTCAATCCTGCTGATCCTATCGACCGCCGGCATGGCGCTGTGGCTGTGGACCCAGGGCGAACTCGGCGTCGGCGCGGTGGCTGCCACCACCGCGATGGCCTTGCGCTTGAACGGCATTTCGCACTGGGTGATGTGGGAGATGGCGAGTCTGTTCGAGCAGGTCGGCACGGTGCAGGACGGCATCAATACGCTGTCGCGCTCGCATGCCGTGATCGACGCCCCCGGCGCCAGGCCGCTCGCCGTGAGCCAGGGCGAGATCCGTTTCGACAACGTGAGCTTTTCCTATGGCCGGCAAGACCAGCAGCCGGTGATCGAACACCTCAATCTCACCATCCGGCCGGGCGAGAAGATCGGCCTGGTGGGCCGCTCGGGCGCGGGCAAATCGACCATCGTCAATCTGCTGCTGCGCTTTCACGACATCGAACACGGCCGCATCCTGATCGACCGTCAGGACATCGCCCAGGTCACGCAGGAGAGCCTGCGTGCGCAGATCGGCATGGTCACCCAGGACACCAGCCTCTTGCACCGCTCGGTGCGGGAGAACATCTTGTACGGCCGGCCCGACGCCAGCGACGCCGAGATGCTGGCGGCAACTCGCCGCGCCGAAGCCGACGATTTCATCCAGACGCTCACCGACCCCAAGGGTCGAACCGCTTACGACGCGCATGTGGGTGAGCGCGGCGTGAAACTCTCGGGCGGGCAGCGGCAGCGGATCGCGATCGCCCGCGTAATGCTCAAGGACGCGCCGATCCTGCTGCTCGACGAGGCCACCAGCGCGCTCGACTCCGAGGTCGAGGCGGCGATCCAGCAAAGCCTTTACCGCTTGATGGAGGGCAAGACGGTGGTGGCGATCGCACATCGGCTCTCGACCATCGCGGCGATGGACCGGCTGGTCGTGCTCGACCGCGGCCGCATTGTCGAAGAAGGCGACCACGCCAGCCTGCTCGCGCGCGGCGGCCTGTACGCGCGCCTGTGGGCGCACCAGAGCGGCGGTTTCCTGCAGGACGAGGACGAGAATGCTCCCGCTGCGGCACCGTGAGCCGGTACCGCAGCGGCATCAGGCGGCAAGCGACCCGACCGTGACCGGGCCCATCGGACGCGAGTCGCCAGCGCGCAACTCGCTGGGCTTGAGGCCGAAGCGCCGCTGGAATCGCTCGCTGAATCGGGACGCGGATTCATAGCCGCAGCGCGCCGCGATCACGCCAATTTTTTGTGGCCGGTCCTGCAACAGGCAGAGCCCCTGGAGCAAACGGGCTTCTTCCAGCAAGGCCCGGAAGGACGTGGCTTCCCGCGTCAAATGCCGGCGCAGGGTTGATTCGCTCACGTTCAGGCGCTGCGCCACGGCCGGTGCCGCCCACGGCCGGCCGGGATCGGGCAGGATCAGGGCGCGCACCCGTTCGGCCCAGGCCTGGCCGGGGCTGTCGAGCCACAAAGGCAGACCCACCGCTTGCTCGCGCAAGGCGATCACCACCTCACCCACGCGGTGCACCAGCAGGCTTTCGGGCGCGCCGCCGTCCCAGGCCTCGATCAGATGACACCAGGCCTGGTCGAGCCAGCGACCGGGGCGGATCCACGGATCGGCACGGCTTGCGGGTGCGGGCGCCTCGTGCCGACGCAGATACGCCCGATCGAAAGCCAGCACCACGCCGGCATAGCAACCGCTGCGTGGGTCTGGCCGGTTCTCCAGATCCAATTCAGTCCCCGCCGAAACCGCCATCAAACGGTCGCCTCCCAAGGCCTCGTCACGCTGGCCAAGGACAATGCGCTTATCGCCTTCGGCCACCCGCATCAGCGTTGGCAAGACAAACGGAACCCGCCGCAACCAGTGGCGCCGGCTCGAGTGAAACCAGGTCAGCGACGCCACGCCCGGCAGCTGGATCGAGCGCAGGGGACGCGGCCCGCTGCGCTCGATCCCGGCCACAGGCATCCCGCCGAGGTGGCCGGAAGCCGCGCGCATGGCTCCGTCCATCATCAGCGCCGATAGCTCGCCGTCAGGCTGGCGCGTCCCAGGCTGTTGGCGTGGAGATTGAAGCCCACCAGCGCCCCCGAAGCGTCGGCCGGCAGATCGAGCCGATCGACCTTGAGCGCGTGCACCGTGAACACATAGCGATGAGCCTTGTCCCCCACCGGCGGGCAGGCGCCACCAAAACCCGGCGCGCCAAAGTCGGTGCGGGTCTGCAGCGCTCCGGCCGGCAACGCCCCCGAGCCCGCGCTCCCCGCCCCCTGCGGCAGCGCGGTGGTCGTCGCCGGCAAATTGACCACGACCCAATGCCACCAGCCGGAACCGGTGGGCGCATCCGGATCGAAAACGGTGACTGCGAAGCTCTTGGTGCCGGCGGGAGCGCCCCGCCACTCGAGCGCGGGCGAGAGATTCGCGCCCTGGCAACCAAAGCCATTGAATTCGTGTTGTTGGGACATGGGCTGACCGGCCCGGATGTCCGGGCTGCTCAGCGTGAAATCGGCAGCGCCCGCCAACAGCGGGCAAGCCAACAGAGCGGCACTCAGCAAAGCGCGCGACGAAGAACGTGACATGGGAACTCCTCTTGCGGGTGGCAGCGGCCCGGATAGAACCGATCGCCAGGGCCAGGAAAAACACCGTATCGGCCAAAGCCAGGGCGGTGAGTGACAGTGTCGCCAGAGCTTGCCGTCAACGCTCGCCTTTATCGGTCTTTGTCTCGCCTGAAACGCTCAATCCCACCCGGCCGTGCCCGGATCCCAACGGCCATCTCCGGGGCGCTCCTTCAACGCTTGAGCAGGCGGTCGAGCTTCTCGTCGACTTCGCCCACATGGGCGGCGATCGAGTTGGTTGCCTCGTCCTGACGCCCGCGCTGCGCGTCTTCGAGCGCGGCCAGACGCGTCAGCAGCGCCTGGTGCTGCTGGGCGTCGCGGCCGTCGATCTTGGCCAGTTCAGTGGCGAGAAAGGTCTGCAGCTCGGTAAAGCGCGAGGCCTCGGCCTTGTCAGCCAGAGCGCGCTGGGCGTCGATCTCTTTGTGCCAGCGGCGCGCCTCAAGGATCACGCCGGCCTGCTGGTAGACGATCACCAGCACCAGCAGCCCGACCAGGACCACGGCGATGGCCACCAGAATCAACCCGAGCGGTGCCTGAATATCGGAGAACACCAGCGACACCGGCCCCGGCGCCACGATGGCCGCCCAGTTGGCGATCAGAAAGATCGCGGTGGCGACAAAGGCGAGGATCAAAAGCAGGGTTCGCAGCGGCATGGCTTCTCCTTGGGGCCGGGTAATTGCGGGTCATGGCCTAGACCGCTGGCCGCGGTATGGCGCGTCAGCTCTCCGTAAGATACCCGCCATCCGTTCCTTGCGAGAAAACCATGCTCGATCTCATCGTCCGCCACGCCAGCCTGCCCGACGGCCAGCGTAACCAGGACATCGCCGTGCGCGATGGCCGCATCGTCGACGTGGCGCCCGCCATTGCCGCGGCTGCCGGCCAGGAGATCGACGCTGCGGGGCGCCTGATCACAGCGCCTTTCGTGGACCCGCACTTTCACATGGACTCGACCCTCTCGTACGGGCTGCCGCGCGTCAACCAGAGCGGCACCCTGCTCGAGGGCATCGCGCTGTGGGGCGAGTTAAAGCCGCATCTCACGCAGGAAGCCCTGGTCGAGCGCGCACTCGCCTACTGCGACTGGGCGGTGGCCCGCGGCATGCTGGCAGTGCGCTCGCACGTTGACATCTGCGACCCGCGCCTGCTCGCGGTCGATGCGCTGCTGCACGTGAAAGAGAAGGTCAAGCCCTACCTCGACCTGCAACTGGTCGCCTTTCCGCAGGACGGCGTGCTGCGCTGGCGCGATCCGGCCGGCAAGACCACGGCGATCGAACTGCTGCGCCGCGCGCTGGACAAGGGGGTCGATGTGGTCGGCGGCATTCCGCACTTCGAGCGCACCATGGCCGACGGCGCAGCCAGCGTCACCCTTCTGTGCGAAGAAGCCGCCCGCCGCGGCTTGCGGGTCGATATGCACTGCGACGAGACCGACGACCCGATGTCGCGCCATGTCGAAACCCTGGCGGCCGAAGCGATCCGCCTCGGGCTGCAGGGTCGGGTGGCGGGTTCGCACCTGACCTCGATGCATTCGATGGACAACTACTACGTCTCCAAGCTGATCCCGCTGATGAAGGAGGCCGGGGTGGCGGCGATTGCCAACCCGCTCATCAACATCACGATCCAGGGCCGCCATGACACCTACCCCAAGCGCCGCGGCATGACCCGCGTGCCGGAGTTGCTCGCCGCCGGCGTGCCGGTGGCTTTCGGCCACGACTGCGTGATGGACCCGTGGTATCCGCTGGGTTCGGGCGATGCACTCGAAGTTGCCGCCATGGCCTTGCACGTGGCGCAGATGACGAGCGTGACCGGGATCGAACAGTGTTTCGACGCCGTCACACGCACACCGGCCAAGATCCTCGGCCTTGAGGGCTACGGTCTTGACGTGGGCTGCCACGCCGACTTCGTTTTGCTCGATGCGCGCTCGCCGGCCGAAGCGATTCGCCTGCGCGCGGCGCGCCTGGCGGTGGTGCGCCGTGGCCAGGTGATCGCGCAATCCGCGCCGCAGGCGGCGCAGTTGTCGCTCGCAGGCCGACCGGCCAGCGTTGACTTCAAGCTGGAGGCCGCATGAGCCAGGCGCTGACGACGACCACCGCCTGGTGGCTGCTCGCCGCCGCCGGCGCGCTCGAGATCCTGTGGGCGGTGGGAATGAAGTACACCGAAGGCTTCACCCGCCTGTGGCCCAGCGTGGTGGTGATCGTCATAGCCTGGGCCTCGTTCTGGCTGCTGGGCCTGGCGATGCGGGTCTTGCCGGTGGGAACCGCGTATGCGGTGTGGGTTGGCATCGGCGCCGTCGGTGCCGCCATCCTGGGAATGTGGCTCTTCAAGGAGCCCGCCACCGCGGCGCGCATCGGCTGCATTGCCCTGATCGTCGCCGGAGTCGTGGGGCTCAAGCTCGTATCAGAGCACTGAGCCGAGCACGGCACCCGCACGCGGCGCATAAAAAAACGGCGGGATCCCCGCCGTTTTTTTTCCTGTCTGCGCAAGCCGCTTAACGACGCGCCCAGACCGTGACCTTGGCACGTTCCAGATTGCCCGGCGCGGTCTTGTACCAGAAGATGATCTTCTTGATGTTGCGAGCACGCCCCGGCAGATCGATCACGCGCGACTGTCCGCCGGCGTGAATGCGATCGCGCACTTCGATCTCGACCCGCTCGCCGTTGCCGAACTCGACAAACACGCGCTGAAAGTTGACAGCCCGGTCGTGCACGCTGAAGCGCAGCTTGGTGTAAGGGCCTTTGTTGACATGCAGGCTGTCACGCTCGCCCATCAGGCGAACGCTTTTCTCGCCGAGTTTTTCCCACCGACCGATCGAGTGATCGTTGTAGCGGGCATGGGCCAGAGAACCGGTCAGAAGAACCAGAGCCGCGACAAACGCGGCCAGAAGATTTCGAATCATGGAAATTTCGCGCCCAGACTAACGGGCCGACACGTAAGGATTGAGTCGCGCATCCTACGGATCAACACTTGAATGCGATCTGGGCAATATCCCGGTCGCTTATGCTTGCCATCATTGCGGCCGATGCTTGGTCGGCCGAGACCTGCCGCCCACGCTGGCCCTCCCCCTGGAAGATCCCCATGCGCAAAGACCCCCGATTTCCAAACCTGTTCATCGTCGATCACCCGCTGATCCAGCACAAACTCACCCACATGCGCGACAAGGACACGTCCACGCGCACCTTCCGCGAGCTGCTGCGCGAGATCACCCTGTTGATGGGCTACGAGCTGACGCGTCATCTGCCGCTCTCGACCAAGAAGATCGAAACCCCCCTCACCCCGATGGACGCGCCCGTGATCGCCGGCAAGAAGCTGGCGGTGGTGCCGGTGCTGCGCGCGGGAACCGGCATGGCCGACGGCCTGCTCGAGCTGATCCCCTCGGCACGCGAAGGCCACATCGGCATGTACCGCGACGAAAACAAGCGCCCGGTTGAATACCTGGTCCGCCTGCCCGAGGTCGAGGGCCGAACCTTCATCCTGGTCGACCCGATGGTCGCCACCGGCTATTCCGCGGCGCACGCGGTTGACGTGCTCAAGAAGCGCGGCGTGCCCGACAGTGAAATCATGTTCCTGGCGCTGGTCGCCGCCCCCGAAGGCGTTGCGGTGTTCCAGGAGCAGCATCCGGCGGTCAAGATGTATGTCGCCTCGCTCGACGACCACCTCGACGATCACGCCTACATCGTTCCCGGCCTGGGCGATGCGGGCGACCGCTTGTTCGGTACCAAGTAAGCGTCACGACTCGGGGCGCGGCCAGCCCGCGCCCTTGTTTTTTCTTGGCCACAGCCAAGACATGCCGATCGCGTTGAATCGCGGCCGCGGCAGTTTCATTCAGCGCGGGCGGCTCCGCCCGCCACCGCTCACACTCGCCCGCCCTTTGAGCAGCGAGTAGACGCCACCCAATCCAGCCGACCCTTTCATGGTGCATTGCTGCTCTGCAAGCCACAGCACCCGCATCCATTTTCTTTGCGACCAATCAAACCCACGACACAAGCCTATTCAGCGTGTCAGCGGAAAGTCAGCCTGATCAAGATCAAACTTCGAACGCACGAGTTTTGATTGGGGAAATCCACATGACCCAATTCAGAATACAGCTGGAATCGCCGCGCAGCGCATAAGCCACGCACAAACGCGGGTTAAATGCCCGATCATGCATTGCATGCCACCACGAACAAACCCTGATAAAAATTAGAAGAAACCCCGCTAACAGGTATTTTCCCGCGATTTAAGTCACCCCTGGCTTGGATCAAAATATGCATCGTTGGGAAACGTCCAGATAGCATCCATTCCCTCGCGAATTCCATGACATCGTCCGACGAAGATTTTCGTCGGCGCTAGGCGTCGCTTTCCTCGCGAGCGCCTCATTTTTTCTTAAGCCCTGGAGATTCTTAAATTGAATCAAGCAAGTGAAGTCGTCATTGCCGGCGTCGGCCTGGCAGACCAACCTCGAAAAAGCCGCTGGCCGGCCGTCATGGATGTGACCCAAAGCGCCTCGGGTCTCGTGCTGGGTCTGTTCATGTGGGGCCATATGTTCCTGGTCTCAAGCATCCTGATCAGCCCGGATATCTTTTGGGCCGTGACCAAGGCCTTCAAGGGCTATTTCATCGCCGGCGACACCTACCCGATCATCGATTCGATCATCGTTGGCTTCATTGCCCTGGTTTTCGTGGTGCACGGATTCCTGGCGATGCGCAAGTTCCCCGCCAACTACATCCAGTACCGCAATTTCATCGGCCAGTACAAGCTGATCAAACACAGCGACACCACCCTGTGGTGGATCCAGGCCGTCACCGGCTTCATGCTGTTTTTCCTGGCCTTCCCCCACCTGTTCCAGATGATGATGTTCCCGTCGGACATCGATCCCTATCAGTCGGGCACGCGGTTCTGGTCGGGCTGGTGGCCGCTGTACCTGGTGCTGCTGT
>JAVVWR010000036.1:7388-31448 GCA_036652035.1 Burkholderiaceae bacterium | reverse complement strand
TCGCGCGAGACCTTGGTCAGGGCGCGGCCGAAGGTGGCCTTGTCGCCCAGGTACAGGCAGTGGCGGATCACGGTGTAGGGGTTGAACTTGGCGGTCGAGTTCTGCTCTTCCAGGTATTGCTTGTATTTCTTGACCACCGCCACGGTCGGGCGCAGCAGGAAGTTGAAGCGGGAGCGGGTGATGCCGGGCGCCAGCTCGTTGATCTCCTGCACGAAGCCGTCAACCTTGCGCGCCTCGAAATCGAAGTCGCGGAAGAAGTGGTTGGCGATCTTGAGAAAGGTGAAGGCGTTGAGTTCGCTGCTGCTCGATCCGCCTGCGTCCTGCGGCTGCGGTCCGGGCGGCGCCGGCGGCGCCGTGGTCTCGTCGGGGGCGGCGCGCAGCTCGGCTTCGGTCGAGTCGCGGATCTGCAGGAATTCGCGGTCGGCCAGTTCGAACAAGGCCGAGAGCACGTTGATGCGGCGCTTCAACTGGTTCGGGATCGACTTCTTGTATTTGATCTTGTGGTCCAGAACGCTCCACGAGTCCTGGATGATGGTGCGGATCTGCAGCTCGACCCGGAACTTCGCGTAGGCCGCGTATTCGGGCAAGGCGCTGCGGGTGTTCTTGAGCGCAAGGTCCATGTGCAGGCCCTTGTAGCCGAAGGAATCCTCGGTGCCCTCGACCGCGGCCACCTTGTCGGTCACTTCGATCACGTCGAAGTGAGAGCGCACCAGCGCCGCCACCTTTTCAATCTCGTCGGCGTACAGGCACACGATCCGCAGCCCGATCAGGTCGGTGATGTAGTCGCGGATCTCGTAGGGCGTCTTGCTCTCTTCCAGCGCCGGCAGGTATTTGCGCTGGAATTTTCGGATGCAGTCTTCCTTGCTCTTGATCCGGCCCTCGACCTTGGCGATTTCGATGTCGCCCGAATGCGTGAGCACCGCGCTCAGCAGGGCGATGAACGAGGTGCGGGCGTCTTCAAACAGGTTCAGGTTCCGTTCGTAGTGCGAGCGGAATTCGGCCTTTTCAAATTCGAAGTCGAGCGAGGGCATGGTCTTGACGGGGCGGCGTGGTTTCAATCGGTCGGGGGATGGAGCGGCGGCTGGGTTGGGCGCAGGCTACACCGGTCGCGGCGGGCCGCTTTGACCGGACCGGGCCTCGGGCGCGATCGCGGTCAGCCCGGTTCCGCTGGGGATTCACCAGTTCCGAGCGCGGCTGGGCGTGCTGTCGTAATGTAGGCAAAAACTGGCTCTCCGGATTTTCTGCATGTCGCTATCGCTTCGTCCCATCCGTTTCCTTCACCGCGGCCGTATTGCCGAGGTTCAAGGCCTCGCCGTTCGCACCACTGTTCTCGACTGGTTGCGCGGCGAAGGCGCTGGCAGCGGCACCAAGGAAGGCTGCGCCGAGGGCGATTGCGGCGCCTGCACCGTGGTGGTGGGCGAACTTGACGCCGCGGGCGAGCTCAAGCTGCGGCCAGTCAACGCCTGCATCCGCTTTCTCCCCACGCTTGACGGCAAGGCCTTGTTCACGGTCGAAGACCTCAAGGCGATCGGCGGCGGCGAGCTGCACCCGGTGCAGCAGGCCCTGGTCGATCACCACGGCTCGCAGTGCGGCTTCTGCACGCCCGGCTTTGCGATGAGCCTGCTCGCGACTTACGAGCGCGGCTGCGCGGCCGGGCAGAGCCCGAGCCGCAGCGAGATCGCCAATGACCTCGCCGGCAATCTGTGCCGCTGCACCGGTTACCGCCCCATTCTTGACGCGGGCGAGGCGATGTTCGAGCGGCCGCCGGTGCCGCTGGCGCGAGCGCCGGTGATCGCGGCCTTGCGGCAATTGCAGCTCGATCCACCGCTTGCGATTGAAGCGACCGACCCCGCCACCGGCCGCTGCGCGCGCTTTGAGGCGCCGCGAACGCTGGCCGAACTCGCCCGCCTGCGTCAGCAGGCGCCAGCAGCGCGCCTGCTCGCGGGTGGCACCGACATCGGCCTGTGGGTGACCAAGCAGTTTCGCGACCTGGGCGACATTCATTACCTGGGCGAAGTGGCCGAATTGAAGCGGATCGCCACGGACGCCGCTGGCCTGGAAATCGGCGCCGCGGTTGCGCTCGAAGACGGCTGGGCGGCGATCGTCGCGCTCTGGCCCGAGCTGCGCGAACTCTGGCTGCGGTTTGCCGGTCCGCCGGTGCGCCAGGCCGGAACCCTGGTCGGCAATCTCGCCAATGGTTCACCGATTGGCGACGCTGCTCCCGCTCTGATGGCGCTGGGTGCCACGCTGGTGCTGCGGCGGGGCGGCGAGCTGCGCGAGCTGGCGCTGGAAGCGTTCTACCTCGCCTATATGAAGAACGCTCTTGCGCCCGGCGAGTTCGTCCAGGCGGTGCGGGTTCCCGCGCGGCGCGCGGGCGAGCAGCTGCGGGTGTGGAAAATTTCCAAGCGATTTGACTGCGACATCTCGGCGCTGGTGGGGGCTTTCCAGCTCCAGCTCGACGAGGCGGGCGCTGTGCAACGGGTTCGCATCGCGTTTGGCGGCATGGCCGCCACCGTGCGGCGGGCGCCGCTCGCCGAAGCCGCGCTCCAGGGCCAGCCCTGGAGCGAAGCCACTCTGCTGCGCGCTCAGGCGGCGCTGGCGCTGGACTATCAGCCGATCGACGATCTGCGCGCCAGCCGCGACTACCGCCAGCAGGTGGCGGGCGGGCTGCTTGAGCGCCTGTGGCTCGAGACCCGTCCTGACGCGCCGCTTGCCGCGGCCGGGCTGTCGGTGTGGAGCGCGGCGCCGGTGGCGTTGGACCGGTGAGCAAGGCTTTGACGATGAGCCCGTTCCCTTCTCCTGCCACGCCCGAAGTTGGCCGCGCCCGCGCGCATGAAAGCGCGCACCTGCACGTCAGCGGCGAAGCCGCCTACATCGACGATCTGCCCGAGCTCGCCGGCACCTTGCACGCCGCTCTCGGTCTTTCGCCGATCGCTCACGGCCGCCTGGTCGGCGTGGATATTGAGCGCCTGCGCGCCCAGCCCGGCGTGGTCGAGGTTCTGCTCGCCGCCGACATTCCCGGTCGCAACGATTGCGGCGCGGTGGTTCACGACGATCCCATTCTCGCCGCCGAAGAGCTGCTCTACCTTGGGCAGCCGGTGTTTGCGGTGATCGCCACGTCGCGCGATCTGGCGCGCCGCGCCGCCGCGCTGGCGGCCGAGGTGATCGACTGCGAACCGCTGCCGGCGGTGCTCGATCCGCTCGAGGCGCACGCTCTGGGTCAGTACGTGTTGCCGCCGGTACACCTGGCGCGCGGCGATGCCGCAGGAGCGATCGCCGCCGCATCCCGCACGCTCGAAGGCGAATTCTCGGTTGGCGGCCAGGAGCAGTTCTATCTGGAAGGCCAGATCAGTTACGCGATTCCGGTCGAAGACGGCGCTCTGCGGCTGCATTGCTCGACCCAGCACCCGAGCGAGATGCAGCACGGGGTGGCGCGCGCGCTGCACGTCGCCGCGCACCGGGTCCAGGTTGAATGCCGGCGCATGGGCGGCGGTTTTGGCGGCAAGGAATCGCAGTCGGCGGTGTTTGCCTGTGTGGCCGCGGTGGCGGCCGCCCGCCTGCAACGCCCGGTCAAGCTGCGGCCCGACCGTGACGATGACTTTCTCATCACTGGCCGCCGCCACGGCTTTCACTATCAATGGCGAGTGGGTTTTGACGAGGCCGGCCGCCTGCTCGGGCTGACGGTCACGATGATCGCCAACGCCGGTTTCTCGGCCGATCTGTCGGGGGCGGTGATGACGCGCGCCCTGTGCCACGTCGACAACGCCTACTGGCTGCCGAACGTGAGCATCGACGGGTTCTGCGCCCGCACCAACAGCCAGAGCAATACCGCGTTCCGCGGTTTTGGCGGGCCGCAGGGCGCGCTGGTGACCGAAGTCATCATCGACCGCGTGGCCCGTTCGCTGGGACTCGACCCGCTCGAGGTTCGCCGCGCCAACTTCTACGGCGAGCAGGACCGCAATGTCACGCCTTACGGCCAGGTGGTCGAAGACAATCTGATCCGCCCGCTGCTCGCCCGGCTCGAGGCCGACAGCCGCTACGCCGAGCGCCGCGCTGCGATCGCCCGCTTCAACGCGGCGAGCCCGGTGTTGAAGCGCGGCATCGCTCTGAGCCCGGTGAAGTTCGGCGTGGCCTTCAATGTGCAGCATCTCAATCAGGCGGGTGCCCTGGTTCATGTCTACACCGACGGCTCGGTCCTGGTGAACCACGGCGGCACGGAGATGGGCCAGGGGCTCAACACCAAGGTGGCGCAGGTGGTGGCGCAGGAGCTTGGCATTGCCTTTGAGCAGGTGCGGGTGACGGCCACCGACACCAGCAAGGTGGTCAATACCTCGGCCACTGCCGCGTCCACCGGTTCGGACTTGAACGGCAAGGCGGCGCAGGACGCGGCGCGCCGCATCCGCTCGCGGTTGGCCGATTTCATGGCTGGCCAGCTTGATGAAGAGCCTGACGAGGTTCGCTTCGAAGGCGGTGAAGTGATCGTCGGCCGCCACCATCTGCCTTTTGAAGACGTGGTGATGCGGGCCTATCTCGCCCGCGTCCAGCTCTGGAGCGACGGCTTCTACGCCACCCCCGGCCTGTCGTGGGACGCGGCCCGGATGAGCGGCAAGCCCTTCCAGTATTTCGCCTGGGGCGCGGCGGTGAGCGAAGTGGCGATCGACACCTTGAGCGGCGAATTCAAGCTCTTGCGCGCTGATCTCTTGCACGACGCTGGCGCTTCGCTCAACCCGGCGATCGACATCGGCCAGGTCGAAGGCGCCTTCATCCAGGGCATGGGCTGGCTCACGACGGAAGCGCTGGTGTGGAGCGCGGCGGGCAAGCTGCTCACCCACGCCCCCAGCACCTACAAGATTCCCACCGCCAATGACGCGCCGGCAGTGTTCAACACCCGGCTCTATCCGCACCCGGCGGGCGCCGACACGGTGTTCCGCTCAAAGGCGGTGGGCGAGCCGCCGCTGCTGCTCGCCTTCAGTGTCTTTCTGGCGATCCGCGACGCCGTGGCTGCCGCGGGTGGCGCCCTGGCCGATCCGGTGCTGCCCGCTCCCGCCACGCCTGAAGCGATTCTCGCCGCGGTTGATTCCGTGCGGCGCCGGGCATGAGCCGGCGCCTGCGTCAGCTGGCGCTGCAGTGGCGGGCCAAGGGAATCGCAGCCATGGTGGTCGAGGTGGCAGCGGTGTCGGGCTCGGCCCCGCGTGAGGCCGGCGCCCGGATGCTGGTGGCGGCCCATGAGACCGCCGGCACCATCGGCGGCGGTCACCTTGAATGGCAGGCAATCGCTCATGCGCGGGCCTTGCTCGGTGATCCGGGCGGCGAACTCGAACAGCGGATGGCTCTGGGTCCCCGTCTGGGGCAATGCTGCGGCGGGGTGGTGCGCCTGAGGTATGCGGCGCTCGATTCCGCGACGCTCTTGCGCTGGTCGCCGCCGCCGCCGTTGTGGCACCTGCAATTGCACGGCGCCGGTCACGTGGGAGGGGCGATCGCCCGAGTGCTCGCGCCGCTGGAGATCGACCTCGACTGGGTCGACGAGCGTGACCCCGGGTTCGGTGCCGGTCCTTGGCCGGATTCCTGGCGGCTCTGCGCCAGCGACGACGCGGTGGCCGAGGTGGCCGCAGCGCCGACGGGCAGCCGCTATCTGATCCTCACCCACAGCCACGAACTGGATCTCAGGCTGGTCGAAGCCGTGCTGGCGCGCGGCGATTTCAGCTTTCTGGGCCTGATCGGTTCGGCCACCAAGCGCGCCCGTTTTGCGGCCCGCTTGAGCGAGCGTGGCTTCAGTGCGGCGCAGATCGAACGCATGCGCTGCCCGATCGGTCTGCCTGCCATCCCGGGGAAAACGCCGGAAGTGATCGCGGTGGCGGTCTGCGCCCAGCTGCTTGCGCTCGGTTCCGGCGCCGATTTAGCTCGGGCTGTTTGATGCGAGTCAGGCCGCAGCGTTGACGGGTAGCAAGGGCGTCGTGCGGCGCTGTTAGAAGAGAGGCATGTCGTCACGTACTCAATGGGGCTCCCGCCTCGGCTTCATTCTCGCGTCGGCCGGCGCCACCGTCGGCCTCGGTTCGATCTGGAAGTTTCCCTATGTCACCGCCATGAATGGCGGCGGGGCCTTCCTGCTGATCTTTGTCGCGATTACCTTCACCTTGGGCTTGAGTCTGCTGCTGGCCGAGTTTGCGATCGGGCGGCACGCCCGCTGCGGCGCGGTCACCGCCTTCCAGCGGCTGGGCGGCGGGGCCTGGCCGCTGGTGGGCTATGTCGGCGTGGTCGCGGGCTTTCTGGTCCTGAGCTTCTACAGCGTGGTAGGCGGCTGGACCCTGGGTTATCTGCGGCGGGCGCTCGATGGCCGGGTGATGAGCGACGACCCGGCTGCGCTGGGGGCTTTGTTCGGCCAATACGTCGGCAGCCCGACCGAGCCCGTGCTCACCCACGCGATCTTCATCGGTCTGACGGTCCTGGTCGTGATGGCGGGCATTCGCCAGGGGATCGAGCGGGCCGGCAAGCTCTTGATGCCGGCTTTGTTCGTCCTGATGCTGGGCTTGATCGTGCGCTCGCTCACTCTGCCGGGCGCGGCGGCGGGCGTGGCCGAGTTCCTGGCGCCGGATTTTTCAAAAGTCTCGCCGGCGATGCTGGTCGATGCGCTGGGCCTGGCCTTTTTCTCGCTCTCGGTCGGCGCCGGTTGCATGCTCGCCTACGGCTCTTATCTGGGCGCCGAAACCCGGCTCGCCGGCTCGGCGCTGTGGGTGGCGGGGCTGACCACGCTGACGTCGATTCTCGCTGGCCTGATGATTTTCCCGGCGGTGGCCGCGTTCGGGCTCGAGGCCGCGGCCGGCCCCGGTCTCACCTATATGACGATGCCGGTGGTGTTCAACCATCTGCCGTTTGGCCAGGGCTTTGCGATCGCCTTCTTCGCGCTGCTGCTGTTTGCTGCGCTCACCTCGTCGGTGTCCATGCTCGAGTTGATCGTGGTGCTGCCGATCGATCAATGGGGCGTGAGCCGGCGTCGCGCCACGCTGATCGTCGGCGCTCTGGTGTTTCTGGCGGGAATTCCGGCCTCGCTTTCCTTTGGGTTGTGGAGCGAGTTCAAGTTCTTCGGTCGCAACGTGTTCGAGCTGATGGACTACGCCGCGACCAATGTCCTGCTGCCCATCGGCGGCATCGGCACCGCGCTCTTTGCCGGCTGGAAACTGTGGCCGGCAGTGTCGTCCGAGCTGGGTCTGGCGCCGGGGCTGGCGGGCGCCATGAAGTGGACTTGCCGGCTGGCCGCGCCCGTGTTGATCGGTCTGATTCTGGTGTGGAACCTGTAGCGCGGACTCAGGAGCCGGCCATGAAGGTGCGCACTCCCGAGCCCATGAACTGGACGCCGATGCAGATCAGCAGAAAGCCCATCAGCTTGGACAGCACCGCACCGCCCGAACGGCCGAGTCGCACCGCGATCACGTCGGCGGACTTGAGCACCAGCCAGATCCCGACGCAGGTGGCGGCAATCGCCAGTCCGGTCATGAAGAGCGCGGCGGCCTGCGCCGGCCAGGAGGAGAGCTCGGCGATTTCGGTCGACAGGCCGATCACTACCGCGATCGTGCCGGGGCCGCTGATGCCGGGCATTGCGATCGGGAAAAAGGAATAGTCCTCTTTCGAGCGACGCAGGTCGGCATGGTTGGCCGTCGACTTTTCCATGAACATCATCTGGTAGCCGATCACGGCGACCACGAAGCCGCCGGCAATCCGTAGCGCGCCGTACGAGATGCCGAAGAAGGCAAGAATCAGGTTCCCCGCGAGCAGGCTCACCGCCATGATCGCCGCCGCGTAGATGCAGGCCATCTTGGCCTGCTGCGCCCGGCGCGCCTCGCCCATGCCCTGGGTCAGGCTGATGAATAAGGGAATTTTCGAGAGCGGGTTGGTGATGACGACCAGGCTGATGACGCCACCAAACAGGTATTGCAGGTAGAGGCTTTCAAACATCTCGGGGCCGCCGGGCCAAAGTTGAAGCGCCATTCTAGGGAGTGGCTTTGGCGCCCGGACGAGAGGGAAAGTTCGTATATCGCGCGGGCCGCTCTCGCGCTGGCGCTCGGCTTTCCCTCTGGGGCAAGGCGCTTGCGAGCTGTGCCGCCCGCGGCCTGGGGCGCACCTCGTTGGCGCGGAAGGCTGACCGGCATCAAGCGCGCTGCCGTTGTGCCACACCGCGGCCACGTCGGCGGCCGTCGATCGGGAAAACGCTACAGGATGGCGTCAGGCTGCCGATAGCAACGAGACCCGGTGCCGGGGCTGAGCGACAGACCGACAGACCGTCGTTTTGATCCTGGCCGTGATGGCCGCACGTCCAGCGAGCGAATCCTCTCTGCGACGAGGCGCTCTGTGTCGGCAGCCCCGTTCCCTCTGATCGAGTCTTGTAGCCATGCGAAACCTCCGTTTTGACCAGAAGTTGTTGGTGGCTTTCCTGTTTCAGATCGGCATGGCCTTGTGTGCTGTCATCGTTGCCGTGGTCAGTCTGCGAGCGTCGGCCGGCAGCGTGGAGCGATTCCTGAAAACCGACGCGGCGCATGAGGATGCGGTGGCCGAGCTTTACGCCCAGAGCCTGCAGCAGGGGCTGGCCTTGCGCAATATCGTGCTGAATCCCGGGTTGGAGCGCGCCTACACGAATTTGACTCAAGCCCAGGCCGATTTCCGCGCTGCCATGCTGGCAGCTCGTCAAACCGCGAGCGAGCCGACGCAATTGACCACGCTCGATGCGATTGCGGCGGCCGATCTCAAGCGCCTTGATGTGCAGGTTCAAATCGTCAGCCTGGCGAAAACCGATGCCGCCGCCGCGGCCGCGCTGGTGCGCCATGTCGAGACGCCGCTCTGGCGTGATTTGCGCGACGCGATTCTCGCGGCGCGCAAGGCGGCCAAAGAGCGCGCGACCGCGAGCGGTGCGCACGAGGTGGTCAAGGCCGAGCGCGCCGTGCTGATTGCGGTGGGCTTGGCGGCGTTCGCCGCGGTCGTTGGCGTGCTGCTCGTGATGTGGTTGCGCCGCACGATTCATGCCGAACTCGGCGGGGATCCGGCCGCGGTGCGCCAGGTTCTGCGCCAGATCGCGGATGGCGATCTGGCGCAGACCATTGTCGTGCCGGCCGGAGCTCAGGCCAGTCTGGTCGCGTCGATCGGGCAGATGCAGGGCCGCTTGCACGCGACTCTGGCCGCGGTGCGGCAGGCGGTTGATTCGGTGTCGACCGCGAGCAGCCAGATCGCGGTGGGCAACCAGGACTTGTCGTCCCGCACCGAAGCCCAAGCCGCCAATCTCGAACAGACCGCGGCGTCGATGGACGAACTCACCAGCACCGTGGCATCGAGCGCCGAGGCGGCGCGTCAGGCCAATCAGCTGGCGGCCTCAGCCTCCAGTGTGGCCGCGCGAGGTGGCCTGGTGGTGGGGCAGGTGGTGGCGACGATGGACGAGATCAGCGCCGCGAGCCACAAGATTGCCGACATCATTGGCGTGATCGATGCGATTGCCTTTCAGACCAACATCCTGGCGCTCAACGCCGCCGTCGAAGCGGCTCGCGCCGGCGAGCAAGGCCGCGGCTTCGCGGTGGTGGCGGGCGAAGTGCGAAGCCTGGCCCAGCGCAGCGCGCAGGCCGCCAAGGAAATCAAGGCCTTGATCGGTGCCTCGGCCGAGAAAGTCGGCCATGGTGCGGTTCAGGTGCGGGAGGCTGGCCGCACGATGGACGACATCGTGGCCCAGGTGAAACGGGTGACCGACTTGATGGCCGACATCACCACCGGGACCCAGGAGCAGAGCGCCGGCATTTCGCAGGTCAACCAGGCGGTGAGCACGCTGGATCAGATGACGCAGCAGAACGCGGCCCTGGTTGAACAATCGGCCGCCGCCGCCGCCAGTCTCAAGGACCAGGCGCGGCAGTTGAACGCCGCGGTGGCTCACTTTCAATTGCACGAGGCGGGTGGCGAGAACCGGCCCGCGCCGCGGCGTGAGCCAGTGGCGCGGGGGATGCCGTCACCCCGGCCCTTGCCAGCACCCAAGGCCGCGCTGCCGGCCAAGGAAGCGTGGGTCGAGTTCTAGAAAGGCGTCTTGAGCGGCGCGCGCGGCGCGGCTTGGCCGGTGTTTTAGGTCGCCGTTTACAACTTGTTTCGGTTTCCCAGGTTATCCCGCATTGACCGGTCGTCGGCTCGTCGCGAGACTGAACGATCGTTCAGGGCTCTGCGCGTAAGGGTTTTTGCGTGCCCCTGATCTGCCAGTCAAGCAACAAGGAGAATTTGGATGAGATCACGAGCATTCCTCAAGCCAGCGGCGCTGGCCGCCGCGGTTGCCGCCGCGCTGGTTCTGGCCGCTTGTGGCAAGGCCCCCGCTGCCACGGGCAACCGCCCGGCACCGGAGGTCAGCGTGGTTGTCGTGCAGTCGCAGTCGCTCGCGCTCACTACCGAGCTCGCCGGGCGGACCGCGCCCTTCCTGGTGGCCGAAGTGCGGCCGCAGGTCAATGGCATTTTGCAACAACGTCTGTTCCGCGAAGGCGCGGACGTCAAGGCCGGTACGCCGCTCTATCAGATCGACTCCGCCATCTATCAAGCGCTGGTCGATAGCGCGGCCGCGACGCTCGCCAAGGCCGAAGCCAACCTGGGCGTGGCCAAGCTGTCGGCGGTTCGCCATACCGAGCTGGTCAAGATCGACGCCGTCAGCCAGCAGGCCAACGACGATGCCCAGGCCCGCTTGAAACAGGCCGAGGCCGAAGTGGCCGCCGCCCGTGCGGCGCTTGATACGGCTCGAATCAATCTTCAGTACACCGCGATGAGTTCGCCGATTTCGGGCCGCATCGGCCGTTCGATGGTCACGCCCGGCGCCTTGCTGACCGCCAATCAGACCGTCGCGCTGGCGACCGTGCAACAGATCGACCCGATCTATGTCGATGTGACCCAGTCGAGCACCGATCTGCTGCGCTTGAAGCGCGAACTGGCCGCCGGCAAGTTGAAGAGCGCGGGTGCCAACCAGGCCAGCGTCAAGCTCCTGCTTGAAGACGGAAGTACTTACTCTGCTCCTGGCAAGCTGCAGTTTTCGGACGTGACGGTGGACCCGGGCACAGGTTCGGTCACGCTGCGCGCTGTCTTCCCCAACTCCAAGGGCGAATTGCTGCCCGGCATGTACGTGCGTGCCGTGCTGGAAGAGGGGGTGCGCGAGCAGGCGATCCTGGTGCCGCAGCAGGCGCTCAGCCGCGATCCCAAGGGCAATGCCACCGTGTTCGTGCTCGACGGCGAGGACGTGGTGGCGGTGCGTCCGGTCAAGACCACCCGCACCGTCGGCGACAAGTGGCTGGTCACCGAAGGCTTGGCCAGCGGCGAGCGCGTGATCGTCGAAGGTTTGCAGAAGATCCGCCCGGGCGCTCCGGCCCGTGTCGCTGCTCCGGCCGTCGCGGCTGCTGCCAAATAAGCGCGGCGGGAGATCAACACCATGGCACGTTTCTTTATCGATCGGCCCATCTTTGCCTGGGTGATCGCCATCATCATCATGCTGGCGGGCACCCTGTCCATTCTTGGCCTGCCGGTCTCGCAGTACCCGACCATCGCGCCGCCGGAAGTTTCGATCCGCGCGAACTACCCGGGCGCCAACGCCAAAACCCTGGAAGACACGGTCACCCAGGTGATCGAGCAACAAATGAAGGGGCTCGACGGCCTGAGCTATATGCGCTCGGCGAGCGACAGCTCGGGCTCGGTCGAGATCACGCTCACCTTCAAGTCGGGAACCGATCCTGACATCGCCCAGGTTCAGGTCCAGAACAAGCTGGCCTCGGCCACGCCGATGCTGCCGCAGGAGGTGCAGCGGCTCGGGGTTCAGGTGAGCAAGAGCTCGGCCAGCTTCCTGATGGTGGTGGCCTTCGTCTCCGAGGACGGCTCGATGCAGGGGGTGGACCTGGCCGACTATGTCTCGACCAATGTCCAGGATCCCTTGAGCCGCCTCGACGGCGTGGGCGAAATCCAGGTCTTTGGCGGCCAGTATTCGATGCGGATCTGGCTCGATCCCTCGAAGCTCAACAACTACAAGCTCAGCACGCAGGACGTGACGGCGGCGATCCAGGCGCAGAACGCCCAGGTGTCGGTCGGCCAGATCGGCGGTCTGCCGGCTTCGCCCGGAACCCAGCTCAACGCCACCATCACGGCGCAGACCCGCCTCGAGCGGCCCGAGCAGTTCGAGGCGATCCTGCTCAAGACCGCGGCCGACGGCTCGGCCGTTCGCCTGCGCGATGTGGCGCGGATCGAGGTGGGCAACGAGAGCTACGAGACGATTGCGCACTACAACGGCAAGCCCTCGGCGGGGGTCGCGATCAAGCTGTCGACCGGCGCCAACGCGCTGGCGACGGCCGCCAAGGTGAAGGACGAACTGGCGACGCTCGAGCCCTATTTCCCGGCGGGAATGAAGTCGGTGGTGGCGTATGACACCACGCCCTTTGTTCGCATCTCGATCGAGGAAGTGATCAAGACCCTGCTCGAGGCGATCGTGCTGGTCGTGCTCGTGATGTATCTGTTCCTGCAGAACTTCCGCGCCACCCTGATCCCGACGATCGCGGTGCCGGTGGTGCTGCTGGGTACTTTCGGGGTGCTGGCGGCCTTCGGTTTTTCGATCAACACCCTGACCATGTTCGCCATGGTGTTGGCGATCGGCCTGCTGGTGGACGACGCCATCGTGGTGGTCGAGAACGTCGAGCGCGTGATGGGCGAGGAAGGACTCTCGCCCAAGGAAGCCACCCGCAAGTCGATGGACCAGATCACCGGGGCCTTGATCGGTATCGCCCTGGTGCTGTCGGCCGTGTTCGTGCCGATGGCCTTCTTCGGCGGCTCGACCGGCGTGATCTACCGCCAGTTCTCGATCACCATCGTCGCCGCCATGACGCTCTCGGTGTTCGTCGCTCTGGTGCTCACCCCTGCCTTGTGCGCCACCATACTCAAGCCGCTCGAGAAGGGGCATCACCACGGCGAGCGCGGCTTCTTCGGCTGGTTCAACCGCATGTTCGATCGCGGCAGCAACGGGATGCAGAGCTCGGTGCGCGGCATGGCCCGGCGCAGCCTGCGCTTTGTCGCGATCTACGCGCTCATCATCGCCGCGGTGGCCTGGGGCTTTCTGCGCCTGCCGACCGGCTTTCTGCCGGACGAGGACCAGGGCGTGCTGTTCTCGATGATTCAACTGCCGGCGGGCGCCACGCAGGAGCGTGCGCTGCCGGTGATCGAAAAGGTCGAGCATCACTTTCTTGAAACCGAGAAAGACACGGTCCAAGGCTTGTTCGTGGTGTCGGGCTTTAGCTTTGCCGGCCGCGGTCAGAACAACGCGATGGCCTTCGTCAATCTCAAGGACTGGGGCGAGCGCACCGCGCCCGGCGCCGATGTCAAATCGATTGCCGACCGCGCAATGGGCGCTTTCAGCCAGATCCGCGATGCCATGGCGTTTGCTTTTGCGCCGCCGGCGGTGATCGAACTCGGCACGGCCAACGGCTTTAACTTCTTCCTGCAAGACAACGCTGGCCAAGGTCACGAGGCGCTGATTGCCGCTCGCAATCAATTGCTCGGCCTGGCGGTGGCGGACCCGCGCTTGATAGCGGTGCGCCCCAACGGCCAGGATGACCGTTCGCAGCTGCGGATTGACGTTGATCACGCCAAGGCGGCCGCGCTCGGTCTGTCGATTGCCGATATCAACAGCACCCTGGCGACGGCCTGGGGCGGCACCTATGTCAATGACTTCGTCGACCGCGGTCGCGTCAAGAAGGTCTACATGCAGGCCGATGCGCCGTATCGCATGTCGCCGGAAGACATGAATCGCTGGCGCGTGCGCAACAAGGCCGGCGAGATGGTGCCGTTCGACAGCATTGCCAGCATGCGCTGGGAATACGGCTCGCCCCGACTGGAGCGCTACAACGGCGTTTCGGCGGTCGAGATTCAGGGCCAGCCCGCGCCGGGTCAGAGCTCGGGCGACGCCATGGCCGTGATCGAAGAGCTGGCCAAGCAGCTGCCGCCCGGGTTCGGCGTGGCGTGGACGGGCCTGTCCTATCAGGAACGCATGAGCGGCTCGCAAGCGCCACTGCTCTATGCCTTGTCGCTGCTGATGGTGTTTCTGTGTCTGGCCGCGCTGTATGAAAGCTGGTCGATCCCGGTGGCGGTGATGCTGGTCGTGCCGCTGGGCGTGATCGGCGCACTGACGGCGGCTGGATTGTTTGGCAAGGCCAACGACGTTTACTTCCAGGTGGGGCTTCTGACCACGATCGGTCTGGCGTCGAAGAACGCGATTCTGATCGTCGAGTTCGCCAAGGAGCTGATGGAGCAAGGCCTGTCGGCGATCGATGCGGCGGTCGAGGCGGTTCGGCTGCGGCTGCGCCCGATCATCATGACCTCGCTCGCTTTCGGTCTGGGCGTGTTGCCGCTGGCGTTGGCGAGCGGCGCGGGTTCGGGCGCGCAGAACGCGATCGGCATTGGCGTGCTGGGCGGCATGGTCACCGGTACCGTGCTGTGCCTGTTCTTTGTGCCGCTGTTCTATGTGCTGATCGCCAAGTTCGTCACGCCGTCGCGCTCTGCGGCGGCAGCCACCCCCATCGCTGCCAAGGAGCACTGAGATGACGTTCACGATCCGACTCCTGCCGCTGGCAGCGGCCCTGGTGCTGGCGGGCTGCGGCACGCTGGCGCCGACCTATGAGCGGCCTGCCGCCCCGGTTGCTCAGGCCTGGCCGCAAGGCCCGGCCTATGCCGCCGAGAGCACGGCTGCGGCCACGCTGCCGGCCTGGCAGGATTTTTTCACCGACGCCAAGCTGCGTCAGGTGATCGAACTGGCGCTTGCCAACAACCGCGATCTGCGGATCGCGGCGCTCAACATCGAGCAGGCGCGGGCGCAATACCGGATCTCGCGCGCGGCGCTGCTGCCCAACGCCAGCGCCAATGCCGACGGTAATCACAACCGTTCGGTCTATGGCAATTCGAGCACCGGGCAGCGGGCCGATCAGGCCAACCTTAACCACAGCTATAGCGCGTCGATCGGGGTCGGTTACGAGCTCGACCTGTTCGGCAAGATCCGCAGCGGCAACGAGGTGGCACTCAATCAGTTCTTCGCTACCGAGGAAGCGCGCCGCAGCGTCGAGTTGAGCCTGGTGGCCAGCGTGGCCGATACCTGGCTGCTGCTCGCCGCCGGCCAGGCCCAGGTGGCGCTGGCCAAGACCACGCTCGCGAGCCAGGAGGCGTCCTACGGCCTGACCGCGCGCAGCCATGAGCTGGGCGTGGCCTCGGCGCTCGACCTCAATCAGGCTCGCACCACGGTTGAATCGGCGCGGGTCGAACTGGCTCGCTCGACCCGGGCCGTGGCCCAGGTTCGCAATGCGCTGGCTTTGCTGGCGGGGGGCGCGGTTGATCCGTCGCTCGAGCCTGCGCCGGGCGCGGTGGCCGCGAGCGTGGTGCCGGAGCTGCCCGCCGGCGTGCCGTCGGAAGTGCTGCTGCAGCGGCCTGACATTGCGCAGGCCGAGCGCCTGCTGCGCGCCGCCAACGCCCAGATCGGCGTGGCGCGGGCGGCGTTCTTTCCGTCGATCAGCTTGTCGGCGGGCGGTGGCCGCAGCAGCGCGGATTTGACGGAGTTGTTCTCGGGCGGTGCCAGCTACGCCTGGAGCTGGGTGCCGTCGATCAGCGTGCCGATCTTCACCGGCGGCGCGCTCACGGCGCAGCTCGAGAGCACTCGGGCGACGCGCGAGATTGCCTTGGCGAGCTACGAGAAGTCGATTCAGACCGCCTTCCGTGAGGTGGCCGACGCGCTCGCCACGCGCGGTACGATCGACGCCGAACTGGAGGCGCAAGCGGCGCTCGCCAAGGCGGCGACCGCGGCTTACGACTTGTCGGAGAAGCGCTTCCGCGGCGGTCTGGACAACTACCTGGCCGTGCTGGTGGCGCAACGCCAGATGGTGGTGGCGCAGCAGGCTCTGATTCAGGTCGAGCAGACGCGGGCTTCGAGCCTGGTCCAGCTCTACAAGGCGCTGGGCGGCGGGGTGAATCAAGCCGCGAGCTGAGCGCGCGGCAAGGGGAGGAACGATGCCTCCAGCATCGAAAAAGAAAGCGGCCGAAGTGCCGCTGGCGCAGCAGCGGCGGGAGCAGATCCTCGCCGCGGCGCGCGAATGCGTGCGGCGCCACGGCTTTCACGCCGCCAGCATGAGCGAGATCGCGCGCAGCTTCGGCATGAGCGCTGGCCACATCTACAACTACTTCGACAGCAAGGAAGCGATCATCGCCGCCCTGGTGGCGCAGGACCTCGCCCATTTCAACGAGATGGTCGAGGAACTGCGCGGCACCGGTGACATCCGGTTCGCGCTGATCGACCAGGCCCACCATGGCGTGGCGCGCAAGATGGATCGCGATCGCTCGCGCCTGGGGATGGAAATCCTGGCCGAAGGCGCGCGCAACCCCAAGATCGACGACATGTTGCAGGCGGCCGATAGTGCCGCGCGCGATCGGCTGCGCGAGCTGCTGGGCACGATCGCTGTGCCTAGCATGACTGCGAGCGAGCTCGATGCGCGGGTTGATGTCCTGATGGCTTTGTTCGACGGCCTGATGATCCGCAGCCTGCGCGCCCAAACCGCTGACCAGGCGGCGCTGGTTCGCGTGATCCAACGCTGTCTGGTCACACTGACCGATAGGAATCCGATATGAATTTGTTTTCAAGAAACACCGCCGCGGCGGGCGCGGTGGTGGTGCTTGCGGCCTGCGCGCCGGCGGCATCGATCGACGCGCCAGCCAGTCCGGTTCCAGCCGTGGGGGCCTGCAGCCCGGTGTTGCTTGAGTCGCTCAAGGGGATGACGCTCGAAGCGGCGAACGCCCAGCTCGACCAGGCTGGAATGCGCCATCGCGTGGTGAGCGATGGCGACAAGAATTTCCCCGTGACGCTCGATTTCGACCACCAGCGGGTCGGGCTGGAACTCAAGGACGGCGTGGTTACCGCCGCGAGCTGCGGCTGAGGTTTTAGAGCGCGCGCTTGAAATTGGCGAGCAGGGTGCCGGCCGCGACGAAGAGCGAGCCGAACACCCGGTTTAGCGCGCGAATCTGCCGCGGTGAGCGCAGCAGCCGCAACACGCGGGCCGCCAGCGCGGTGTAGCCCGCCATCACCACCAGGTCGGTGAAGCCGAGCGTGGCGGCGATCACCACGTATTGCGTGGCAAGCGGGTGAGTCAGATCGAGAAACTGCGGCACCACCGCGAGCAGGAAGATCGTGCCCTTGGGGTTGAGCGAGTTGATCGCCCAGCCGCGGGCTACCAAGGCGCGCCGGCTGCGCTGCGGTGCCGCCTCGTCGGCGGCCACCATCGGCGTCGCGGGCGCGCGCCACTGCTGTACGCCGAGCCATACCAGGTACGCCACGCCGGCCCACTTCACGACCGTAAACGCCAGGCTCGAGGCCGCGATCAACGCGCCCAGACCCACGCCCACCACCACCACCTGTGTCCAGATTCCCAATACCAGCCCGAAGGTAGTGAAGTAGCCGCGCGTAAAACCGTAGGTGAGCCCCGAACTCATCGCGGCAATCGCGCCGGCGCCGGGTGAGAGGCTGATCGCCCAGCAGGCGGCAAAGAAGGCAATCCAGGTGGCGAGTTCCATCATCGGGCTCCGGTCAAGACGGGATTTGTAGCATGCGGCGACGTGGCGTCCGGGCAGCGGCGATCCGATCGGCCTAGCATGGCGGCCTGATTGCAATCCCGCTTCGAGAGGCTGTGGCATGTTGAATTTCACTTTTCATAATCCCACCCGGATCCTGTTTGGCCCGGGCCGGATCGCCGACATCGGCGCCGAGATCCCCACCGCTAGCCGGGTGCTGATCACGTACGGCGGCGGCAGTGTGGTTAAGACCGGCACGCTGGCGGAGGTGAAGTCGGCCCTGCTTGGTCACACCGTGTTCGAGTTCGGCGGGATCGAACCCAATCCCACTTACGAAACTTTGATGCTTGCGGTTGAACTCGCTCGCCGCGAATCGATCGACTTTCTGCTGGCGGTGGGCGGCGGCTCAGTGATCGACGGCACCAAGTTCATTGCGGCCGCCATTCCCTTCGTGGGCGAACCCTGGGACATGCTTGCCAAGCACGCCAAGATCGCTGCGGCGCTGCCCTTCGGCGCGGTTCTCACCCTGCCGGCTACCGGGTCGGAGATGAACAACGGCGCGGTGATCACGCGGCGCGCCAGCTGCGACAAGCTGGCTTTCTCCAACCCTCGCCTATTCCCTTGTTTTTCAGTGCTCGACCCGACGAAAACCTTCACGCTGCCGCCGCGCCAAGTCGCCAATGGCGTGGTCGATGCCTTTGTCCACATCACCGAGCAATACCTGACCTATCCCGCCGACGCCAAGGTGCAGGACCGCTTTGCCGAAGGGTTGTTGCTGACTTTGATCGAAGAAGGCCCGCGCGCCCTGGCCGAACCCGACAACTACGAGGTTCGCGCCAACTTGATGTGGACCGCGACCCTCGCTCTCAACGGTTTGATTGGCGCAGGGGTGCCGCAGGACTGGGCCACTCACATGCTGGGCCATGAGCTGACGGCCTTGCACGGACTTGACCACGCGCAGACCCTGGCAGTGGTGCTGCCGGCGATGCTTCAGGTGCGCCGCCACGAGAAGCGCGCCAAGTTGCTGCAATACGCGGCGCGTGTCTGGGGATTGGCCGAGGGTGACGAGGAATCGCGGATCGACGCGGCGATTGCCTGCACGCGCGATTTTTTCGAGGCCATGGCGGTGCCGACCCGGCTCTCTAACTACGGCTTGAGCGCCGCCGTGATTCCCGCTCTGATGGCGCAGCTCGAGCGTCACGGCATGGTGGCTCTGGGTGAAGACCGCCAGCTCGATCTGGCCCGTTCGCGCGCGGTGTACGAACGGGCGGTCTGAGTCTTTGCCGACGGTGGTTTGGATGGACTGCTGCGAAAGGGTCGTGGCGCTATGGTTTTGGCACGAGCGTGCCAAAACGGCGCTGGGCGATTGACGTGGGTCAAGGCTGGCGTGGCGCGCGCGACGGAATTTCGTCTCGCGCGCGATAGCCTGCGCAGCCTGTCCAAAGTTCGGGCGGGGTCATCGGGAGTTGCAGGATGTCGCAAGAAAATCGGCCGTTGTACAAGTCGCTTTACTTTCAGGTCATCACGGCCATTGTCATCGGTATCTTGCTAGGCCACTTCTGGCCCGAGACCGGTACCGCGATGAAACCGTTTGGTGACGCCTTCATCAAGTTGATCAAGATGATCATTGCGCCGGTCATCTTCTGTACGGTGGTGGTGGGCATTGCCGGCATGGAGGACATGAAAAAAGTCGGCAAGACCGGCGGCATGGCCTTGCTGTACTTCGAGGCCGTCAGCACGGTGGCGTTGATTGTCGGTCTGGTGCTGGTCAACGTGATTCAGCCGGGCGCTGGCATGAACGTCGACCCGAGCACGCTCGATGCCAAGGCTGTGGCCGCCTTTACCGGCCCCAACAAGATGGTTGGCACCACTGACTTTCTGCTCGGTGTGATTCCCAGCACCGTGGTCGGCGCCTTCGCCTCGGGCGACATTCTTCAAGTGCTGTTCTTTTCGGTGCTGTTCGGTTTCGCCTTGCACCAGTTTGGTGGCCGCGGCACTTTGATCTTCGATTTCATCGAGAAAATCTCGCACGTCCTGTTCCAGATCGTCGGCATCATCATGAAGGTCGCTCCGATCGGCGCTTTCGGTGCGATGGCTTTCACGATCGGAAAATACGGTCTGGGTTCTCTGGTGCCGTTGGCCAAGCTGATGGGCACGTTCTACCTGACCTGCTTGGCTTTCGTGTTCCTGGTGCTCGGTTCGATTGCCCGCGCCCACGGTTTTCGGATTCTGCAGTTCATCAAGTACATCAAGGAAGAGTTGCTGATCGTGCTTGGCACCTCGTCGTCGGAATCGGTGCTGCCACGCATGATGGCCAAGATGGAGAACGCGGGCGTCAGCAAGTCGGTGGTCGGCTTGGTGATCCCGACGGGCTACTCGTTCAACCTCGATGGGACTGCGATCTATCTCACGATGGCGGCGGTGTTCATCGCCCAGGCCTGTAACGTCGATATGTCTCTGACTCAGCAAATCACGCTTCTGGGCGTGCTGTTGTTGACGAGCAAGGGGGCGGCGGGTGTCACCGGCAGCGGCTTCATCGTGCTGGCGGCCACGCTGTCGGCCGTGGGCGACGTGCCAGTGGCGGGCTTGGCGCTGATCCTCGGCATTGACCGTTTCATGTCCGAAGCACGGGCTTTGACCAACCTGGTCGGCAATGGCGTGGCGACCCTGGTGGTCGGCAAGTGGTGCGGCGAGCTCGATTCCAAGCGCATGAATCAGGTGTTGGCGCACGAAACCCCAGACGACGCCGACGAGCCCGAAGAGCTCATCGATCACAATCGTGTCAGCATGGACACCAGCCACGATCGCGAGCGCGGGAAGAGCTGACCGTTCTTACGCATTTACGCAATAACCAGGCCCGCTTTCTGCGGGCCTGGTCGCATTCGAAGGGGGGATGCGCGTCCGCGTGCGGGATGAGCGCCGTCATCCGACACGCCAGCATCTGTTGCATTCCTGTTCGATGCCGCAGCGCATCATTAAAAATCGTCGCTGGAATCGTCAAGTCTTGTCCATCCTTCGTCATGATCTGCCACGCAGAGCCATGAAATCCCCACTCAGACGGGGGCAGCGCCCGGCCCCCGGGCATGAGGGAGGAGAGGACCATGCGTTCCAATCGCGCCAGCCGTACGGCCGAGGCCGCGGCCGCCATTCGCGCCGCGCATTCGCTGCACGACCAGCCCGTTGTGTTTCACGATCCCTATGCCATCGCTTTGACCAGCCGTGCCTGGCGCTGGATCGCGCGCAGCCGTCTGCTGACGCACCTGGCCAAGCGGTATTACTCGATCATGTTGCCGGTGCGCGGCCAGGTCGTCGCCCGTTCGCGCTTTTGCGAGGATCAGCTTGAAGCGGCGATGGCGCAGGGGGTGCGGCAGTACGTGATCGTCGGCGCCGGTTTCGATTCGTTTGCTCTGCGCCGGCCCGATCTGCTTGAGCGCCTCACGGTCTACGAGCTCGATCACCCCGCGACCCAGAACGCCAAGCGTGAGCGCTTGCGTGAGTTGTCTCATGAGTTGCCCGAGCGGCTGGTGTTCGTTCCGGTCAATTTCGAGCAAGAGGGGCTGGCGACAGCGCTGGCGCGGTCTTCCTTCGATCCGCTGGAGCCCGCGTTTGTGTCGTGGCTCGGGACCACTTACTACCTCAGCCCCGAAGCGATTTTCACGCTCTTGCGTGACATGGCGAGTTTCATGGCGGCCGGCAGCGAGATCGTGTTCGACTTCAGCGTCAACGAAGCGCTGCTGGGCGAGTCCGACCGCCGTCAGGTGGCGGCCATCCATCGCGCAGTGCGGGCTCGTGGCGAGCCTTTTCTGGCGAGCTTCGATCCCGAGCATCTGCTGGCCGAGGTCGAGCGGCTGGGCTACGCCCTGGTCGAGACGCTCTGTCATCGGGAGCAGGAGCGGCGCTACTTCGCCGATCGCAGCGATGGCCTTTGTTCCTCGGCCTTTGCCCGTCTGGCCCATTTCCGCTTGAGCGCTGTCATGGCGCCGGCGTGACGCGGGTCTCCGCTGCCGCTTTTCACCGGCGCGGCTGAGCGCTCTTCTCAAGGCGCAAACCAGTCCTTGCCGTTGGTGCGGATCAGATCGGCCAATTCGTCGTAGTTTTTCCACTCGTCGGCCGAATGCACCGAGGGCGGCTGCACGCCGGCGCGCACCGGCAGCTTGCGCATCAGGTAGGGCAGGTCGGCAAACACCGGCGTGAAGTAGCGTGCCGGCTTGCCCAGCGCGAAAGCGAAGCCGGCCTCGAAGATCGCGCTGGTGGGCAGTTTTTTCGGATAGACCAGCATGAAGTGGCGGCTGCGTTCGATCGCCGGCAAATCCTTATTGGCCGAGACGTCGGTGCTCTGGAACTTGGTCACACTGTCGATGGTCTCGCCCGACCAGTAGACCCGCAGCCCGCAGGTCTTGAGCGCGTCGAACACTTTTTTGATGTCCAGCCATCCCTGGTCGTATTCCTTGTCCGGCCAGCCCGCCATCGGCACCGATAGAAAGACGTCGTAGTCGTAATGAGGGGCCCCGGCGAGTGACAGGCTCTTCTGGGTGGCGGCGGTCAAGGCGGTGTCGAGCTCGTCCCAGGCCTTGGCGAAGTTGCGCTCGAGCTTGCCCTTTTCCACGGGGGCCGTCAGCGTCTGGTTGATCGCCATCACCAGACGCAGCATGTCGGCGCGTGAAGTGCCGGCGGCGTTGAGCTCGTTGAGCGGGCTGGGCAGATCGCTGCGGGACAGCCCGATCACCAGTGGAATCACGCGCGCTTCTTTGGCGTACAGGTGTTTGGCCAGCGCGCCGGCTTCGAACAAGACCCAGGGTGCGCGCTGGTTTTCATGCGTGAGGCAGACGATGCCGATGCTCGACTGGCCCAGCACTTCCATCACCTTGGCGAACCAGGCGTCGCCCTTGGCGATGTCTTCCGAAGACAGAAAGACGTCGTCTTCGCTCACCATCTGAAAGAAGTCGACCAACCACGCCTTGAGCGCCGTGGCCGCGAGATGGCTGGCTTGCCCCGACCAACTGATGAAGATTTTCATATGGCCCTCCGCAGTACGGCTCGATGCTAGAGCGGCTGGTTGCGGACGTCGGCCCGACGCGGGTCAGTCCTGGCCGGGCGCGCGAACGTGATGCGGGCGCAGGCTAAACACCGTCGCGCTCGCCGGATCGATCCTGACCTCGATCCAGTGCACCGCCGGGCTGCCGAAAGTCTGGACCCGGGTCAGCTGGGGAGCGACGGGCAGGGGCCGGTCGACGAAGTACTCGTGCTCGTCGCCGTGCGCCCATAACACCGGACGCTTGAATTGGGCGGCGCGGGTTTCGATTTGCTCGATCAGAGCGTTGTAAGGAGCGCGACGTCGCCCGCCCTTTTCGATCTGCGGATTGGCCTGCATCAGCAGCACCACGGCGCGCGCGTCGATGGCGTGGGCGCGGGCAAATGTCGAATCGACCCACGCGGCGACCGCGGCTTCGCGCCGCTCGACTTCGGCCATGCGGTCGGCGCGCGGGCTGGCGGCCTTGTCTTGGGGGTCGATTCCCGACCAGGGCTGGCGGCCGTTTTGACTGCCGACCACGTGCAGCGCGGCGTAAATCACGCCGTCGCGCTCGAAACGCCAGTTCTCGACAAATTCGGGAAAGTCGGCCGAGTCGGTCTGGGACTCCAGCGCGAGCTTTTCTTGGCCGAGGCTGGTGCGCGGGTTCGGGATCATCAGCTCGCGCAGCCGGGCGAGGCGTTCGGTGGGAAGCCAGCGCCCGGCACGAGCGCGGTGGCAGTCGGTCCACTCGTTGTCGCCGGGAGTGATCATCAAGGGCCGGGCGAATCGCTGCAGCTGCGCGATGCGGGCGGTGAGCAGTTCGTCGCTGCAAGGCTCGCCACTGCCTTTGATGTCGCCTGCGTGCAGGATGAAGCGAACATCGGCATCGGCGTTGATGTCGTTGACCATCTGATCGAAGGCGATGGACTCGGCGCGGTTGTAGGGCGCGTCGCCAATCAGGGCGAAGGAGATCGGCTGAGCCGGCGCGGCATTGACGGCGCCGGCCGCCAGGCAGGCCGATAAAAAACGGAGCATCACGAAGAGCGAAAGGGCAAGGGGCACGACCCTAGCAGAGCGAGATTTCAGACGCGTTGCGCCACCGCATTGGCAATCAAGTCGAGCAGGCCGGGCAGCTCGGAAACCACGGGCATGACACTCAGTTCGATCGCGGGGTGCTCGCGACGAAACCTCTCGAGCCGTGGCGTAACGTGGTTGGCGACATGGCCGCCGCTGGCCCAGAACACCGGCATCAGGGTGATTTGGGTGCGACCTGTCGCTAGCGCGATCTTGAGCGATTCGTCGAGCGTCGGCGGCTGAAACTCGAGGAAAGCGCGCAGTATCAAAGCCTGCGGCAGACGGCTTTGTACCTGCGCCTCGAGCGCGCCTAGCGTGAGTGACCAGCGTGCGTCGCGAGCGCCGTGAGCCAACAGGATGACAGTCTGTTTCACCGCGATTCAGCCTGAAGAAAATCGGGGTCA
>JAVVWR010000036.1:0-7288 GCA_036652035.1 Burkholderiaceae bacterium | reverse complement strand
GCCGCTCGTGTCACTTCACCGATCACCAGGATCGCCGGGCTGACGATGGATTCGCTCGTCAACATCGCCGCCATGCCTTGCAACGGACCCGCCGCGATCCGCTGTCCGGGCCGCATCGCCGACTGCACCGCCACCATGGGCGTGGCGGGTGCCATGCCGCCTTCGAGCAGCCCGGCCTCGATCCGCGCCGCTCGCGCCACGCCCATGTAGATCACCAGCGTGAGTCCGGTCGCGGCCAGTCGCGCCCAGTCGATCCGGTCCTGCTCGTCTTTTTCGTGGCCGGTGATGAAGATCACGCCCGGGCTGGCATCGCGGTGAGTGGGCGAAAAACCCGCTGCCATCGGTGCGGCCATGCCGCTGGTGATTCCCGGCACCAGTTCGACCTCGATTCCCGCGGCTCTCAGGGTGGCGAGTTCCTCGCCACCACGGCCGAACAGAAAGGGGTCGCCGCCCTTCAAACGCACCACTTCACGGCCGGCGTGCGCTTCGCGCAGCAAGAGGCGTTCGATGAAGTCCTGCGAGGTCGATGCGCAGCCGCCGCGTTTGCCCACCGCGATCACTCGCGTCGTGGCGCGGGCGTGGGTCAAGACGCGGCGATCGACCAGATCGTCGATCAGGATCACGTCGGCGGCGGCCAGCGCGCGCACCGCTTTGAGGGTGAGCAGTTCGGGATCGCCCGGGCCGGCGCCGACCAGCCACACGCGGCCGCTCATGGGGCTAGCCGCTTCGAGAGGGTGGCGAGCGTCTGCGCCTGGCGCTCGATCGCGGGCGGAATGGCCGTCTCACCGGCGAGCGCGCGGCGGGTCCAGTCGGCGGTGGCGGCGTCGTCTCCCGCGATCAGTCCGGTCACAGCCGCCGCAGGTGAGGTCGGGGCCATCGCGTCGAGATCGAAGGGCGTGCCGCGCATCCAGGCGAGCGGCGGGTGCGACTCGCCCTCCCAGGCGATCGGGTCGCCCTCGGTGCCACGCGCGAGCCAGGCCGAGCGGCCCAGATCGGCGATTGCCGTGGCGAGCGTCGCGCGGTAGGCCGCGTGGGTGTAACTCGTTGCGATCAGACCGCCGCTCATACCCGCGCTTGCGTTCGCGTCGATCGGGTTGATCGAGTCAATCGGGTCAATCGGGTCAATCGGGTCAATCAGCTTCAATACGGTGTGAGCGCTGTTGCGGAATCCGAGTTCGGCTCGCAGGGCGATCACTCGAGCCAGGGCGGGGGCGATCGTAGTCAGCGCCGTCCAAGCCAGTCCGGTGCTGGTGATCGCCTGCGCCGCCGCGGTCGTGCTTGTCGCCGCCGTGTGGCCGAGCGCGGCGAGTACCGCGGCGGCGTTGCCGCGGCCGCCGGGCGTGGCGGTGAGGATGAGCACCGGAATCCCCTGCTGGACCAGATGCAGCGCGAGCAAGGGCGCCGCCGACGGATGTTTGCGCGCCGCGCCGCTGCAGCTGATCACGACGGTTCCCGCTGGCGCGGCGATCGCAGCGACCGGGGTCGCACGAGCCAAGGCGGCGAGCAGCGCCGCGCTCTCGCCGTGCACCCGTAGCCCCATCAGAAGCGCGGCTTCCTGCGCCGCCGAAAAGCGCCGCGCCAGCAGCGCTGACCACAGTGCCGCAGCGGCCTCGGGTTCGAGTACGCCAGTCGCTTGCGGACGTGGATTGCGGCCGAGGCGGCGGATCGCCGCGGCGTAGGTGAGATGAGTGGCGTCGGTTTGCATCAGCTGCCAGCCAGTTCAGGGGCGAAGAGTTCGCGCAGCGAGCGTGCTGAACAGTCGGCGCCGCTGGTGATGAGTTTTTGATACAGCGGCCAGGCGGCCAGGTCGGCGCGGCAGCTGCCTTCGAGAATGACTCCGGCGAGACGCCCGGCGCTGATCTGCAATACGCGTGAGCGGCCGCTGCGAGCGTCGTTGAGCACGGGGGCCGCGGGTGAGATTGCGCCGATCGTGGCGAGTTCGAGCAGCAGTGCCGGCGGGCGTTCGTGGTGGGCGGCGAGCGCGATCAAACCAGTTTGCTCGCCCGCTGCAAACACGCCGATCGCGGCATGGGCGAGCGGCGCGAGCCCGGCCCGCAGCGCGGTGAGCGCGGGCGCGATCTGGTCGGCAGCCAGGCGGGTCACCAGCGCTCCGTGCCAGGCGAGCTCGATTTTCGTCAGCCCCACCGGCACATGCTTGAGCTCGGGCTGGCGCGCGAGCGGATCGAGCGCCGCGCCGGTGAGCGCATTGATGCCGAGCGAGCCGGGCAGCCACCGCTCGCCCTGGTGGAGGGTGAGCGAGGCGAGCCCGGGCGCGAGCGTATGGCTCAGGCGCAGCGGCAGGATGAGTTCGCCGTGAGCGCTGGTCACGCGCACCAGATCGTCGTCGGCAAGGCCGAGCTCGGTGGCGGTGGCGGGGGCAAGTTCGAGCGCTGCGGGGGCGAGCGGGAGGGCGGTGCCGCTGCGGCTCGCGCCATGCCATTGATCGCGCAGCCGCACCGTGGTGAGTGCGATCGGGCGGTGTGAGTCGGTGGCGGCGGCCGCGCCACGCAGCGCGATCGCCGCAAAGCGTGCGCGGCCGTCGGGCGTGGCAAAGCGGAGATCGGTGTAGAGCCTCTCGGTGCCGCTGCGGTTGATGTAAGGCCAGCTCACCGGGCCCAGCGCGAGCCGCGCGTAGTCGAGCGTGGCGATGTCGAGGTCGCGTCCGGCGGTGAGCTGCTTGTATTCGTCGAAGACCGCGCGCGGCGAAGACCACATGAACCGCGGCGCCAGTTCTGGGGCGATGCGAGCCGCGAGTGCGCGCGCGAAAGCGGCGGCAATGGCCCAATCGGGTCGCGCTTGGCCGGGCGGCGCCACCGCGGCGCGCGAGAGCGAAATCCGGCGTTCCGAATTGCTCATGGTGCCGCTGCGCTCGCCCCAGGTGGCGGCGGGCAGGATCAGGTCGGCCAGCGCCGTGGTCTCGGTGGCAAAGGCCTCTTGCACCACCAGGAAGGGCAGGGTGGCGAGCGCCGCGCGCACGCTTGTCTGCATTGGCATCGACTGGGCGGGATTGGTGCAGGCAACCCACAGCGCCTTGATCCGGCCCTGACGGCAGGCATCGAAGAGCTCGACCGCGCTCAAGCCGGGATTGGCCGGAACCGCACCAACGCGCCAGAAGCGGGCGAGCGCGGCGCGGTCGGCCGGATCAGCCGGGTCGCGGTGGCCGGGCAACAGCGTGGCCATGCTGCCGGTCTCGCGGCCGCCCATCGCATTGGGCTGGCCGGTGAGAGAGAACGGGCCGGTGCCGGCGCGGCCGATCTGGCCGCAGGCCAGGTGCAGGTGGATCAGCGCGGCGCTGTTGTCGCTGCCGTGGCTGGATTGGTTGAGCCCCTGGCACCACAGCGAGAGGCTCGACTGTGCGCCGGCGAACCAACGCGCGGCGCGTTCGATCGCCGCGGCCGGCACGCGGGTGATCCGCGCGGCTTCGGCCAGCGGTAGCGCGCGGACCTGGGCGGCGAGAGCGGCAAAGCCCGTGGTGTGCGAGGCGATGAAGGTCTCGTTGACCAGGCCGTCGCGCAGCATCACGCCGAGCAGGGCGGTGAGCAGGTAGAGGTCGGTCCCGGGTGCGAGTTGCAGGTGCAGATCGGCGGCCAGCGCGGTCTCGGAGACGCGCGGGTCGGCCACGATCAGCTTGCTGCCACGGCGGCGGCGCGCTTCGAGCAGGCGGCCAAAGAGCACCGGATGCGCGAGCGCGGGGTTGGCGCCGGCGACGAACACGCAGTCGGCGAGTTCGACGTCCTCATAGCTGCAAGGCGGGGCATCGGCGCCGAGGGTGAGCTTGTAGCCGACCACCGCCGAGCTCATGCACAGCCGCGAGTTGGAGTCGATGTTGTTGGTGCCGACCAGCGCTCGCGCCAGCTTGTTGAAGACGTAATAGTCCTCGGTCAGCAACTGACCCGAGACATAGAAGGCGACGCTGTCGGGGCCGTGCTCGCGGATCGCCGCGGCAAAGCGATCGGCCGCGGTGGCGAGCGCCGTTTCCCAGTTCGTCGGGGTGAAGGCCGCGTCACGAGTGGCGCGTACTTGCGGCGTGTGCAGCCGCGCTTGGGCGATCACCGCGGGCGTGGCGGTGAGGTGAAGCGCCTGGCCCTTGGGGCAGAGCTTGCCAAGGTTGGCCGGATGGTCGGGGTCACCGCGCACGCCGACGATCTGCTCGCCGCGCGCCTGGACGATCACGCCGCAGCCGGTGCCGCAGTAAGGACAGGTCGAACGGGTTTCGGTCAGCGGCGTGGTCATGCTTGGCTCAGGTGGCGGATGGGCCGGGACACCGAGCGGCTTCGCCCGCTGTCCGGCCAGACAATCAGAGCGAATTCCATGCCAGCCGGCACGGTCACGCTCAGCCCGCGCACAGCGCGGGCGCGGGTGCGGGTGCGACAGCACCGCACAACTCGCCGCGATCCATCAGCACCTTGGCGTCGCGCAGCTGCACGCGGAAGGTGCGCACCCGGCCCTGGTCTGGTGCGATCAGCTCGCCGGTGGCGAGATTCACGCATTGGTTGTGCAGCGGGCAGGCGACACGGTCGTGGCTGACGATGCCTTCGGACAAGGGCCCGCCCTTGTGCGGGCAACGGTCCTCGATCGCGTAGATCGTGTCGGTGTCGGCGCGGATCAGGGCGATGGTCAACTCGCCCACGTGCAGCTTGCGGCTCGAGAGCGGTGCGATGTCGTCCACCGCGCAGACTTCAATCCATTCGGTCATGGGCTTTCTCCTCAGACTTCGACGGTCAAGGCAACAAACTGGCGAGGATCGACCTGCGCCTTGGCGGGCTCGTGCCAGGGATCGGATTCGAGCGCGAGCGCGTGCGCCATGCGCGCGGCGAGAGCGGCGCGGCCGGGGGTGTCGTCGACGATGCGTTTTTTCACATGGTCGAGTCCGACCCGGTCGACGTAATGAACGGTGCGCTCGAGATACCAGCCCTCTTCGCGGTAGAGCTGGAGAAAGGCCGCTGCGTATTCGATCACTTCCTCGTGGGTCTTGACCTTCACGAGAAACTGGCCGGCTTCGGTCTTGATGCCGCCGTTGCCGGCGACCTGGATCTCCCAGCCCGAATCGACGCCGATCACGCCCACGTCCTTGATCCCGCACTCGGCGCAGTTGCGTGGGCAGCCGCTCACGGCCAGCTTGACCTTGTGCGGCGCGTACATCTTCCACAGCGCCTGCTCGAGCTCGATGCCCATGCGGGTCGAATCCTGTGTGCCAAAGCGGCACCACTCGCTGCCGACGCAGGTCTTCACCGTGCGCAGGGTCTTGCCGTAGGCGTGGCCGCTGGGCATGTCGAGCGCCTTCCACACCGCGGGCAGATCCTCTTTCTTGACGCCGAGCAGGTCGATGCGCTGGCCGCCGGTGACCTTGACCGTCGGGATGGCGAACTCATCGACCACGTCGGCGATGCGCCGCAGTTCGGTCGAGCTGGTCATCCCGCCCCACATCCGCGGCACCACGCTGAAGGTTCCGTCCTTCTGGATATTGGCGTGCGCCCGTTCGTTGACGAAGCGGCTGCGCGGGTCGTCGACCGCCTCGCCCGGCCAGGTGCTGATCAGGTAGTAGTTGATCGCTGGCCGGCAGCTGGCGCAGCCGGTGGGGTTGCGCCAGGCCAGCGCCGCCAGGGTGTCGGCCACCGTCAGCAGGTGCAGGTCGCGGATCGCGGCGCGGACCTCGGCGTGGGTGCGATCGGTGCAGCCGCACACCGGTTTGGTCTTGGGCGTGGCCGAGTAGCCGGCGCCGACCGTGACCGCGAGGATCTGCTCCACCAGGCCGGTGCAGGAGCCGCATGAGGACGAGGCCTTGGTGTGCTTGCGCACCTCGTCGAGCGTCATCAGGCCCTTGCTCTTGATCGCCTCGCAGATCGTCTTCTTGCACACGCCGTTGCAGCCGCAGACCTCGGCGTCGTCGGCGAGCGTGATGGCCGAGCTGGCGCCGGCGTGGCCGGCGTCGCCCAGGTGGTTCTCGCCGAACAAGAGCGTGGCGCGGCTCTGGGCCACCGGAACGCGGTCCTTCACCAGCCGGGTGTACCAGCTCGCGTGCTCGGTATCGCCGACCAGACAGGCGCCGACCACCGCGTCGTTTTGCAGGACGAGCTTTTTGTAGACCCCGCGGGTGGGGTCGGAGAGCAGGATCTCGTCGGCCTCGGGGCCGCCCTGGAAGTCGCCGATCGAGAACACATCGACCCCGGTGACCTTGAGCTTGGTCGAGACCACCGCGCCCTTGAAGCGGCCGAGGCCGTTCTCGGCCAGATGGGTGGCGCAGACCTTGGCCATCTCGAACAAGGGAGCGACCAGCCCGTAGCACTGGCCGCGGTGCGCGACGCATTCGCCGAGCGCGTAGATGCGCGGGTCGGTCACGGTCTGCAAGGTGTCGGTGACGACGATGCCGCGATCGATCTGCAGCCCGGCCGCCTGTGCCAGAGCGGTGTTGGGGCGGATGCCGATCGCCACCACCACCAGCTCGGCGGCGGTGGTTTGTGGTGTCGCGTCAGGCTCATTGGCGGGACGGTGCTTGATCGCGCATACCCGACCCGATTCGCCCGCGACGAATTCGAGCGTGCTGGTCTCGAGCAGGACGTTGAGGCCCTTGTCCTCGAGCGAGGCGCGCAGCATCGCGCCCGCGGTGCGGTCGAGCTGGCGCTCCATCAGCCAGGGCATGAGGTGGATCACGGTCACAGCCATGCCGCGCAGCCGCAGGCCGTTGGCGGCCTCGAGCCCGAGCAGACCGCCGCCCACCACCACCGCGTGCTGATGGCTCTGGGCGGCGTCGATCATCGCCTCGGTGTCGGCGATGTCGCGGTAGGCGATCACCCCGGGAAGATCGATGCCCGGCAGCGGCGGCATGAAGGGGTTCGAGCCGGTGGCGATCAACAGCCGGTCGTACGCCGCTTCGCTGCCGTCGGCGCCGATCACGACGCGGCGAGCGCGGTCGATGCGCTCGACCTTGACGCCCGCGCGCAAGCGGATGCCGTGGTCGCGATACCAGTCCCAGTCGTTGATGACGGTGTCGGCGAAAGCCTGTTCGCCGGCGAGCACCGGCGACAGCAGGATGCGGTTGTAGTTGGGCTGCGGCTCGGCGCCGAAGACCGTGATCTCGTAGAGGCCGGGAGCGATCTTGAGCAGCTCCTCGACCGTGCGCATGCCGGCCATGCCGTTGCCGATCACGACGAGCTTCTGGGGCTTGCGGCTGGTTTCATACATGGGGTGGCTCCTGGGGCGTGGTGCTGAATCTCCGGCTGTCTCGCGCGGCGTGGTTCGATGGCTGCTTGTGTCGCTGCGCGGCGAGCGATTGCGCTGCGAGCGGCGC
>JAVVWR010000035.1:0-31677 GCA_036652035.1 Burkholderiaceae bacterium | reverse complement strand
CGCTGGGCGGAAGTTCCGCGCGCGGGCCGGGGCGGCTTGATCGGCCGCAAATCTCTTTGAATTGGGCGCAGTAACCTGTTGATCTCTCAACTCTGAAAGCCAATCGTGAGATTCCGTCCCTTCAAACGCCAAAGCACTTTGGCACTCGAGTCGTCGATCGCTGCGCTGGCAGCGGGTTACCTGTTGGTGGTTGCTGGGCTGGCGTGGCCGGTCCTGTCGTTTATCGGCATCGCTGTGATGCTGGCTGGTCTGGGTGTTGTGTTTGATATGGGTGCGGGCCATTCCGAGCTCGAAACGCCCGCCCCGGTGTGGCCGGCGTACTGAGTCGCCCCTCTGCACTACTCACGCCGACGACTTCGCGGTTTTGCGCTTCGCGCCCGTGTCGTCGGCGCTGACCGATCTGATTAGGCGCGGCGGAAAAGACTGAGCGCTTGCTTGAGTTCCGCGGCTGCCGTTCCCCCGTCCAGATAGTCCCGCAGCATCGCCTGCTGCGATGTGCTCGCCAAGCCTGCGTCCTGCAGCCACGGTTGGCAGTAATAGGTGTGGGAATACCGTGAGCCAGCGTCACACAGAATGGTCACGACCGATCCCTGCTCGCCGCGGGCCCGCATCTCTTCCATGCATGCGAGCGCTGCGATCAGGTTGGTGCCCGTGCTGCCGCCCACTTGCCGGCCGAGCCGGCGAGTCAGTTCATGCATGCCGGCAAGCGACCAAAGATCGTCAACCTTGACCATCGCGTCGATCACGTCCGGCATGAACGACGGCTCAACCTGCGGACGACCGATGCCCTCGACTCGCGACCCTTGCGTGCAAGTGATGTCGGCATCGCGTGAGCGGTAGAAATCAAAGAACACCGAACGTTCGGCGTCGGCACAGCACACCTGCGTCGCGTGCTGGCAGTACCGCACGTAGCGGCCAAGGGTGGCGACGGTGCCGCCGGTGCCGGCGCTCGAGACCAGCCAGGTCGGGCAGGGGTGCCGCTCGAGCCGCATCTGCTGAAAGATCGAGTCGGCGATGTTGTTGTTGGCGCGCCAGTCGGTAGCTCGCTCGGCGTAGGTGAACTGGTCCATGTAATGGCCACCGAGTTCCGCCGCCAAGCGCCGGGATTCCGAATAGATGGCGGTCGGTTCCTCGACCAGGTGGCAACGTCCACCTTCAAATTCGATGGCGGCGATCTTTTCAGGCGAGGTGGTGGCCGGCATCACCGCAATGAAGGGCAGGCCAAGCAGGCGCGCGAAATACGCTTCGCTGACTGCGGTCGATCCGCTAGAGGCCTCGACCACGGTACTGCCCGGGTGCAGCCAGCCATTGCAAAGTGCGTAGAGAAAGAGCGAGCGCGCCAGCCGATGTTTAAGGCTACCGGTGGGGTGGCTCGATTCGTCCTTCAGGTAGAGATCGATTTTCTCGAACGCGGGCAGGCGCAGCGCGATCAGATGGGTGTCGCTGGAGCGCTGGAAATCGGCTTCGATCCGCCGCACGGCTTCCTGTGTCCAGGCGCGATGGGATTGGTTTTTCTGAGTCTTGATGAGCATGATCGGTTGAACTTAGCACGCGCTTGGCGGCGGTCCGGAAGACGGTTGTGACGATCGGCAAGGCGAGCGATCTTTGTCTGAAAAAGCTCGGATCGTTGTTTGGATGCGACGCGCAAGTTTTGGTGAGCCCGTGTTGGGCGGCTCGGATTTTCCGCTCCAAATTTTGGCTCTGCAGCCATTGAGGTTGGTGCCCGCTTTCACCGACGAGTGGGCGGTCAGCGCCTTAGTCCACGGCGACTTGCTGGTGGGAGGGATTGCGATTGGCCACCGCACAGCACGCGCGCGCCACTGGGCCATGCACCGAATTCAAGGTGTCTCGGTAAAGACCCTGAGATAGACTGAATTCGTCTCAAGTTTCAAGCGGATTGGCACGCCCGCTCCGGCGGGTCAAATGATCAGCAGTGCATGTGTTCTGGAGAGAGTTTCATGCCGGTGAAAAAGGCTGGACGGATTGGGCGAGCATCGATCGCGATGGTCGGCCTGGGCGTACTGAGTGGCTTGGTCGCGTGTTCAAGTGTCGGCACTTCGCATCCTGGGGCGCCGACTGCGGTGGGAATGAGCGACTACCGCTACGTGATCGGCCCACTCGACAACGTCAACGTCATCGTGTGGCGCAATCCCGAGCTCTCCCTGTCGGTGCCAGTCCGGCCCGACGGGCGCATCACCACGCCCTTGGTCGATGACATTGCCGCCAGCGGCCGCAATCCCGCCGATCTCGCGCGCGAACTTGAAGTGGCACTCGGCAAATACATCCGCGATCCGGTGGTCACAGTCATCGTGACCGGATTCCAAGGGCCTTACAGCGAGCAGATCCGCATCATCGGCGAAGCCTCCAAGCCGCAGGCGCTGCCGTACCGCCTCGATATGTCGATGCTCGACGTGATGATCCAGGTCGGCGGCCTGACCGATTTTGCCGACGGCAACCAGGCCGTTCTGGTCCGCGGCTCGGAAGGTGGCAAGCAATACACCGTCCGCCTGCGAGATCTGGTCAAACGTGGCGATATCTCGGCCAACGTCCCGGTCAAGCCGGGCGATGTGCTCATCATTCCCCAAAGCTGGTTCTAAGACTCGCGCTGCTTGGCAGCCTGAAGTCGCGACTCATGCGCGAGGTTGATTCGTGGAAGAACTGATCCAACAGGCCCTGACGGTTCTGCGGGCCATGTGGCTGCGTCGATGGATAGGGCTGATCGTGGCCTTCATCGTTGCCATCGTCGGTGCCGTGGTGGTTGTGCGTCTGCCAGACCGCTACGAGGCGAGCGCCCGCATCTATGTCGATACCCAGACCGTGCTCAAGCCCTTGATGTCGGGCCTGACCGTCCAACCCGACATCAACCAGCAGATCGGCCTGCTCGCTCGCACCCTGATCACGCGGCCGAACATGGAAAAGCTGATGCGCTCGGCCGATCTGGATTTGGCGGTCACCACGCCGGCGGCCAAGGAAGCGCTGGCCGACGACCTGATCTCCCGCATCAAGCTCTCGGGCGGCGGGCGCGAGAACATCTACGACATCGCGATCCAGGACACCAGCCCCGAGAAAGCCAAGCGGATCGTGCAGAACCTGGTGTCGATGTTTGTCGAGTCCGGCATTGGCAGCAAACGCCGCGACAGCGAAACGGCCCGCCGTTTTATCGACGACCAGATCAAGTCGCACGAAAAACGTCTGCAGGAAGCCGAGCAGCGGCTCAAGGAATTCAAGCTGCGCAACATCAGTGCCGGATCGGAGTCGGGCGGGCAGGACTACTTCGGCCGGATGTCAACGCTCAACGACGAAGTCGCCCGCCTCAAGCTTGAACTGCGGGCGAGCGAGCAATCGCGCGACGCGATCAAGCGCGAACTCGCAGGCGAAGACCCGGTGATCCTGCCCGAGCCTGGCGGTGGTGGCGGCTCGCCCGTGCCCGAGATCGACGCCCGGATCGAAACGCAGAAAAAGGCGCTCGACGAGATGCTGCGCCGCTTTACCGAGCAGCACCCCGATGTCACCGCGGCGCGGCGCCTGATCGGCCAGCTCGAAGACCAGAAGCGCCAGGAGCTTGAGGCCCGCAAAAAGGCGGCCAGCGGTTCGAGCGGGCGTTACTCGGCCTCGACCAACCCGGTGTTCCAGCAGCTCAAGATCTCGCTCGCCGAGCAGGAAGCGAACATGGCTGCGCTGCGGGCGCGCTTGTCCGAGCAGCAGTCGCGGCTCGAACAGTTGCGTGGCGTGGCGAGCAAGGTGCCCGAGCGCGAGATCGAACTGAGCCAGATGAACCGCGATTACGAAGTGCTCAAGCGCAACTACGAGCAGCTGATCACCCGGCGCGAATCGGCGTCGATGTCGGAGGACGTCGACTCGACCGCGTCGCTCGCCGACTTTCGCGTGATCGACCCGCCGCGGGTCTCGCCCAAGCCCGTGTTTCCGAACCGTCTCGCCTTCGTCGCTCTGGCTTTGCTGGCGGCGCTCGGCTCCGGAGTGGCGGCCAGTTTTGTCTACTCGCAGATCTTCGCCGTGGTGCAGGACGCCAAGACTTTGCGCACGCTTGGCAACCGGCCAGTGCTCGGCAGTGTCGGTTTGCTGGTCGATGCGGCCATGCTTCGCCGTGACCGGGTCCTCAACCTTGCCTTCGCGTCCGGAACAGCGTTTCTCGTGCTGTGTTACGGCTCGTGGATCGGCTGGCTCGCTCTTCAACGTGCTTGACCATCGTGGCTGAAAACTGTGGCTGACAAGCGTCCTCCCAGCATCATCGAGCAAGCGGCCAAGCGACTGGCCGAGCTCCAACGCGCCGGCATCGCGGTGCCGAACCCGGCCGAGCCCGCGCACATTGCAGCCGAGCTCGCCATCGCGCCCACCGTGGCGCCGAACCCCACACCGGCGCACGAAGTCTTGCCGGCACCGCGGGTCCAGATCGATCTGGATCGCCTGCAAGGCATGGGCTATCTCGCGCCAGGCGCGCCCCGCACCCAGCTCGCCGACGAATTCCGCGTCATCAAGCGGCCACTGCTCAACAACATCGTCGGCAAGTCGGCAGCCGGTGTGGCGCGGCCCAACCTGATCATGATCACCAGTGCTTTGCCGGGCGAAGGGAAAACGTTTTCGGCGATCAATCTGGCGCTGTCGATTGCAAGTGAAATGGATCGCACCGTGCTGCTGGTTGACGCCGACGTGCAGCGCCCCGCGATCCTTGATCGCCTGGGTTTGCCGCGGGCGAAAGGTCTGCTTGATCTGCTCACCGATGCCTCGGTGGGGGTGCAGGATGTTCTGCTTCGCACCAATATCGAAAAGCTCTCGATTCTGCCGGCGGGTTCGTCGCAGTCGCACGCGACCGAGCTGATCGCCAGCGAGGCCATGACCCGTCTGGTCGACGAGCTCGCCGGCCGTTATGCCGATCGGGTCCTGATCTTCGATGCGCCGCCCTTGCTGCCTTCGACCGAGTCACGCGTGCTGGCCACTCACATGGGGCAGGTGGTGATGGTGGTGGCGGCCGACCGCACGCCGCAGGCGAGCGCGGCGGCCGCCTTGGCGACGATCGAGTCCTGCCCGATCGTGATGACTTTGCTGAACAAGGCCAAACATTCAGGCGCCGGTTCTTACTACGGCTACTACGGTGGCTACGGCTACGGTTACGGCAGCTGAGGTCCGATGCTGACAGCGCCAGTGCAATCGCAAGGGGGGGGCAATTGAGTCGCGCAATCCGGGGGCTGATGTGGGTTGGCACGAGCGTGTGTCTGGGTTTGGCCGTTAACGGGGCGCGGGCGCAGACCCCGACTTTCAATGCCAGCCTGGGCGGGGAGCTGAACTGGTCCGACAACATCAACCAGGCGCCGGCCGCTCTGGCGCAGAGCGAATTCAGTCTCAATCTCACCCCCACGCTGGGCGTGAACTACCGCAGTGGCCGGTCCCAGCTGAATGGCTTTGCCGGCTTCACCGCCTATCACTACTTGAGTGGTGGCCAATCCGACACGATCTACCCGAATATTGGATTGATCGGCTCGCTCGAAGCGATCGAGCAGTTTCTCTTCATCGACGCCTCGGTCACGGCCTCACCGCAGTTTCTCAATCCGTTCCGGCCGCAATCGACCGGGCAGGTCACCAACAACACGTACTCCGCCTACAACTACCAGATCGCGCCCACGATCAAGGGCCAGATCTTTGGCGACGCGACCTATCAGCTGCGCAGCAACAGCAGCTGGAGCACCAGCGGCACCGGCACTGCACTGGGCAATAGCAGCGCGCTCGACAACAGCTACCAATGGAATCTCGACGGCTCGGTGACGCGAGCGCCGCAGCCCTTCGGCTGGGCGCTGCAAGCCCAGCACAACACCGTCACGCAAGACGGCAATCAGCCCTCTTACACCAACGATCTGGCGCGGGGCTCAGTGAGCTATCGGGTTGCCGAAGACTTCAGCCTGTCGGCGCGCGGCGGCTACGAGCAAGCCGATATCGGCCTGCGCAGCACGACCAACGTAATTTACGGCGGCGGCCTGACCTGGCGGCCAACGCCTCGAACCAATCTCGACGGCTATTGGGAGCGGCGCTATTTCGGCGACAGCTGGGTGGTCTCGGCCTCGCACCGGATGCCGTTTCTTGCGCTCAACCTCGACACCTCGCGCGATGTCGTCTCCACGCCCGACACCTTGTTCACCGTGCCGGGCGGCACCAACATTTTCAATTCGCTCGACGCCATTCTCACCACCCGCATTCCCGACGCCAGCGCGCGCGCGGCCGCGGCGCGCCAGATCATGCTGGTCGGCGGCCTGCCTGCGCAGCTCGCGCAGCCAGTGCCGATCTACTCGCAGAACATCTCGCTGCAAACCCGCTACAGCGGTGCGGTGACGCTTTATGGCGCGCGCAATTCGCTGGCCTTCAATGTTTATTACCTGCGCTCGGAAGCGGTTTCTGGCACGGGTTTTAACCTGCCGCCCGCACTCGCCCTGTTCCAGAACTCGGTGCAGCGCGGCGCCTCGATCGCCGCCAGCCACAGCCTGACGCCATTCACCAGCCTGAGTGCGGTCGCGCTATGGCAACAAACCCGCGGCGTTGGCAGCCAGTCGTCCGACGAATCGCGCCAGCTGACCTATCGGCTCCAACTCAACCAGCAGCTCGCCGCCAGGCTCACGGGCTATGTCGGCTTGCGCTACGAGACCTACACCGCCAACGTCGCCCCCGATTACAACGAAACCGCCGCCTTGATCGGCTTGGTGTACACGTTCTAGGTGCCCCATGTACGAGGCCTTTTACGGATTCAGCGGCAAACCCTTCCAGCTCAACCCGGATCCGACCTTCTATTACGGCTCGAAGGGGCACACCAGCGCCTATTCGTACCTGCAATACGGGGTCTATCAGAGCGAAGGTTTCATCGTCGTCACGGGCGATATCGGCACCGGCAAGACCACGCTGGTGCGGGCTCTGCTCGAGCAGCTCGACCCCAGCAAGGTGATCGCGGTCCAGCTGGTCAGCACCCTGATCGATGCCGACGACCTGCTCAAGGCGGTCGCCACCGCCTTCGGCATTCCGATCAAGGGCACCGAGAAAGCGGAATTGCTGGGCACGCTCGAAGCCTTTCTCACCTCGCTCGTGGGGCAGAGCAAGCGGGCCTTGCTGATCGTTGACGAAGCGCAGAACCTCACGCCGCGGGCGCTGGAAGAGCTGCGCATGCTGTCGAACTTCCAGTTCGGCGACCGCGCCCTGCTGCAGAGCTTTCTGGTCGGCCAGCCCGAGCTGCGGCAGCTGCTGCAGGCGCCCACGATGGAGCAGCTGCGCCAGCGCGTGATCGCCTCGTACCACCTGGGGCCGCTCGCGGCCGACGAGACTGCGGCCTACATCCAGCACCGCCTGCATCACGTGGGCTGGAACCCGGAGAGCCTGGTCTTCGACGCCACGGCGTACGCCGCCATCCACGCCGCCACCGGCGGCATTCCGCGCAAGATCAACACGCTCGCCAACCGCCTGTTGCTCTCGGCCTACCTGGCCGAAAAGCGCGCCATCACCGGCGCTGACGTCAACGCGGTGACGCGCGAGATCAGCGGTGAACTCGGGGCGGGCCACGCGCGCAAGCCGAGCGGCGCCGGCAGCCCCGAGCTGGTTCGCGAATCGGTCGCCCGCAACAACGGGGCCCTGGCAGCGATCTCGGCGCGGCTCGACCGGATTGAACGCACGCTCGCCTTGCTGCTCGAAGCGATCCGGCCTGAGGCCGTGTCCAAGCCCGAGCGGCGCACGGGTGGCACCAAAAGTGGCCGTCAGGCGCGGTTGTGATGGGCCACGCCGATCCCACCCCTGGCGCGATCCTCTGCGTGGTCGGCGCGCGCCCCAATTTCATGAAGATGGCGCCCCTGCTGAGAGCGCTCGCCGCCACGCCCGGCGCGCCGCCGGCCGTGCTGGTCCACACCGGCCAGCACTACGACCACGCCCTGAGCGATCAGCTCTTTGCCGACCTTGGCCTGCCTGCGCCGGATGTCAACCTCGAGGTCGGCTCCGCCTCTCACGCGGTGCAGACCGCCGAGGTGATGCGCCGCTTCGAGCCGGTGATCGACCGTTATTGGCCCAGCGCCGTGGTGGTGGTGGGCGATGTCAATTCGACCCTGGCCTGCGCCCTGGTGGCGGTCAAGAAAGGGGTTCCGGTGGCCCACGTCGAGGCCGGCCTGCGCAGCTTCGATCGCCGCATGCCGGAGGAAATCAACCGCCTGATGACCGATCAGATCGCGGACCTGCTCTATACCACCGAGCGCAGCGCCGCCGCCAACCTTGAGCGTGAGGGGATTGCGGCCGAGCGCATCGAGTTTGTCGGCAATCTCATGATCGACTCGTTGCAAGCCGCGCTGCCAAATGCGGTCAGCGCGGCGCAGACGCTGGCCGCGGCGGGATGCGAGACGGGCCTGATCGAGCACGGCTTTGGCCTGGTCACCCTGCATCGGCCCTCGAACGTCGATGAGCCGGCCGCGCTCGCCGCCGTGATCGACATCCTGGTCGATGCCAGCCGAAAACTGCCCCTGGTGTGGCCGCTCCACCCGCGCACGCGGGCAGCGATCGAACGCGCCGGGCTGGGCGAGAGGCTCGCGCGTGAGCGCATTGTCTTGCTCGCGCCCCAGGGCTACCGCGAGATGGTCGGGCTGATGAGCGCGGCCACGCTGGTCTTGACCGACTCCGGCGGGGTGCAGGAAGAGACCACCGCGCTGGGCGTGCCCTGCCTGACCTTGCGCGAGAACACCGAGCGGCCGATCACGATCGACCAGGGCACCAACACCCTGGTCGGGCGCGACGCCGCTTTGATCGCCCGCTTGGTCGATGAGATTCTCGCCACCGGCGGCAAGCGCGGCCGCTCGCCCGAGGGCTGGGACGGCGCCGCCGCGCCGCGCATTGCCAGCCACCTGGCCGGCTGGCTGGCGCAGCGTCGAACACTGGCTTTGGTCTGAGGCTGCACCATGGATACCTGCGCCACCGACCCCCGGATCCGCAACGCGCTCTCGATCGATGTCGAGGACTGGTTCCAGGTCTCGGCGTTTGCGCCGCACATTGATCGCTCCGACTGGGAGCGGCTGCCGTGCCGGGTCGAACGCAATGTCGAGCGCCTGCTCGAGCGGCTCGATCAGCATGGGGCGCAAGCCACGTTCTTCACCCTGGGCTGGATCGCCGAGCGCTACCCGCAGCTGGTGCGCCGGATCGTGGCCGCCGGGCACGAACTGGCCAGCCACGGCTACAGCCATTTGCGCGCGAGCGAGCAGTCGCGCGAGGAATTCCGCGCCGACATTGGCCGCGCCCGCGCGCTCTTGCAAGACATCGGCCAGGTGCCGGTCGAGGGGTATCGCGCGCCCAGTTTTTCGATCGGAGCCGGCAATCTGTGGGCCTTCGACGAGCTCGCTGCCGCCGGCCACCGTTACAGCTCGAGCGTCTACCCCGTCGCTCACGATCATTACGGCATGCCCGGCGCGCCGCGCTTTGCCTGGCGCACCGAGTCTGGCCTGCTCGAAATTCCCGTCACCACGGCGCGTCTGGCCGGTCGCAACTGGCCCGCGGGCGGCGGTGGTTATTTCCGCCTCGCTCCCTATGCCGTGTCGCGCTGGGCGATCGCGCGGGTCAACCAGACCGATCGCCGCGCCGCGATCTTCTACCTGCACCCCTGGGAGATCGACCCCGGTCAGCCGCGGGTGAAGGGCGCGAGCGCCAAGGCGCGCTTTCGCCACTACCTCAATCTCGATCGAACCGAGGCACGCTTATGCCGTCTGCTCGCCGATTTCCGCTGGAGCCGGGTCGATCAGGCCTGGGCGAGGGAGCTGGCATGAGGCGAGACGATCTGCTGCCCACTGTGCCACTGGCCGCGACGATGCGGGTGCGCGCCTTCACCGAGGCCGATCGCGGCGCCTGGGACCGGTTTGTCCTGGCCGCGCCGCCCGCCACGTTCTTTCACCGCATTGGCTGGCGCGACATCATCGAAAGCGTGTTCGATCACCGCACCCACTACCTGCTCGCCGAACGTGACGGGCAGATCGTCGGCGTTTTGCCGCTGGCTGAGGTGAGAAGCTGGCTCTTCGGTCATGCCCTCGTCTCCCTGCCGTTTGCGGTCTATGGCGGTGTGGCGGCGACCGATCCGGCGGCGGTGCCGGCCCTGCATGCGGCCGCGGTGGCGCGGGCGCAAGAGCTGGGGGTCGATCATCTTGAATTGCGCAACCGGGTCGAGCGCGAACCGCACTGGCCGCGGCAGGACTTGTACGTCACGTTTCGCAAGCCGATCGCGCCCGAGGTCGAGGCCAATCTCAATGCCATCCCGCGCAAGCAGCGCGCGATGGTGAGAAAAGGCATCCTGCGCGGGCTGCGCAGCGAGATCGACGGCGACGCCGCGCGTTTTTTCGAGCTCTACGCCGACAACGTCCATCGCCACGGCACGCCGGCGCTGCCGCGTCGCTACTTCGACGCCTTGCTCGCCACCTTCGGCCCCGACGCCGAAGTGCTGACCGTGCTCGACGCCAACGGCCAGCCGGTCTCGGGGGTCCTCTCCTTTTATTTCCGCGACGAAGTCCTGCCGTATTACGCGGGCGATCTGCCCGCCGCGCGCGATCTCGCCGCCAACGACTTCAAGTACTGGGAGCTGATGCGGCGCGCCTGCGAGCGCGGCGTGAAGACCTTCGACTACGGCCGCTCCAAGCGCGGTACTGGATCTTTCGATTTCAAGAAGAACTGGGGCTTCGAGCCCACGCCGCTCGCCTACGAATTCCAGCTTTTCAAGCGCGACTCGGTGCCGCAGAACAACCCGGCCAATCCCAAGTACCGCGTGCTGATCTCGACCTGGCAGCGGCTGCCGCGTGTCCTGGTCAATGCGATCGGCCCGCGGGTCATTCGCCATCTCGGTTGAGGCCATGGAATCTCTCATCTACCTCGTCCACCGCATTCCCTATCCCCCCAACAAGGGCGACAAGATCCGCTCCTTTCACCTGCTGCGGCATCTGGCCTCGCGCTACCGGGTGTTTCTGGGTTGTTTCGTGGATCAGGCCGAAGACCTGGCTTACATGTCCGAACTCGCGCGCTACTGCCAGGCCAGTTGCGTTCTGCCGATTCCCCCCCGTCTGGCTCGCATCAAGAGCCTCACCGGTCTGGCCCGTGGCGAGGCGCTGAGCCTGCCGTATTACCGCGCCGCGGCGATGCGCCGCTGGGTCGAAACCACCGTGGCCGAGCACGGCATCGCGCGTGCGGTGGTGTTCTCGGCGGTGATGGCGCAATACCTCGATCGCCTGCCCGCGCTGCACGCGGTGATCGACTACTGCGATGTCGATTCGGCCAAATGGAGCCAGTACGCAGCCGATCATGCCTGGCCACGGTCATGGATCTACCGCCGCGAAGGCCAACGCCTGCTCGCCTTCGAGCGCGAGGTTGCGGCGCGCTCGCAGGCCTGCGTTTTTGCCACCGAGGCCGAAGCGCAATTGTTTGCCGGGCTGGCGCCGGAGGCGGCTGACAAACTGCACGCGATCGACAATGGCGTCGACACCACGTATTTCGCGCCCGCGGTCAATCGCGCTTCGCCGTATGCGCCGGGCGAGCAGGTGATCGTGTTTACCGGCGCGATGGATTACTGGCCCAATATCGACGCGGTGAGCTGGTTTGCCCGCAACGTTCTGCCGCGGCTCGCCGAGCGGCACCCCGCGGTGCGATTCGTGATCGTCGGCATGAACCCCGCTCCGGCGGTACTGGAATTGGCGCGCGACCCGCGCATCACGGTCACCGGCAAGGTGGCCGACGTGCGTCCCTACGTTCAGCACGCGCGGGTGGTGGTGGCGCCGCTGCGGGTGGCGCGCGGGATCCAGAACAAGGTGCTCGAGGCGATGGCGATGGCCCGCCCGGTGGTGGTCTCGGCGGCCTGCGCCGAAGGCCTTCATGGCCATGCGGGCGTCGAGTTCGCCGTGGCCGCCACGGCCGATGACTACCTCGCGCGCGTCAACAAACTGCTGGAGCCCTACCGCGCCGAAGCCATGGGCCTGCGCGCTCGCGCCCGCATCCTGGCCGACCGCGACTGGGAGCGCAATCTGGCCCGCTTCGATGCCTTGCTGGAATCCGATTCCTTCTCTGGTGAGCGAGCCCATGCACTCTGATACTCAAGCCCGCCTGGCCGCCCGCGCCGCCGATCGCCGCATGAGCCCGCGGCTGGCGGTGGTCATGGTGAGTCTGGTGCTCTTGGCGGTGCTCGCGCTCTATGCCGATACCACACGGTCGATGGTGGCGATCTGGATCCGCGCCGAGACCTTCAATCACTGCTTCCTGGTGATCCCGATCTTTCTCTGGCTGCTGTGGGGCGAACGCGATCAGCTCGCCGCCGTGGCCGCGCGGCCGTGGTGGCCGGGGCTGATCCTGGTGGCCGCCGCTGGCGCGGTGTGGCTGGCGGGCGAGCTGGCGTCGGCGATCGGGCCGTCACAGTTCGCCATGATCGCGATGGTGCCGGCCGTGGTCCTCACCTTATTCGGCTGGGGCTGGGTCAAGGCCTTGGCGATCCCGCTGCTCTTTTTGTTTTTTGCCGTTCCCTTTGGCGAGGTTCTCGTGCCTCAGCTCATCGACTGGACCGCCGACTTCACCGTGATGGCCTTACAGGTCTCGGGCGTGCCGGTCTATCGGGAAGGCAATCACTTCATGATTCCCTCGGGTGCGTGGTCGGTGGTCGAGGCCTGCAGCGGCATCCGCTACCTGATCGCCTCGCTGATGGTCGGCTGCGTCTACGCCTGGCTGATGTACCGCTCGACCCGGCGCCGCCTGCTCTTCATCCTGGCCTCGATCATCACGCCGCTGGTGGCCAACTGGCTGCGTGCCTACCTGATCGTGATGCTGGGTCATTTCTCGAACAACCGGATCGCCACCGGGGTCGATCACATCATCTACGGCTGGATCTTCTTCGGTCTGGTGATGATGCTGCTGTTCTGGATCGGAAGCTTCTGGCGCGAAGACCCGGTGGCCGGGCAGGAGCCGCCCGCGCCGCCGCCCGCCGTTCTGGGCGCCGCTCCGATCGCCCTGGCGGCGGTGCTTGCCACGCTGGCTCTGCTCGTGCCGCCCCTGGCCGAAGCGGCCCTGGAGTCGCGTCGCGACCCGCGCCCGGTGGATCTGGTGGCGGTGCCGCCGGCGGCGGGCTGGGTCGAAGTCGCGCCGCAGCCGCAGACCTGGCAAGCCTGGCGGCCGCACATCAGCGGCGCGGCGGCGCAGTCCTATCAGGTGTTCGAGAAAGACGGCCAACGCGTCGGCGTCTATCTCGGTCTCTATCGCAACCAGCGTCAGGGCAGCGAGCTGGTCAACTCGTTCAACCAGCTGGTCAGCCCGGCCGATCCGCGCTGGGTCGAGCTGGAACGGGGGCGCTTGAAGCTCGCCGGAAAAGACGCCGATCCCGCCGAAATCACGCGCGCCCGCGTGCGCGGGCCAGACAGCACGCACGAGGCCTGGCAGTGGTATTGGCTGGGGCAGTTCTCGACCCCGAGTGAGGTGCTTGCCAAGCTCGACCTCGCCCGCGAACGGGGGCGCGGGCGCAGCGATACCTCGGCCTGGGTGACGGTGGCGACCGCCGCTGACGGACTGGGACCTCGAGCTTCCGGCCAGGCCGCCAGCGCCGCGGCGCAAGCCACCCTGGCCCGCTTCATGGTCGAGATGGGACCGTCGATTGCATCCGCCCTGACGCAGACGGCGCAGCGCTGATGGATCCGCGGCCTCTCATCGCCCACGTGCTCTACCGCTTCGATACCGGCGGTCTTGAGAATGGCGTGGTCAATCTGATCAACCGCTTGCCGGCCGATCGCTGGCGCCACGCCGTGATCGCCTTGACCGAGGTGACCGAGTTCCGCCGCCGCATCGAGCGGCCCGATGTTGAATTCGTCTCGCTCCACAAGGGCGAGGGCCACGGCCTGAAGCTCACCCCGCGCCTGGTGCGCGAGTTCGGCCGGCTGCGCCCGGCGATTGTCCACACCCGCAACCTCGCCGCGCTCGAAGCGAGTCTGGCCGCCGCGATCGCCGGAGTGCCGGCGCGGGTCCATGGCGAACACGGCTGGGACGTGAGCGACCTCAGCGGAAAATCGGCGCGGCATCGTCTGATCCGCCGCCTTTACCGGCCCTGCGTGAGCCGCTACATCGCCTTGTCGCGCCATCTGGCGACGTATCTGCGCGAGCAAGTGGGTGTGGCTCCGGGCCGAATCAGCCAGATCTACAACGGGGTCGATACGCGCCGCTTTCATCCGGCCGAATTTTTCGAGCGCCCCAGCGGCTGCCCGTTCGAGGCCCGCCATTTCGTCGTCGGTAGCGTCGGCCGGCTTGAGGTCGTCAAGGATCAGCTCACGCTGGCCCGCGCTTTCGTCGCTGCGGTTCAGGGTTCGAGCGCGGCGCGCGAGCGGCTGCGCCTGGCGATCGTTGGCGCCGGCTCGCAGCGCGCGGCGATCGAGTCGGTGCTGGCCCAGGCCGGTCTGCTCGATCTCGCCTGGTTGCCGGGCGAGCGCCACGACATTCCCGCGGTTCTGCGCGGGCTCGACGGCTTTGTTCTGCCCTCGCTGATGGAGGGCATCTCGAACACCATTCTCGAGGCCCAGGCCAGCGCTCTGCCGGTGGCGGCCACTGCGGTTGGCGGCAATCTTGAGCTGGTGGCCGAGGGCTTGACCGGTCGCCTGGTGCCACCCGCTGACCCGGCCGCGCTCGCCGCGGTGCTGCTGCAGTGGCTGGCCGAGCCCGACACCGCTCGCGCGCTGGGCCGGCGCGCCCGCGCGGCGGTCGAATCGGGCTTTGCGATCGAGCGCATGGTGGCCGATTACGACCGTGTTTACCGCTCGCTTCTCAGTCCCCAACACGCCTCGGCCCTGGCCGGCGCGAGCGAGGCCTGAGATGAAGCGGCTCCCCCTTGTTGGCGCACGTCGCCACTCCCCGGAGAACTGAAGATGTGCGGCATCACTGGCATCATCGATTTGCGGGGCCGGCGCAGTCTCGAGCGCGCCGTATTGCACCGGATGAACGAATCGCTCCACCACCGCGGCCCCGACGAAGGCGGAATGCATCTCGCCCCCGGCGTGGCGCTCGGGCATCGGCGGCTTTCGATCATCGACCTGGCCACCGGCCAGCAGCCGCTCTTCAATGAAGACGGCTCGGTGGTGGTGGTCTTCAACGGCGAGATCTACAACTTCCAGGCGCTGGTGCCCGAGCTCAAGGCGCTCGGCCACGTCTTTCGCACCCACAGCGATACCGAAGTCATCGTCCACGCCTGGGAAGCCTGGGGCGAGGACTGCGTGCTGCGGCTGCGCGGCATGTTCGCCTTCGTGATCTGGGACGAGCGCCGCCAGACCTTGTTCGCCGCGCGCGACCGCCTGGGCGTCAAGCCGCTGTATTACGCGCTGCTGCCCGACGGCCAGTTCATCTTCGGCTCCGAACTCAAGGCCTTGCTCGCTCACGGCGGTCTGGCGCGAGAGGTCGATCCGCTCGCGCTCGAAGAATATTTCGCGCTCGGCTACGTGGCCGAACCGCGCACGGTGTTCAAGGGGGCCTGCAAACTCTCGCCCGGCCACAGCCTGTGCCTGCGCCGCGGCGAACCGGCGCGCGCGCCGCGCGCCTACTGGGACGTGCGCTTTACCGGCGACAACCCGATCGGCGCGCTCGAGGCGCAGGAAGAGCTGGTCGAGCGTCTGCGCGAATCGGTGCGGCTGCGCATGATCGCCGAGGTGCCGCTTGGCGCCTTCCTGTCGGGCGGGGTGGATTCCTCCGCGGTGGTGGCGATGATGGCCGGCCTCTCCGACGAGCCGGTCAACACCTGTTCGATTTCGTTTTCCGAGCGGTGTTTTGACGAATCGGCGTTTGCCCAGCAAGTCGCCGATCGCTACTTCACCTGCCACCACAGCGATCGGGTCGATAGCGACGACTTCGACCTGATCGACACCCTCGCCACGCTCTACGACGAGCCCTACGCCGACAGCTCGGCGATTCCCACCTACCGCGTCTGCCAGCTCGCGCGCCAGCACGTGACGGTGGCGCTGTCGGGCGACGGCGGTGACGAGAGCCTGGGGGGCTACCGCCGCTATCGCCTGCACATGGCCGAAGAGCGCCTGCGCGCGGCGCTGCCGCTCTCCGTGCGCCGCCCCATGTTCGGCCTGCTCGGCCGGGTCTATCCCAAGGCCGACTGGGCGCCGCGTCCGCTGCGGGCCAAGGCCACATTCCAGGCTTTGGCGCGTGACACGGTCGATGCCTATTTCCACGGCGTCTCGATCATTCGCGACGACGGGCGCGCCAAGCTCTTTTCCAACTCGCTCAAGGCGCAGCTGGGTGGCTACAACGCGGCCGAGATCTTTCGCGCCCATGCCGCTCGCAGCCAGACCGACGATCCCCTTTCGCTGGTGCAATACCTCGACCTCAAGACCTATCTGGTGGGCGACATCAACACCAAGGTCGACCGCGCCAGCATGGCCCACGCGCTCGAGGTGCGAGAGCCGCTGATGGACCACGTGCTGGTCGAGTGGCTCGCCACGCTGCCCACCACCATGAAAGTGCGCGGCGACGAAGGCAAGTGGCTGCTCAAGAAGGCGATGGAGCCTTACCTGCCGCACGAGGTGATGTACCGCCCCAAGCAGGGCTTTGCCGTGCCCCTGGCGCGCTGGTTCCGCGGTCCGCTCAAGGAGCGGGTGCGGCAGGCGGTGCTGGGCGAGGCGATGGCCGACACCGGCTGGTTCAACCGCGCCACCTTGAAGGCCATGCTCAGCGAACATGAATCGGGTCTGCGTGATCACTCCGCGCCGCTGTGGACGCTGCTGATGTTCGACGCCTTCCTGCGCAACGTGGCCGGTGCCGCGCCCGCGCGCGACTCCCGGCGGGCGGGCTGACGATGCGGGTTCTGCACGTTCTCGATCATTCGATTCCGCTCCACAGCGGCTACACCTTCCGCACCGCGGCGATCCTGCGCGAACAGCGCCGCCTGGGCTGGCAGACCTTTCACCTCACCAGCCCCAAGCACACCGCTCCCGGGGCCGAGGTGGAAACGGTCGATGGCCTGAGTTTCTACCGCACCCGCTTTGCCCCGTTCCCGTTCGAGGATCGCCCGGTCTTGCGCGAGGCGGCGCTGATGCGAGCGCTGCGCCGGCGTCTGGCCGAGGTGGCCGAGCAGGTCAAGCCCGACCTGATCCACGCCCACTCGCCGGTGCTCAACGCCTGGCCGGCGCTGGCGGTGGCGCGTGCGCGCGGCATTCCGGTGGTCTACGAGGTGCGCGCCTTCTGGGAAGACGCCGCGGTCGACCACGGCACGGCGAGCGAAAACGGCCTGCGTTACCGCGCCACCCGGGCGCTCGAGACGGCCGTGTTCAAGCGGGTCGATGCCATCACCACGATCTGCGAAGGCCTGCGCGCCGATATCGTCGCGCGCGGCATTGCCGCCGAGAAGATCACCGTCATTCCCAACGCGGTCGATGTGGCCGAATTCGCTTTCGGCGCCGCGCCCGAGCTCGAACTCAAGCAGTCGCTCGGTCTGGCGGGCTGCACCGTGATCGGTTTTCTCGGTTCCTTCTACGCCTACGAAGGGCTGGATCTTCTGATCGAGGCCTTGCCCGCGGTGCTCGCGGTGCGGCCCGACGCCCGCCTGCTGCTGGTGGGCGGCGGCCCGCAGGATTCGGCGCTGCGTGCGCAGGCCAAGGCCGCGGGTCTGGCCGACAAGGTGGTCTTTACCGGGCGCGTTCCGCACGCCCAGGTCCAGCGCTATTACGGCCTGGTCGATGTGCTGGCCTACCCGCGCCGCTCGATGCGGCTGACCGAACTCGTCACGCCCTTGAAGCCGCTCGAGGCGATGGCGCAAGGCCAGTTGCTGGTCGCCTCCGACGTCGGTGGCCACCGCGAACTGATCCGCGACGGCGAAACCGGTGTTTTGTTCGAGGCGGGCTCGGCGCCCGCTCTGGCGCAGGCGATCCTGCGCGTGCTCGATGAGCGCGTGCGCTGGCCCGCGATCCGCGCCGCCGGCCGCCGCTTTGTCGAGGCCGAGCGCACCTGGGAGCGCAGCGTCGGCCATTACGCGCCGCTTTTTTCCGGTCTTGTGCGCCCCGCGCTGAGGGCTGCATGAGTCAGCTCGACGGCCTGCGCATCGCTCTGGTGGGTCCGCTGCCGCCGCCCGCGGGCGGCATGGCGACCCAGACCGAACAGCTCGCGCGCCTCTTGAGCCAGGCCGGCGCCGAGGTGCAAGTGGTTCAGGTCAACCCGCCGTACCGGCCGGCCTGGATCGCTCGCTGGCGGGGCGTGCGCGCCGCCGCCCGCCTGCTGCCTTATGCCGCGCAGCTGTGGCGCGCCGCGGGCTGGGCCGACGTGGTTCACGTGATGGCCAATTCCGGCTGGTCCTGGCATTTGTTTGCCGCGCCCGCGATCCGCATCGCCGCCTGGCGCGGTTGCCCGGTGGTGGTCAATTACCGCGGCGGCGAAGCGGCGGCCTTCCTTGCGCGCAGCGCGGATCGCGTCGTGCCGGTGCTGCGGCGCGCGCAGGCGCTGGTGGTGCCATCGGGCTTTCTGCAAGAGGTTTTCGCCCGTCATGGACTGAGCGCCCAGGTCGTTCCCAATATTGTTGACCTGGCCCGCTTTTATGCCGATCCGCGTCCCATGGACCAGCGCGCGCCGGTGATTCTGGTGGCGCGCCACCTCGAACCCATCTATGGCCTGGACGTGGCGCTGCGCGCCTTCGCCCGGGTCGCGGCCGAGCTTCCTGGCGCGCGTCTGGTGCTGGCCGGGCAGGGGCCCGAGCGCGCCGCGCTCGAGCGCCTGGCCGCAGAGTTGGGCGTGGCCGAAGCGGTCAAATTCAGCGGTCCGCTCGATCGCGATGCGATCGCGGCGCGCCTGCGCGCGGCGGCGATCGCCCTCAACGCCAGCCGCGTCGACAACATGCCCAACTCCGTGCTCGAAGCGATGGCCAGCGGCGTGCCGGTGGTCAGCACCGCGGTGGGCGGCGTGCCCTGGGTGGTGCGCGACGGCGTGTCCGCCCTGCTGGTTCCGCCGGATGACGAAACCGCCATGGCGCAAGCCATCCTCAAGCTGCTGCGCGATCCGGCGCTGGCGACTCGCCTGGCCGGCGCCGGGCAGGCCGAGGTTCAGGCCTACGCCTGGCCACGGGTGCGCGCGCAGTGGGGGGCGATCTACAGCTCGGTGCGGCGTTCGCCGCGGCCTCAAGCGAGGGTGGCATGAGCGGTCTCTACACCCGCCTGGTGGCGGGGCTGATCTTTCCCTGGCAGGAAAAGCTCAAGCACCACAGCACCGTGGCCGACCACCGCGCGCTCGAAGCCTCGCAGTGGTGGCCGCGCGAGCGAATCGAAGCGCTGCAGCTCGATCGCCTGCGCGCTCTGCTCGTGCACGCCGGGCGGCAGGTGCCGTATTACCGCGAACTCTTTACGCGCATCGGCTTTGATCCGGCGGCGCTCGCATCGGTCGCTGATCTGGCGCGCCTGCCGCTGCTCGACAAGCCCACGATCCGCGCCCACACCGAAGCGCTCAAGGCGCCCGGCGCGGTGGGTCTGGCGCGCTTTAATACCGGTGGTTCAAGCGGCGAACCCTTGATCTTCTTTATCGGCCGCGAGCGCGTCAGCCGCGACGTGGCCGCCAAGTGGCGGGCGACGCGCTGGTGGGGGGTGGATCTCGGCGACCCGGAAGTGGTGGTGTGGGGCTCGCCGATCGAGCTGGGCGCGCAGGACCGGCTGCGTCGTCTGCGCGACGCGCTGATGCGCACCGAGCTGCTGTCGGCGTTCGAGATGTCGGAGGCCAGGCTCGATCACTTTGTCGAGCGCATCCGCGCCCGCCGTCCACGCATGCTGTTCGGTTACCCCTCGGCGCTCACCATGATCGCCGCTCATGCGGCCAAGCGCGGGGTGCGGCTGGACGACCTGGGGGTCAAGGTGGCGTTCGTTACCTCCGAGCGGCTCTATCCCGAGCAGCGCGCCGCCATTAGTGCGGCCTTTGCCTGCCCGGTCGCCAACGGTTATGGCGGGCGCGATGCCGGCTTTATCGCCCACGAATGCCCGGCGGGCAGCCTGCACATCACGGCCGAGGACATCGTGGTCGAAGTGGTCGATGCCGCAGGCCGCCCGCTGCCCGCCGGCCAGGCGGGCGAGATCGTCGTCACCCACCTGGCCACCGGCGACTTTCCCTTCATCCGCTACCGCACCGGCGATATCGGTGCCCTGGGCACCGCCGCCTGCGCTTGCGGGCGCGGCCTGCCGGTTCTGGCCGAGGTGCAGGGCCGCAGCACCGACTTTGTTCTGGCTGCTGACGGCACCGTGATGCACGGCCTGGCCCTGATCTACGTGTTGCGCGATTTGCCCGGAGTGCAGCAGTTCCGCATCGTCCAGGAGTCGCTCGCCTTGACGCGGGTCGAGCTGGTTGCAAACCCGATTCGGGATTTCGCAAGGGATTCCGCTATCGTGGCGGCCTTCCGGCGCCGCTTGGGCGAGTCGGTCGAGATCCGCATCGAGCCGGTCGACCGCATCGCTCCCGAGCGCTCGGGCAAATACCGCTACGTCCAGAGCAAGCTCGGCGCGGGTGCGGCCCCTGGCGTCACTGAATCCGTCTCAGAAGCACAAGCACACTCATGAAAGTCACTGTCATCGGCACCGGCTATGTCGGCCTGGTCACCGGCGCCTGCCTGGCGGACGCCGGCAACGACGTCCTCTGCATCGACATCGATGCCAACAAGGTCGAGCGCCTGCGGGCGGGCGAGATTCCGATCCACGAGCCGGGCCTCGAGGCCGTGGTGGCGCGCAACGCCGCGGCCGGGCGGCTGGCCTTTTCCACCCGATACGAAGAAGCGGTGGCGCACGCCGATCTGGTCTTCATCGCCGTGGGAACGCCCTCGGACGAGGACGGCTCGGCCGATCTGTCGCATGTGATCGGTTGCGCGCGCGCGATCGGCCGGCATATCGCCCGCGACACCCTGGTGGTGGTCAAGTCCACCGTGCCGGTCGGCACCAACGACCGGGTTCGCGCCGCGATGGCCGAGGAGCTGGCCGCTCGTGGCGTGGCGATCCGCGCCACCACCGCGTCCAACCCCGAGTTCCTGAAAGAGGGTTACGCGGTTGAGGACTTCATGCGGCCCGACCGCATCGTGGTGGGTGTTGACGACCCCAGCAGCGCCGAGACCATGCGTCACCTCTACGCGCCCTTCAACCGCTACCGCGACCGGATGGTGGTGATGGACGTGCGTTCGGCCGAGTTCACCAAGTACGCGGCCAACTGCATGCTCGCGGTGCGGATCTCCTTCATGAACGAGATGGCCAACCTGGCCGATCGCCTGGGGGTGGATATCGAGGCGGTGCGCTACGGCATCGGCTCGGACCCGCGCATCGGCCCGCTCTTTCTGTATGCCGGCGCGGGTTTTGGCGGCTCGTGCTTTCCCAAGGACTTGCGCGCCATGATCCACACCGCGCGCGAGGCGGATCACCCGGCCCAGCTGCTGGAGTCGGCGGTGGAAGTGAACCTGCGCCAGCGCCGCGTTCTGGCCGACAAGATCATCGCCTTCTTCGGCGGCGCGGTGGCCGGCAAGACCATCGCTCTGTGGGGCCTGGCGTTCAAGGCCAATACCGACGACATGCGCGAGGCCTCGAGCCTGGCCGTGATCGACGCGCTCACCGCCGCCGGTGCCACGGTGGTCGCTTACGACCCGGTGGCGATGGACAACGCGCGCCGACTGCTGGCCGACAATCCGCGCGTCTCGTTTGCCGCCGATGCGCGAGAAGCGGTCGCCGGTGCCGACGCGCTGGCGGTGATCACCGAGTGGCGCGAGTTCCGCAGCCCCGACTTCGCCTGGCTGGCCACTGAACTCAAGGCACGCGCCGTGTTCGACGGCCGCAACCTCTACGCCCCCGCGGACGTGCGCGCCGCCGGTCTGGTCTACCACGGCATCGGCCGGGGCCGGGTGGCGTGATCCGTCTCATCGCTCGCCTGGCCCAGGGCCGCCGCGCGGCCAGCCGCTTGGACGGCGACCTATGAGTTCGTTTGAAGACGGCTGGCGCCGCCGCTTCGAGAGCTTCGGCCGCGCCGCCGATGACGACGCCGGCATTGCCGGCTGGTCGGCCAACGGTCTGGCGACGCGGCTGCGCGCTTTCGAGCGCGAATTCGCCTCCCAGGTCAAGGGCCGCACCTGGCTTGACGTGGGTTGCGGCGCTGGCACGTATTCGCGCTGGCTCGCCGCGCGCGGCGCCCAGGTGATCGGTCTTGATTACTCGCAGCCCAGCCTGCTCAAGGCCGCGCGCCTGCCCGCCAACGCCGGTCTGACGCTGGCCGCCGCCGACGCCACCCGCTTGCCGCTGCCCGCGGCCTGCGCCGACGGCGCGCTGCTGTTTGGCGTGCTGCAAGCCTTGGCCTCGCCCGCCCCGGCCCTGGCCGAGTTGCGCCGGGTTCTGCGCCCGGGCGCCGAGCTCTGGCTCGACGCGCTCAACTCGCGGTCGGCCGCGGCGCGCACGCTCGCGGCGCGCGAACGAGCGCGCGGCGAGCCGCCACGGCTGCGCCACGACACGCCCGGCGAGCTGCTCTCGGCCCTGGCCGCGGCGGGATTTGAAGAGCTCGATCTGTTCTGGGTCGCGATTGCGCCGGGCCGCTGGAGCGCAGCCCAGGGCCTGCTCGATGCGGCGTCGGTGCGCGGCACCTTGCGCGCGCTGCCCGCGCTCGGCGCACTGGCCAGCCATTCGATGCTGCTGCGGGCGCGAGTGCCTGGGCGGCTCCAATGATCGCGGCGCGGGCGATGCGGGCGGCGACGCGTCTTGGCCTCACCCTGGCCGCTCGCGGCCGGCTCACGATCCTGATTTTTCATCGCGTGCCAGCGCGGCCCGACCCGCTGTTCCCCGAGCTCTGGCATGCCGACTTGTTCGAAGACCGCCTGCGCTGGCTCGCCTCGGTCTTCACGGTGCTGCCGCTGGCTGAGGCGGTCGATCGGCTACGTGCCGGCCGCCTGCCGCCACGCGCCGCCGCCATCACCTTCGACGACGGCTACCGCGACAATATTGAAGTCGCCGCACCCATCCTGCAGCGGCTCGGGCTGACCGCGACCTTCTTCGTGGCCGACGGCTACCTCGACGGCGGCCGCATGTTCAACGACAGCGTCTACGAAGCTCTGCGCCGCCTGCCCGCGGGCGAGATCGAACTGCCGGTGCCCGAGCGCACGCGGGTCGTGATCGATTCGATGGCAAGCCGCCGTGCCGCGGCCGACCGCATCCTGCCCACGCTCAAATACCGGCCGCTCGCCGAACGCGAAGGCGTGTGCCAGCAATTGGCGGCGCTGGCGACTTCGCCCCTGCCGACCGATCTGATGATGAGTTCCAGCCAGGTGGCGCAACTGGCAGAGCAGGGGATGGAGGTCGGCGGCCACACCGTCAATCACCCCATCCTCGCCGCGCTGGAAGCCGCCGCCGCCGAGCGCGAGATCACCGCCAACAAGGCCCGGCTCGAAGCCATCATCGGCCGGCCGCTGAAACTCTTTGCCTACCCCAACGGCGGCCCGGGGCGCGACTACACCCGCGCGCATGTGGCGATGGTGCGGCAGGCGGGCTATGCGGCGGCGGTCTCGACCTCGGTCGGTGTTGCCACTGCCGCCACCGACCCCTATCAGCTGCCGCGCTTTACGCCGTGGGACTTGCGGCCGGGGCGGTTTGAGGCGGGTTTTGTGCGTAACACGATGAATCGAGTCGCCACGGCGTAGATCAAGGAAAACAGCGCATGCTTTTCAATTCGTATCAGTTCCTGGTGGTCTTTTTGCCTGTGGTGCTGATCGGGTATTTCGCGCTGGGCCGTTGGAATATAGGCTTTGCAGCGGCCTGGCTCACCTTTGCGTCGCTGGCGTTCTATGCCTATTGGGATGCGAGCTATATCCCTTTGTTGCTCGGATCGATCATTTTCAACTACTGGGCAGGGACCGGCATTGCAAAAACTCTGCCCATGTCACGCTGGCGGGCCAAGTGCATACTGATTATCGCCGTGAGCGCCGACATTGTTCTGCTCGGCTACTACAAATACGCTGACTTCTTTATCGGCAACGCGGGGCGTCTAAGCGGAACCGAGTTGGAGTTGCTCAATGTCGTTCTGCCACTAGGGATTTCGTTCTTTACTTTCACGCAGATCGCATACCTTGCCGATGCCTACGCAGGCAAGGTGCGCGACACCCGGTTTGTTCACTACGCGCTGTTCGTTACCTATTTTCCGCATCTGATCGCCGGACCCATCCTTCACCATGGCGAGATGATTCGTCAGTTTGACGACCCCGAGTCGTATCGGCCGCGCCGCGAGAATTTTGAAGTGGGGCTCAGTATCTTCGCGATCGGCCTGGCTAAAAAGGTATTGATTGCCGACACCCTAGCCCCTTTTGCTGGCAGCGTGTTCAGTCATCCGGGCGAGGTCACGCTGCTCAGCGCCTGGGCTGGAGTGCTGGCATATGCTTTCCAACTCTATTTCGATTTCTCGGGTTATTGCGATATGGCCATCGGCCTGTCGCGGCTCTTTGGAATCCAGCTTCCCATCAATTTCAATTCGCCCTACAAATCCGCCAGCATCATCGAGTTTTGGCGGCGCTGGCATATTACTTTGTCGCGCTTTTTGCGCGACTACCTCTACATACCGCTGGGCGGCAATAGCAAGGGTGTGCCACGCCGCTACGCCAATCTACTGGCCACCATGCTGATCGGAGGCTTCTGGCATGGCGCGGGATGGACGTTCGTGATCTGGGGGGCGCTGCATGGCCTCTACCTGGTGATCAATCACGGCTGGCGCGCGCTCAAAGAACATATGGGTCTGCCCTCGTTCGGTCGATGGGGCCATGGGCTGGGCGTGACCATCACCTTTCTTGCCGTCTGTTTTTCCTGGGTTTATTTCCGTGCGCCGGATCTCGCCACGGCCACGAGCATCGTCGGCGCCATGCTGGGGCAACGAGGCGTGGCACTGCCCGAGGCCATCGGCGCCTTGCTAGGCCCGGCGGCGCGCCCGTGGCTGGAAGGGTTGGGCGTCGAGTTCCAACTCGGTGGCGGGCGCAGCTTCGTGCTCTCGTGGCTGAGCATCGTGGGAGCTGGACTGATCGCGTTTGCGAGCCCGAATACACAGCAAATATTGGGGCATTACCGGCCGGGTTTGGGTGTGGTGTCACTGTCCGCCCGTTGGCCTTGGCGGCCGACCGTGGCTTGGGGCGTGGGCCTGGGCCTGCTGTTGGCTGCGGGCTTGCTGGCGCTGACGCGGCCGAGCGAATTTCTGTACTTTCAGTTTTGATAGATGAAACGCACTGGCTATCTGATTTGTATGTTGGTGTCGGCGTTGATTGCCATCGGCGCAGCGGCTTTCTTTTCATATGCGATGGACCCCTATGCCCTCTTTCGGCCAGAGCAGGGCGCGCGGCCCGTTTTTGAAGCGGACATTGCTCAGATGAAGCTTTATCAGGCCGTGGCGCGGCACGCCGATGCGGTGGTGCTGGGTAATTCGCGTGCTGATATCGGTTTTGATCCCCGGCATCCCTTTATTGCAAAAGCCGGCCGCGCCGCGCATAACCTCGCCACCCCCGGGGGCGGAATTGAAATCAGCGCTGCACAACTGGAGGCGCTTTGTCGAATCGGCCCGGTCAGGCGCGCGATCTTGGGGGTTGATTTCATCGATTTCATCCGGCTGTCCAATAAGTCACCCGAGCGCTTTGCCGATCGCCCCTTGCGGACTGAACCGTCGATGCTGCAGTTCGCTCGCGCTTTGGTGTCGGCAGAAGCCGTCGCTGACAGCGTTCGCGTTGCATGGGGGCTCGGCTCGTCAAGTGTCAGTAGGCAGACGCTTGAAGGACTTAATCTGTTAAACGCTTATGAAATAGAAGCAACACGAGCGGGCTATTTCTCCTTCTTTCAGCAACGGCTTGAAGAGAACGCTAAGCGCAGCGCCGCCGGGAGGTGGGCCTTAGTCGGGCCGGATGAGTCCGCGAGGGTGGCGCTTGGGCGACTCATCGCCACGTCGGCCCGTTGTGGCACCGAACTGATCGTTGTGACGTATCCGTATCACCTGCAATACCTGACTCTCATAAAAGAGGCGGGGTTGTGGAGCGATTTCGAAGCCTGGAAGCGCATGCTCGTCGTCGCGCTTGATGGCGAGCCTGCCGGCAAGCACTTGCGCCTCGTTGATTTCGCTACCGTCACTTCTTTTACCAGCGAACACGTTCCTGATCGGGGTGAGGCCGATTACACGCCGCAGTTTTATTGGGAAGCCGGCCACTTCAAGCGGGAATTGGGCGATCGACTGCTTGATGCGCTGGAACAAGACGACCCCGCCAGCGTGGGTGGTGTTGCGCTTGACGCCTCAGGGGTCGATGCGCATCTACACGCAGAGCAAGCTGCGCTGGCTCGCGCAGTTGCGGCGGATATCCCCCTCGCTGAAAACGTCGCGAAGGTTTGGAGAACCCTTGGTCAAGGTCGATGAGTCAAATTTGCGCTCGCGGCGTTCCGGCCAGCGCGCGCAAGGGCTCAGCGGCGGTCAGTTCGGCACCGCGCCTCGCGTCAATCTGAGTGGCACGAGCGCTCGCTCCACATCCCCAGCATCATCAGCACCCACAGCATCGTCCCGTAATAGCCCGCGTGTTGCCCCAGCGGCTGGTGCGCCATGCGGTCAAGGAACTCGGGGCGGACCATGCCTTGGTCCTTGAGGCTGGCGAGCGACTCGGCGGCCATCGTGCGCAGCGGCGCGTGGCCATCGAGCCAGGCACCCACGGGCAGGCCGAAGCCGTGCTTGGTTTTGGTGATGATTTGCGGTGGCAGAAAGTCGGCCAGGGCCTGCTTGAAGAACCAGCGCAATTGCCTCCCGCGCAACTTGTACGAGGGGGGAAGCTTGAGGCTGAAGTCGAGCAGGGCGTCGCTCATCAGCGGGTAGGCGACCTTGATTCCCGCTAACTCGCCCATGCCGCTGACCTTGGGCAGGTCGCTGTCGGCCAGGGTGAAACGCAGGTCGAGCGCCATCATGCGGTTGACCTGGCTTGACGCGAGCGCGCCGTCGTAACTCTGCTTGAGCAAGGCCACCGGTTCGCGCGGGTCGATCGCGGCCAGGAAATCGGGGGTGAGCACCTCGGTCAGCCCCAGGCGGGTGAGCAGGTTGTAGCTCTGCGTGCGCTCGGGCATGGGCGTGCGCGCCTGCGCCACGTAGCTGCTGGCCTTGCGCACGGGCGTGACCTGGCTCAGACCCAGGGCGCCGCTGGCGGCGAGCAGCGGCTCGATCATGCCGGCGCGCACCACGCCCGGTACACGTTCGTAGAGCGCAAACACTTCCTGCGCCGAGTAGCGCTCGTTGCCGCCAAACAGTTCGTCGCCGCCGTCGCCCGCGAGCAAGGTGGCAAGGCCGGCTTCACGCGCGCGCCGGGCGCACCAGTAGGTGGGAATGGCGCTGGCGTTGCCAAAGGGTTGTTCGTAGAAATGGGCGACTCGCGGCAGCGCCTCGACCACGTCGGCTGGGCTCACGTAGTACTCGTGCGGGTCGGTACCGAAGTGGCTGGCGGCGATCCGCGCGTAGGCCATTTCGTCATAGCCCTGGGCGTCAAATCCGATCGACCAGGTGGATGCGGGCCGCCCGCCCACGCGGGTCAGCATGCCGCTTACGGTCGAGCTGTCGGTGCCGCCCGACAGGAAGGCGCCCACGCCGCTCTGCTTGGCCCACGGCCGCACGCTGTCTTGCAGCAGCTCGACGAATTCCTGCTTGAGCGCGGCGAAATCGGCCGGCCGGTCTTCTTCGTAGCGCGGTGCCCACCAGGTTTCGGTCACGGCCGTGCCGCCGCGCCAGCGCAGCAGGCTGCCCGGCAGCAGCCGCCGGCATTCGCGCCAGATGCTCGCGGGCGCGGGAATCATGTGGAAGTAGAGGTAGTCGAACACCGCCTGCGGATCGAGAGCGAAGGGGCCGAGCGCGGCGCGCAGCGGTTCGATCCGCGTGGAAACTCCGGCCCCGCCGGGGCGCGTGCACCAGAAGAGCGGCACCGTTCCCAGGCGGTCGGTGGCGGCGATCAGCTCGGGCTGGGCGCCGCGCTCATCCACCACGATCAAGGCCCAGTGGCCGCTCAAGCCGCTAAGGGTGGCTTCCCCCGCGGTGAGCCAGGCCTGCGCGATCGCCAGGGCGCTGTTCGCTTCGGTTGCCGTGTTCCCGGCCAGTTGCGCCTCGCCGGTGAGAAGCACGCTCAGCCCGCCGGCCTGGGCCAGTTGGGCGCCGGCGGTCAAGGCCAGGCCGCCCGCGGCCAGTGGCACCGTTTGCGTTGCCGCGCCGAGCGCGGCGGCCAGTGGCGCTGCGCGTCCGGTGTCTTCGCTGCGAGAGGCCAGAAAGGCCGCCAGGTGACTCATTGCGCTTCCTTGGTGGGGTTGCCGCCGCGCCAGCGGCGCAGCCAGTCGCGCCAGGCGCGTGCGGCGGGCTTGATGCGGGTTTCGATCAGCCGCAAGAGCGCGCCACGCCAGGTGGGGCTCCAGGCGGTGAGCTGCCAGAGCTGCGCGCCCTCGCGGGTCCAGCGCAGCTTGTAGGCGTTCTCGCCCGGGCCCATGAAGTAGCTCGACAGGCCTTCACCTGCGAGTCGCTCGAGCAGCTTCCAGTTGAGATACGTGCCGGGCGAGACCTGGGCCTGCTCGGCGCGAAAGTCCGAGCGCAGCGCGTACACGCGGCCAGCGTCGATCAGCTGGTATTCCATCGCCACCGCCGTGCCGTCGAGCCGCGCGAGCCACACCGACAGCCAGCCCTGCGCCGCCGCGTGTTGTGTCAGGCGCTCGATGAAGGCGCCGGGGCCGGCGTTCTCCAGGCTCAGGCCTGTCTCGGCTTTCCAGCTCGCGGCCGAGATCGCGGTGATTTCGGCCGTGAGCGCGGCCGGTGCCGGGTTTTCGCCGCGGTGCCACTCGATCTCGACCTGGCCGGTGCGCGCCAGGCGGTTGGCGGCGAGCTTGTTCTTCTCGCGCACGGTCTTTGACAGGCTGGCGTAGTAGGCCGCCCAGGGGGCATCCAAAGCGATCCGCAGGTTGCGCGCATAGGGCGCGCAATCGACCGCGGTCAATCGGGTGAGCGCGTCGCGCAGCCGGGTCCACTCGCCGTCGGGGCGCAGATGCGTCAAGTGCAACTCGTCCCACTCGCCGCGCGCAGCGACCAGGGCCTCGGCCATGACACGCGCCACCGGCGCCGGGTCGGGGCCGAGCAGAACGTCGGCGAACTGGGTGTCGGGCACGGTGATCAAGGCCAGCTCGCGGCGCCCGCCGCGATGCCACAGGCAGGCCGGCAGCAGGCCGACGAGCAGCTCGCCGTCGAACACGGCGAGCAGGCGCGGTTGCGCGTCGCGGCCGGCCCAGGCCCAGGCCGCGTCGAACCATTCGAAGCGGGTGAACAGATCGGGCGCGATCGCGTTCCAGGCTGGCGCCAGGGCGGCGGCCTCGGGCCAGGCGCGAATCCAGCGCGCGGCCAGGAACTGGCCGCAGCCAGCCGACGCCACGGAGCGGGAGAGAGAAGGCTCGCCGGCCGGTGACGCCGCGCGAGCCAAGGGAGCTGGCATCACTGCGGGGCGCGCTCCGTGGGGGGCGTTGGTGTGCCCGGCAGCGGCTTCCACGCGCCCGCGGCTTCCAGGCGCTTGCGCAAGCCGGGCATGGGATGCCCCATCGAATACGCCTTCTGCGCGTGGCGGTTGGCCTGCTCCAGGCGCTGGGTCTGCGCATAGAGCAGGCCGAGGTTGTAGTGCGCGTTGATCGACTCGGGGTTGAGTTCCAAGGCCTTGGCGAGCATGGGCTCGGCGTCCTTGGCGTTGCCCTGCCGCATCAGATAGGCGCCGATGATCACGTAGGTTGGCGCGGCCTCGGGTGCGACCTCGATCGCGGCTTTCGAATAACGCTGAAAAAGTTCCGGCCGCTTGAGCCGGCGAGCCGCGTCGAACAGGCCGAGCAAGGCCTGCGGGTGGTTGGGCCAGCGGGTAAGGATGTAGCCGAAGTCGGCGATGGCGTATTCGAGCCGGTGCGGCCTGCCGGTGGCAAGGTCGGCCTTGGCTTTGCCCAGGTGGGTTTCTTCGTTGTTGCGAAGCAGCTGCATCAGGCCGGTATTGCCGGGTGCCGCGTAGTAGTTGTTGTTGAGCGTGGTGGCTTCGGCCCTGGCTTCGGTCGTGACCAGGGCGGTGGTCATGACCAGAAAACACTGGCAAGCCACGAGGGCGAACAGTCTTGGAAGGTCCAACGACAAGCGCTTCATGGGCAATCCTGCAAGGGGCTCGGACACTGGGCGCGGGCGGCTGTGGCCGAGTCTAAGGTCGCGGATCGTGGATGTGAGCAGCCGTGGCCGAAGACTCGCTCGGGTGTCAGCGCCACGCGACACCGGTTGATCGGTGCTGGGCTACCCTTGATCGATCGGCCCTGATGGGAGTTGTGCTTGTCTGCTCACGCAAAAGCCAGTCTCGTGGTTTCGTCCTGGTATGGCGATCTGGGCGGGGGCGAGTTGCGCCTGCTCGACCACGTTCGCAACACGCGCTTTCCGAAAGCGCAGATCCGCGCCTTGCTCAACGCGCCGGGCGATCTGGATCTGGCCTTGCGTGAGCTCGGCGTCCGCACCCACGTTATCCGCTGGAAAGCCGGTCAGTCCTGGCTGGCGCGCCAGGTCCACTGGTACGGCGCCAAGCTGCGGGCCACGTTGCGCCTGCTGGGTACACCGCGCGGCGTATTCGTCGCCAATACCTTTCCCGATCTTGAAACCACCGGGCGGGTCGCCGCCGCGCTCGGTTGGACGGTGGTGTGGCGGGCCCGCGCCGACACCTTCACCGAGGTCCATCAGTGGCCACCCGAGCGCCTGCACGAGCTGGTGCGGTTTCTTAACCGCCGGGTCGCCCGCATTGTTGCGACCACGCACTACGAAGCGCGGCTGATGCGCGCCGCCGGCGTGGCGCCCGACAAGATCTTCGTGGTTCACAACGGCGTCGATCTCGACCGCTACGCCGACGAATCGGCCGGCACCGCCTTGCGCGCCGCAGCCGGCTGGGGGGCGGGCGAATTCGTCATTGCCTTTGTCGCGCGCATGGTTCCGCAAAAGGGCTGGGAAGTCTTGTTCGAGGCGGTGGCGCAAGCGCGCGCGGCCGGCGTGCCGGTCAAGGTGCTGGCCGCCGGCGACACGACCTTGATGGACGGCGACCCCGACGCCTACCGCCGCAGCCTGCGCGATCAGGCGTCCCGCCTCGGTCTGGCCGATCACATCCGATTTCTGGGTTTTCGCAGCGATGTCTTCGCAGTCATGAAAGCCGCTGACGCTTTCGTGCTGGCCTCGCGGATCGAGCCCTTTGGCACCACCGTGATCGAAGCCATGGCGGCCGGCCGGGCGGTGATCGCGAGCGACCTGCCGGGCCCGCGCGAGAGCGTGATCGACGAGAAGACCGGACTTTTCTTTCCCGCCGGCGAGGCCGAGGCGCTGGCCGCTGCCATGGGCCGCCTGGCCGCCGATCGAGAGCTGTGCTGGCGCCTGGGGCAGGCCGGGCGCGAGCGCGCCGAGCGGGTGTTCGACTTGCAGCACAACATTGATGAGCTGGATTGTCTTTGCACCGATCTGGCGACAACGACCTGGCAATCAACAGATTGCGAATCCCGGAAAAATAATGACGATCGAGAAAAATAGGAGTCGGCGATGGTTGATGAAGAACAGCAAGGCTTGGCTCGGCGCAGCTTCATTACCAAGTGCCACGCTGGCACGTGAGACGGCGCCGTGGCATGTCGACGCTCTTGATGGCTGGCGCGGCATGGCCATTGTCTGCGT
>JAVVWR010000034.1:1982-32178 GCA_036652035.1 Burkholderiaceae bacterium | reverse complement strand
CGAGTAATAAGGCATCGATCCGGGGCATTGAAAAGGCTGGGTTTAAGTTTGTTTCGCATCTAACCTGTTGGATCGTGCTGTCGAGGGTGGTTGTTTGGCGAGGTGGTGCAAAGTGATGGTCTGGATTGGTTGTGTTGTTTGTGTTATTGGTTTGGGTGATGATATGTTTTGGAGGTGTTGACGTGCAATTGGTCGATCAGTGCAATCTTTGTGGTTCGGATAACCTTCGCCCCTTCTCCGTAGCGTTTGCGCGCGACGTTGTCCACAACTCGATCGGGCGCTGCGCCGACTGCGGCATGTTTTTTGCCAACCCCATGCGTAGCGAGGACGAGCTCAACGAGTTCTATGCCTCGGAGTACTACGAGGATTCGGGCGAGCGCATGGTTCGTGAGTTCCCGCTTCGAGTGGCGGATGCCAAGCAGCAGTTGCAGCACGATGTGCTCGCGCTGCGCCCGCCTCCTGGCCGATTTCTCGAGGTCGGCTGTGGTTACGGGCCGGTGCTGTTGGCGGCGCGTGAGTTGGGCTATGAGGTGGTCGGAATCGAACCCGGGTCAGAGGCCCGTGCCTGGGCCGGGCGAGAGCACGGGCTTGAGGTGCGAGGCGAGATCCTCGAGCGATGCGGTTTCGAGGACCAATCCTTCGACGTGATCTACGCCTGGCATGTGATCGAACACGTTCCTGACATGACCCGGTTTCTCAAGGAAGTGCGCCGGGTTCTCAAACCCGGCGGCGTGTTCTTCTTCGGCACGGAGAACTATCGCTGTATCCCGAACCGATTCAGCCGGGCTCACCACTTGATGACGGGTTCATTGCCTGGGCTCGATACCGCGGACGAACACACCTTTCTCTTTACCCCGAAGTTGGTGTGTTCAGTCTTCCCTCGATTCGGTTTTGCCGTCGACATGGTTCGCGCCTATCAACCGCACCATAAGCGAGCCACGTTTTTCGCGCCGGCGCGACGCGGATCGCCTCTGAAGCGAGCGATTCATTATTCGGTGCTGGGAACGGTGTACGGCCTGGCGAGTGCGTGGCCGGGCGGTGGCGCCCACCTCAAGGCAGCGGTCCGGCGCAGCGATTCGGCCTGACGGCAGCGATCGATTTAGGGCGGGCTGGAGTTCGCAACAAGTTTCTCAAGGAAGTGCGCCGGGTTCTCAAGCCCGACGGCGTGTTCTTCTTCGGCACGGAGAACTATCGCTGCATCCCGAACCGATTCAACCGGGCTCACCACTTGCTGACGGAGCAGGGTGCGGACTGAGGGTGGGGCTCATTTAAAGGCAGTGATGCGGCGATCGAACGGAGTTCGTTTCCAAGATGAGTTGCTAAGACAAGGGACGATTTTGAATACCTTTAAGATGAATGCCGCTGCCATCAATGTAGGAGCCGTGGTTCCGCAGGAAGGGTTGGCACGCCTGCTCGCCCTCCATGTTCCGGCTCTCGATGGCTGGCGCGGCCTGGCGATTGCGGGTGTCTTGATTTCGCACTTCATTGGGGTCGAGCGTGCTGCGCTTGGGCGTCTGGGGGTCGATCTGTTTTTCGTTCTCTCAGGATTGTTGATGTCCAACATCCTGTTCGTTAAACGGACGAATCTGTTGCTGTTCTATCAGCGGCGCATCAGTCGAATTTTTCCGGCGCTGTGGCTTTTCATCGCAACCGTGTTCGTAGGGGCCTGGGCCGGCGGGGTTGCCGTGCCGTGGCGTGAGCTGCTTCCCACCCTGTTCTTTGTCCGTTCTTATGTTCCGGCGGTCCCCGATATCTGGCATACCAGTTTGCCGATCGGGCATTTGTGGTCGCTCAACATCGAGGAGCACTGTTATCTATTGATGGGCTTGCTCACGCTTGTGCCGATTTTTTCTGGAAGGAGGGCATGGATCGCTCTGATCGGATTCGGATTTCTCAGCATGGGTTTGCGCCTGCTTCCGGTCTATGCGCCCGGATGGCTTGAGCCGCTAGGTGGAAATATGGTCGGGATTCGGACCGAAACCGCTTCATCCCATTTGTTGATTTCTGCCGGTTACTTGCTCGTCAGGGAAAAATTCGAGCCCTATGTGGCGCCCTGGGCTCCGCCACTGGCATTGGGGCTGGGAATTTTTTGCTACACCCATTGGGCGCCGTGGTGGGGCATGGCATTGGTAGCGCCATTTCTGTTTGCTTTTGCTGTGAATCATCTGCACCAGGCAGCGAAGCATTTCACTGTGGCTCTGGCCTGGCGGCCTTTGCGGATGTTGGGAATCTGGTCTTTTTCGATTTATCTCTGGCAGCAGCCATTTTATCTTTGGCGGGCTGAGTTTCCGGTTGGAATGGCCTTGGTCCTGGCTCTTTTGATGGGGCTGCTTTCGTTTTATTGGGTCGAGCAACCGGCCCGTGACTGGCTCAATACGCGGTGGGCAAAAAAACCGACAACTTCGGCCTGAATCCCCAGGCTCAAGGAATTATCAAGGACGATGAAATAATGGCCATGGAACCCGAGCTTCCCTTACTTGCACTGGAAACATTGAAGACCCGTTTGGCAGGCGCGCGTGTTTTCCTTGAATATGGCGCGGGTGGCAGCACGGTGATCGCCGCGCGTTGGGGGGTGGCGACGACGGTCTCGGTCGAATCCAGCCCTGAGTGGGTCAGCAAGGTCGAGGCCGCGGTGGCCGAGGCCAAGCTGGCCGCCAATACCACCAGCGCAGTCCATGTGCTTCATGCCGATATCGGTAAAACCGGTGACTGGGGGCGGCCGATAGATCGCAAGGCGATCGAACGTTGGCATCTCTATCCCGCAGCGGGCTGGCAGCGCTTGCGTGAGCTGGGCCTTTCTCCCGATCTGGTCTTGATCGACGGCCGCTTTCGCGTGGCCTGTTTCTGTGTCTCCTTGTTGTCGGCGCGGCCAGGCGCCGTGATCCTGTTCGACGATTACGTCAATCGCCCTGGCTATCACGTGGTCGAATCCTTTTGCCCGGTGGTGGCCCGGCATGACCGCATGGCCGAATTTCAAGTGCCTGAACGTGTCGATACGCCAGCGGTGCTGGCCTGTCTCTTGAGCCGGCTGCACGAGCCTGACTGAGGTGGCTGGAAGCGTCGGGCCGTCTATGAGGTGGCGCTTCGCCGCAGCAGGCGGAAGGTGGTGTCGCGCAGTAGACGGACTGTCGCGCGCGACAAGACGGCGAGCGTCAGCAGGTAGACCAGGGCCCCTAGCGGCACCAGCAGCGCCAGTCGTGTGATGGGTGTCGATGCCACTTCTTGCAGCATGGTGCTGGCGGTCGTGACGGCCAGCACCATCACGGCTGCAGCCATGGCGGCTGGACCGACCGCGCGTGCCAGGTCGATGGGTGTCAATTGGATCAGGCGTAGAGCCAGCACGGCTCCCGCGAGCGGGAAGGTGACGGTGGCGAGCATGGCCCAGGCCACGCCTTGCGTACCGAAATTCGAGCCAAGCCAGAGGGCGGCGACGATCAGGGGGAGCGAGGCTGCATTGACTTTCACCGCAAGATCGACCCGGTTCACGGCGAAAAAGATCGAGCCGCACATCGAGAACACAGCGCGCAGCGCGCCGTTGACGGCCAGCACTTGCAGCAGCGCAATCGCGGCGAGCCACTTCGCGCCAAACAAAATGGCGACGAGTTCCGGTGCGGTCGCCGCCATTCCAGCGCCCAGGGGAAAGACGATGCAGGCGAGCAGCCGCACGCTGGTGGTGACGCCGCGTTGAAACCGCCCCCGATCGTTCTGGATCAGCGAATACGCCGGAAATAAGACGCGCTGCAGCGGCAGAGAAAGGCGGTTGCGCAGCTCATCAGAGAGCGAATACGCCGCCTGGTAATAGCCCAGCTCGATGGCGCCGAAGCGGCGGCCCACGATCAGGTAATCGAGGTTGTTGTTTAGATACCCCAAGATTGACGTGCCCAGATGGCTGAGTCCGATGCGGATCCGGCCGGCCACGAACGGCCAGTGGAAGCGGGCGCGCGGCCGGAACGGAACCGCGAGCCACAGAGCCGCGGTGCGGAACACGCTGCCAACGAGCGAGCCCAGCACCAGGCTCCAGACGCCCCAGCCCAGCCAGGCCAGGGCGATCGTGGCGCCGACCCGCAGCAGCAGCTGCCCCATCTGGATGGCCACGTCGAGCTTGAACTTGAGCAGGCGGTTGAGCACCGCCGAGTGCACCACGGTCAGCTCTTCGAGCAAAAAAAGGACGCTCAGCACGCGGATGATGTTGCCAACCTGCGGATCGTCGAAGAAAAAGCCGGCGAACGCGGCAAAGAGCCACACCGCGGCCATCAGCACCGCGCCCAGCGCTGCGGCGAACCAGAAAGCCGTGTCGTATTGCAGGCGCGAGCTGCGCCGCATCTGGATCAGGATCGCGCCGATGCCGAAGTTCGAGAACAGCGCGGCGAACTCGGTCACGAGCGAGGCCATGGTCAAGAGGCCGAAGTCGGCCGGGCTCAGGAGACGAGCCAGGACCGCCGTGCTGCCGATCGTGATCACCGCGCGCAAGGCCACGCCCATCAGGCTGACCGCAGCCGATTGGCTCACTCGCTGGGCGAGCGCGTGGTCGGGCGGCGCGAAGGAGTGTTGCACCAGGCTGCTGCGGTTCATGCGCGGCGGGCCGGTGTTGGCGGTGTGGAAGAAGTTGACGCGGGCATGGGAGACGGAAAGACGAATCGAGCATAACCCGCGCTTCTGGCGGCAAGGGCGGTGGCGAAGCATGCGGCTCCGCTAGCGTTGCTTTGCGGCGACGCTGACGCAGAAAACGCGGCGGGCCGTGCCATCATCGGCCGCAGAATCGTTCGGTAAGGCATGGCACGCTTGGAGTGAAATGAGTTTTTCTCGCGGTCCGCAGCAGGCAGTGGCAACACGGCAATCCCCGGGCGCGCAGACGAGTGCGCCGCGCCGCGTGGTTTTTGTGGCGACGGACTATCCGCCTCTGGCCGGCACCAATACCCAGCGCATCCAGAGCCTGGTCCGGCACTTGCCGGACTCGGGCTGGGAGCCGTGGGTGGTGACGCGCGCGATCGATGACCTGCCCCTGATCGACCCGACCGAGCTCGACCGCCCCGAGGTGCGCGAGCGCGTCTTGCGTGTCGCCGATCCCGATCCTTTCGCCTGGCTGGCTCGCCGTCACGGTCGTGGCGCGGCTGAATTGACGCCGGCCGATCAAGCCAAGCCGGAGCAGTCCGGTCCCGCTGCCATGCCTCGCAGCACGCTGCGCTCGCTCGCGCGGCTGCCGCTGTCCTGGGGCAGCACGGCATTGAAGATCACTCTGCGCTATGGCGCCTACCACCCCGATGCCTTGCGGCTGTGGGCCGGGCGCACGGCGCGCGAGGTGATCGACCGCCGGCGCGAGCTCGCTCCCGCCGTGATCGTCACCAGCCATCCGGCGTACTCGGCTCACATGGCGGGACTGGCGATCAAGCGCCAGACCGGCCTGCCCTGGGTGGCTGATTTTCGCGATCTCTGGGTCGATCGGCCTTATCGGCAACAGGCCAGCCGCTTTCATGCCGCGATCGACCGCCGTTGCGAGGCCGCCGTGGTGAGTCAATGCGACTTCATCGTGCTGGCCTCGCCCGCGTGGCCGGACCGACTGGCGCAACGCTATGGCGATGGCATTCGCCGCAAGCTGTGCGTGATCACCAACGGGTTCGAGGCGGCGCCAGCGTCCGTGGATGCGACCAGCCTTTGGCCGGCGACGGCGAGGCTGCGCCTGGCCTGGACCGGTGCGATGTTCGACAGCGAATCGCCCGCCGATCTGGTCGAGGCCCTGGGGCGGATGGCGGCGAGCACACCGGAGACGCTCGCCGGGCTGTGCGTGCAGTTGGCCGGTTACGGCGGTGAGCACGAGCAGCGCATGCGGGAGCGCGCAGCTGCGCTCGGGCTCGGTGGCGTGCTGCGCTTTATCGGCCCGCAGCCGCATGCGCGGGCGCGCGCCTTGCAGCAATCGGCCGATGGTTTGCTGCTTGCGCTTGGGCCCGGCCATAAGGAAACGCTGCAAGGCAAATTGTTCGAGTACCTGGCCGCGGAGCGGCCGATTCTGGCGATGCACCCGGCGGGCAGCGAAGGCGCGGCGATTCTGCGGCGCGCTCGCGCCGGCGAGGTGGTCGAGTACGGCGATGTGGCGGCGACGGAAGCCGTGCTGCGACGCTGGTTGAGCCAAGGGCCGCCGGGCATCGCACCGGATCGCGATTACATCGCTCAGTTCGACCGGGCGGCTTTATCGCGGCGCTTTGCGGCCGTGCTTGACCAGGCGATCGCCCGGCGCGCGGTCGATGCGGCGGCAGTCATCGGAGCGAGTGCATGAGAATTTTGGTCAATTGCGACCGTTTCCCCTGGCCGCTCGACAATGGCCAGAACCTGCGGATCTGGCACTACGTGCGTGCGCTGCGCGATCGCCACGAGTTCGACCTGATGTGTTGGGGTGACGAACCGGCGCCGGCCGAGCTGAGCGATCTGTTTGGATCGGTTCTGACTTTTCCTCGCCCGTGGTTTGCCGCCGATGCGGGTTGGTGGACCCGCTGGCGCGAGCGGGTCGACTACCGCTGCATCATTCCCGCATCGAGCGCGACGCGGGATGCAATCGCTCAAGCCACGGCAGCGGGGCGCTACGACCTGGTGTGGATGTCGGGCTGGGATACCGTGACCAGCGTGCCGCGCCCGCTGGAATGTGCGTGGCTCGCCGATATCGTCGACGACGGTCTGATCGACCTCGAGCGCGAGCTTGCGCATGAGACGAGCCTCACGCGCAAGCTGCGGCTGGCCAAGCGCTGGGCGCAGATCTTTCAGGTCGAGCGCCATTATTTCGGCGCCGCCGATGCCTGCGCCGTGGTGTCGAACGTCGATGCGGCCTCGCTCGCCCGCGCCTGCCGCCACACGCCGATCGCCGTACTGCCCAATGGGGTCGATGCCGAGTTCTTCCGTCCGAGCGGCGAGCCTGAGGCGCCCGACACCTTGGTGTTCGAGGGGCGGATGGACTTTGCGCCCAATGTCGATGCGGTCATCTGGTTCGTGACCGAGGTCTTGCCGCGGGTGCGGCAGGTGCGTCCCTCGGTGCGTTTTCTGGCGGTGGGCAACAAACCCGCGCCGTCAGTGCGGGCGCTGGCGGGACCGGGCGTGGAAGTGACCGGCTGGGTCGACGACGTTCGGCCTTATCTGGCGCGCGCCGCGCTGTTCGTGGCGCCGCTGCGCATGGGAGCTGGCATCAAGAACAAGATCCTGCAAGCCTGGGCGATGGGCAAGTGCGTGCTGACAACGCCCGAGGCGATCGGCGGCCTGCTGGCCGAGCCTGGCCGCAATCTTGAACTGGCCGACGGTGCGCCGGCGATGGCGGCGCGCATTCTCGAATTGCTCGCCGATCCGCAGCGCCGCGCCGCCGTGGGTGCGGCGGGTCGGGCGACGATAGAGGCGCACTACACCTGGGCCCGGCGCGCCGAGGCGCTCGAGGCCGTGATGCAACAGGCCGTGCAGACCTACCGCGGGAAGCACCATGCGTGACATTGCGCTCGCCGCCATCGTCGTGGTGCTGCTGGTCTGGGCCCTGGCCCGGCCATGGATCGGTGTGCTGACCTGGACCTGGATCGGCCTGATGAATCCGCACCGGCTGACCTACGGATTCATGTTCGCGTTTCCGACCGCGGCGGCGGTCGCTGCCGTGACGCTGCTGGGCCTGCTGATCACCAAGGAGCGCAAGGCGCCGCCGCTGACCGCGCCGGTGATCTGGCTCACCCTGCTGACCCTGCACATGAACTTCACGATGTTCTTCGCCTGGTCGCCCGCGGCCGCGTGGATGCAGTGGGACAAGGTGATGAAGATCCTGCTCTTCACCTACGTGACCATGGTCCTGATTTATGGCCGGGAGAAGATCCGCTGGCTCATGATCGTGACCGCGGGATCGATCGGGTTTTATGGCGCCAAGGGCGGGGTGTTCACCTTGCTCAACGGCGGCGAGTATCGAATCTGGGGGCCGGACGGCACCTTCATCGACGGCAACAACGAGATCGGTCTGGCGATGATCATGGTGTGGCCCTTGATCGTGGTGCTGGCGAGCGATCCCTCGAAGTGGATTCGCCGGCCGTTTCTGGCGATGGCGTGGCTGACGCCCTTGTCGGTGGTGTTCACCTATTCGCGCGGGGCGCTTCTCGGCCTGGCCGCAGTGGCCGCGCCCATGTTGCTGACGGCGCGGCGCAAGTGGCTCGCTCTGTTGCTCTTGATTCCGGTGGGCTTGTTCGCGGTCTGGTTCGCTCCACAGCAATTGCTCGATCGCGCTGAAACGATCCAGACCTACAAGCAGGATGAATCGTCGATGCAGCGCCTGCAGGCCTGGGGCGTGGCGTGGAATGTTGCCAAGTCCTATCCGCTCACGGGTGCCGGGTTCAATCTCGAGAACGCCGGCAACGAGCGCTGGCTCAGTTACGCGATTTTTCTGGGCGAGTGGGGCAACCGCGCGCGTGCCGCTCACAGCATTTACTTCCAGATGCTGGGCGACCATGGCTTTGTCGGGCTGGGTCTCTTTCTCGGTCTGCTCTTGAGTTGCCTGCTGGCCCTCACTCGAGTGCGGCGCCAGGCCAGCTTGATCGAGGGCGCGCAATGGCTTGCCGCGTATGCCAACGGCTTGCGCCTGGGCTTGGTGGGCTTTGCCGTCTCCGGCGCCTTTCTCAGCCTGGCTTATTTCGACCTTTTTTATGTCTTCGTGGCGGCGACCGCCGTCTTGCAGCGTGAACTCCGGGAACTGGTCCGCCAACCCAGGGACGCCATGCCGGCCATGATGCTGGCGGAAGCGGGCGCGTCGCGCCGCTTGTTGCAATGAGCCGCAAGGCTCTGCGTATCGGCGTGGATGCGCGGACTTTTCTCCATCCAACTGCCTTGTTGCATCTCTCGCTCTACGAAGGGTTCGGCCTGCCGCTGCTCGAAGCGATGAGCCGTGGCGTGCCCGTGGTGGCCTCGAATCTGCGTTCCATGCCCGAGGTCCTGGGCGGCGCCGGTTGCCGGGTCGATCCCTGCGATGAACGCGCCTGGCCGGCGATGGTGGCCGAGTGGCTGAGCACGCCGGCGCGGATGAGCGAGCGGCGCGCGAGGGGGCAGGATCGAGCGGCGCACTTCAGTTGGGAGCGGTCGGCGCAGCAGGCCATGGCCATTCTCGGCGCGGCGGCTGGGCGGACGACCGCGGCATAAAGCGCACGAAAGCGCCGGGTGTTGGCGACTGGGTGTGCCCGCGCTTGCCATCGCCGATGGCTTGAGTTTCTCCGGTCGCGCGCTGACGACAGGGGGGCAGCGACCGAACGGCGAGCGCTCGATCGCTGGCTTCTGGAACGCGCCTGCGTCAAGTCCGGGTCGAGGTTTTGATGAACCAGATCGGCCTTTGATAGCTGGTCGAAAGCACCAATCCGCCGAGCTCGGCCACCCACTGGAAGCGGTTGTAAATGCCTTGGTTGATGCTGGTGAAATCCGGCCGCACCGACCCCGGCGCCACGGCCGTCGTGATTTTCTCGACACGCCACTGGCAGGCGCTCTTGTTGGCGAGCCTCACCTTGTAGAGATCAAAGCTGGCGTCGCTGCCATTGACGGCCTTGAGCGCCCACAGGCACTGGTTGTCGTTGTCCCAGGTGAACGCGGCGTCCGAGCCCTTCCATTCGCCGCTATCGACGGCCGGTCCGACCCAGCTGGCGGCGCTGCCGCTGCGGGCGGTGCCGGTGTCGAGTTCGATCAGCCGCGGCCACAGGGAAAGGCTGGGATTGCCGGCAAAAAGCAGGACGTTGTTGACGGGGTCGATCGCGCTGGGGGCGTAGCGTTCGTCGTTCACCACGCCACCGTCGATCCGCGTCTGCCAGGTGTTGGAGGCGCGCTTCCACCAGTGAAACGTGCCGCCCGAGCCGCCGATCACGTCTTCGGTCCAGGGGTGTTTGACGAAGCTGCGGTTGGGGTAGATGCCCGCCTGCGGCATCGCGGCGCGGGCGTTGATCGACCAGTTGCGGCGGTTGTAGGCCTGGTCGACCTCGCTCCACCAGAAGCCGTGGACGCCATTGAAATAACCCTGGTCGGTCGGGTGCACCATCTGGCTGCCAAAGCGCAGCCACATGTCCTCGGCATCGAGATAGAAGCAGCTGGTATAGGCATGCACCGCCACGGGGGTGCGCGGCGTGCTTTCGGTGGCGTTGTCGATGCGGTTGAACTCGAAACTGCCGCCGCCGGCTGGCAGGGTCTGGCTGCGCGCGGTGGGCGGCATGGCCATGATCCACGACGGCGTTTCGCGGTTGAGCACAAAGCCCAGCACGCCATTGGCACGACCGTCGCCGCCGCCGCCGCCGTGGAACAGACAGACGCTGTCGCGCTGGCGCAGCGCCATGCCGGAGAAGTTCCAGGGGTTCTGGTACTGATTGAGTTCACAGCCGCGGTAGCCATTGCCTTCGGCGGCGCTCCAGAGGTTGCGCACATCGGTCGGCAAGCTGCTCTCGCAGGTTGAGCCCGGAATCGCGTACCAGCTGTTGATGGGCAGGTTGGCAATCCAGGCGGGCACGGGCTTGCGCTTGGCGAGCGACATGCGGGCTTCGATCTTCTTGCCTTCGACCTCGTTGGCCTCAAACGCGCAGGTGCCGTAGACCAGGGTGGCGCTGGCGCTGTCGTAGTAGGTGATGTTCGGAATCACCCAGCCGACTCCGTCTTCGAAGGTCGGAAGCGGAAGCTGACCGTAGGATTCGGCGCCCGAATCCAGGTCGACCAGCACCGCGGTATGAGCCGATCCAAAATTGCCGTTGCCGGTCAGCGGACGTCCTGTGATGCCATAGATGGCGTTGCCGATGTCCTTGCCCGGCATCTGCGAATCGTTGCCCACCGGACCCTTGCGCCAGCCGTACCACTTGCGCACGCGGCCGTCTTCGATCGTGCAGCCGCCTACCGTGTCGTGCTGGTTCGGATTGGTCCAGAGTTCGACGGCAACGCTCGCCCAGTTGTTGGCCGATCCGGCCGCCGCCAGGCCTGAACGGGCGGTGGGCAGACGGACCTTGTAGATGTTCTTGGTTGTGCTGTAGCTGTCCGAGCGCATCACCCAGATCAGCCTTTGCGTGGGGTCGATCGCAAGCACGTTGAGCACGTAACCGTCGCGCGGGATATCGAGCCCGGCCACGCCGGGAAAGCGGGCGTGACCGAGCCAGGCCGCGGCGCTGCAATCGAAGATCTGCAGTCCCGAGAGCGAGGGGTTGAAACTGATGACGACATCGAGCACGGGGTCGTAGACCGCGTTGCCGAACTTCTCGCTGCCACCGCCGATATAGGCCGCCGAGGTCGCGCTCCACTGCGTGCCCTTGGCCTTGGCGGGATCGAACTTCGCGACCTTGGCAACGAAGGGGATCTTGTTGGCCTGCGCGTCCGAGCCGTTGCCGAAATTGAAGCCGCCAACCATCCAGAACACCCGTCGCCGGCTGTCCCACGCCACTGCGCTCTTGTCGTGGTGGACCGGGTACTGGTTGCCGTCGGCCGGCCAGTACTCCTGCTCGAGGCGCCAGCCGCTCGCCGGATTGGGCTCGACCCACAGGCTGGGCTTGAGCGAGTACTGAATCTGGCTGCCGGAGTCGGCATAGCCCGTGGTGCTGGGAAAGTCGCCGCCGAACAGGTAGGCGCGGCCGTTGGGGTGGCGCGCGAGCGTGGTGTGTTTGGTGGTGTTGGGCAGGCCGGTGTCGTTGTGGCGGGCCACGGTGGTCAGCGTTCGTTTTTGCACGGTCCAGCCGGCCAGGAAATCGCTATTGGGCAGGGGCGGCGGCTTTGGCGGCGGATTCGACGGATCGGCCGGCGGCAGCGGGGTGGGCGGATTGACCGGAGGGGTCAGCGGCGGATTCACGGGCGGCTCGGGCGGCGGCTTGGGCAGGCCCGAGGGGCCTTGGGTGCCGTCGGCGGCGGAGCCGCCGCCACACGCGACAAGCCCGGTGGTGGTGGTGGTGGCGAGGCTGAATTTCAGAAGGGTGCGGCGGGTCTGATCGGTCACTTCTCACTCCGGATACGGTCGATTCCCGGCGCGGGCCGGGTTCGGCTGGGCAAAACAAAGCCTCGGAGCGTCAGGGTCGGGCGCTGACGGTCCGAGGCAGCGGCGGCAGTGTGCCAGCGGAGGGCGCTGAAACTTTCGGGGTTTAGCGGAATCAGGTGAGGGCCGGATGAGTCGAGAAAACCCGGTTGTGGGGTCAGGCTCATGGCGCGAGCCCAGGCGGGACGGGGCCGCGCGCCGAGTGACGGGATCCGTCGGGGGAGCGGATGAGCTTGCTCATTCTGGGTGGTGATGGGCGGTTTCCGTTGCGTTTCAAGGACGAGCGGTCGTTTTGCTTGCCGCGGCCCGGGGGCTCATGCCAGCCTGCCGGCATGAGCCCTTCCCGATCGGAGCTGGTTTTTCCGTTTTCTGAACGCCGGCGGCTGTGTCTGGTCGCAGCGGCTAGCTTGGCCTTGGCTGGACGGCGGTCGTGGGCGGGTGCTCTGCCGCCCGCCACGACGGTGGCCGAGCCCGATACCTATCGGCAGGCGCTGGCCCGGCTGCAGGCGGGCCAGCGCTTGTTGCTTGCGCCGGGGCTGTATACGCGCGGTCTGCCGCTGCACGGGCTGGAGGGAACGCGTGCGGCGCCGATCACGATCGAGGCCTGGGATGCCGCGCGGCCACCGATCTTTCTGGCTCGCAGTGGCGCCAATACCGTGAGCCTGATCGACAGCCGCTGGCTGGTCTTGCGCGCGCTGCGCTTCGAGGGGGCCGGGCAGCGGGTCGACGCGATCAAGGCCGAGGGGCATGCGCGCTTTGCCGATCACATCGTTCTTGAGGGGCTGAGCATCTTCGACCATGGCCCGTGGCAGGACGTGGTGGGAATTTCGACCAAGTGCCCGGCCTATGGCTGGGTGGTGCGAAACAACTGGATCGTGGGGGCGGGCACCGGCATGTACTTCGGCCAGTCCGATGGCTCGGCGCCGTTCGTGGCCGGGCTGATCGAGGGCAACCGCGTATTCGATCCGGTGGGCTACGGCATCCAGATCAAGCATCAGGTGGCGCGCGGAGGACCGGTGGCGCCGCAAGTCACCACCCTCTGCCGCAACCGGATCGTCAAGACAGCCAATCGCGCGCGGGGAAGCCAGGCGCGTCCCAATCTTCTGATCGGTCACGTTCCAACCGCGGGGCCGGGCGAGTTCGACAGCTATCGGGTCTTCGGCAACCTGTTGTTCGACAACCCCACCGAGTCCTTGCTTCAGGCCGAGGGCAATCTGGCGATCTACAACAACCTCTTGGTCAACCCGCAGGGCGACGCGCTGCGGGTGATGGCGCACCGCCACCGGCCGCGCACGGTGACGGTGTTTCACAACACCGTGGTGGCGCGTGGCCTAGGGATCGAAATATCGGGGGGCGAGCCGGGTTACGAGCGCAGCGCGATGGGCAATTGGATCTTTGCGCAACACGTCGTGCTCGATGCGACCGCCGGCAACGCGATTGAGCCTTTCGCCCGCGCCCAGCACTGTCTGGTCAACCCTCTGCAGGCGCCGCCGGCGCTGGATCTGAGCCCGCGCGCCGGGGCGTTGAGCGAGGGCGCGCCACTGCCGGTGGCGTTGGGGGCGCTGCCGGGCGCGCGCGATGATTTTCTGGGCCGTCCCCGGCACGGGAATTTCAGCGGGGCCTGTGCGCCGATGGAGCCCGCGGTGTCGGCCCGCTGCGCTTGATTTTTCAACGCGGTGCTTCGTGCCTGGCGCATGTCGCCGTTTTGCGCAAGGGAAATTTATTCAATCGGGGATGACTGTCGGGGGGGCTTACACATGGCGTAAGCGCAGGCTACAGTCATCTCGCCAAGGTTCATGACTTGCAGAGAGGTTGTGGGGCTTGAGAGGCAGGTTGTGGTTCGGTCACACAGGGGCGTCACGCTGGAACCGGTCGCAGCAAGAAACCGGCAGGTGGGGCGGCACGAGGAGAGGCACGTGGTCAGGCTGTTCCGGCATCACATTGCGGTTGGCTCGCTGATGCAGTTGTTCGGCGACGCTGCGCTTTTTTTCATGGCGGTTCTGCTCGCGGTCTATGTGCAGGAACACTCGCCCGTGGTCAGCCCGCTGGGCGTCTTGATTCCGGCCTTGAGCTTCGCGGCGCTGATGGTGGTGATCAACATCGTCTTCGGTCTTTACAGCCGCCGTGAACCCAAAAGCTTTGGCGCGTTGCTGGGCCGTTCGTTTTTGTCGGTTTCGATCGGCGTGCCGCTCGCCTATCTGATCTTCACGGTCCTGCCCAATGGCCTGGTGGCGCAGGCGGCGATCGGTTACATGCTGCTGTATGCATTGGCTGGGCTGATCCTGATTCGCCAGGCGGCCTTTTCGGCAAGAACGACACGGATGGGTGCCCGTCGAGTGCTCATTGTGGGCGCGGGACCCGAGGCAAAAATGGTCGAGCAGGCTCTGGCTTCGTTGGGCTTTCCGCAGTTCGAAGTGGTGGGCTTTTTCCCGGTTGGCGCCGCCGACAAGGACGTGATTCCCGTGGAGCGCCAGCTCGCCCGCAGCGCCCTTATTACCCACCTGGTCGAGACCTTGGCGGTGCGCGAAGTGATCGTCGCCCAGTGGGACCAGCGCGGCGGCAAGCTGCCGATGGACGATCTGCTCGAGTGCCGTGTGCGAGGCGTGCCGGTGACCGATCTGGCCGTTTTTTACGAACGCACCCGGGGCGAGGTTCCGATCGAATCGCTCAAGGCCAGCCACCTCATCTACGGCGACGGTTTTGCGCAAGACATGGGGCGGCGGGTGGTCAAGCGCAGCTTCGATTTTCTCGCCTCGGCGGCCTTGTTCACGGTCACTTTCCCGATCATGGCGCTTGCCGCTGCGGTGATCCGGCTCGAGTCGCCCGGCCCCGTGATCTACCGCCAGGAGCGGGTGGGGCGCGGTGGCCGTGTCTTTACTTGCTTGAAATTTCGCTCAATGGGGATCGACGCCGAGCGCAACGGGCCGGTGTGGGCGGCCAAGGCCGACGCCCGCGTGACGCGGGTGGGGCGCTTTATCCGCAAGACCCGGATCGACGAGCTGCCGCAGCTGTGGAATGTGTTGCGCGGCGAAATGAGCTTTGTCGGACCGCGCCCCGAGCGCCCGGTATTTGTCGAGCAGTTACGCGAGCAGATTCCGTTCTACGACGTGCGCCACAGCGTCAAGCCCGGGCTGACCGGCTGGGCGCAGGTGCGTTACGCGTATGGCGCGTCGGTGGAAGACGCCTGCCGCAAGCTGCAGTTCGATCTCTACTACGTCAAAAACAACTCGCTCTTTCTCGATGTGCTGATCCTGCTCGAGACCGTGCGTGTGGTGCTCTTTCGGGAGGGCGCGCATTGAGGGTGATTTTTCCGCCACTGTGGCGCCGCGCCGACGAAGCGTTGGCAATGGGTTCGCGGCGGTATTGCCGCGGCAACGAGCTGCCTGGAATCGGATTCGAACTTCCCCCACACCCAATGCGCTCAAGTGATGTTGACCGCTGAGTGGTATCTCAATCCGGCTGCGTGGTCCTACGGCTTGGCCACCTTGGCCTTCGCCGTTTTTGCGGTGCAGCTGTCCTTGGGCTGGAACGGCGGGCGCGCTTCCTTCTTCCTGCTGGCGGCCATCATCCTGAGCGCCTTCTGGGCGGCCGCGACCTGCTCCTTCGCGGTCTTGCCGGGGGCGCCGATGTGGGTGAGCGCTCGAGTGTTCGACGTGCTTGCCATCGGCGCGCTGCTGGCTTTTTTGGCGTCGCTGTTTGTCCCCGCCCGCGGGCAGGTCCGGCGGCCGCTCTGGCTGATGGCCTTGGTCGCCGCGGTGGTCTTGGGGGCGTTGCTCTTGCCCGTGCCGCCGCCGAGCGTGCCGGACCTCGGGCGCGGCATGCATGCCTGGGCGTTCTCGATCCTGCTCGCGCAATCGGTGCTGGGTCTGGTGCTGGTCGAGCAGATCTACCGCCGCACCGCCGAACCACGGCGCTGGAACGTGCGTCCGCTGTGCGTGGGCTTGGCGGGCTGGTTCGCGTTCGATCTCGTGCTCTACGCCGACGCGATGATGTTCCGCGTGCTCGACGAGCCGCTGTGGGCTGCGCGTGGCATCGCGCACGCGCTGGTGATTCCCTTCCTGGGGATCGCCGCGTCGCGCAATCGTCAATGGGATCTCGAAGTCACGATTTCGCGCGGCGTTCTCACCCAGTCCTCGACCCTGCTTGTCGTCGGCCTCTACCTGCTTGGCGTTTCTGGCGCGGGCTATTACGTGCGATTTTTCGGCGGCAGCTGGGGCGTGACGCTGGCCGCGGTTCTGGTGTTTGCGGCCTTGCTGCTGCTGGCTTTCATCGCGATCTCGGAGACTTTCCGCGCCAAGCTCCGAGTGCTGGTGGCGAAGAACTTCTTTGCCTACCGCTACGACTACCGCGAGGAGTGGCTGGCTTTCACCCGCACCGTGTCGGCCGCGGCGAGCGAGGCCTCGGTCCAGTCGCGCTGCATTACCGCGTTGGCCGATCTGGTCGAGAGCACGGGGGGCTCCTTGTGGCTGCGGCAGGGCGAGGGCGGCTATGGCGAGGCCGAGCGCACGGTGAGCGCGCCGGTGGCAGCGATCGAGCCGGCGGGCTCGGCCCTGGTGCGCTTTCTCGCCGGCAGCGGCTGGGTGCTCGATCTCAACGACGTCCGGCGCGACCCCGAAAAATACGACGCGGCGATCCTGCCCGAGTGGATCGCCGAGATGCCCAACGCCTGGCTGGTGGTGCCGCTCTTGAACGGCGACGATCTGGTGGGTTTTGTGGTGCTGGCGCGTTCGCGCGTGAGCCTCGATCCCAACTGGGAAGTGTGGGATCTGCTTAAAACCGCCGGCACCCAGGCCGCGAGTTATCTCGCGCTGTTTCAGGCTACCGAAGCCTTGCTCGAGGCGCGCAAGTTCGACGCCTTCAACCGGATGTCGGCCTTCGTGGTCCACGACCTCAAGAACCTGGTCGCCCAATTGCAGCTGATGCTGCGCAACGCCGAGCGCCACGCGGCCAACCCTGAATTCCAGCGCGACATGTTGCGCACGGTCGAGCACGTGGTCGGGCGCATGAACCACTTGATGCTGCAGCTGCGTTCGGGCGAGTCGCCGATCGACAAGCCGCGCGCGGTTGATCTGGCGGCCTTGGTGCGCAGCGTGCATGCCACCCGAGTCGCCAACCCGCGCGCGCTGCAGGTCGAGGCCGCCGTGGGCGTGTGGGCGCTGGGCCACGAGGACCGGCTCGAGCGGGTGGTGGCGCATCTGATCCAGAACGGCATCGACGCCGCAGGCGAGGGCGCGCGGGTGGCGGTGCGCACCTGGCGCGACGGCGATTTCGCCGTGGTGGAGATCAAGGACAACGGCATGGGCATGACGCAGGATTTCATTCAGAACCAGCTGTTCAAGCCCTTTGCCTCAACCAAGGACAAGGGCATGGGCATCGGCGCGTACGAGAGCCACCAGTACGTCACGGCGCTGGGGGGCCGGATCGCGGTTGAAAGCACACCGGGGCATGGCACGACGGTGCGGGTGTTTCTGCTCGCGGCAGCGCCGCAAGGGCGGCTGCACGCGGTCGAGGAGGCAGCATGAGCGAACGTCGCCGACCGCTCTTGATCGTCGAGGACGATCCCGCTTTGCAGACCCAGATGAAGTGGGCCTTTGACGCTTACGAGATCGCACTCGCGGGGGATCGCGAATCCGCCATCAATGCGCTGCGCCGGGTCGAGCCCGCGGTGGTGACGATGGACCTCGGTCTGCCGCCGGCGCCGAACGATCCTTCGGAGGGCTTTCGCACGCTGCAGGAGATGCTCGCGGTGGCGCCCGATACCAAGGTGATTGTTCTCACCGGCCAGGGCGATCGCGCCAATGCCTTGAAGGCGGTGGCGCTGGGCGCGTACGACTTCTACACCAAGCCCTTCGAGCCTGAGTTGCTGGGGCTGATGATCGATCGCGCGTTCCGCTTGCACGAGTTGCAGGAAGAAAACCGGCGCCTGGCCTCGATGCAGCAGCCCACCGCGCTGGGCGGCCTGATCACGCGCGACCCCGCCACTTTGCGCGCCTGCCGCACGATCGAAAAAGTGGCGCCGACGATGGCCACGGTGCTGATCCTGGGCGAGTCGGGCACCGGCAAGGAGTTGCTCGCGCGCGGGGTTCACGAGATGAGCCCGCGGCGCGGGCGATTTGTGGCGATCAACTGCGCGGCCATTCCCGAGAACCTGCTCGAGAGCGAACTCTTCGGCTACGAGCGCGGCGCTTTTACCGGTGCCTCCAAGCAGACGATTGGCAAGATCGAGACCGCCAACAAGGGCACCTTGTTTCTCGACGAGATCGGCGATCTGCCGATGTCGCTCCAGGCCAAGCTGCTGCGTTTCCTGCAGGAGCGGGTGGTCGAGCGGCTGGGTGGGCGTGACGAGATCCCGGTCGATGTGCGGGTGGTGTGCGCGACCCACCAGAACCTCAAGCAGCTGATTGCCGAGGGGCGCTTTCGCGAAGATCTTTTCTACCGCCTGGCCGAGATCGTGGTCGAAGTGCCGCCCTTGCGCGAGCGCAGTGGCGACGCCGTGTTGTTGGCGCAGGCCTTTACCCAGCGGCGCGCCGCCGAGCAGCGCCGCACGGGCATGACGCTCGCGGCCGATGCGGTTGCTGCGATCGAACAGCAGCGCTGGCCCGGCAATGTGCGCGAGCTCGAGAACGTGATCAAGCGCGCCGTCATCATGGCCGAGGGCAATGTGATTGGCGCGGCCGACCTGGCCTTGCCCGCGATCGACGGCGAGGGAGAGGCGGTTCTCAACCTGCGCGCCGTGCGCGATCAAGCCGAGCGCAATGCCTTGCTCAAGGCGCTCGCCCGAACCAATAACAACCTGAGTCGTGCGGCCGAGATGCTCGCCATCAGCCGGCCCACGCTGTACGACTTGATGCATCGCTTCGGCCTGAAATGAATCCCCTTGGAGAGACCATGATGACGCTGACTTCGCCCTTTCGCCTGACCCTGCTGGCCGCGGCGCTTGGGGTGGCTTTGCTGGGCGGTTGTGACAAGAGTCCCGACCAACTCGTGGCCTCGGGTCAGGAATATCTGGCCAAGGGCGATGACAAGGCCGCGATCATCCAGTTCAAAAACGCTCTGCTCGAGCGCCCCGACAACGGCACCGCGCGGCTCTTGCTGGGGCGATCTTTGCTGGCTACGGGCGACTTCGCCGGGGCTGAGAAAGAGCTGCGGCGGGCCCTGGAACTGGGGCAGCCGGCCGATGCCGTGATTCCCCCTCTGGTGCAGGCCTTGGCTGACCAGGGCCAGGTCGATGTGGTGATCAAGGAGTTCGCTGCACGCAAGCTCGACAAGCCCGAGGCCGAGGCGGCATTCAAGGCCTACCTGGGCGACGCGCTGCTGTCGCGGCGGATGCAAAAGGAAGCAGCGGCCGCGTACGCCGCCGCGCTGGCGGCCCAGCCTGGCAATCCCCACGCCAGTCTGGGGCAGGCGCGGATGCTGGCGATCGACAAACAGTTGCCGGCGGCGACCGCGTTGGTCGAGCGGGTCGTGGTCGATGCGCCGGCCCTGGGCGAGTCGGGGCTCCTGCTGTCGGATTTGCGTGCCGCTCAAGGCGACAGGGCGGGCGCCCGCAAGGCGTTGGAAGACACGGTGGCGCGGGCGCCGAAGTATCTGCCGGCGCGGCTGAATTTGATCCGGATCCTGCTCGCCGAAGGCCAAACTGAAGAAGCCGGTCGCCAACTGGATGCGGCGCGCGCGATTCAGCCCGGGGATTTGAGCCTGCACTACTTCGATGCGTTCTACGCCTACAGCAAGGGGGAACCGCAGAAGGCGGCCGAAACTCTGGAGCAGATTCTGAAGGTCGTGCCAGACAATGTGGCGGCGCTGGTGTTGAGCGCGCGGATCGAGCTGCAGGCCAACAAGACGGCGATGGCCGAAACGCATTTGCAGGCAGCTCTGGCGCGGGCGCCCGGACACGTCGAGGCGCGCCGCCTGCTTGCCACCAGCTACCTGCGCACCGGTCAGCCTGCCAAGGCACAGGAGATCCTGCAGCCTGTGCTCGCGGGCGCCAAGTCGGCCGATGCCGGCCTGTTGCTGCTCGCCGGTGAGGCGGCGTTGGCGGTCGGAAATTCGACGCAGGCCGCGGGCTTTTTCAAGGTGGCGGCGCAAGCACCTGAGGCTCAGGACGCCGGTCGCCGCGCCGCCGCGCTCACCCGCCTGGGCCAGATCCAGTTGCAGTCGGGCAATGTTGAGCTTGGCTTGAAAGAGCTGGAAGCGGCCTCGGCGCTGGCGCCGGATCAGTCGCAGGCCGACCTGGCGGTGATCGCGAACTTTCTGTCCCGCAAGGAATACGACAAGGCGCTTGAGGCCGCCCGCAAGCTCGAGAAGCGCAAGCCCGACAGCGCGCTGTCGCAGCAGGTTCTGGGCAATGTGCACCTGGCCCGCAAGGAACTTCCGGCAGCCCGCAAGCGTTTCGAACAGGCCTTGAAGCTCGACCCGACCTATCTCCAGGCGGCGTTTGCTCTGAGCAATATGGATCTGATCGAGAAAAACATCGCCCCGGCCCGCGCGCGTTACGAAGCGATCATCGAGCGCGATCCCAAGAAGGAAGGCGCCTACATCGGTCTGGCCGACTTGATCGCCCGTTCGGGTGGAGCGCCGGACGAGGTGATTCGCACTCTGCAGCGAGCGATCTCGGCCAATCCGAATTCGGTGGCGGCGCGGCTGGCTCTGGCGACTTTCCATCTCAACCGCAACGAAGCCAAGTCCGCGATTCAGGTCGCGCGCGAAGCTCTGGCGGCCTCGCCCGACAACCCGCGCGTGCTCGAGGTTCTGGCCGCGGCGCAGGAATCCGCGGGCGAGAACAACCAGGCGATCGATTCGCTCAACAAGCTGGTCCAGGTTGCCCCGCGTCAGGAGCTGGCTCTGGTCCAGCTGGCGGCGGCCTACGCCCGCCAGGGGCAGCACGATAAGGCGGCCGAGCAGTTGCGTCGGATTCTGAACTTGTCGCCCAAGGACGAGGGAGTGGCTCGCGAGTTGGTGGTTCAGCTGGTGCAGGCCAAGAAGCCCGACGAAGCCATGAAGGTCGCGCGTCAGGCGCAGACCACCTTTGCCAAGTCGGCGATCGGCTATCTGCTCGAGGGTGAGATTCTTCTCACTCAGGACAAGACGACCGAGGCCGAGGCGGCTTATCGCAAGGGCTTGACGGTGCAGCCCGGCAGCACGGCGCTGGCGGTCAAGCTGTTCGCCTTACTGCAGAAAACCGGGCGTGCGGCCGATGCGGACGCCTTCGCCAGCAAGTGGGTCAATACCTGGCCCAAGGACGTGGGAATGCGGATGGCCTTGGCCGAGCGCGACATGGCGGGCGGCAATTTGAAGGCCGCGGCGGCTCAGTACAAGGCCGTGCTGGGCGTGCAGCCTGACAACGTCGTCGTGCTCAACAACCTGGCCTGGGTCAGTGGTGAATTGGGCGATCCCCAGGCGATCGGCTACGCCGAACGGGCACTCAAGCTCGCGCCGCAGAGCCCGCAGGTGATCGACACCCTGGGGGGCCTGTTGATCAAGAAGGGCGATCTCGCCCAAGGCCTGGAGTACCAGGCGCGCGCGGTGCAGTTGGCGCCGGCGGCGCCCAGCCTGCGTGTCAACTACGCGCGCGGTCTGATCAAGGCCGAGAAGAAGGATCTGGCGCGCAAGGAGCTTGAGGCGGCGCAGGCCGTGCCGGGCGACTCGCCGGCCAAGAAGGAAGCGGGCGAACTGCTCAAGACCCTGTGACGGGAGCGCCGGTGGCCCAAGCGAATGTCATGAACCAAGGAGAGAAAATGTCTGTCGTTGCCGTGGTGGGTCTGGGGTATGTCGGTCTTCCGCTCGCTGTAGAGTTTGGTAAGAAGTTTCGGACGATCGGTTTCGATCTGTCGCAGGCCAAGGTGGATGCCTACCGGCGCCACATCGATCCGACCGGCGAAGTCTCGGTCGAGGATCTCAAGGCCGCCAGCTTGCTCGAATGCTCGACCGATCCGGCCGCGCTCAAGGAAGCGGATTTCGTGATCGTTGCCGTGCCCACGCCGGTTGACGAGGCTCACAACCCCGACTTCAGCCCGCTGGTGGGGGCGAGCACCGCGGTTGGCCGCCACTTGAAGCCGGGCGCGATCGTCGTTTATGAGTCCACCGTGTACCCGGGCGCGACCGAAGAGATCTGCGTGCCGATTCTCGAGCGCGAGTCGGGGCTGACGTGGAAGAAGGATTTCTTCGTCGGCTACAGCCCCGAGCGCATCAACCCGGGCGACAAGGAACACACCCTGACCCGGATCGTGAAGGTAGTGGCGGGAGATACGCCAGAGACCCTCAAGAAAGTGGCCGAGGTCTATGGCAGCGTGATCACGGCCGGGGTCTACCCGGCGTCGAGCATCAAGGTGGCCGAGGCGGCCAAGGTGATCGAGAACACCCAGCGCGACTTGAACATTGCGCTGATGAACGAGCTTTCGCTGATCTTTCACAAGATCGGGATCGACACCTTGGAGGTCTTGCAGGCGGCCGGCACCAAGTGGAACTTCCTGCCGTTTCGCCCCGGTCTGGTGGGTGGGCACTGCATTGGCGTGGACCCGTATTACCTCACCCACAAGGCCGACAAGCTGGGCTATCACCCGCAGGTGATTCTGGCGGGCCGGCGCATCAACGACGGCATGGGCAAGTTCATCGCCGAGCAGACCGTCAAGACGCTGATCCAGTCGGGTTTTGCGATCAAGGGCGCGCACGTCAACGTGCTGGGGCTGACCTTCAAGGAGAACTGCCCCGACCTGCGCAATTCGAAAGTGATCGACGTGATCCGCGAGTTGGAAAGCTACGGCGTGACGGTCCACGTTCACGACCCGGTGGCCGATCCGGCCGAGGCAATGCACGAGTACGGGGTTGAACTCACCGCGTGGGAGCACCTGCCCAAGGCCAACGCCACGGTGCTGGCGGTGGCGCACAGCGAATACAAGCAGCACTCGGTCGCCGAGTACGCCGCCAAGCTGGCCCCCGGCGGCTTGTTGGTCGATGTGAAGTGCGTGATGAACGCGGACCAACTCAAGGCCAAGGGACTCCATGTCTGGCGTCTCTGATACCGCCGCCCCGATCGCCTACGAGCGCGCTCAGGCGGAACTGCGCGCGTCGCCGCGGCGCTGGCTGGTGACAGGCAGCGCGGGCTTCATCGGTTCGCATCTGCTGCAGAAGCTGCTCGAGCTTGGGCAGACCGTGGTCTCGCTCGACAACTTCGCCACCGGCCACCGCCGCAACCTCGACGAGGTGCGGGCGATCGTGGGCGAAGAGGCGTGGTCGCGTCATACCTTCATCGAGGGCGACATCGTCGAGGCGGCGACCTGCCAGCACGCCTGCGCCGGGGTTGACGTGGTTTTGCACGAAGCAGCGCTGGGTTCGGTGCCGAGATCGATCGACAATCCGCTTGCCACCCACGCCGCCAACGCCACCGGCTTTCTCAACATGCTGGTGGCCGCGCGCGACGCCCGGGCGCGATTGGTCTACGCGGCAAGCAGTTCGACCTACGGCGATCACCCCGGGTTGCCCAAGGTCGAGGACACGATCGGGCAGCCGCTTTCGCCCTACGCGGTGACCAAGTACGTCAACGAGCTCTACGCGCAGGTCTTTGCTCGCACCTACGGCATGGAAACGGTGGGGCTGCGCTATTTCAATGTCTTCGGTCCGCGGCAAGACCCCAACGGCGCTTACGCCGCCGTGATTCCGCGCTGGGCGGCGGCGATGTTGAAGGGCGAGCCCTGCGTGATCAATGGTGACGGCGAAACCAGCCGTGACTTCAGCTTCGTGGCCAATGCGGTCCAGGCCAATCTGCTGGCCGCGACCACGATGCGGCCGGATGCGATCAACACCGTCTACAACGTGGCGGTGGGTGATCGAACCACGCTCAATCAGCTGCATCGCGAGCTGGCCTTGGCGCTGCAGTCGCGTCGCCCCGAGCTGGCCGTGGCCGCGCCCGAGTACCGCGACTTTCGCTCCGGTGACGTGCGGCATTCGCTGGCCGACATCAAGCGCGCGCGCGAGCGCCTGGGCTTGGTTCCGACGCACGCCGTGCGGGCCGGCCTGGCCGAGGCGATCGATTGGTATATCGCCCGGTTTTCCAGCGCCGCTTCGGCGGCCGTTTTGCCCTGATGTCGGGGTCGGGAGAGCGCATGGAGTCCATCTGGATCGATCGTCGCCGTGCCCTGGGGCACTTGCTCGCCATGTCGGGACTGCCCTGGTTGCCTGATGCGCGCGCACAGGCGCCACGGGCGATTGACCGGGTCAAGGCCGGTTTGGTTGCGGTGGGATCGGTCCAGCGCACCCGTTCGCCGCCCTTTTTATTCCGCGGGACCGGGTTCGCGGTGGGCAATGGTTCTCTGATCGCGACCAACGCCCATGTGGTCGATGGCTTGCTCGATAGCGGCGCTGCGCCGGAATCCATGGTGGTGGTTCAGCCGGGAGCCGATGGCAAGCCGGCTCAACCGCGGATGGCCACGCGGGTGGCGGTTGATCCTGAACACGATCTGGCCTTGCTCAAGCTGGTGGGAGAACCGATCCCTGCGCTCGAGCTTGCGCCCGATGCCTATTTGCGCGATGGCGATCGCCTGCTCTTTACCGGGTTCCCGATCGGCACGGTGCTGGGTGTCAATCCGGCCACGCATCAAGCCATGATCGCGGCGGTGACACCGATTGCGATTGCGCCCGGGAACTCGCGTGAGCTCGATGCCAAAACCATCCGCCGGCTCTCCAAAGGCCCCTTCCCGATCTACCAGCTCGACGCCACGGCGTATCCCGGCAACAGTGGCAGTCCGCTCTACGACGCCGCGAGCGGTGCCGTGGTGGGCGTGATCAACATGGTGTTCGTCAAGGGCACCAAGGAATCCGCGCTGTCGCAGCCCTCGGGCATCAGCTACGCGATCCCGGTGCGGTACTTGCGCGAGCTTCTTGCGGGCGTCAGTTAGGCGAGTGAGCTTGGACGCCATCGCGTGGGTCAAGGCTGTGGTCAAGGCGCTGGTTCTGCCGCCCGCCGGGCCCTTGCTGTTGGTGTTCGCTGGTCTACTCCTCGCGCGCTGGCGCTGGCGCCGGGCCGGCGGGTGGATCGCGGCTCTGGGCGCGCTGTTGCTTTGGCTGTTATCGCTGCCCGCGGTGGCAGCGTGGCTGCTGGCCAGCCTGAGCCCGACTCAGCCCGTCAGTCTCGAGGCGGCTCGCCATGCACAGGCGATTGTCATCTTGGGGGGCGGGGTTCGGCGCAACGCGCTCGAGTATGGCGGCGACACGCTGGGCCGTCTGACCCTGGAGCGGGTTCGATACGGGGCCCGGCTCGCGCGCGAACTGCGCCTGCCGGTGTTGGTGAGCGGCGGCAGCGTCAAGAGTGATACGCGCACCGAAGCCGATTTGATGCGAGAGGCCTTGGTTGGCGAGTGGGGCGTTCCAGTGCGCTGGCTTGAGGACACATCGCGCAATACGCATGAGAACGCCATGAAAAGCGCCGAGATTCTGCGGCGTGAAGGCATCTCCCGCGTCGTGCTCGTGGTCCACGGTTTCGATGTTCCGCGGGTGGCGGCGGAGTTTGCCGAAGCGGGGCTCCAGCCTGTCATGGCACCGACACAACTGGTTCGACTCGATGGTCCCTGGTTGCTGGGTGATTTTCTTCCCGGCGTCCGTTCGCTCGAAGACAGCAGCTGGGTCATTTATGAGTGGTGCGGTTTGCTCGCACGGAAGCTGTAACTGAGCCAAAGAAAAACGCGGCCCGAAGGCCGCGCTTTTCGTTACGCACTTAATGACGGCTGGCGGCTATTGCTGACGACGGCGCCGGCTGACAAAAGCGATGCCAGCGAGCGCGGTGCCGAGCAGCGCCAGCGAACCGGGCTCGGGAACGGCCTTGATGATGTCGATCGAGACGTCCAGCGACGGAATGGCCTGACCGTCGATGGTCAGCGCAGCGTTCTTGAACTGAGTCCAATCAAAGCCGGCGGTGGTGCCGGCGTTGACCACGGAAAAGTCGGAAAAGTTCTTGTTGAAGGTCTGCGGCGATCCAAAAATGATGGGCGCCGCAATGTTCATCACGGTCTGGATCGAGGTGCCGTCGGCGTCAACCAGGAAGAAGCGGATCGCGCCATTGGCGATGTCAGCCGCCGCGATCTGAACCGACAGCGCCAGGCTTTGCCAGGCCGACAGGTTGGCGGTGCCTGTGCCGGTGGCGCCGATACGCCAGTCAACGGTCGAGAAGCCGGTCGCGTTGGGTGTGCTCTGCGATGAATTGAACAAGCCACCAATCACATGAGCTTCGATCTTGGATCCGGGTGCGCCGCCAGTAAGGCTGGTGGCCAGTTGGCGGTAGAAATTGGCGATATCGGTGTTGCCAGCCGAGACAGCCTGATAACCGCTGCTGACGATGCCGCCGATCGAGTTGTCGATCACCGGACCTTGATCGTCACTGAAATTGTCGAACAGGAAGTCAGCATGGGCTGCGGTCGCCGCGGTAGCGAGACCAATTGCAAACGCCATGGTTGTCAGGACACGTTTCATGAATTTCTCCTTGGGCTCGTCATGTTCGGCTGCGTTTGCTAGCCGCGCTTTCTTTAAGCAGTTCCTGTGCCAGCTTCTAAAAAACGGTGTAACGATTTGATTTTTCGTTGTTTATTACGCTTATCCGAGGGGTGGTTCGCTGCCGGTGTAAGAGGTTTCGACACTCATTTCAACGATGAGTCGGTTCATTGAATGTCGATCGGATGCGGCGGATCAGGCGATCAAGCTGTCGCCAATCTCATACGCCTCGGAGAATCGGTCGAGTCCGTGCGAGCCGCCATTGACAGCGCGGCGCGCGTCGCGCAGGTCATCGTCGAGCAGGGCGGTTTTGATGCGCAGTTCCTTGTCTTTTAGAAACGCCGCCAGAACGCGGGCTGCAACCTTGGGATCGCTGGCCAGGTCAGGGTGGTTTTCCAGGTCGATTCCCAGACGTTCGCCGTAAGTCTGGTAGTTGGCGCGGCCGGTGAGTTGGATAAAGCCGCGGCCCTTGAAGTCGTCACCGTCGGGCGTGCCGCGATTGCCAAGGTCGGCGCGCATGTCATAGAGATCGAAGGGATGGCCGTTGGGTGAGGTGTTAAAGCGCGACAGGCCTTCGGCGATGGGTTCGAAGCCCTCGGTCTCGGCGCGGATAGTGGCGAGCGCCATCAAGACCATCGGTGGGTCGACCAGCTTCGCTTCCTCCAGCGCGGCGAGCACGAAAGGAAGATTTCTCTTGATCGCGCCCAGCGGCGTGTGAGGAAACATTTGCGCCACGATCTGAACATCGATTTTGTCCAGTACCGATGGCAGTTTGTCGGTCTTGACCAGACCGAGAGCGGCCTGGGTGCGTGGACCCGCCTTGCCGTCGGCGAGCAAGCCCTGGCTGCGCTGATAGGCGATCACCGCAGCTTCGGTGCCTGCGCCAAAGTCGCCATCGATTGCGCCGGGGGGAAAGCCGGCATCGAGCAGCGCCTGTTGCAGCTTTGTGACCTTAGTTCCGCTCGAACCCAATTCCAGTGCTGGCATGGCGCTCTCCTGCGTCGGTGCTGGTTGCCGGTCAAAATTGGCCGGCGTGAAAAGGCCCGCTCGATGGGCGCCGAACGGGCCTTTTCAGCTTCACCGCGGCAAGCGGCCGACTCAAGTCATGAGGGCTCGTTTCCGGCGCCCTCGATCGTGCCTACTTGCCGTTGATGCCCAGCAGTTCAACGTCGAATTGCAGCGTGGCGTCGGGCGGGATGACCTTGCCCGCGCCGCGCGAGCCGTAGGCGATCGAGGCCGGGCAGGTGAGTTTGGCCTTGCCGCCGACCTTCATCTTTTGCACGCCTTCGGTCCAGCACGGGATCACCTGGTTGAGCGGGAAGGTGGCGGGCTGGCCGCGGCCATACGAGGAGTCAAACTCCTTGCCGTCGGGGAAGCTGCCCTTGTAGTGGACCTTCACCGTGTCGGTAGCGGCGGGGCTGGCGCCCGTGCCGTCCTTGAGCGATCGGTAGACGAGGCCGCTATTGGTGCGGGTTGCGCCCGCTTCCTTGGCGGCCTGGTCGAGAGCGGCATCCTGCGCGGCGGCGGGCAGGGTAATGACGGCAGCGAGTGCGGCCAGAACAAAACGAATAGTCATCGTGTTTCCGTTACGGATATCAGGGGTGCTTGACGATGCCCAGCAGCTCGACCTGGAACTCGTAGGGCAGGCCGGGCGTCGGTTTGATGCTTGAACCGTGCGAGCCGCGAACGGTAGCAGCCGGGCAGGTGATGCGGGCGCGGCCGCCGACCTTCATCTTGACCAAGCCTTCCTGAAAGCAGGCGCCGGCTGTTGCCAGATCCACCACGGCCGGCTGGCCCAGGCGGCGCGAGCTTTCGATTTCCGGTCCGTCCGGGTGGCGCAAGGTGTAATGGACCTTGACCCAGTCGGCCGTGGTGGGTGTGGCGCCTTTGCCACTTTTGATCGGGGTAAGCACCACGCCGGCGGCAGTGACCTGGGCGCCCTTGGCCGCCGCCGCTTTCTGCATCATGGCGTTGGCGTTGGCGTTGGCGTTGGCTTCGGCGGCAAAAGCGAGGCCAAGTGGACTCAACAAGAGCATTCCAAACCATGCGAGACGACTCGATAGCATTCCGGACTCCTATTAGGTTGAGGTGCAGGCACGAGAGGGCAGCCGGGCTCGCTGCGATGCTAGCCTGCAATGAAGGTGTATCAACATGACGAATGATCTTTTCAACTCTGAAGCCACACCGCTGGCGGGATCGATGGCGGAACCCCTGGCCGAGCGCTTGCGTCCGCGCCACATCAGCGAAGTGGTGGGCCAGCGTCACCTCTTGGGCGAGGGGCAGGCGCTGCAGGTGGCGTTTGAATCCGGCCGCCCGCATTCGATGATCCTGTGGGGGCCGCCGGGCGTGGGCAAGACCACGCTGGCGCGGCTCATGGCCGATGCTTTCGGCCTGCCTTTCATTGCGATCTCGGCGGTGCTGGGCGGGGTCAAGGACATTCGCGACGCGGTCGAGCGCGCCACCGCGACGCTTGCCGCCACCGGCAAGCCGACCGTGGTGTTTGTCGACGAAGTTCATCGTTTTTCCAAGTCGCAGCAAGACGCATTTCTGCCGCACGTTGAAGCCGGGCTGTTTGTTTTTGTCGGCGCGACCACCGAGAACCCCAGCTTCGAAGTGGTTGGCGCCTTGCTCTCGCGCGCCGCGGTATATGTGCTGGAGCCGCTCGCCGCCGCCGACTTCGAGCAGCTGATCGATCGCGCGCTCGAACGCGAACTGCCCGGGCTTGAACTCGACGCCGACGCCCGTCGCATCCTGGCCGATCTGGCCGATGGCGACGCGCGCCGTCTTCTCAACGCCCTGGACGTGGCGGCCAACATGGCGCACGACAAAAAGGTTGGTCGGCTCGACGCCGCGTTTCTGCGCCGGGCCCTGCCCGCCACGCTGCGCCGTTTCGACAAGGGGGGCGAGAACTTCTACGACCAGATCTCGGCGCTGCACAAGTCGGTGCGCGGTTCCGACCCCGATGCCGCGCTCTACTGGATGGTGCGCATGCTCGACGGTGGCGCCGATGCGCGCTACATCGCGCGGCGCGTGATCCGCATGGCGGTCGAAGACATCGGTCTGGCCGACCCGCGCGCCACCCAGCTCGCGCGCGACGCGGCGGACATTTACGAACGCCTCGGTTCGCCCGAGGGCGAGCTGGCGCTGGCGCAGGCGGTGGTCTATCTGGCGGTGGCCGCCAAGAGCAACGCGGTCTACAAGGCCTACAACGAGGTGCGCGCCCTGGTGCAGAAAGACATCACCCGCCCGGTGCCGATGCATTTGCGCAACGCGCCGACGCGCTTGATGAAGGACTTGGGCTACGGCGACGGCTATCGTTACGCGCACGACGAGGCGGGCGGCTTCGCGGCGGGCGAGCGCTACTTACCCGACGGAATGGCGCCCACTCACTGGTACCGCCCGACCGACCGCGGGCTTGAAGCCCGCATCGGCGAGCGCCTCTTGCAGCTGCGGGAGGCCAATCGCAGCGGGCGAGCCAAGCCAGCCAAGCCGACTGCACCCGACAAGGACATCGATGACTAAGACCCTGGCTGCTTTGCTGGCGGCAGCTTTCCTGCCCTTGGCTGCACTCGCTCAGACCAGCCCGGCGCAGGGCGTCGCAGCGGCACCGGCCGCTCCCAAGTGGCAGGGCTACGACGAGGCGGCCGATGCCAAGGCCGATATCGCTCGCGCGCTCGAGCGCGCGCGTGCCGAGGGCAAGAAGGTGATGGTCGTGTTCGGCGCCAACTGGTGCCCCGACTGCCG
>JAVVWR010000034.1:0-1882 GCA_036652035.1 Burkholderiaceae bacterium | reverse complement strand
CCGAGGGCAAGAAGGTGATGGTCGTGTTCGGCGCCAACTGGTGCCCCGACTGCCGCGTGCTTGACCAGCAGATCAAGGAAGGGCGCTTGAAGGCGCTGGTTGATCGGCAACTGGTCACGGTCAAGGTCGATGTCGGCCGCTTCAAGAAGAACCTCGATCTGGCCGAGGCCTACGGTGTTCCGCTCAAGAAAGGCATTCCGACCCTGGCGGTGCTCGACGCCAACGGCCGCGCCGTCTACGCCACGCTTGAAGGCGAGGTGGGCGACGCCCGAGACATGAGCGAGGCGGGCCTCTACCAGTTCTTCGACCGCAAGTGGTGATGTGGTCCGCTTGCGTCCTGGGGAACACCCGGGTCGCCGGTGGTGTGTCGCAGGACCGCCGGGCTGCGATTTGCGCCGCTGCGGGCCCGGCGCGACAATTCAGCTCATGAAGCCGCGCTTTTTCCTGCCGCCTTGCGCCATGCCGCGAAGTTCTCGCACCTCGCGGTAATCGGCCCGCGCGCCACTGTCGGCGCGTTTTCACTGAATTCCAGATTGTTGTTGCGGCCCGCTGGCGCGGGCCATGAAGGACACGCCATGCTCGACATCACCCTCCTGCGCAAGCAGCTCGACGCCACCGTGGCGCGGCTCGCCACCCGGCCTTACGCCTTTCCGATCGAGGCCTTCAACCTGCTCGAGGCCGAGCGCAAGGTCGTCCAGACCCGCACCGAAGAGCTGCAGGCGCGCCGCAACGCGCTCTCCAAGCAGGTCGGCCAAGCCAAGGCCAAGGGTGAAGACGCCAGCGGCCTGATGGCCGAGGCCGCTGGCATTCCTGACGAGCTCAAACTGCTGGAAGATCAGCTCGCTGGCATCCGTGGCCGGCTCGACGCCTTGCTGCTCGACCTTCCCAACCTGCCGCATGAATCGGTTCCGGTCGGCAAGGACGAGCACGACAACCTCGAGCAGCGTCGTTGGGGTACGCCGCGCGTCTTTGACTTCGAGGTCAAGGACCACGTCGACCTCGGTGCGCCGCTGGGTCTGGACTTCGATACTGGCGCCAAGCTCGCCGGCGCTCGCTTTGCCTTCATGCGCGGCCCGGTGGCTCGCCTGCATCGCGCGCTCGCCCAGTTCATGCTTGACGTCCAGACGCTCGAGCATGGCTACACCGAGTGCTACACGCCTTACATCGTCAACGCCGAGACCTTGCTGGGCACGGGCCAGTTGCCGAAGTTCGAGCAAGACCTGTTTGCGGCCAAGAAGGGCGGCCAAGATGGCGAGGGCGAACCGCTCTACCTGATTCCGACCTCGGAGGTCTCGCTCACCAACTCGGTGCGTGGCGACATGCTCAAGGAAGCTGACCTGCCCTTGAAACTCACCGCGCACACGCCGTGCTTCCGCTCTGAGGCCGGCAGCTACGGACGCGACACCCGCGGCATGATCCGCCAGCACCAGTTCGACAAGGTCGAGATGGTGCGGGTGACCACGGCCGAGACCTCGTACGCCGCGCTCGAAGAAATGGTCGGCAACGCCGAAGCGGTGCTGAAAAAGCTCGGCCTGCCTTACCGCGCGGTGCTGCTGTGCACCGGTGACATGGGGTTTGGCGCGAGCAAGACTTACGACCTGGAGGTCTGGTTGCCGGCGCAGAACACCTTCCGCGAGATCTCGTCGATCTCGAATTGCGAAGCCTTCCAGGCGCGCCGCATGGGAACTCGCTACAAGACGGCGGCGGGCAAGGTTGAACTGGTTCACACCTTGAACGGCTCGGGTTTGGCGGTGGGCCGCACCCTGGTGGCGGTGCTGGAGAACTACCAGAACGCCGACGGTTCAATCACCGTGCCCGAGGCCTTGCGGCCTTACCTGGGCGGAATCGACGTGCTGCAGGCGAGCTAAGTCTCGCGACCGCG